>JAUVVG010000052.1 GCA_030604735.1 Azoarcus sp.
GCCGAAGTCGGCGACAATCCAAACGTCAGCTTGTCCGCCGTGGCAGCTTGACCCGCTCTCCTGCCAAACCGGAGACGATGACCTACCGCAGCGTCAGCTTCTTACACCACGCCCCGGGACACGATCGCTCATCGTGCTTGAAGTGCCAGTACTCCTCTGGGCGTACTGTGGCCTTGACCAAAGCAAACGGAGGACTTTCATGCGATTGCTATGTCTGGGCATGTTCAAACTCGGCCCCGACGCGAACTCCACGTGTATACTTTTCGGTTTCCCAGATTTCGCCGGAGCAGTTCCATGGAAGCCGAACGCCTCAACAGCCTGTCCGAAAAACTCGACGACCTGCGCGCCCGCGGTCGTGAACTTCGGAGGTATCTTTGACTACCCTGAAAAAGCCAGCAAACTTCAGGAACTGAACCTCGCCCTGGAAGACCCGGCGGTGTGGAACGACGCCGAGCGGGCCCAGGAGATCGGCAAGGAAAAGCGCCAGCTCGAAAACGTCGTGCTCACGCTCGATGAGATCGAGCAGTTGTCCAACGACCTGAAGGACTTGTTCGACCTGGCCGAGGCCGAGGACGACGAGGACACCCTGGTCGCGGTCGAGACCGATGTCGGCGAGCTGGAAGCCAAGGTCCAGTTGCTTGAGTTCCGCCGGATGTTCTCGAACCCGATGGACCCCAGCCCCTGCTTCATCGAGATCCAGTCCGGCGCAGGGGGCACCGAGGCCCAGGACTGGGCCGGCATGCTCGAGCGCATGTACCTGCGCTACTGCGAGCGCAAGGGCTTCGACGTCGAGATCCTGGAAGAATCCGAAGGCGAAGTCGCCGGCATCAAGGGCGCGACGATCAAGGTCAATGGCGAGTACGCCTACGGTTTTCTGCGCACCGAAACCGGCATCCACCGGCTGGTGCGCAAGAGCCCGTTCGACTCCAACGCGCGGCGCCACACCAGTTTCTGCTCGGTGTTCGTCTATCCGGAAGTCGATGATTCGATCGAGATCGAGATCAACCCGGCCGACCTGCGGATCGATACCTACCGAGCCAGCGGCGCCGGCGGCCAGCACATCAACAAGACCGACTCGGCGGTGCGGATCACCCACGAGCCGACCGGCATCGTCGTGCAGTGCCAGAACGACCGCTCCCAGCACAAGAACAAGGCCGAGGCCATGTCGATGCTGAAAGCCCGCCTGTACGAGCTCGAGCTGCGCAAGCGCCAGAGTGAGCAGCAGGTTCTGGAGGACAGCAAGAGCGATATCGGCTGGGGCCACCAGATCCGCTCCTATGTGCTGGACCAGTCCAGGATCAAGGACTTGCGCACCAACTACGAGGTCGGTAACACCCAGGCGATACTCGACGGCGACCTGGACGACTTCATCGCGGCGAGCTTGAAGCAAGGGGTTTGAGCGTCGGGCTGAATGTTCATCGATAATCATCAATGTCCATACGCTGTCGGCTGGACTCACAATGGAGCCGATCACGCTCACTGCGCTGGGGCAGAATATTTTCCAGATCGCCGACCGCGTGCTCGCTACCGGTGAACAGGTGGTAATCGAATGCGATGGCAAAAGGCTGGTGCTTGCACCGGAACCCTCACCGTCGCGCTTGAGCCACCTGCCCCGACGGGAAACGATCACAGGCGATCCTGAAGATCTCGACGAGTTGTCGCCATGGAACGAAGACGCGTGGCGCAAAAAACCAATCACCCCTGTGATCTACCTCGATACGCACTTGGCTTGAATTCAACACAGAACGACTTCACCGACTTCCTGGCTGCCGGCGTCACCGCCGACGACGTGCCGGAACTCGCGCCGTTGGTGGCGGCTCGGCCGATCCTCGACGCCTTCATCACCTTGTTTCGCGGCTCCGAGGCCGAGGTCTTGCTGCGCCTGCTGGTGTTACGCGAGATCGGCCAGGAAACCGAAGCACCGCGATTTTCGCCGGAGGCGCTGCGCGCACGCTTCACCTACGTCGATCCGGTCAAGCTCGAGACGGTGCTCAAGCGCCTGCGGGACAATGCCCTGCTCGCCTTCGCCGACGACGGGCACTATCACCTGTCGGACATGGGCCGCAACGCGGTGGCGGCGATCTCGATGCTGCTGCGCTTTTCGGAGGAAGAGGACGTCGAACTGGGCTTCCTGACCGCCCAGCTCGCCGGCCTGCAGGCGGTCGGCGGCGTCACCCCGGAGGCCCTGGGCCACCTGCTGTCCAAGCTCAACGACCTCACCTGGCACTTCGAGGAGGCGATCGCCTCCGGCTCGGAGTACAACATCGTCGCCTCACGCAGGCGCCTGTCCGCCAACGAGCGCTGGCTCGCGCGCGGCACCGAGATCCTGAGCGGCCTGCTGGCCGACCCGGAGGTGCCGTTCGACATCGCGCGCATCGCGCAGCGGATCGGGCTCGCCCAGTCGCGGCTGGCACGCGCCGACGCAAGCTTTCAGCGTGCGCTGAACAAGATCGAGGCGCAACGGGTCACGCTCGGCGCCTCCGGCATCTCGTCGTCCGATGTGTCGGCCTGGCTGCGCGGACTGGACATCGATCGTTTGGTCGCGCTCGCCGACCAGGCGATCTCGGCGGTGCCCGACCTGCCGCTGTTGGCCGGCGGTCACGAACTGCTCGATCGCGCCGAAGTCGTGCTCAGCGAGGAAGCCCGCGCACGCGAGACCGACCAGGCCCTGCCGCCCCCGAGTGATGCCGAAGTCGATACCCGCCCCGAGCACGAAGACCTCGCTCTGCTCGAGCACTTCACCCGCCGTATCGACGCCCTGCCCGAGTCCGCAGCGCTCGCGACCCTGGTCGCAGGCGGCGGCTTCGCACCCGCCTCCTACCGCCTGTCCATGCTTGCCCTGCTCGCCGACGGCGGCGACGGACCCGCCGAAGGCCCGGTCGGCAGCTTCATGCGCCTGCCGGTCGAGGTCGTCTTCGGCGACGAACTGACCCCGGTCGGCGAGGACGAGATCGCCCTGATCAGCCGGGGCGAAGTCGCACCGCGCCGACCCGCTCCACCCGCCACGGAATCCACCCGATGATCGAACACGACGTCAAGGCGCTCACCGCGCGCCTGATCGCCCATCGCTGGCTGCCGCGCAGCGACCGCCAGGTACGCCGCGCGCTGGTCGATGAAGCCTTCCGCATCGACCTCGACCACCGCCTCGCCGCCGTCGGCCTGCAACTGCAGGACAACCCCTACGCCGGCCATGTCGCGGTCGCACTCGTACCGGACATGATGGAGCCCGTGTTCGGCGCGCGGCGCGAGTACGCCGCCAGCAACGTCGGTCTGAACCGTGACGAGATCGCACTGCTGGTCGTCATCTGGTCGCTCATCGTGCTCCCCAAGCGCGAGCGCCAGGTCACCCGCCGCGAAGTCATCGACGACGGCCAGACCGACCTCTTCGGCGGCGACAAGCCGGTCGCCCACGACACCACCGTATCGGCCGGCCTGTCCGAGGCCTCGCTGATCGCCGACTTCGGCCCGGCGCTGGGCGGTCGCAGCCGGGTCAAGAACTTCATGCTCGGCAAGCTCGCCCGCCTGGGCTTCATCGAGCGGCGCAACGGCATGATTCTCGAAGGCCCGCTACTCGACGTCGCGCTCGACTACCGCGTCATGGCTGACCGCATCATCCACGGCACGCTGGCAGAGGTCCTGTCCCGCGCCGG
Organism: Azoarcus sp.; assembly: GCA_030604735.1. Lineage (GTDB taxonomy): Bacteria > Pseudomonadota > Gammaproteobacteria > Burkholderiales > Rhodocyclaceae > Azoarcus_F. Next base: position 3,651 of record JAUVVG010000052.1, read on the forward strand.
ACATCCGGTGCCTGAGGCGAACGCTTTCGAGCAGGCCGACCGGATCGTCGACGACATCGACGACGGGGATGAAACCACCTGAACTTGTATTAGCTAAGCAACTAGACTAATCTAGCTAGACACGAATTCCCAGGAGATCGACAATGCTTACCGCCAACATGCACGAAGCCAAGACTCAGCTCTCGCGGTTAGTCGAGCAAGCGATCGCAGGCGAAGAGGTGGTGATCGCGCGTGCCGGCAAACCGCTCGTGCGGCTGGTCCCCTTCATCGAGGAAAAGCCGAGACGCCAGTTTGGTCGCTTGAAGGGCAAGGTCTGGATTGCACCGGATTTCGATGAGACCCCGCAGGAGATCATCGATAGCTTCGACGGTAGCGAGATATTTCCACGATGAAGTTCTTGCTTGATACCCATGCTCTGCTCTGGGCACTGGCCGACCCCGAACGCCTCGGCCCGATCGCTCGGGATCTGCTGACCGACCCGGAGCACGAGGTTTTCGTCAGCCCCGTCAGCATATGGGAGATAGAGATCAAGCGCAGTGCAGGACGTCTCGAAGCCCCACCCGATCTGCTTCGAGACCTTGCCGAAGCTGGCCTCGAGCCGCTACCCGTGACTCTCCAGCATGCCCACGCGGCGGGATGCCTGCCTCGTCACCATGGCGACCCCTTCGATCGTCTGCTGATCGGGCAGGCAATCACCGAATCGCTCACGCTGGTCACGGTTGACAGCGCTTTCCCGAACTACGATGTAGAACTGCTCCCGGCCGACCAATAGATCCAATCTCATGTTCCACATCAAACAGCTCGAACTGGTCCACTGGGACTACTGGCGCCGCTTCTCGCTCCCGCTGGACGCCCAGATCATCACCATCGTCGGCCCCAACGGTTCGGGCAAGACCACCTTGCTCGACGCCTTGCGCACGCTGTTCGCCTTGCGTTGCTCGGGCAAGCGCGACTTCCGCCGCTATGTGCGTCGCGCCGACCGTAGCTTCGCCTGGGTTCGTGCGGTCGTGGCGAATCAGCCCGGCAACACCGGCCGGCGCCCTTTTTTCCCCTGTCTTGCCGACGAGGTCACGCTCGCCTGCCGTATTCGCCGCGCCGGCGGAGAATGGACACGCGACTACACCATCGTCGACGGCGACATCGGGATCGAGACGCTGGAACAGGGCGAGGACTGGATCGGTCTGCGCGACTACCAGAGCCGGCTCGCCTGGGGCGGCCTGACCCCGGCCATCGCCAAGGTGCTGGCCCTGGAGCAGGGCGACACCGACAAGCTGTGCGAGTACTCCCCGCGCGCGCTGCTGGAACTGGTGTTCGACGTCTTCGGCGACAAGGAAGTGCTCGACAACTACCAGGCCGCCCGCGAGGAGCAACGCAGCGCCGAACGCGAACTCAACGATCTGGGCCTGGATCTCGACCGCCTGCGCGCCCAGGCCGAAGCGCGGCGGCTGGAAGCCGACAACTACCTGCAATGGAAGCAGCTCGCCGACGAGGCCCAGGCGCTCGAAACCGAGATCGTGCCGCGGCTCGAAGCGGCCGAGCTCGCCCGCGATATCGCGAATGAACGCGATCGCCTCGCCTCCGAGCGAAGTGAGCGCAGCGCCCGCAGCGCCGCCCGCCGTGAGGCGCTGGCCCGGCTAGAAACCGTGCAGCACGAGCAAGCCGCCGCCGAGGCCGAGCGCAGCACCCTCGCGGCAACGACTAGCGAAACCGAGGCCCGTCACCTCGCCGCGCACGACCGGCTGCGGGATCTCGACAAGCTGCTGCACGAACGCGACGCCCTGCGCACCCAGCTCGCCGCCGAGCACGGCGCCGACGCGGTCGCGCTCGAAGCCGAGCACGAAACCCTGGAAGCCGAACTCGGTCGCCTGCGCGCGACCGAACGCGACTGCGTCGCCCGCTTCGAAGACAAGACCCAGAGCCTGCGCAACGCAAAAAACCGCAGCGGCCCGCCCAGCGACCCGGAGGTCGCCCGCTTCCGCGCACTGCTCGCCGACGAGGGCATCGCCCACTGCGGCCTGGCCGAGATCGTCGAGGTCACCGATCCGCTGTGGCAGACCGCGGTCGAGGCAGTGCTGCGCCCCTACCGCCACATCGTGCTGCTGGAGCACGAGCGCGACCGCCATGCCGCGTGGACCCTGGGCGAGCGCGAGCGCTTCCGTCACTTCGTCGTGCCCGAGCGCGAGGAAGCCCCGCCGGCCCGTCCGCACAGCCTGGCCGAGGTCGTACGCTTCTCGGCGCCGGTGCCCCGCTGGCTCGCCGACCTGCTCAACCGCATCCGTCGGGTAGACAGCGTCGAAGCCGCGCGCAGTCTCGACCGCGACGTCGAGTGGATCACCCCCGACGCCTACCATCGCGAGCGCCGCGGCGCACGCCATCTGGGCAAGCCGGCGGATTTCCATTTTGGCGAGCTCGCCCGTCAGGCGCGCATCGCGCAGCTCCAGGACGACATCCGCACGCTCGACACCGAGTTGCTCGCCCTGCGCCCCAAGGTCGCCGCCGCCGCCGAACGCCTCACCACGCTGCGCCAACGCCTGCTCGGCCTGCAGTCGGCCCAACTGCTGGCCGCCAAGGCCGGCCAGTACGCCGAAGCCGAGGCCGCGCTGCCCGAGGCCCGCAAGACGCTGGCGGATGCCCTGGCCGAACGCGAGCGGGCCCGTACCGCCTCGGATGCACTCACCGGACGTCTGTCCGGCATCGCGATCGAGATCGACCGCCGCAAGCGCGAGCTGAACAGCCATGACGTCCGCCTGGCCGAACTCGCGCGTGAAACCGGTCCGCGCCGCCTCATCCAGGCCCAGCGCATCGTCCGCCTGCGCGCGCTGCGCCGCGGCATGCCGGCGCATTGGCGCGAGCCGGCCGACCTCGCCTTGCTGGCCGAACGCTACGAGTCGGCCGCCGGCGCCCGTCGCGAACGCGACCGCCTGCGCACACGCCTGGCGGATGGGGACTGGATCACCGACGCCTCGGTGCTGACCCTGGCCGAGCGCCTCAAGGCCGACGTCACCAAGCGCGAGCAGGACTACCGCGACCGCCAGGGCTATTGCGCCACCGCCCGTCGCCTCACCGAAGAGGCACGCAACGCCTACGTCGCCAAGCTGCGCGCCACCATCCGTCAGTACGGCAAGAACCTCAAGGCGCTGGGCGATCTCGCCGGCGTCGGCGTGGATTGCCCGCCGCCGGCGCTGGGCCACGACGATGTTTCACTCGCCCAGGCCGGACTCGAGGTCCGCTTCGACTTCGACCGCAAGGGCGCGGTCGGCCTCAACGACGGCGAGGCCTCCGGCGGCCAGCAGGTGATGAAGTCGCTCATCCTGCTGATCGCCCTGCTGATGGACGAAGCCCGTCCCGGTGGTTTCGTCTTCATCGACGAACCCTTTGCCCACCTCGACGTCGCCAACATCGACCGGGTCGGCACCTTCCTGCGCGCCACCCGCGCCCAGTACCTGATCACCACCCCGGTCACCCACAATGCCAACGTCTTCGCGCCCTCCCAGCTGACGTTGGTCACTCGCAAGAAGAAACCCGGCGACGACTGGGCACCGACCATCGGCGTGCTGGCGAGGGCGGTCTAAGGGCGGTGAAAGAGCGGTGCGAGGGCAGTGCGAGAGCAGTCCGCAGCGGTGCGCCGGGTTGGACGAATAGACCCAAGGCCGCCGCCACGGATTGGACAGTTCAGCGCCCTGGCATCACCCACGCTCGCGGATGGTGCTCGAAGCCGATCTTGGGGTAATACTCGTTCGCTTTTGGCGCGGAGAGCAACACGATCATGCAGGTCGGCTCCAGACGCTGCCGGGTTTCGGCGACCAGGCTTCGTCCGATGCCCTGGCGCTGGTAGTCGAGATCGACGGCGAGGTCCGCGAGATAGGCGACGTAGCCGAAATCGGTGAGCGTGCGCGCGATGCCGACCAGACGGTCGCCGTCCCAGGCGGTGACGGTCAGGTTGGCGTGGTCGAGCATGCTGCGAAAGATGTCCGGGCGGTCCACGGGGCGGCGTTCACCCAGTGTCGAACGCCGGTAGAGATCGATGGCCTGTTCAACGGTCAGGTCGGCATCGTCGCGATAGATCAGGCTCATCATGATGGCTCCAGCGGATCAGAGACAAGGAGCTTATTGAAAGCGGGAGGATTTACGCAAGCCGGGCGTTTGACGAACGGTCCACTCTCCAGTCAGCCAAGTAGACTCTCTGGCATTCGGCGTGAGATGACGCAGTATGCTGCACTGCACCAGCTTATCGACATACAATCGAACAAGGGCTGTCACATAAAGAGGGAACGCGAATGGCGGGCTTCGGACATTTCGATCGCACGGCGGACGAGATCGAGCACGAGATCTACAAGCGCGGAATCGGGATCGGCCTGGACTGGGAAGACCAGGCCCAGCTGCGCCGACTGGCGCACCGCGCGCTCAGTTGTACGCCCGAGTGCATGATGAAGTTGCTGCGCAGTCCTATCCGCCATGAGAAACTCACCGGAGAGTTTCTCGCGCTGTCCGAGCTGATGCTGGACAACATGCGCCAGAGTGCCGAGATCGGCATCCATACCCATGGCGGGCCGGTCTGGAAGGCATTCGGACGGGCGCTTTACGAAGAATACGAGGCTGGAGTCCGCCCACCCGTAACGACGCCTCCGGACGCCCGACAGGAGGAGAGCCTCGCGGATCCGGGTTGACCGCTACGCTTGTCCGGGCATCAACGGGATAGCATGCCGGCGAGGAGGAAACCATGAAATTCATCTTTGAAGTCCGGATGAAGCCCGGTTATACGGTCGCGGAGTATGCCGACGCCTGGGTTCGGGCAAGCGAGATCATCCAGCGGACACCGGGGGCGCTCGGCACCTATCTGCACCGCAAGATCGGCGAACCGGATACCCTGCTCGCGATCGCGCACTGGCAATCCAAGGCGCATCGCGACGCCAAGGACGACAGCCAGCACGAGCTGGTCCGCAGCATCCTGGCACGACATGCCGAGAAATGCGTGATCACCGTCATCGGCGAGTTCGAGGATCCGGATTGGCAGGTTCTGCCGTCCGATCGAGCGGAAGTGCCGCAATGACGCCCCGGCTGATCGACTGCACCGAAGCACGCCATGCCGAATCGATTCTGGGTATCCTGAACAACGCGATCGAACACTCCACCGCGCTCTACGAATATCGCCCCCGCCCGCTGACTGCCATGTCGGATTGGTTTGCGGTCAAAACCGCCAACCATTTTCCGGTCATCGGCGTCGAAGCCGCACACGGTGAATTGATGGGTTTCGCGAGCTATGGCACATTTCGAAACTTCGCTGCGTTCAAATACACGGTGGAGCATTCGGTCTATGTCCATCCCTTGCACCAGGGCTGCGGTGTCGGCCGGATGCTATTGGAAGCACTGATCGCTCGGGCCAGGCAGGGAAATGTCCATACCCTGGTTGGTGGCATCGACGCCGGTAACCGGGCCAGCATTCAGCTGCACGAATCGCTGGGTTTCGTCCACGCCGGTACGATCCGCGCAGCGGGGTTCAAGTTCGGACGTTGGCTGGACCTGGCCTTTTATCAACTTACGCTCGACACGCCGGAGAATCCGGTCGATGGCTGAGCGGGCGGCGAGCGCCAGGACGAGTCACCCGATCCCAATGATTCAGCCGATCCGCATAATTCGCCAAAACGCGTATTCGCCAGCATTGTCATGATGGGCCCACGATGAGCAAACCACACAAGAAACACCGCCTCACCACCGACGCCAGGCAAGCCCATGCCGAGCGGGTCAAGCGCCGTGACCGGCGCCTGTTGATTCGCGGCGGCATCGCGCTCGCCGTCGCCATTCCACTGGCTGTGGTCGGGGTAATGCAATACGAGAAGCGGGCCGCCGTCCGCTATGACCTGTCGGTGATCGGCAACGGACAGCCGACCGTCGTGCAGGTCATGGACCACGGTTGCAGCGAATGCAGAAAGCTCAGCGACAACCTGTCATCGGTGCGGCGCGAGTTCGATGGACGGGTCCAGTTCAGGCTGGCCGACCGCGGCCGGACCGACGGAGCCATCCTCGCCACCCGCCATAACGCCGGTCATGTGACCCTGCTGATGTTCGACGGCAACGGCCGGCTTCGCACCACGCTGACCGGCATCCAGGAACCGGGCGACATCCGCACCGCGATCCTGTCCAGCTTCCCCGGTGTCCGCGTCGCGCAATAAGCCATCGGGTCGAACTCCGGCCCGGGTAGCGCGGTCACAGCCACCGTCACCCGGAGGATTCGTCATGCGATATTTGTTGTCTTCCTTGCTCGCCGCCCTGCTCGCCTGGCCCCCCGCCGCCCTCGCCAGCGACACATCGCAGGCGGCGCTGTTCGATCACGAGTTGCGGCGGCTGCACTCCAATGAACTGGTCAATCTGCGCGAGCAGTTCGCCGGGCATCCCCTGCTGGTCGTCAACACCGCCAGCCATTGCGGCTTCACCGGGCAGTTCGAGGGGCTCGAGGCACTGCACCAGACCTACCGCGATGCCGGCCTGAAAGTCGTCGGCTTCCCATCCAACGACTTCCGCCAGGAAGCCAGTGACGAAGCGGAAACCGCCGAAGTCTGCTTCGTCAACTACGGGGTCACCTTCGACATGTTCTCCCCGATCAGCGTGCGCGGTCGCGATGCCCATCCGATTTTCCAGGAGCTCGCCCGCCAGTCCGACGCACCGCGCTGGAACTTCCATAAATACGTGATCGACCGCAACGGCCAGGTGGTCGCGGCCTTTCCCAGCCGGGTCGCACCGGATGCTGCCGAACTGCGCGCGGCCATCGAGAAAGTGCTCTGAGCATTCGGCACGCCTCTAGGATCAGCCCGGACCGGCCAACAGGCCGGTTCTTTTTTGTCCATTCGGGCACGCCAGGGCCTTGCGGCCTCGGCCAGACGCAATAGCCCTCTCCGCCCGTCGTCCGCGCTTTCGATGGTCCTGTCGAGGGGTCTGCCAGCGACATTGCTGCAATGCGGTATAATATTTTCGCAAATACAAATGTCAGGACAAGACCGGGGCGAGCGCTTTCTGCGTCCGGGTGGTGCGCTGAACCCATCACAGTCGGCATCCGTGTCGGCGTTCATCCCGAACTGGAGAAACGCTCATGTTGCTCGCCACTGATCTCGACGGAACCTTTCTTGCCGGCGACCCAGACAACCGGCATCGGCTGTACCAGCTCATCTCGGCCCACCCGGAGATCAAGCTCATCTTCGTCACCGGGCGCGGGCTGGAGGTCGTGCTGCCGCTGCTGTCCGACCCGACCATCCCCCGCCCCGACTTCATCATCGCCGACGTCGGCGCCACCGTCGTAGACGGGCAGAACAAGGTCCCGGTCCAGCCGCTTCAGACCGACATCGAGGCCCATTGGCCGGGCGAGCGGACCGTGGCCGATGCGATGGCGCGCTTCGACGGCCTCGAGCGCCAGGAAGTACCGCAGCAACGCCGTTGCTCCTACTTCTGCAGCGCCAACGCGATCACGCCCGAAATCACCGCGATCGCCGAGCGTCTGGGTTGCGACGTGCTGTTTTCAGCCGACATGTACCTCGACATCCTGCCCCGCGGCGTGAACAAGGGCAGCACCTTGCGCAAGCTGGTGGCGCACCTCGGCATCGAGCCCGACGACGTGCTGGTGGCCGGTGACACCTTGAACGACTTGTCGATGTACGAGCAGGGGTTCAAGGGGGTCTGCGTCGGCGACTCCGAACCGGGCCTGATCGATGCGACCCGGGATCGGGCACGGGTGCTGCACTCCAGTCACACCGGCTGCGGCGGCATTCTGGAAGTGATCAGCCAGTTCGGCTTTCTCGGGCCCCACGGTGTAGACGCCGAATTGTCGGCGCTGGAAGCCCGTGGCAAGGCCGACCTGGTCATGGTCTATCACCGTCTGCCCTATGAAGAGAGCTTCGACAAAGGCGTGCTGACCCGTCGCCGCCCGACCTCGCCGAACGGCATCATCCCGACATTGCTGAGCTTCTTCGGTCAAGGGCGGCGCGGCTCATGGGTGGCCTGGTCCATCCACGACCCGAAGAAGGCAATCCCGTTCGAGACCCATACCGATGTTGATCGCGAGCGCTACCCCGACCTGACCGCGGCGCGGGTGGCGCTGACCAAGCACGATGTCGATGTCTTCTACAAGCGTTTCTCCAAGGAGGCCTTCTGGCCGACGCTGCATACCTTCTGGGAGCGGGCGATCTTTCGTGAGGAAGACTGGGCGATCTACCTGCGGGTCAACCGCCTGTTCGCCGAACGCACCGCCTCCGAGGCGGCCGAGGCGGCCGTGGTCTGGATCCACGACTACAACCTGTGGATGGTGCCGGCCTATCTGCGCGAACTGCGACCGGACCTGAAGATCGCCTTCTTCCATCACACCTATTTCCCGTCGGCCGACGTGTTCAATGTCCTGCCATGGCGCCGAGAGATCATCGGCAGCCTGCTGCAATGCGATTACATCGGCTTTCACATTCCGCGTCAGTCGGAGAACTTCGTCGACGTCGCACGCGGCGTGGCGCCACTCAAGGCACTCGAAACCCGCAGCTGCGCGCCGCGCTACCTGAGCTATGGCTGCGCGGTCGGTCTGGACGAGATGACCACCGCGATCGAAGTGCATGGCCGCCGCATCGGCCTGGGCGCCCACCCGGTCGGCCTGGATATCGGCCGTATAGAGGCCCTGCTCGGCTCGAGTCACACCATCGAGCTGATGGAGTCGCTCAGGCACGAGCTCGCCGGCATCCGGGTAATCCTGTCGGTCGAGCGGCTTGACTACACCACGGGTACGCTGGAGAAGCTGCTCGCCTTCGAGGCCTTGCTGGACGACAACCCCGAGTTGCTCGGCAAGGTGACGCTGATCACGATCTGCGTGCCGGCTGCACGCGAGATGACGATCTACGACACCTTGCAGAATCAGATCGAACAGGCCGTCGGGAGAATCAACGGTCGGTTCTCCCGGGTCGGGTGGACGCCGGTACAGTTCTTCTTCCGGCCCTTCCCGTTCGAGGAGGTGGTCGCCTATTACGCAATGGCCGACGTGATGTGGATCACCCCGCTGCGCGATGGCCTCAACCTCGTCGCCAAGGAATTCGTCGCCACCCAGGGGCTGATCAAGGGATGCGGGGTACTGGTGCTGTCGGAATTCGCCGGTGCCGCTGCCGAGTTGCATGGTGCGGTGCTGACCAACCCCCACGACCTGAGCGACCTGCGCGACAAGCTCTACTTCGGCCTCACGCTCAATCGGGCCGAGGCCGAGGCCCGGCTGCGGGAGTCGTTCGGGATCGTCCAGCACAACGACATCCATCGCTGGGGCCAGGAGTTCCTGGAGGCGGTCGAAGGCACCCTCGCAGCGAGGTGCTGACGGCGTGTCGCCGCGTTGGCACGACCGCGGAATGCGGTCCGGATCAGGCCTGGCCCGGCCTGCTCGGCGACCCGGTGACACCAGCGGTCACACCTGCATCAAGCCCTGAAACTGCTCTCCACACCGGTCTCAGGGTCGGTCAGCGTGATCGTCGCGGTACGGAAATTCAGGTCGACGAACAGGTGGCAGCGATGGTCCCCCTGCTGCCAGCCCATCGCCACGCTGGAGTCGTTGGAGTAGTACAGCTCGAAACGACCCTGAAACGCCGGATGGCTGGCGCGCAGCCGCATCAGCGCGAGCTGGCGCTCCACCACCGGCTGCGTGAGGGCGGCCTCGGCTTCAGCCAGCGAATAGTAGTGTCGATTGATGTCGCGTGCCTCGCCGGTCTCGGCCACCAGCGCGTCATCATTGCAGCCAGCCAACAGGCCGACGTAATAGACCTGCGGTATCCCCGGCGCGAACAACTGGATGGCGCGGGCCGCCACATAGGCGTCGTCATTGCGCTGCAAGGCGTCGTAGAAGGTGCAGGTCAGCTGGTAGATCGCGCCGACACTGTGCGCGTTCGCAGCCGATCGGCGCAGGATCGGGTCGGCACTGCGCTCCGACACGTTGCGGATGATCGCCTCGACATGGTGTTTGGGGAGGATGTCCTCGACATCCGGAATGCAGATGCCGTCGTGGGTATCGAGTACGGTCACCTGGTTTGCCGGACACATCCGTAGCCAGGCCTTGAGATAAGTGCTATTGGCATCCAGCAGTGAATACAGCACCAGTGGCGGCAGCGCGAAGCCATAGGCCCACATCCCCCGCCGTGCGATCGCATACTGGTAGCTCGGGTGATCGTGCACTTCGGGCAGGATCTCCACACCCTCTGCCGCGGCGCAGGCGCGGAACCACTCCAGGATCTCCCACACTTCCGGTTCGACCAGAAAGCAGCTGGTGCCGATCCTCTTGGTGGTGTAGCCGAAGGCGTCCAGCCGCAGCAACTTGACGCCTTGCCGCGCCAGAAAGGCGATCGTGTCGGCCATCATCGTATAGGTCGCCTGCGCGCCATAGTCGAGGTCGACCTGACGTTCGGTGAAGGTGCACCACACCCGTCCGGTGCTGCCGTCGGCGAAACGGACCTCGCGAAACGGCTCCTTCTCCTTGCGGATATGGATCTTGGCCAGATCGTCCGGCCCGATTTCGCCGAGTTCATCGACGTCCACGAAGAGCTCGGCGAAACGCGACGCCCGCCCGTTGCGGACGTAATCCTGAAACTCGGCTGAATCATCGGCAATGTGATTCAGCACCAGATCTAGGCAGATGTCGTATCTCGCGGCGAGCCGGCCGATGTCGGACCAATCGCCGACGGCCGGATTGATCTCCTTGTGGGTCAGCGGCGAGAACCCGCCATCCGCATTCGACGGAAACGGCGGCAGGACATGGATGCCGCCGATCGCATCACCGAGGTGGCGTTCGACGAAGCCGGCCAGGTCACGCAGATTGCGGCCGATCCGGTTCGGATAGGCGATCAGTTGCACCTTGTTGTTCAGTGACATGCATGTCCTCCGCTGTGTGTCGTCATTCCACGCTGGCAAGCCGGCTCCGGGCCTGATGCAACGAAGCCATAGCCTCGTCCAGATACGCCGACTTTGACAAGAGTCCGCCCGGGCCAAGGCGTTCCCGCATACCACCCGGAAACGACGCTGGAATCGACGAACGTCGCCACCCACCCGACCAATCAATCGGGCAAGGGTGCGACGGATTCGGTAGCATAGCGTCTAGACGAAACCAAGCGGTTTCCCCCTCCCTTTCACGGACCTCGCCCTCGCCGACCGGGCTTGTCGCGACGCCGCCCTGCCGATGTGATCCCCATGGACAGTTTCAAGCAGCTCGACCTCTCTCCTCCCATTCTCGAAGCCCTGGCCGACGTCGGCTACGAGACGCCCTCCCCGATTCAAGCCGCCTGCATCCCGCTGCTGCTGGAAGGGCTGGACATTCTCGGCGAGGCCCAGACCGGCACCGGCAAGACCGCCGCTTTCGCGCTGCCCTTGCTCAGCCGCCTCGACCCAAGCATCCAGAGTCCGCAGGTGCTGGTGCTGACCCCGACCCGCGAACTCGCGATCCAGGTCGCCGAGGCCTTCATGCGCTATGCCAAGCACCTGCCCGGCTTTCACGTCCTGCCGGTGTATGGCGGTCAGAGCATGGTGGTGCAGTTGCGGCAACTGAAACGCGGTGCGCATGTGATCGTCGGCACCCCGGGCCGGGTCATGGACCATATCGAGCGCAAGAGCCTGGACCTGTCCTCGCTGCAGGCGCTGGTGCTCGACGAGGCCGACGAGATGCTGCGCATGGGCTTCATCGACGATGTCGAGTGGATCCTCGAGCATACGCCGGCCACCCGCCAGACCGCCCTGTTTTCGGCGACCATGCCCGACCCGATCCGGCGGGTCGCGCATCGCTACCTGCGCGACCCGCGCGAGATCAAGATCAAGACCAGCACCACCACGGTCGAGCGCATCAATCAGCGCTTCTGCCAAGTGCATCCGGCTCACAAGCTGGAGGCCCTGACCCGCATCCTGGAGATCGAGGAAGACTTCGACGCCGCGATCGTGTTCGTCCGCACAAAAACAGCCACAGTCGAACTCGCCGACAAGCTGGAAGCCCGCGGCTACTCGGCCGCAGCGCTCAACGGCGACATGACCCAGCAGCTGCGCGAACGGGTGGTCGAGCAGCTCAAGCGCGGATCGCTGGACATCGTGGTCGCGACCGATGTGGCCGCGCGCGGGCTCGATGTGGCCCGGATCACCCATGTGATCAACTACGACATCCCCTACGACACCGAAGCCTATGTCCACCGCATCGGCCGCACCGGTCGTGCCGGCCGCAGTGGCACTGCGGTGCTGTTCGTCACCACCCGCGAGATGCGCATGCTCAAGGTCATCGAGCGCGCGACCCGGCAGAAGATCGAACCGCAGGTCATGCCGTCGCGTCAGGCGGTCGCCGACCGCCGCGTGGCGCTGTTCCGCGAGCAGATCGAAGAAGTCATACAGGCCGAGGAACTCGACTTTTTCCGTGAAGTCGTTGCCGACCTGGAATCTTCCGGTGAGGCCGACCTGCACGAGATCGCCGCCGCACTGGCCTTTCTCGCCCAGCGCGAACGCCCCCTGCAGTTGCCGGACAACGACGGCCCCGACATCGCCAACACCCGGCCACCCCGTGCCGAGCGCAGTCATGACGACCGCTTCGAACGTCCTGCCCGTCGCACCGACCGAGGGGACGATCGACCGGAACGCGGCAACGATCGACCCGACCGGAGCATCGACCGGCCCGAGCGCGCCCCGCGCGAGAATCGGGCGCAAATCCTGGAGCGCCGTCGCGAGTATTCAGACGGCAAGCTGATCCGCTACCGCATCGAGGTCGGTCGCAATCACGAGGTCTCGCCCAAGGACATCGTCGGCGCCATCGCCAACGAAGCCGGCATCGAAAGCCGCTATATCGGGCAGATCAATCTCTACGACGACTATTCCACCGTCGAACTCCCCGGTGACCTCTCCAAGGAGATCCTGGCCGTATTGCGCAAGGTCCGGGTCCGCCAACAGAAACTGGAAATCCGCGAACTCGACGAAGACGAAGCACGCCGTGACGACGCCCGCTCACGCACCGGCCGAAGCCCCGGTGGCAAGCCGGCGGGCAAACCTCATGGCGAACGAGGAGGCCGCACGTTCAGCGACAAGCCTTCCGGTCCGCGCCGGTTCGGCGATGCCAAGTCCGGAGATCGCTTCTCCGGTGGCCGGATCGACGCACCCAAATCGCGCAGCAGCAGCAGTGGCTTCGACCCCGAGCGCGCCGGCAGTCGCTTCTCGCGCAAGAAGCCCGGCGAAGGCAAATAGGGCAAGTCCCTCACGCAAGCGATCAACGCGGCCGCACGACGCCTCCCCGCGCTATCGCTTGCGGCTTTACGCCCCCGATAGCGGTCACGCTTGGCTGAATCGGTAACGAATGGTCTGAACCGGCGTTTTGGGCGCCTCGGCGCTACTCAAGAAATGCGCATGAGCGTTACAATGCGATCCCTTTGCCCGGGTGATGAAATTGGTAAACATAGCGGACTATCCGGCGCTTTTCTAAAAATGGACACGCTTCTGCCCATTAAATTTAGAAACCTAGACGGCAGAAACAGTCCATCAATTCATCCTAAACATGGACACTTCAGACAGCTAAAGCGCTCTATGTGTCCATCCCCCACGGGCGCTAGAGAAACGCCAATTTCGCAGATCATGAACTTGGACGACTGAGCCCACATCAGTCGGTCGAGAAGAACTCATGAATGCTAGCCCAGCCTTCAGGCCTCTTCTTGCTGTACATCAACAGATGATATGGCGTCTCGATTACATCAACATCATATCTTTTCACCGGTGATACGGTTCCGTGAGGACCGACGCGGCAGTCGTCCGGGTCCTCGTTCAGCGAGTGGTGCAACCGGCAAATAAGAGGTCTGTCGTTATAGACCGAGCACTTTCCGTCGCCTGACAAGAATGGGCACGGCGTACCGTTTACCTTCGCCGCCGTTCTGAGCGACGTCTCAACGAGCCTGGGGGGGATGTCGTTCATCTTTCTACCGGACGCCACCGCAAGGCGCTCAGCCTCGTGGGTGTAGATGAGTGTTGGCATGTAACAGCAGTGAGAGCAGCCTGGTTTGCACGCTGTATGCGGTGCGAGCGCATCGTTAAAGCGATCAGCGAGTTTGAGCAGCTGTTCGCGGCGTGACGTATGGCTGGCATTGCTAAGCTGAACACGCCGCGCCGCACGATGTAGCGCGCTGGGATCCATCCACGTGTGTTCATCGAGAAGGCCATCAAGGTTTTTTGAAGACATGCTGTATGTGGTCGCGCAAGAAGTAGTCGAGGGGAAAACTCAAATTGTGACTTATACGCGGCTGACTTAAGCACATCAAGCGAAGAGCATCTCATCTTTACGGACGTCTGAGATGTGATGCATGCAAGAGCAGTCCGCTAGAAAAATCTTGTCGTCCAGCCTTAGACGGCTTCGTGCCGAGCGCGGCTGGTCACAAGACGAGCTTGCGTTCCGGGCCGGCTTGCACAGAACGTTCGTCGCTCACGTTGAACGTGGTGCGCGCAACATCTCCCTCGACAACATCGAGAAATTAGCCACAGCCTTGAATGTCAGCCTTTTGGAACTATTCCGCACGTAGCCTACGGTTAAGCGGACTGAATTGCATGAGGCTATGGTAGATGAGGGTGATCAGCGACGAGCACGGGGTCGCAAGCCACAAAATAGAGCGACACTTGTCTCAAAACGCAAAACCACAACTCACGTAATATCAACAACATAGCGAGTTTTGAGGCGCGCGCTTTGTCACAAAACTACGGATCAACTCATAGGATCACGCTCGGGCGCATGTTGAATCGCCCCGGGTTTTCTAGACGCTTGAGTTCCTGATTCGGAACTGCTGCTCGAACTGTACCGGCGACAGACCATTGCTGGAACTGTGCCGACGCTTGGGGTTGTAGAACATCTCGATGTAATCGAACACATCGGCACGCGCTTCGGCCCGGTCAGGGTAGATCCTGCGCTTGATCCGCTCGCGCTTGAGCAACTGGAAGAAGCTCTCGGCCACGGCGTTGTCGTGGCAGTTGCCCCGCCGGCTCATGCTCGGGATCAAGCGATGGGCCTTCAGGAAGTCCTGCCAGTCATGGCTGCTGAACTGGCTGCCGTGATCCGAATGCACCAGCACTTCCTGTTGTGGCTTGCGACGCCACACCGCCATGAGCAGTGCATTGAGCGCCAATTCCTTGGTCATTCGGCCGCTCATCGACCAGCCGACCACTTGGCGCGAGAACAGATCGAGCACCACCGCCAGATACATCCAACCCTCGTGCGTGCGGATGTAGGTGATGTCGGTCACCCATGCCTTGTTCGGTTCGCTGACCTCAAACTGACGCTGCAGGTGATTCGGGGCCACAACCGAAGCCTTGCCACCGCGCATACCGGGACGACGACCATAGCCCGTATGTGAGCGCAGACCGGCATGGCGCATGAGTCGCGCTACGCGATGCTTGCCGCACCGCTCGCCCAAATCACGCAGATCGTCGCGAATCTTGCGGTAGCCATAGACCCGACCGCTCTCTTCCCAGCACTGGCGGATCAGCGGGGTAAGCAGCCGATCTTGTCTTGAGCGGGCCGACTCCGGCTGTCGCTTCCAGGCGTAGTACCCGGCCATCACCGCACACAGGCGGCGAACCGGATGTTCGACCGCGTGACGGTCGATGAACGCGTACTTCACCCGGACTGCTTGGCAAAGTACGCGGCGGCCTTTTTTAGGATGTCGCGCTCCTCAGTCACGCGACGCAACTCGGCCTTGAGTTTGCGAATCTCATCGGCCTGGGCGTCGTGCTTGGCGCGCTGCTCGGCCGGGGTCGAGTACCGTTTGATCCACTCGTACAGGCTGTAGGTGCTCACCCCCAGCCGCGCTGACACATCGGCTGTCGAGTAACCCCGCTCGGTCACCTGACGAACCGCCTCGACTTTGAACTCTTCCGTGTAGCGCACACGCGCCTTCCTCGCTTCCATCAACACCTCCATCTGCGCCTCATTCTGAGGCAAAAAGGTGTCTAGAAAACCCGGGGCGATTCAGCTTGAGGTGCAATTCACCGTTTAGAGTGTTCGATAGACGCGCGAGCACTTCGGAGGCTGGCCGTGCAGTAAGGATCCAGACGCATAGGGGCGTCGGAGCGAACGGCCAAACGCTTGCAATGCGTTA
>JAUVVG010000080.1 GCA_030604735.1 Azoarcus sp.
ACTTCACGGCCGGACTTGGAGGCCAGCTGCGACAGCGCGCGGTTGTGGTCCAGACGCAGCATGCCGGTGAAGTTCTTGGCCGGCACGCGACCGAACTTCTGCGCCACTTCCTTGGCGATGTAGGCGTTGGTGTTGCAGGGGTTGCCCACCACCAGCACCTTGCAGTCCGGATCGGCGTACTGGCCGATCGCTGCGCCCTGCACGGTGAAGATCTTGGCGTTCTCGGTCAGCAGGTCCTTGCGTTCCATGCCGGGGCCGCGCGGACGAGCGCCGACCAGCAGGGCGACCTGGGCATCCTTGAACGCGACGTTCGGGTCGTCGGTGGCGATCATGCCGGCGAGCAGCGGGAAGGCGCAGTCCTCGAGCTCCATCATCACACCCTTGACTGCCTTCTGGGCCTGGGGCAGGTCTAGCAACTGCAGGATGACCGGCTGGTCCTTGCCCAGCATCTCGCCGCTGGCAATGCGGAACAGCAGGCTGTAACCGATCTGGCCGGCGGCGCCGGTCACGGCAACGCGTACGGGGGGCTTGCTCATATGGATACTCCCTCTAAAGCGACTAAGTGACGTCAGAAATTAATCGTATTCGCACCCGGCGACAGTCTTTTGCCAGCCGACTGTCGCTGCAGTTCGTCTGACATGCTTATGCTGGTATTCGGGCCGCAAGATGTTAGAAGCAAGACGACAGAATGTCAATTCACGTCTTATGTCTTATATAAGACACAAGACGACAGATAGACGTTATTCGAAATTTATGCTGAAATAGCAGGATGATCCCAGAAGCACCGACCTTCAGCCCGCTGTACCGCCAGATCAAGGACCTGATGATGCAGGCCTTGGAGGCGGGAGAGTGGCGTCCCGGTCAAGTGATTCCGAGCGAGCAAGAACTCGCGGCACGCTTCAATGTTTCCCAGGGTACGGTGCGCAAGGCGGTCGACGAGATGGCGGCCGAAAATCTGCTCGTGCGCAAGCAGGGCAAGGGAACCTTCGTCGCTTCCCACCACGATCCGCGTGCATTCTTCCGTTTCTTGCGCCTTGTCCCGCTCAACGCGGACATCACGCCTCCCGCCAGTGTGCCACTGGACTGTTGGCGTGCCAAGGCAGGGCAGGAAGCCTCGCGCATGCTCGATATCAAGCCGGGCGATCCGATCATCATCGTCCGCAGGTTGCTCAAGTTCTCCGGTCAGCCAGTCGTCGTCGACGAGATCTACCTGCCGGGCGAGATCTTCCAGGGGCTCACCCTCGAGGTGTTGCAGTCGTGGAGCGGATCCCTGTACAGCCTGTTCGAGACGCGTTTTGGCTTGCGCATGATTCGCGCCCAGGAGCGCATCCGGGCGGTCGCGGCCGATCGTTCGGTCTGCGATGCGCTGGGCGTAACCGAGGGGCATCCACTGCTCTCGGTCGAGCGCGTGACCTATACCTACGGCGACAAACCGGTGGAGTGGCGCCGGGGGCTCTATCTGACCGACGAACATTATTATCTGAATGAACTGAATTGATGCCGTGCGCGTGCCGTATGCGCTCAAACGGCGTCTATAATCCGGGTTGTTTTGCTTTGGGAGACCCGCGGCTGATCCGGCCGCACATCGAGGGGTGTAAAACTATGTCAGAAGCCACAGCGCGCAAGCCACGGCCGAAATTCCTGGCGCTGAACGAGATACGTTTGCCGTTGCCCGGCATCGTGTCGATTCTCCATCGCGTCAGTGGAGCGGGCTTGTTTCTTTTTCTGCCGTTCCTGTTGTTCCTGTTCGACCGCAGCCTCGGTTCGCCGGAGTCATTTGCGGTTTACAAGAGCGTGGTGTCGAACTGGTTCATCAAGCTCATTCTGTTCGGTCTGCTGTGGGCCTATCTCCATCACTTCTGTGCCGGCATCCGCTTCTTGTTGCTGGACCTGCACAAGGGGCTGGAACTGGAAGCCGCGCGCAAGAGTTCGCGTGTCGTACTGGTCGTCAGCATCGCGCTGACGCTGATCATCGGAGTGATGCTATGGTGAAGCGAATCGTCGTCGGTGCGCACTACGGGCTGCGCGACTGGATTGGTCAGCGGGCGACTGCTGTGTATATGGCGCTGTATACGGTCATCTTCGCGCTGTACGCGCTGGCACTGCCGGAGATGTCCTACGAGGCCTGGTCGGCGATGTTCTCGGGTGGATTCCTGCGCTTCCTGACCTTCCTGTTCTTCCTGGCACTGTTCTACCACGCCTGGATCGGCGTGCGTGACATCTTCATGGACTACATCAAACCGACCGGCATCCGCCTCGGCCTGCATGTGATCGTCCTGTTCCTGCTCATCGGCTATGCCGGCTGGGCTGCCCAGATTCTTTGGAGGCTTTGAGCGTGAGTGTAGCCAAGCGTACCTTTGATGCAGTGATCGTCGGTGCCGGTGGTGCAGGCCTGCGTGCCGCACTGCAGTTGGCCGAATCCGGCATGAAGACTGCGGTGCTGACCAAGGTCTTCCCGACGCGATCTCATACCGTGGCCGCCCAGGGTGGGGTGGCCGCGTCACTGGGTAATTCGACCGAAGACAACTGGCACTGGCATATGTACGACACCGTCAAGGGGTCGGACTGGCTGGGCGACCAGGATGCGATCGAATTCATGTGTCGCAAGGCCAATGAGGTCGTCGTCGAACTCGAGCATTACGGCATGCCCTTCGACCGTACCGACAGCGGCAAGATCTACCAGCGTCCGTTCGGCGGCCACTCGCAGAACTACGGCCAGACCCCGGTGTCGCGCTCCTGTGCCGCGGCCGACCGTACCGGTCATGCGATGCTGCATGCGCTCTATCAGCGCAATGTCCGGGCCAACACCCAGTTCTTCGTCGAGTGGATGGCACTCGACCTGATCCGCGACAGCGAGGGCAACGTTCTCGGTGTGACCGCGCTGGAGATGGAAACCGGTGAGGTCAGCATCTTCCACGCCAAGGCGACGGTTTTCGCCACCGGCGGTGCCGGCCGGATCTACCACAGTTCGACCAATGCGTTCATCAACACCGGCGACGGTGTCGGCATGGCGGCCCGTGCCGGCATTCCATTGGAAGACATGGAGTTCTGGCAGTTCCACCCGACCGGCGTGGCCGGTGCCGGGGTGCTGATCACCGAAGGCGTGCGGGGCGAGGGCGGCATTCTGCGCAATGCCAGCGGTGAGCGTTTCATGGAACGCTACGCGCCCAACCTGAAGGATCTCGCTTCACGCGATGTGGTTTCGCGTGCGATGACCACCGAGATCAACGAAGGTCGCGGCTGCGGTCCGGACAAGGATTACGTGCTGCTCGACATCACCCACCTGTCCCCCGAGACCATCATGAAGCGCCTACCGGGCATTCATGAGATCGCGATCCAGTTCGCCGGGGTCGATCCGATCAAGGAGCCGATCCCGGTCGTGCCGACCTGCCATTATCAGATGGGCGGCATTCCGACCAATTACAAGGGTCAGGTCGTGGTGCCCAAGGACGGCAACCCGAACGCTCCCGTCACCGGCTTCTACGCGGCGGGCGAGTGCGCCTGTGCCTCTGTCCATGGCGCGAACCGTCTCGGCACCAATTCGCTGCTCGACTTGCTGGTGTTCGGCAAATCGGCTGGCGAAACCGTGGTCGAGGATTTGCAGAGCGGCAATCTCAGCCTGCGTCCGCTGCCGGCCGATGCCGCCGACTTCTCGTTGTCGCGGATCGCGCGTCTGGAGTCTCAGACCAACGGCGAAAGCGTGTTCGACGTCGGTCTCGAGATGCGTCGCACCATGCAGAAGCATGCCGGCGTGTTCCGCTTCGATTCCCTGCTCAAGGAAGGCGTGGCCAAGATGGCCGAAGTGGCCGAGCGAGCCAAGCGGACCGAGATCGGCGACAAGTCGAAGGTGTGGAACACCGCTCGGGTCGAGGCACTGGAACTGGACAACCTGATCGAGGTGGCGCGTGCCACCATCGTTTCGGCCGAGGCGCGAAAAGAATCGCGTGGCGCGCATGTGCGCGACGATGCCCCGGATACCGCCGAGTTCCCGAATGGCCGTAATGACAATGACTGGCTCAAGCATACCTTGTGGTACAGCGAAGGCGACCGGCTCGATTACAAGCCGGTCAACCTGAATCCGCTGAACGAAGGTACCGAACCGATCGCGCTCGCAAAGCGCACCTACTGAGCGTGGGAGATTTATCGACATGACCAAGCGCAGCGTTCAATTCAAGATCTACCGCTACGATCCGGACAAGGACGAGAAGCCGTACATGCAGGACATCACGGTCGATCTCGAACCGTCCGACAAGAAGCTGCTCGACGCGTTGGTGCGTCTGAAGGGGAAGGATGACACCTTGTCCTTCCGCCGCTCATGCCGCGAGGGCGTGTGTGGTTCCGACGCGATGAACATCAACGGCAAGAACGGTCTGGCCTGCCTGACCGCGATCGACGGGCTGCCGCAGCCGGTCGTGCTGCGGCCTTTGCCCGGCCTGCCGGTCATCCGCGACCTGATCGTCGACATGACCCAGTTCTTCAAGCAGTACCACTCGATCAAGCCGTATCTGGTCAATGACGATCCGGCCCCCGAGCGCGAGCGGCTGCAGTCACCCGAGGATCGCGAAGAACTCAACGGTCTGTACGAGTGCATCCTCTGTGCCTGCTGCTCGACCTCGTGTCCGTCGTTCTGGTGGAATCCGGACAAGTTCGTCGGACCTGCCGGCCTGCTGGCGGCCTACCGCTTCCTCGCCGATACGCGCGACCAGGCTACCACGGAGCGACTGGACAACCTGGAAGATCCTTACCGCCTGTTCCGTTGCCACTCGATCATGAACTGTGTCGATGTCTGTCCGAAGGGTTTGAACCCGACCCGTGCGATTGGCAAGATCAAGGACATGATGGTAGCAAGAGCCGTATGACCATAAACAGGGGGCGTGTGCGCTGGCAGTGTCGCAGGGCTCTACTCGAGCTCGATCTGGTGTTCGCACGTTTTCTGGATAAGCATTTCGATTCTCTGACCGAGGATCAACTGGCGGATCTCGACGACCTGCTCATCAATGAAGACCATGATATCTGGGCAATGGTCAATGGCAGCAAGCCATGCGAGAACGATCGCTGGAGGGAGATGATTGCGCTGTTGCGCGAACCTTGAGTTCGGGACGCAGCCAGTCTGGGAGTTGGTAGTTATCACGGGCAAGCAAAAGAGGGATGACCTATGAGCACTGAACGCACCGCAACGCTGACCATCGACGGCAAGACTGTCGAGTTTCCGGTAATGGTCGGCACCCACGGCCAGGATGTCATCGACATCCGGACCCTGGGCGCAAAGACAGGCCTTTTCACCTACGATTCCGGTTTTCTCTCGACGGCGAGTTGCAAGTCCTCGATCACCTTCATCGATGGTGACAAGGGCGAGTTGCTCTACCGTGGTTATCCGATCGAACAGCTTGCCGAAAAGTGCAACTTCCTCGAAGTGGCCTATCTTCTGAAGAACGGCGAGCTGCCGAACTCGACGCAGAAGGTCCAATTCGAGACGACGATCAAGAACCACACCATGGTTCATGACCAACTTACCCGCTTCTACAATGGTTTCCGTCGTGACGCACATCCGATGGCGATCATGGTCGGTGTGGTCGGTGCGCTTTCGGCGTTCTACCACGAAGCGATGGATTTCTCCGATGAGGAGCACCGCAACATCTCGGTGAACCGCCTGATCGCCAAGCTGCCGACCATCGTCGCGATGGCCTACAAGTACAACACCGGCCAGCCGTTCATGTACCCGCGCAACGACCTCGATTACACCGCGAACTTCATGCACATGATGTTCGGTACGCCGTGCGAGGAATACAAGCCGAATCCGGTGCTGGTGCGCGCGCTCGACGTGATCTTTACGCTGCACGCCGATCACGAGCAGAACGCATCGACCTCTACCGTCCGTCTGGCCGGTTCTTCCGGTGCCAACCCGTTCGCCTGCATCTCGGCCGGCATCGCCTGCCTGTGGGGTCCGGCGCATGGTGGCGCGAACGAAGCCTGCCTGAACATGCTGGAGGAAATCGGCGATGTTTCGCGTGTCGAGGAGTACATCAAGCGTGCCAAGGACAAGAACGATAGCTTCAAGCTGATGGGCTTTGGTCACCGGGTTTACAAGAACTTCGACCCGCGCGCGACCTTGATGCGCAAGGTCTGCAATGAAGTGTTGAAGGAACTGGGGCTGGAGAACGATCGCCTGTTCAAGCTGGCGATGGAACTCGAGAAGATCGCGCTGGAAGATCCGTATTTCGTCGAGAAGAAGCTCTACCCGAACGTCGATTTCTACTCCGGCATCGTGCAGAAGGCGCTGGGCATCCCGACTTCGATGTTCACCTGCATCTTCGCACTGGCGCGGACCGTGGGCTGGATCACCCAGTGGGAAGAGATGATCACAGATCCCGAATACAAGATCGGTCGTCCGCGTCAGCTCTATGTCGGTGCCGCACGTCGTGACGTGCCGTCACTCGGCGAGCGCGCATAAGCGAGAATGGACAGGGAGGGGGAGCTATCCCGTCCGTAATCACCGCGGGATGATCGCCGAGCGCGATCATCCCGCGTTTTCCATGGCGGTGTCGGCGCAGGCCGGTTTGCCGTCACAAGAGAGAATCAAAAGGCCAGCAGGTGGCAAATCATGATGAAAGAGCAGAGATCGACATCGCATTTGTTCGGCAGTAATGCGCCGTTCGTGGAAGAACTATACGAAAACTACCTCTCCGACCCGGGTTCGGTTTCCGAGTCGTGGCGCGAGTATTTCGACAACCTTCAGGCCCAGGCCGGTGCCGCTGTGCGCGATGTCGCCCACAGCCCGGTGATCGAGGCCTTCGCCCAGATGGCAAAACAGGGTCGGGTCCGCACCGTTTCGGCGGGTGACGACGACAAGCGCCAGGTCAGCACGCTGCAGCTGATCAATGCCTATCGCTTCCTGGGTAACCGCTGGGCCAACCTCGACCCGCTCAAGCGTGCCGAGCGCCCCGAGATTGCAGAGCTCGAGCCGTCCTACTACGGCTTTACCGAGGCCGACCTGAACAAGAGCTTCAACGTCGGTTCGTTCCATGGTTTCTCGACCGATCACGCCACACTGCGCGAGATTCTCGAGGCGCTACGCCAGACCTATTGCGGTTCGATCGGCTCGGAATACATGTATATGTCCGACATCCAGCAGAAGCGCTGGATACAAAGCCGCCTGGAGAGCATTCGTGGCACCCCGCGCTTCTCGGTCGAAATGAAGAAGCGGATTCTGGAACGTGTCACCGCGGCCGAATCGCTGGAGCGCTACCTGCATACCAAGTATGTCGGCCAGAAGCGCTTCTCGCTTGAAGGCGGCGAGTCGATGATCGCCGCGATGGACGAGGTCATCCGCGTCGGTGGCAGCCTGGGCGCGCAGGAGATCGTGATCGGCATGGCCCACCGCGGTCGTCTGAACGTGCTGGTCAACACGCTGGGCAAGTCCCCGAGCATGCTGTTCTCCGAGTTCGAGGGCAAGTCGGCCCAGGAATTGTCTTCCGGTGACGTGAAGTACCACATGGGCTTCTCGAGCGACGTGATGAGCCCGGGTGGTCCGGTTCACCTGACCCTGGCCTTCAACCCGTCGCATCTCGAGATCATCAACCCGGTGGTCGCCGGCTCGGTCTACGCCCGCCAGGTGCGGCGCGAGGACGCAGACAAGAAGCAGGTGCTGGGCGTGCTGATCCACGGCGATGCCGCCGTGGCCGGCCAGGGAGTCAACCAGGAGATGCTGAACTTCTCGCAGACCCGCGGTTACGGCACCGGCGGCACGATCCACATCGTGGTCAATAACCAGATCGGTTTCACCACCTCCGATCCGCGCGACTACCGTTCATCCTTGTACTGCACCGACATCTTCAAGATGGTCGAAGCGCCGATTTTCCATGTGAACGGAGACGATCCCGAAGCCGTCGCGCTGGTGACCGCGCTCGCCGTCGAGTTCCGCAACGAGTTCAAGAAAGACGTGGTGGTCGATCTCATCTGCTTCCGCAAGCTCGGCCACAACGAGCAGGACGAACCGATGGTGACCCAGCCGTTGATGTACAGCAAGGTCGCCAAGCACCCGGGTACACGCCAGATCTACGCCGACCGCCTGGTTGCCGAGGGGTCGCTCAAAGCGGAAGAGCCGGACGAGATGATCCGCGAGTATCGCGAGCACCTCGATCGCGGCGAATTGCTGTACAACCCGGTGCTGTCCGGCCACAGCAGCAAGTATGCGGTCGACTGGTCACCGTTCCTGAAGCAGCCCTATACCGATGCGGCCGATACCACCGTGCCGATGCAGGAGCTCAAGCGCTTGTCCGAACGGCTGACCAGCTTGCCGGAGGGTTTCACGCTGCACTCGCGGGTCAAGAAGATCATCAACGACCGCGAGCAGATGGGCAAGGGCGAGTTGCCGGTCGACTGGGGCATGGGCGAGAACCTGGCCTATGCCAGTCTGGTCGCGCAAGGCTTCGGGGTGCGGATTTCCGGTGAGGACGTCGGTCGTGGCACCTTCTTCCATCGCCACGCGGTACTGCACGACCAGAAGCGCGAGCGTTGGGATCATGGCATTCATATACCGCTCAAGCACGTTCAGGATGGACAGGGCGCGTTCCATATCTACGACTCGGTGTTGTCGGAAGAGGCGGTGCTCGCGTTTGAGTACGGATACTCGACCGCCGAGCCGAATCAGCTGGTGGTGTGGGAGGCGCAGTTCGGCGATTTCGTGAACGGCGCACAGGTCGTGCTCGACCAGTTCATCAGTTCCGGCGAGTCCAAGTGGGGGCGCTTGTGCGGCTTGACCCTGATGCTGCCGCATGGTTTCGAAGGCCAGGGCCCGGAGCACTCGTCGGCCCGCCTCGAACGTCTGATGAACAATGCGGCCGAGAACAACTGGCAGGTTTGCGTGCCGACGACGCCGGCGCAGATTTTCCATTTGCTGCGTCGCCAGATGATCCGCAAGGTGCGCAAGCCGCTGGTCATCATCACGCCGAAGTCCTTGCTGCGTCACAAGGAAGCGATCAACAGCCTGGAAGATCTCGCCCAGGGCAGCTTCCAGACCGTGATCGGCGAGCACGAGAAGCTCGATCCGAAGAAGGTCAAGCGGGTGGTGTTGTGCCAGGGCAAGATTTATTACGAGTTGCTGGCCTATCGTCGCGAGCAGGGCATTACCGACACTGCGCTGGTCCGGATCGAGCAGCTTTATCCGTTCCCGGCCGACGCTTTCGCGAAGGCGGTGGACCAGTTCCCGAACGCCAAGGAAGTCGTGTGGTGTCAGGAAGAACCGCGCAACCAGGGCGCCTGGTACTGGCTCGCGTCGCGCCAGCACCTGGTCAACGTGCTCGGGCCCAAGCGCAAGTTGCTGCTGGTCAGCCGTCCTGCCGCCGCTTCGCCGGCAGTCGGCTATTACGCCAAACACAACCAGCAGCAGAAAGAGATCATCGAGAATGCGTTCGGTCCGATCAAGGATTGATCCAGTCAATACAAGCAGGATAAACGGGGAGAGAATTCCATGCTGATTGAAGTCAAAGTACCGCAACTGTCCGAATCGGTTTCCGAGGCCACCTTGGTCTCCTGGCACAAGAAGGAAGGCGACGCGGTTTCGCGTGACGAGAACCTGATCGACATCGAGACCGACAAGGTCGTGCTCGAGACGCCGGCGCCGGCCGACGGTGTGCTGGTCAAGATCATCAAGACCGATGGTGACACGGTCACCTCGGGCGAGTTGATCGCGCAGATCGACACCGAAGCCAAAGCGGCTGCCGGTGGGGCCAAGCCGGCCGAGCCGGTGCCGGCCGTCAAGGCTCCGCCGGCCGCAGCGGCTCCGTCCGCCGCGGCCGGCAGTGCCAGCCCGGCTGCACGCAAGATCCTCGAAGAGAAGGGTGTCGCAGCAGCCGATGTGGCCGGTAGCGGTCGGGGTGGGCGCGTGACCAAGGAAGATGCGCTGGCAGCCTCCGCGCCGGCCAAGGCGGCTGCTGCGCCGGCGGTGGTCCTGTCGGGCGATCGTCCTGAAGAGCGCGTACCGATGACCCGCCTGCGCGCCCGTATCGCCGAGCGCCTGCTCCAGTCCAAGAACGAGAACGCCATTCTGACCACGTTCAACGAAGTGAACATGGCGCCGGTGATGGCCATGCGCAAGCAGTATGGCGACAAGTTCGAGAAGGCCCATGGCGTGCGTCTCGGTTTCATGGGGTTCTTCGTCAAGGCCGCCGTGGCCGCGCTGAAGAAGTACCCGATCCTGAACGCCTCGGTCGATGGCAACGACATCGTCTATCACGGCTATATCGACATCGGTATCGCGGTCGGTTCGCCGCGTGGACTGGTCGTGCCCATTCTTCGTGATGCCGACCAGAGGTCGATCGCCGACATCGAGAAGAAGATCGCCGAGTTCGGCGCCAAGGCCCCGGATGGCACGCTGTCGATGGAAGAACTCACCGGCGGCACCTTCTCGATCTCCAACGGCGGCGTGTTCGGCTCGATGCTGTCGACCCCGATCATCAATCCGCCGCAATCGGCGATCCTCGGCATCCATGCCACCAAGGACCGTCCGGTGGTCGAAAATGGTCAGATCGTGATCCGACAGATCAACTACCTGGCGCTGAGCTACGACCACCGCATCATCGACGGCCGCGAAGCCGTGCTCAGCTTGGTGGCGATGAAGGAAGCGCTCGAAGACCCGTCGCGCCTGCTGTTCAATCTGTGAGCTGGAGCGCCCGAC
>JAUVVG010000018.1 GCA_030604735.1 Azoarcus sp.
CGGCCGACGAGCTCATCTCCGGCTCGGACACGATCTCGAGCAGCGGCGTGCCGGCGCGGTTCAGATCGATGCCGCTCATGCCGTGGAAGTCTTCGTGCAGGCTCTTGCCGGCGTCTTCTTCCAGGTGGGCGCGGGTCAGGTTGATCGTCTTCTCGTAACTGGCCTCGCCCTCGCCGACCCTGATAGTGATCGTGCCACCGGAAACCACCGGTAATTCGAACTGGCTGATCTGGTAGCCTTTGGGAAGATCCGGGTAGAAGTAGTTCTTGCGTGCGAACACGCTTTTCGGAGCGACCGTCGCGCCGATGGCGATACCGAAGCGGATCGCACGTTCGACCGCACCCTGGTTCAGCACCGGCAACACGCCGGGCAGCGCGATATCCACCGCGCAGGCCTGGCGGTTGGGCTCGGCGCCGAAGGCGGTCGAGCCGCCGGAGAAGATCTTGGAGGCGGTGTTGAGCTGGGCATGGACTTCCAGTCCGATGACCACTTCCCAGTCGTTTCTGCTCATGGCTGTCATCTGTATCGGGCGGTTCGGGGTCAGGCCGCGAGCGCCGGCCGGCGCTGGTGCCAGTCGGTGGCTTGCTGGAAGCGGTGTGCGGTCGCGAGCAGACGGGATTCGTCGAAGTAATTGCCGATCAACTGCAGGCCGACCGGCAGCGCGTCGGCGCCGAAGCCGGCCGGGTGCGACAGCCCGGGCAGGCCGGCGAGGTTCACTGCGATGGTGTAGATGTCCATCAGATACATCTGTACCGGATCGTCGGTCTTGGCGCCGATCGCCCACGCGGTGGTTGGACTGGTCGGCCCGGCGATCACGTCGCACTGGGCGAAAGCGGCGCGGAAATCCTCGGCGATCAGGCGGCGCAGCTTCTGCGCCTGCAGGTAGTAGGCGTCGTAATAGCCATGCGACAGCACATAGGTGCCGACCAGGATGCGGCGCTTGACCTCGGCGCCGAAGCCCTCGGCGCGGCTCTTGCGGTACATGTCGTCGAGGTCGCCATAGTCGGCGGCACGATGGCCATAGCGCACGCCGTCGAAGCGCGACAGGTTGCTCGAGGCCTCGGCCGGGGCGAGCACGTAGTAGGCCGGGATCGCGAGCCGGGCGTTGGGCAGCTTGACCGGCACCGTGG
Source organism: Azoarcus sp. (assembly GCA_030604735.1). Lineage (GTDB taxonomy): Bacteria > Pseudomonadota > Gammaproteobacteria > Burkholderiales > Rhodocyclaceae > Azoarcus_F. The sequence continues at coordinate 1,131 of JAUVVG010000018.1, forward strand.
TCGCGCCGAGTTCGCGGTAAGTGACCAGCGCGGCCTCGATCGCAGCCCGGACGTCTTCTGCCAGGCCGTCGCCGAAGAACTCCTCGGGCAGGCCGATGCGCAGGCCGGTCAGCGGACGCGCCGGATCGGCGGCGGTCGTCCGCAGTGCCTGCGTATAGTCCTCGGCGGGGCGTTCCAGGCTGGTCGAGTCGCGTGGGTCGAAGCCTGCGATCGCCGACAGCATCAGTGCGCAGTCCTCGGAGGAGGCACCGAACACGCCGGCCTGGTCGAAGGACGAGGCGTAGGCGATCATTCCGTAGCGGCTGGCGACACCATAAGTCGGCTTGATGCCGGTCACGCCGGTCAAGGCCGCCGGCTGGCGGACCGAGCCGCCGGTGTCGGTGCCGGTCGCGGCCGGCACCAGGCGGGCGGCGACCGCCGCCGCCGAGCCCCCGCTGGAGCCGCCGGGCACCCGCCCGGTGTTCCAGGGGTTGCGGGTCGGCCCGTAATGCGAGTTCTCGTTGGACGAACCCATCGCGAACTCGTCCATGTTGGTCTTGCCCAGCGTGACCGCGCCAGCCTGTTTCAGCAGCGACACCACATGGGCGTCGTAGGGGCTGACGAAATTGGACAGCATCTTCGAGCCGCAGGTCGTCAGCATGCCTTCGGTGCAGAATACGTCCTTGTGTGCGATCGGGATGCCGGTCAGCCGCCCGACCCGGCCGGCGGCGATGTCCGCATCGGCCGTCCGGGCCGCGGCCAGAGCCTGGTCACGATTGACGGTGATGAAGGCATTCAGGCCGGAGTCGAGGCGGTCGATGCGATCGAGGAAGAGGGTCGCGAGCTCGACGCTGGAGAGCTTTCCGGCGTCCAGCGCGGCGCGCAGTTCGGTCAGGCTGGCATGGATCATGTCGGCAGGTGAAGCAAATGGGGCAATGCGTTCGGGGCGGAAGAGGTGATGCGCGCAGGGCGGTTCATTCGATGACCCTGGGCACCAGGTAGAGCCCGGCCTCGGTCTGGGGCGCGATCTTCTGGAAAGCCTCGCGCTGGTCGGATTCGCTGACCAAGTCTTCGCGCAGGCGTTGGGAGACGTCCTGAGGGTGGCTCATCGGCTCGACATCACGGGTGTCTACCGCCTGCATCTGCTCGATCAGGCCGAAGATGTTGTTCAGCTTGTCGCGGGTGGCTTCGGCGTCGTCACCCGAGAGCGCGATCCGGGCGAGGCCGGCGATTTTGTGGACGTCTTCGATCGTTAGCGACATACGTTTACAAATGCAGCTTAATCCGTAAAGCTTTGTAGGTTATCATAATCGCTTTCGCCTGTTCGGGCGGCGTTTGTGCGTTTACAGTGGGCTCCCCGCTGCGCTCATTTCACCGGTTTTTCGGGATTACCCCATGTTTGGTTTCTTGCGTTCCTATTTTTCCAGTGATCTGGCAATCGATCTTGGTACGGCGAATACCCTGATCTACGTTCGAGGCAAGGGCATCGTGCTCGACGAACCGTCGGTGGTCGCGATCCGGACCGAAGGCGGTCCCAATGCCAAGCGTACGATCCAGGCGGTCGGCGCGGCCGCCAAGCAGATGCTCGGCAAGACCCCCGGCAACATCAATGCGATTCGGCCGATGAAGGATGGCGTGATCGCCGACTTCGTCGTCACCGAACAGATGATCAAGCAGTTCATCAAGAAGGTGCATGACTCGCGGATGTTCTCGCCCAGCCCGCGCATCATCATCTGCGTGCCCTGCGGCTCGACCCAGGTCGAGCGGCGAGCCATTCGTGACGCGGCACTGGCGGCCGGTGCGAGCCAGGTGTTCCTGATCGAGGAGCCGATGGCGGCCGCGATCGGTGCCGGTTTGCCGGTGTCGGATGCGACCGGTTCCATGGTCGTCGATGTCGGCGGCGGTACGACCGAAGTCGGTGTGATTTCGCTGGGTGGCTTGGTCTACAGCGGGTCGGTGCGGGTCGGCGGAGACAAGTTCGACGACGCCATCGTCAATTACATCCGCCGCAACTACGGCATGCTGATCGGAGACACCACCGCCGAGAACATCAAGAAGGGCATCGGCTCGGCCTTTCCCGGTTCCGAGGTGCGCGAACTCGAAGTCAAGGGGCGCAACCTCGCCGAAGGGATCCCGCGCAGTTTCACCATCTCCAGTAACGAAGTATTGGAAGCGGTCGCCGAGCCCCTTAACCAGATCGTGTCGGCGGTCAAGATCGCATTGGAACAGACACCACCGGAACTCGGGGCCGATATCGCCGAGCGGGGCATCGTGTTGACCGGCGGCGGGGCGCTGCTGCGCGACCTCGATCGCCTGCTGATGGAAGAGACCGGATTGCCGGTCATCGTCGCGGACGAGCCGCTCACCTGCGTGGCCCGTGGTTGCGGCATGGCGCTCGAGAAGATGGATGCGCTCGGCTCCATCTTCGCTTCGGAATAATCAGGTTGTCCGCTCCGCGGGTGGATGAGCGTTTCATCCTCCCGCGGCGCGAATGCTGAAGATGTCCCTGGTCGGTCACCAGTCACCGCCTTTTTTCAGACGCGGCCCAACGCCGGTCGCGCGCCTGCTCGCGCTGGTTGCGCTATGTCTGGTCATGTTGATCGCCGACCTGCGCTTTCGCTACCTGGAAGTCGTTCGTCAGGCGCTTTCGGTGGTGACCTACCCCCTGCAGATGGTGGCCAAGGCGCCGGTCGACTTCGTGCGCAATGCCACCGTTTATTTCGCGACCCTGGTCGAGGTGCAGGTCGAGAATGCCGACCTGCGTCGGAGCCAGCTCGAGGCGGCCCAGCGTCTGCTGCGCTTCGAGCATCTGGAGCGGCAGAACGAGGAGTTGCGACGCTTGCTCGGTATGGCGCGATCGGTGGAGATCCACAGCGTCGCTGCCGAGATTCTCTACGACGCCCCCGATCCCTTCGCGCGCAAGGTCATTCTCGACAAGGGCGCGCATCATGGCGTCGTCACCGGGCTGGCGGTTGTCGATGCATACGGCATGATCGGCCAGATCACCCGTGTCTATCCGGTGCAGTCCGAAGTCACCTTGGTGACAGACAAGGAACAGACCATACCGGTCCAGGTCGAACGCAGCGAGTTGCGCGGCGTTCTGGTCGGTGGTGGTAAGGGTTTGCTCGAGATGCGTTTCGTGACGGCGGATTCCGACATTTTGCCGGGTGATCGCCTGGTGAGCTCGGGACTGGACGGCATCTTTCTGGCAGGTTTGCCGGTGGCACGGGTGGTCAGTGTCGAGCCGGATGGCGAGGCCTTCCTGCGGGTGTTGGGCGAACCGTTGGCCCGGGTGGAGCGAGCGGTGCAGGTGCTGGTGCTTGGCCGGGCGACGCCGGCGCCGCCGCGTCCGCTCCCGTCAAGCGCACTCGATCTGTCGGCCGACTCGGTCGAGTCCGGCGATTCGGCCGGCGAGGCCAAGCCGGAGTAGTCATGCAGCCGACCCATCGCTCCAACCGCATCCTGCAGCCGGCCCGGACCTGGTTCATCTATCTGAGCCTGCTGCTGGCACTGGGCTTCACCTACATCCCGACCGGCCGACTGCCGGGCGTTCCGGACTGGATGGCGCTGGTGCTCGCGTTCTGGTGCATCCGCGAGCCGCTGCGTGTCGGGATGGGGGCGGGCTTCGTGTTCGGACTGCTGATCGATGTCGGCCATGGCGCCGCGATGGGCCAGCATGCGCTGGCCTATGTGTTGTTGTGTTACTTCGCCGGCGTGCTCTCCCGGCGGGTGCTGTGGTTCCCGCCCCTGCAGCAGTCCCTGCATGTCCTGCCCTTATTGCTGCTGGCCCAGTTCATCATGGTCGCGGTGCGGTTGATAGGCGGGGCCGAGTTTCCGGGCTGGTGGTATTTCGGTTCCAGCCTGACCGGCGCATTATGTTGGGCACCACTCAGTTTCCTTTTGTTGTTGCCGCAATACCAGCCGGTCGATCGTGACGACAACCGGCCGATCTGATTTGCGGACCAGTCTGCGCCGATGACCGAGTTCAAACGTCCAGAAGAAGCCTTGTACGCCTTCCGCCGCCGAGTCGTGGTCGCGGTGCTGTTCGTCGTGATCTGCTTCGGCCTGCTCGCCAGCCGCTTCTACTACCTGCAGGTCGTCCAGCATGATTACTACCATGCCCGGGCCGAGGGCAACCGGGTCGCGGTGCTGCCGGTGGTGCCGGGACGGGGCGAGATCTACGACCGACATGGCGAGGTGCTGGCGCGCAACTACTCGGTCTATACGCTCGAGATCAATCCGGTGCGGGTCCGTAACCTCGATGCCACCATCGAGGCTTTGTCGCGCATCGTGACCATAGAAGAGCGCGACCGCCGCCGCTTTCGCCGTCTCGTGCTCGAAACCAAGTATTTCGACAGCGTGCCGATCCGGACCCATCTGACCGACGAGGAGGTCGCCCGGATCGCCGCCCGTCTTTACCAGTTTCCCGGGGTAGAGGTCCAGGCGAGGCAATATCGTGATTATCCGGCCGGGCCGTCCACCGCGCATGTGGTCGGCTATATCGGACGGATCAACGAACGCGACATACAGCGAATCGAGGAGCGGGGCGAGACTGCGAATTACCGCGGCTCCGAGTACATCGGCAAGAGCGGACTCGAGTCGAGCTACGAGTCAGCGCTGCATGGCACGACCGGGATCGAGCAGGTCGAGATCAATGCCGGCGGCCGGGCGGTGCGACTGATGTCGCGGACGCCGTCGATTCCTGGCAGTCATCTGGAACTGACGCTGGATATGGGGCTGCAGCGTGCGGCCGAGGCGGCGCTGGGCAATCGGCGTGGTGCGGTGGTCGCGATCGAACCGGCCACCGGTGGGGTGCTGGCGCTGGTGTCCACCCCGTCCTTCGACCCCAACCTCTTCATAGACGGGATTTCGGTCGCGGACTGGCGTGCGCTGAGCGACTCGCCCGATCATCCGCTGCTCAACCGCGCACTTTACAGTGCCTATCCACCGGGTTCGACCTTCAAGCCCTTCATGGCGCTGGCCGGGCTGGAGAGTGGACGACGCACGCTCGAGCAACGCTTCAACAACCAGGGCGTGTTCACCTATGTCGGTCATCGCTTCGTCGACCGCAAGTCGAATTGCCAGAGCAATGTCGACCTGCACCGCACCCTGGTCTACTCCTGCAATACTTACTATTACCAACTCGGAAACGAGATGGGGATAGACGCGATCGCCGACTTCATGCGCCAGTTCGGTTTCGGCCAGCGCTCCGGCATCGATGTGCCGGGTGAGGCGACCGGCGTGTTGCCTTCTCCCGCCTGGAAGCGTAATCGCTTCTCCTCCCGGGAGCACCAGCAATGGTATGGCGGCGAGACGATTTCGGTCAGCATCGGACAGGGTTACAACGCCTATACCCCGCTGCAGATGGCGAACGCCCTGGCGGCACTGGTCAACGGCGGGGCGCTTTATCGCCCGCACCTGGTTCGCCATATCGTCGACGCGGTCACCGGCGAGATGCGGCCGGTCGAGACCGAGCCGGTCACCCGTATCCCATTGCGCCAGCGTCACCTCGATGCGGTGATGGCGGCCATGGTCGAGGTCAATGTGAGGGGTACCGCTGCGCGGGTGTTCAAGGACGCCGGCTACGCCTCGGGTGGAAAGACCGGGACCGCCCAGGTCTTTTCGCTGCGGGGACAGCGATATGTCGAGGGTCAGGTCGCCGAGCGCCTGCGCGACCATTCCTGGTTCATCGGCTTCGCACCGGCCGAGAATCCGACCATTGCACTGGCGGTGCTGGTGGAAAACGGTGGCTTCGGTTCGCAATCGGCCGCACCGGTCGCCCGGCAGGTGATGGACTATCATGTGCTGGGCAAGCCGATCGAGGCGCCGGCCGAAGAGATCGATGAGCGTCTCGCCGCCGAGTTGGAGCAATGAGCGGCCGATGAGTGAGTTCCGATTCCATCCTCTGGCACTGATCCGGGCCGGCCTGCGCCCGCTGGACCCTTTCCTGCTGCTGGTGCTGGCGGGCCTGCTCGGTTACGGCTATGCCTTGATGACCAGCGCCTCGCCGGAGCGACTGCCCAGCCTGCAGGTTCATCTGATGGTGGGCCTGGCGACGATGTGGCTGGTGTCGTTGGTACCGCCCAAGCGCTTGTTGTCGCTGGCGGTGCCCTTGTATCTCATCGGTGTGGTTTTGCTGCTTGGCGTGTTCTTTTTCGGCGAGACTTCGAAGGGGGCGAAACGCTGGCTGGATATCGGGGTCGCCCGTATCCAGCCGTCGGAGCTGATGAAGATCGCGGTGCCGCTGATGCTCGCCTGGTACTTCCAGCAGCGGGAAGGCATGATCCGGTTCGGGTCCTTCATCGTCGCGATCGTGTTGCTCGCGATTCCGCTCGGACTGATCGTGATCCAGCCCGATCTCGGTACCAGTCTGCTGGTCGGCGCGGCTGGCCTGTATGTGATCTTCTTTGCCGGGCTGTCATGGAAGCTGATCGTGCCGGTCGTCATGGTCGGTGCGATCGGAATAGGCGCGATCGTCGGTTTTGGCGACATGCTGTGCCAGCCCGAAGTCGATTGGCAGGTTCTGCGCGAGTATCAGAAACAGCGGGTGTGTACCCTGCTGGACCCGACCCAGGACCCGCTAGGCAAGGGTTTTCACATCATCCAGTCGACCATCGCGATCGGCTCGGGCGGGCTGTGGGGCAAGGGCTGGCTGGACGGCACCCAGACCCATCTCGCGTTTATACCGGAACGTCATACCGACTTCATCTTCTCGGTGCTGGCCGAGGAGTTCGGTCTGGTCGGGGCCTTGGCGCTACTCGGCGGCTATCTGCTGCTGATACTGCGCGGCTTCCTGATCGCGGCACAGGCGCCGACCCTGGCCAGCCGTTTGCTCGCTGGCGCGATCACGATGATCATTTTCACCTATGCTTTTGTTAACATGGGCATGGTCAGCGGTATCCTGCCGGTGGTAGGGGTGCCGTTGCCGTTCGTGAGCTATGGGGGTACCGCGTTGGTGACACTGTGCGTCGGGCTCGGTATCCTGATGAGCATTGAACGCAGTCGCGTGGCTGCGAAGGAATGATGCAGGTGAAGAAAGATGGCGATTTCATGCACGATCGCATGCTGAAAGGCCGGTTTGCTGCAGGTGAGCGGGCCCGAGCGCCGATTGCGCCACGATCGGGCCTGCTGGCGCTTGCAGCCTTGCTGGTGTTCGGTTTGAGTGCATGCGGTTCCAAGTCTTCGCGGGTATCCGATGCCTCGACCCAGGCGGTCGCCACTGCGTCAGCCGCCTCGCCCGGCCGCCCGTCGGTGAGGGGTGGCGGTTACTACAAGGATGACGGTCCGAGCGATTACATCCCGGACAACATCGACGCGATTCCGGATGCGGTGCCGCGTATTGAACCCCTGCATCGTCCGGCGCTGCGGCCCTACACCGTGATGGGGCAGAGCTTCGTGCCGATGACCGAATTGCGCCCGTTTTCCCAGCGTGGCCATGCGAGTTGGTACGGTCGCCGCTTCCACGGCAATCCGACCTCGATAGGCGAACCCTACGACATGTTCGCGATGACCGCGGCCCACCCGACCTTGCCGATCCCGAGCTATGTGCGGGTCACCAACCTTGCCAACGGGCGTTCGGTCGTGGTCAGGGTCAATGATCGCGGCCCCTTCCTGCGCGGACGGATCATCGATCTGTCCTATACCGCCGCGCACCGGCTGGGCTACATCAACAGCGGCAGCGCCCATGTCGAGGTCGAGACCATCACCCACCAGGACATCCAGGTCGCGATGGCGCGTGGTATCACGGCGGTGCCCGGGCTTGGGTCTGGGGTACAGGTGGCGCAAGGTCCGGCAAATGCCGTCGCGACGGCCACCACGCCGGCCATGGCGACGCCCCCCGCGCTGACGAACGTCAGTGCTGCCGCATCGACACCGCCCACGCAGGCGTCGATGCGTGAGCCCTTGGACGCGGTGGAGGTGCTGGCGAGTCCGGCGCCGCTGGCCCGGGCAGTTGTCCCGCACGCATCAGCCCCTGATCCAATCGCTCAAGGTTCGTCAGCGGCGGCTCCCTTGCCGGTGTCGTCGTCGCTGGATGGGGATCAGCAACAGGGCGCTTATTTACAGCTAGCGGCCTTTTCGACGCCGGCCAATGCCGAAACGCTCGTCGAGCGGGTGCGCAGCGAGTTGGCGGTGTTTGCCGACCGCCTGACGTTGCTCGACGATGGTGGGCGGTATCGTTTGCAACTGGGTCCATTCGCCTCGGTCGATGATGCTCGCATCGAGGCCGGACGCATCGGCGCCCTGCTCGACCTGCAACCCTTCGTCGTGCTGCGCTGAACCAACTCGTTCCGGTCGCGGTCTGGTCTCGGCATGCGCCGTTATCGACGACCCATCGCCGCGGCCGCCACTCATTCATTCACTTTCGATCTGCCTTACACATCCTCATGCGCTTTCTGATCACCCTAGTCCTGTTCGTGTTTACGGTCTCCGCGACCGCTCAGACGCCCCCTCCTCCGTCGCTCGCGGCGAATGCCTGGCTGCTGCTGGATCACAATACCGGCCAGGTGTTGACCTCGCACAACCCGGACGAGCGCATCGAACCGGCGTCGCTGACCAAGCTGATGACCGCCTACCTCACCTTCTCCGCCCTGAAGGCCGGTACCATCGCCATGGAGCAGGAGGTGCCGGTGTCCGAGAACGCCTGGCGGATGACCGGTTCGCGGATGTTCATCGAGCCGCGCAAGCCGGTGACGGTCGAGCAACTCATTCAGGGCATGATCATCCAGTCGGGTAACGACGCCTGCGTCGCACTGGCTGAACTGATCGCCGGTAGCGAGGAGGCCTTCGCCCACTTGATGAACACCGAGGCGCGCCGTCTCGGAATGCGTAACACGAACTTCACCAACTCGTCCGGCCTGCCCGACGACAACCTCTACACCACCGCGGCCGATCTTTCGCTGCTGGCCTCGGCCTTGATCCGGGATTTCCCGGATTACTACCCGTACTACTCCCAGCGCGAGTACACCTACAATGACATCACCCAGCCGAACCGTAACCGTCTGCTGTGGCTGGACCCGACCGTCGATGGCATGAAGACCGGTTACACCCGGGCTGCTGGCTACTGCCTGGTGTCGAGCGCAATGCGCGGCCCGCGTCGCCTGATTTCCATCGTGCTCGGCGCCGAGTCCGAGACCATCCGCGCCCAGGAATCGCTGAAGCTGCTCAATTACGGATTCCAGTTCTACGATACGGTGCGCCTTTATGCCGGTGGAGAGTCATTGTCCCAGTTCAGGGTGTGGAAGGGTGTGCTCAATGAGGTGCCGGTCGGTTTCTCCAACGACTTCGTGATCTCGCTTCCCAAGGATCAATCGCAACGCGTCGAAGCGGCGCTGACCAGCAACCAGCCGATCATGGCGCCGATTCAGCAAGGCCAGGAAGTCGGCATGCTGACCCTCAGCCTCGACGGCCGCCTGCTCGGCGAGTATCCGGTGGTCGCGCTGGCCGACATCGAGGTCGCCGGCTTTTTCGGCCGTTTCTGGGACGCGCTGCAACTGTGGATCAAGAGCCTGTGAGACTGTCATGAGCGAACGAGAAACCCTGCTCGAGTTTCCCTGTGATTTTCCGATCAAGGTGATGGGCGCCCGGGTCGAGAACTTTGCGCAAACCATCGTCGAGGTCGTGATGGCGCATGATCCGGGGTTCGATCCTTCATCGGTCGAGATGCGACCATCGAGCAAGGGCAACTACCTGTCCCTGACCTGCACCGTGCATGCGGTATCGCAGGCCCAGCTGGACGACCTCTACCGGGCGCTGAGCGGCCACCCGATGGTGAAGGTCGTGTTGTGACGGGATGAATGACCCGGTGACTACTGCTCTCGGCGCGTTGTCTGGTGAGTCGTTTTTGTCCCCGTCGTATGGCGAGGCGCGCGAGTGTGCGCCCGGCAGCGTCGCGGGGCCGAGCGGCTTGCTGATCGTGCGTCGGCTCGGTCGGGTCGCGTACGAGCCGACCTGGGAGGCGATGCGCCGTTTCACCGATTCGCGCAGCGAGGATACGCCGGACGAGATCTGGCTCCTCGAGCACCCGCCGGTCTACACCCTGGGCCAGGCCGGCAAGTCCGAGCACCTGCTGCGCAACGAAGGTATTCCGCTGGTCAAGATCGATCGCGGCGGCCAGATCACTTATCACGGCCCTGGCCAGCTGGTGGTGTATCTGATGATCGATCTGGCGCGGCGCAAGCTGAAGGTACGCGAGCTGGTCCACCTGATGGAGCAGGCCTTGATCGACTTTCTGGCCGCCGTGGACTTGAAGGCCGAACGGGTGGACGGCGCTCCCGGGGTCTATGTGGATGGCGCGAAGATCGCGGCGCTCGGGCTTCGGGTGCGCAAGGGCTGCAGCTATCATGGCCTCTCGCTCAATGTGGACATGGACCTCACGCCCTTCACCTGGATCAACCCATGTGGTTACGAAGGCCTGAAGACGGTGCAGCTCGCCGACTTTGACATCCGGATGGACGTGGCACAAGCCGGTGACGGGCTGCTCGAACATCTATGTCGGCTGCTGCCGCCGGTTCAATAAACTATCAATGAGTTTCGCCTGAAGGCGGAACCGACTCTTGAGAGCCCCATCATGGAAACCAAGACACGTAAGCAACGCGGCGCCGACAAGACCGCCCGCATCCCGATCAAGATCGTCCCGGCCGAACGCCTGAAGAAGCCGGACTGGATCCGGATCAAGCTGGGCGCCGGCCAGGAGGCCGAGCGGTTCAACGAGATCAAGGCCACCTTGCGCGAGCACAAGCTGCATACCGTGTGCGAAGAGGCTTCCTGCCCGAACATCCACGAGTGCTTCGGCAAGGGCACCGCGACCTTCATGATCATGGGGGACATCTGCACCCGGCGCTGTCCGTTCTGCGATGTCGGCCATGGTCGTCCCGAGCCGCTCAATCAGAACGAACCGGGTGATCTGGCCCGCACGATCGCAGCGATGCGACTCAATTACGTCGTCATCACCTCGGTGGACCGGGACGATTTGCGCGATGGCGGTGCAGAGCATTTCGTCGCGTGCATTCGCGAAACCCGGGCGGTGTCGCCCACGACCACGATCGAAGTGCTCGTGCCGGACTTCCGTGGCCGCATGGAGATCGCGCTCGAGATCTTCGACCAGGCGCCGCCCGACGTGATGAACCACAACCTCGAAACCGTGCCGCGCCTGTACAAGCAGGCCCGTCCGGGTTCCGATTACGCCTACTCGCTGAAACTGCTGCAGGAATTCAAGCGCCGCCATCCGGAGGTGCCGACCAAGTCCGGCCTGATGGTCGGGCTCGGCGAGACCGACGACGAGATCCTGGAGGTCATGCGCGACCTGCGCGCCCATGATGTCGAGATGCTGACCATCGGCCAGTACCTGCAGCCGTCCACCGGCCACTTGCCGGTGTTGCGCTACGTGCATCCCGATACTTTCAAGATGTTCGAGACCGAAGCGCTCAAGATGGGCTTCAAGAACGCCGCCTGCGGGCCGATGGTGCGCTCCAGTTACTGGGCGGACCAGCAGGCCCACGGCGCCGGCGTGGTCTGACACGCTGGGGTACGCGGGCTGGAACCGCTCGTCTCGCCACTGAGCGCCTACGGAGACTGGCTACGGGCCTCGCTGTGGGCGTATCCGGCGCTCGAGGTCGTCCATATCGCCTCGATAGCGATGCTGTTCGGCTCCCTGTTGGTACTCGATCTGCGCCTGTTCGGCCTGGCGCGATCGCTGGCGGTAAAGGCGCTCGCTTCGCTGACCTTGCCGCTGGCCTTGCTCGGCTTTGCCGGCGCCGCGATGTCCGGCCTGCTGCTTTTCGCGGCCGATGCCGATGACCTGCTGTTGCATCCGGCCTTTCGCCTGAAGATGCTGCTGCTGACGCTGGCCGGACTCAATGCCGCCGCCTTTCATGCTCGATCCGGCCTCGATCGACAGGACCTGATCACCCGCTTGCAGCTCGTCTTGTCGCTGATGATCTGGGTCGGCGTGATCATGTGCGGCCGCGCGATCGCTTATCTCTGAGCGTCGGCTGCGAACTTACTGACCGCTATGGGATTCGTACACCGGGTGTGGCGTCGACATGCAGTATCGGCGGCATGTGGTGTCGGGCGGAAGTCGGGAGGTGGTGCCTCCTGACGGGTTCGCGAGCGGCCCCGCTTGTGTCCGCAGCACCGCCTTCTGCGTCGCCACGCGCCGATGACATTCAGCAACGGAGGCTGTTCATGGAACGCAGAACGTTTTTACTGGGGGTGGCCGCGGCCGGTTTGTTGCCGGCGGTCGCGCGTGCGCATCACGGCTGGAGTGGTTTCTCGAACACGCCGGTCTACGTCGCCGGCCGGGTGGTCGATGCACGCTGGCAGAATCCGCATGCCGAGCTCGTGATCGCAGTCGAGTCTTCGCTGGCCTTGCCGGCAGACCTGGGCGAGCGCACGCCGCCTGCGCAACGTTCCAACTTCGATGGGGCCGCCATTCTGAGGGGCGCCGAGCTTCCCGCACAGCGCGGCGTGAACTGGACGATACAGCTGGCGCCGATGTTCCGCATCAGCCAGTGGGAGATTCCGCCGTTTGGTGCCGGCGATAGCGTGGAAGTGATCGGCTACACGATGCTCACCGACAACCCGCCACCCTACATGCGTGCGGAGTACCTGTTCCACGACGGCAAGGTGTTCGGCCTGCGTTCGGCGCCGGCCTGAGCATCGATCGATCCCGGCTCAGCGGAACATCCGCTCCTCACGCTCGTGCCGCTCCTGCTCCTCGATGCTGAGGGTCGCGGTCGGGCGGGCCATCAGCCGCCGCAGTCCGATCGGTTCGCCCGATACCTCGCAGTAACCGTAGGTACCGTTCGCGATCCGGTCCAGGGCGCCGTCGATCTTGTGGATCTGCTTGCGTTCGCGGTCACGGATGCGCTGTTCCAGTACGTGTTCTTCTTCCTGGGTCGCCCGGTCGGCCTCGTCCGGTGTTGCAGCGGTTTCCTGCAAGTGGGCGATCGTCGATTGACCGTTCTCCAGCAATTCGTCCCGCATCTGTGCCAGCATGGTGCGAAAAAATTCGAGTTGGACGTTGTTCATGTAGTCGCTGTCCGGCATCGCGAGAATCTCTTCCGCGGTCGGTCCGGATGTTGCCGAAGGGCTTTCGTTACTCATTGTCGACCACTCCTGAACGGGGTCACCAAGGACCCGATGGACCATGACGGGACGAGTCTGCTGTGATCCGGCCTGGCGCATGTGGCCGCGCGAGGGGTGTACATCCGTTTCGTTTGCTCGATCCGGCTAGGAAGGAGATTCGGCAGGCGCCCGTCGCCCCAAGGTGCTGATCGGGTATTTGAGCCCGAACCAGCCCGCCTTGTCCACAACATTCGGCTCGGAAGCAGGTCGCCAGGTTCCGCAGCGGCGCATCCTGAGAGCGAGTGCGCTCAGCGCAGGTAGTACCCGACGCCGACCAGCTTGCCTGAAACACGCTTGAAAAACGTGTGCTTGCGCTCTATCCGGTCCAACGTCGGGTTGCGCCAGGCGTAACTCAACTCACCCTCGCCACGGGTGCCCGCTATCGCCAGCATCTCGCTGACCACGGCGCGTCCGACCGGGTCGCGCAGTGCATGTCCGTCGCTGCCGATCAGCTCGGGACTCGCGCCATGGGCAAGAAACCGTCCGTCATCGATATCGACGACGAAGACGTAAAGATCGTTGCGGATGAAGCGTCCGTCCAGACGCTGGAACTCGGCCAGCGCAGCCGCTTCGTCACGGGCCAGGGCCTCGATCGCATCGCCGAGCAGGCGCCGTGCCTCGAACTCGGTCGCCCTGGGTGGAAAGTAGCCGACCGCCACGATGATCTCGCCGACTGTCCGAAAACGCGCCAGCTTGGGTTCTCCGCGGCTGTCGGCCGGATTGAACCAGTGGTACTCGATCTCACCCTCGCCGGCAGTCCTGGCCATCTCTATCATTTCGCGAAAGAACGGCCGACCGGCGAGATCGAGCTGGGCGGTCACGTTGTCGCCGATCAGGGCGGCCGACGCACCGCCACTGGCGAGGAAGCGACCATCGCTGCGCAGGGCGTAGACATACAGGTCGTGGTCGACGAAATCCGGATTTCGGGTGAAATCGCCGACGCCAGCCTCGCCATGCGCTTCGACATGCCGGACCGCGCGTTCCAGCAATGCCATCGCCCGGCGGGCCTCGGCCGTCTCAATGCGCGGTGACGTCGTAGTCGCCAGCACGGCAGAGGACAGGATCAGCGCGAGCAGCAGCCATCCGGCAATCCTCGAGATGCGGGTCGGTAGCGGCAAGGGTTTCATGGGAATGCTCCATCAACCGGATTGACCGGAAAAGCCAGTGGACGATGCACCGTGGGGCGTGCAGCCGAGGGCGGTGCAGCCCGGCGTGCGAGCGGCCGGCTCGCGGCTTCGATCCGGGACGGCAGCACGGCTCGGTGGGACTGGTGCGCGCCGATACGGCCGCGTCGGGATCGATTCATCGAGGGCGCCCTCATCGATAGCCGACCAGCGAGGGTAACCACAGCGACAAGGCCGGGAAGAAGGCGATGACGAACACGCAGGCCACCGCGGTGATCACGAAGGGGTGGATGCGGGCGGTGATCTGCTCCACCGTGGAACCGCCTATGCCGGACGCAACGAAGATGTTCTCGCCCAGCGGTGGCGTGGCGAAGCCGATCGACAATGCGCAGATCACCACGATGCCGACATGGGTCGGATCGGCGCCGAGCATGTACATGACCGGTAGCAGCACCGGCACCAGGATCATGATCGCGGCCAGCGTCTCCATGAACATGCCGATGAAGAGCAGCAGCACGATGGTCAGCGTCCAGATCAGGTACATGTTGTCGGTGATGCCGAGTAGCGACGACGCGATCATCGCCGGGATCTGCTGCTCGACGAGCAGTCGCCCGAACACGGTCGCGGCGAACAGGATCAGCAGCACCCGCCCGGTGATCCAGGTCGTGGTCCGCAGCGACTTCAGGATGCCCTTGAATTGCAGTTCCCGGTGCAGCAGCAGGCCGACGAACAAGGTGTAGAAGATCGCGACGATCGCCGACTCGGTGGGGGTGAACAGGCCGGTGTAGATACCGCCGAGGATGATGATGGGCGCGAGCAGCGACCAGATGCCACGGCGCAGCGCGGAGCCTATGCTCGCACCGGACCACTTTTCGGTCAGTCCGCGGTAACCGCGACGGCGCGAGATGAAGTAATTCATCGCGATCAGACCGACGGCCATCAGCAGGCCTGGAATCACACCGGCGATGAACAGCTTGGGGATGGACAGCGACGAGAAGCTGCCATGCTTGGCGATTGCTTCGGGTGGCGGCATCAAGCCCATCGCCGAGATCCCGAAGATCACCATCGGGATGGAGGGCGGAATGATGATGCCCAGCCCACCGGATGCCGCGGTGACCGCCGAGGCGTAGCTGCGCTCGTACTCGCGCTTGACCATGGCCGGGATCATCAGCATGCCGACCGCGGCGGTGGTGGCCGGGCCGGAGCCGGAGATCGCGCCGAAGAACAGGCAGGCGAGCACGGTCGCCGCCCCCAGTCCGCCGGTGATCGGCCCGGCCAGGGCCTCGGCGATGTCGACCAGCCGGCGCGAGATGCCGGCCGCCTCCATCAGGGCACCGGCCAGCACGAAGGCCGGCAAGGCCATCAGCGGGAAACTGCCGACCGAGGTGAAGGCGATCTGCACGAAGGCGATCGGGTTCTGGTCCAGGATCAGGTACGCGACCATGGCCGCGCCGGCCAGCGCGACCGTGATCGGGGCGCCGATGATCAGCAGGACAAAGAAGCCGCCGAACAGAATCAGCGAAAGTTGTGTAGCCATGTCGTCTCCTGCACCGCGAGCCGGTGCTCAGCGCACGGTGTCGGCCGAGCGTTGCATCTGCTGCAGTTCCTCGGCTTCCGGGTCGAGCGCTTCGACCCCCTTGAACAGGCGCTGATAGTTGTTCCACAGGATGCGGATGGACATCAGCGCGAAGGCGATCGGCAGGATCATGTAGAAATACTTCATCGGGATGCCGGTGGTCTGCGACTTCCAGAACACGTTCATCCGGTTGAACACGAAGTCGTAGCTCAGATAGACGAAGTACAGGTTGAACGCCACCCACAACAGGTCGGCGCAGGTCTCGCTGATCTTCTTCACGATCGGCGGAAACCAGCGGAACTGGAAGCTGACCCGGTTGTGTGCCGACATCTTGGCGGCGACCACTGCGCCGAGGTAGGCGAACCAGACGAACATGTAGGTCGCCATCTCATCGCCCCAAGGGATCGAGTACTGGAAGAACTGGCGCAACAGGATTTGCGCGAACAACAGGGTGACGAACACGGCGAGCAGGATCTCGCACAGGTATTCCTCGATGTTGTTCAGATGTCGCCAGATGGCATGTTTCGCGGCCATGACGGTCTCCAGGGCTGTTCCGTCGGAAGACCGGCCCGGACCGACCTTGCCGGTCGGTCCGGGCCGATGATCGGGCTCAGCGGCCCAGGGCCTTCATCGCGGCGTCGAGCTTTTCCTTGCCGCCGATGCTGGCGTAGAACTTGGGCCACACCGCGGTGGTGGCCTTCTCGATCCACTCGCGCTCGCCGTCGGCCGGATCGGAGATCTCCATGCCCTTGGCGGTCAGCTCGGCACGGATACTGTCCTCGGTCGCCTGCAGGTAGGCGAAGCTGTGATCGGTCGCTTCACGGCCTGCGTCCAGGATGGCCTGCTGGATCGCAGCCGGCTGGTTCTGGAACACCTGTTCGCTGATGATCAGCGGCTCCAGCGAGAAGATGTAGCGGATGTTGGTGATGTACTTCTGGACCTCGTCGAATTTCATCGCGTGGACCGTGATGTAGGGGTTGTCCTGCCCGTCCACGACCCGCTGCTGCAGCGCGGTGAAGGTCTCGGACCAGGCCATCGGGGTCGGATTGATCCCCCAGGCCTGATAGGACGCGATCATGATTTCGTTGCGCGGCACCCGGATCACCAGCCCTTTCAGATCGTCCAGGGTCTCGACCTTGCGCTTGGAGTTGGTCAGTACCCGGAAACCGGAATAGGCCCACCCGACGATGCGCACCCCGGCGTCGCGGATGGTGTTCTCGGTGAGCTCCTTGCCGATGTCGCCTTGGGTCAGGGTCTTGGCGTCGTCGGCGCTCTGGATGACATAGGGCAGGGTCAGCAGGCCGACCGTCGGCGAGAACGGGGTGACGTTGTTGATCGCCAGCACCGAGAAGTCGAGCAAGCCCATCGCGGCGTTATTCACCGTGTCGGTTTCGTCGCCGAGCTGGCTGTTCGGGAACAGCGCGACCTTGGCCTTGCCATCGGTCTTGGCTTCCAGCAGTTCGGCGAATTTGGTGCCAAGCTCCCACTGGGTTCCGCCGGCGGCATCGCCCAGGGCCATGCGGAAGTTCTGCGCCATCGCGCTCGGGGCGGCCAGTGCCAGGCTGGTGGCGGCCAATACCGGAAGCAGTACGTGTTTTCTGAAGTTCATGATGGTCTCCTCGTGTGACGGATGCGGCCGGCCGGGGATGCCGGTGCGGTCGAACCGCCTTTATGGGGTGGTCTTCTTCGGTCGTACGGGTGAATGCGAATGGGGGCTGCTATGGGTGTCGGTCGTTCTGTCCTCCATGGGGTTCGGTGTGATGAGAGCGGGCATGTCGTGCGCGATGGCCAGGCATGCAGGGAAAGTTCCGGGGCCGAAGGGGCACCCCGGAGTGGGGTTCAGGCGCGTTCGTCCTTGAAGTGGTACCAGCGGTACAACCACCACTGTCCGAAGCGTCGGAACGGGGCGAACATCTCGGCCTCGACCAGCTCGCGGATGTTCGGATACGGCAGTCTGGAGCGGAAGATCGGCAAATCCAGCGACTGGCCGTGGCCGGCGATCCATTGCGCGAGACGGCGTCCGGCCTGGGCCGAGTACATCACCCCGTTGCCGCCATAGCCGAGCGCGTAGTAGAGCGATTGCTTCGGGTCGGGCTGGAAAATGCGCGGCATCATGTCATGGCTGACATCGACCCAGCCCCACCACGAGTAGTCGATCTGTATGCCCCGCAGCGCCGGGAACTTGCGATGCATGCCGGCGATCAGCGTCGCTTCGTACTTCTGTTGCGGGGCGGCGGCACCGGTGATCGCGCTGCGGCTGCCTATCTGCAGGCGGTTGTCGGGTAGCAGGCGGTAGTAGTGACGCAGGATGCGGGTGTCGGTGATGACCTCGCGGGTGCGGAAGTTGCACGCGGCGATCTCGTCCTGGGTCAGCGGTCGGGTGACGAGCGAGTTCGACAGAATCGGCAACAGGCGATTCTTCAGTTCCGGGTGCAGCTTGTTCGAGGTGTAGCCGCCGGTCGCCAGGCCGACTGCCCTGGCCCGCACCGTGCCGCCTGGTGTTCGCAGGATGTGGACGCCGTCGCGGGTCTCGAAGCTTTCGACCGGGCTGGCCGGATGGACCCGTACGCCCAGCGCGCGGGCCTTGCGCAGATAGCCGAAGGCGAGCTTGGCGGCGTGGATGCCGATCCCTTCCGGTTCGTGCATTGCCCCGGCGGCCTCCTTGTCGTCTACATACTCGCGCCGGACCGTTTCCGCATCCAGAATGCGCGCGTCGTAGTTGAAGGTCTCGCGCAACAGCTGCGCCTCCTTCTCCAGTACCGGCATGATGCGTGGGCGGTGAGCGATGTACAGATGTCCGCCGGGTTGTGGTTCGCAGTCGATGTCGGCGATCAGGTGCTTGAAGTATTCCATGCCGTCTATGCATTCGCGGTGCATCGCGAGCGCGGTCTCGAGACCCCAGCGCTTGATCCACTCGGAGCGCTTGAGCCGGCCGGAGGCGCATTGCGCCTGTCCGCCGTTGCGGGTGCTGCACCCCCAGGCGCTGCGGTTGGCCTCGAGCACGGTGGCCTTGATGCCGTATTCCTGCGCGAGGTGGATGGCCGCGGTCAGCCCGGTGAAGCCGGAGCCGACGATCACGACGTCGACATCCATGTCCTCGCGCACCGGGCCGTCGTCCTCGGGCGGTTCGCCGGCAGTGCCAATCCAGTAGGTCGGCGCATATTCCCGCCCGTGCCCCGGCGTGGCCGAGACCAGCGGATCGTAGGCCGGGTCGTAGGGTTTGGCGGCGCGGGTGGCGCGATGGTCGCTGACGAAGCGGTTTTCACGAAGCGCGGTGTCCATCTGCTGGCTCCTCGGGTGATCGCGGGCCGGGTTCAGGCCGTTACCGGCGGACGGTCCTTGCGGAACGCGTTCTTGACCGCGATCTTGCCGTCGCGAAACGTGAACACATCGACCATCCTCGCCTCGATGCGGGTGCCGTCGGCCTTGGTGCCGCAGAAGGTGGTCTCCGAGACCCCCCGGTCGCCGACCACGAAGTGCTCGCCATCCAGCCACTGCGCATCGGGGAAGGTCTGCCAGGCCAGCTCGAAACCGGCGCGTACCTCGTCGCGGCCATGGAAGCTGCGCCCCATCAGGTCCGGTCCGGCGACCGCGTGGAAGACGCAGTCGTCCGCCATCATGCTCATCAGTGCTTCGATATCGTGCCGGTTCCATGCGGCACCAAAAGCTTCCAGCAGGGCAAGGCTTGCCTGGCTCATCTCTCTGTCTCCTGTCGATTGTTCCGGGCCGTGGCGGTCGCTTGGGGCGAACCGGCCGCGGTGGTTTTCTTGTTGATTCAGAGTACGCCGGGCTGGCTGGCGTCCATAGAGCCAGCTGTCTGGAATCGTTTGGTCCAGCGGCCGGCGGCTGGACCGGTGGCGTCACCGCGTTGCGGCGTGGCGCCGGAAGACCTCGCCGAGCAGCTTCAGGCCAGGCTCGATCCGGTTGACGGAGATCGAAGAGAAGCCCAGGCGGAAGTGGTTCCTGGGAGGCTTGTCGTCCATGAAGAACACTTCGCCTGGATCGAACAACACCCCGGCCTGTTCGGCCTCCTGTCGTAATCGTGCCGCATCCAGCCAATCCGGGCCGGTGACCCAGCAGGAGGATCCACCGGAGATGGGTACCGCGGACACCTCGGGCAGGTGCTGTGCCAGCGCCGCCTGGAGGGCCTGGGCACGCTCGTGGTGGGCGCGCGCCAGCTGGCGCATCAGCGCATCGTGATGACCGAGCGACAGGAACAGCGAAAACGCACGCTGCATGAACGCAGTCGGGTGGCGCAGGTTGAGGCGCCGGATGCCGCGCAGCTCGCGGATCAGGTCGGCGGGTCCGACCACGTAGCCTAGCCGCAGCCCGGGGGCGATCGCCTTGGACAGGCTGCCGACATAGATCACCCGGCCGTTGCGATCCATGCTCTTCAGCGTCGGGGCCGGCTCCGACTCGAAGCGGTTCTCGCTTTCGTAGTCATCTTCGATGATCACGATATCCGCGTCGTCGGCTGCCTGCAGCAAGGCCTTGCGGCGTGCCAGCGACATGGTCACCGTGGTCGGACACTGATGGCTGGGCGTGACATAGACATAGTCGCAGCGCCTCAGCGTGTCGTCGACCACCACGCCTTCGCCATCCACCGCCAGCGGCGTCACCTGGTCGCTGCGGCTGATGAAGATGTTGCGTGCATCCGGGTAGCCCGGGTTCTCCAGCCCGACCGGGGTGTGCGGCCTGAACAGCAGGTCGGCCAGCAGGTAGAGGGCCTGCTGCGTCCCGACCGTGATGACGATCTCGTCCTCGGCGGCCCAGACACCGCGTCGCGGCAAGACACGGCTGCGAATCTGCTGGCATAGCGATTCGTCGTCGCGCAGAATCATGTCCTGCGCCCACTCGTTGATCTCGAGCACGCTCAGCGTCTTCATGCAGCATTCCCGCCAATGCGCGGTCGGGAACAGGGCCGGGTCGAACTGGCCGTACATGAACGGGTAGGGGAAGCGTTGCCAGTCCGGTCGTTTCACGATGTTGCGCTGTGCGGTGGGGCGAAAACGGAAGCGGTCCGACCAGTCCGGGGGCGTGCCCGCGCCGTGCTCATGGTGGGCGGCGGGGGCCACCCGGCCCGGCAGGATGGCGGCATTGATGAAATGACCTTTACGTGCGCGCGAGATCAGATACCCTTCGTCCACCAGTTGCTGGTAGGCGATTACCGCGGTATTGCGGGCCACGCCGAGTTCGGTGGCCATTTCGCGACTGGAGGGAATCGGCACATCGGCCGGTAGCTGGCCGTCCAGAATCACCGACACCAGCATCTGACGGATTTGTCCCTGCAGGCTGAGCCCGCTGCCCGACCAGCGCTGGAAAAGCTGTCGCCACATCGCCTTGCCGGGTTTTGCGCTCATCGTGGTTCTCCTTGCACTGACTAGGGGGCTTCGAAAAGCTTGTTGAAAACCAAAAAACGGTACGAATTGTACTGAATAATGTATTATTTGTTTGCGCGCCTGGATCGATACGCCTTCAGCGGTCTGTGTTTTCCGCGTGCGCTCCCATTGCATCCAACCCGGCAACCAAGGTTCACGGCCGCCGTCCGATCCGCGTCGGACGGCGAGGACGCATTGTCGCCGGACAGTCACGAAGCAGACAGGAAGCTTGCATGAAAATCGCCGTTCTGGGAGGCGGAGTGGTCGGGGTGACCACGGCCTGGTACCTTGCTGCCAAGGGGGTCGAGGTGGTGCTCTTCGACCGCCAGCCGGGGCCTGCGCTGGAAACGAGTTTTGCCAATGGCGGGCAGATTTCGGTCTCGCATGCCGAGCCGTGGGCCAATCCGCATACCCCCTTCAAGGCCTTGCGCTGGTTGGGGCGCGAGGATGCGCCGCTGCTGTTCAGAGCGCGGGCCGACCCGGAACTGATCGCCTGGAGTCTGCGCTTCCTGCGCGAATGCCTGCCCGGGCGGACCCGGGCGAATATCGGGCGCATCGTCGAACTCGCCCTATACAGCCGGCAGCAGCTCAAGCTGCTGCGGGAGACCTTTGCCGCCGCGGGCGAGCCGCTTGCTTACGACCAGCTGTCACGCGGCATTCTGCACATTTTCACCGATAAGGCCGAGTATGCGCAGGCGATGCGGGCGAGCGAGACCTTGCGCGCATTCGGCTGCGACCGCCGGCTCGTGTCGGCCGACGAGTGTATCGCGATCGAACCGGCGCTGGCCGGCAGCCGGAGCGTGCTGGTCGGCGGCGATTTCACGGTCGAGGATGAATCGGGCGACGCCCGGAAGTTCACGACCGAGCTGGCTCGGCGCTGTGAAGGGCGAGGGGTGAACTTCCGTTTCGGCCAGACGGTGACCGGCCTCGGCCTCGTCGGCGAGCGGGTCGTGTCGGTGACGACACAGCAAGGCGAAGTCGAGCCGGTCGATGGCGTCGTTGTCGCGCTTGGCAGCTACAGTCCGGGCTTGCTACGGCCCCTGGGCATTCGCCTGCCGGTGTATCCGGCCAAGGGTTATTCCGCCACCATTCCGTTGTCCGAGGACAGCATCGCACCCTTTACCAGCTTGACCGACGACGCCTGCAAACTGGTGTTCTCGCGCCTGGGTCAGCGTCTTCGGGTGGCTGGCACCGCCGAGTTCAGCGGACATGACCTGCGCCCCAATCCGGCCCGCCAGATGGCCTTGATCCGGCGTACCGAGGCCTTGTTCCCGGCGCTCCGACCCGCGGGTGAGCCGTCCTACTGGTGCGGTCTTAGGCCGGTGACCCCGTCCAGCGTGCCCCTGGTCGGCCCAACGCCTTATTCCAATCTGTGGCTCAACACCGGCCACGGCACGCTGGGGTGGACCATGGCTTGTGGCTCGGGCGCGGCGCTGAGCGACCTGATCGTCGGCCATCCGCCGGCAATCGCCTTGCAGGGGGTAAACTAGCGACCCATTCGCTGCCCTTCCCTGCCGATGTCCGCACTCCTTAATGCCCCGCAACGCGAAGCCATCCATTACCTGGATGGGCCGAGCCTGGTGCTGGCCGGGGCCGGCAGCGGCAAGACCCGCGTCATCACGCACAAGATCGCCTGGCTGATCGACCAGTGTGGCATCAGCCCCAACAACATCGCCGCGATCACCTTCACCAACAAGGCTGCCAAGGAGATGCAGGAGCGGGTGGCCGGGTTGATGGGCGGACGGACACCCAAGGGGCTGACCGTGTGCACCTTCCATGCACTCGGGGTGCGCATCATCCGCCAGGAGGCGGCGCATTGCGGGCTCAAGCCGCAGTTTTCCATTCTCGATGCGTCCGATACGGTGCAGATCGTCGCCGACATCGCCGGTGATGCCGACAAGGGCATCGCCAAGCAGATGCAGTGGCAGATCTCGTCGTGGAAGAACGCGATGATCACCCCGGAGGAGGCGGCGCAACTGGCCGAGAACGAGATCTCGAGCACCGCCGCGCTGCTCTACAAGGAGTACGAGCGCACCTTGCGCGCCTACCAGGCGGTGGATTTCGACGACCTGATCTCGCTGCCGGTGCGCTTGTTCGACGAGCACCCGGAAGTGCGCGAGCGCTGGCAGAACCGGCTGCGCTATCTGCTGATCGACGAGTACCAGGACACCAACCGGGCGCAGTACCGCCTACTTCGCCTGCTTGCCGGCGTGCGCGGCGCGTTCACCGCGGTCGGCGATGACGACCAGGCGATCTATGCCTGGCGCGGTGCCGATGTCGAGAACCTGAAGCTGCTCAAGGAGGATTATCCGGAACTGCGGGTGATCAAGCTCGAGCAGAACTATCGCTCCTCGGCGCGCATCCTGACCGCGGCCAATACGCTGATCGCGAACAACGAGAAGCTGTTCGAGAAGCGGCTGTGGTCCGAGCATGGCGCTGGCGAGCAGATCGTCGTCACCGCCTGCCGCGACGCCGAGCACGAGGCCGAGTCGATCGCGATGAAGATCTCGGCGCACCGGTTCGAGCATCGCACCCGCTTCTCCGACTACGCGATCCTGTACCGGGGCAACCACCAGGCCCGGATCGTGGAACAGCAACTGCGCAACAACAAGATTCCCTATGTGCTGTCCGGGGGGCAGTCCTTCTTCGACAAGGCCGAGATCCGCGACCTGATCGCGTATCTGCGGCTGATGGTGAACGAGGACGACGACCTCGCCTTCATCCGTGCGATCACGATGCCGCGTCGCGGCGTGGGTGCGACCACGCTCGAGGCGCTGGGCAGCTACGCCGGGCGACGCCATGTCAGCCTGTTCGCGGCCTGCTTCGAGGAGGGCGTGGTCCAGCATCTGAAACCGCACCAGCTGGAGCTGGTTCAGGCATTTGCCGGCTTCATCAACCGAATGCAGTATCGCGCGCCGCGCGAGCCGGCGGCGCAACTGCTGGAAGACCTGCTGGCCGCGATCCGCTACGAGGCCTGGCTGTTCGAGCACCTCGACCCGCGCGAGGCCGAATCCAAGTGGAACAACGTGCGCGACTTCGTCGGCTGGCTGGGGCGCAAGGGCGAGGAAGACGGCAAGAACCTGATCGAGCTGACCCAGACCATCGCGTTGATCTCGATGCTGGACAAGGAGGACCCGGATTTCGACGGGGTACAGCTCGCCACCCTGCACGCCAGCAAGGGGCTGGAGTTCAAGCACGTGTTCATGATCGGGGTCGAGGAGGGCTTGCTGCCGCACCAGTCGAGCATCGACGAGGACAAGATAGACGAGGAGCGTCGCCTGATGTACGTCGGCATCACGCGCGCTCAGCGCAGTTTGAACATCACCTGGTGCGAGCGACGCAAGGCGGGCAAGGAGTCACGGGTGTGCGAGCCGAGCCGCTTCATCGCCGAGATGGGCGGCGACCTGAAGATCAACGACCGCAAGTCGAATCAGCCGGTGTCGCGTGAAGAGGGGCGCAGCCGGGCGGCCAACCTGTGGGCGATGCTAGAGGCACGGGACAAGCCATGAGAAAAAGGGTGGTCGAAACCACCCCCCTCGTGAATGCTGGATCCGGCTTTACTCGAGCGGCGGCTCGGTGAAGTTGCCACCCGCGGTATTCATCAGGTAAGCGACCGCGCGTTCGACTTCGGTATCGGTCAGGTCGGTACCACCGCCACGGGCCGGCATCGCACCCTTGCCGTTGATCACCGAGGCCACGTTGGCTTCGAAGCCCTGTGCCATGCGATCCGCCCAGTCGGCCGCATCGCCGGTCTTCGGTGCCGCCAGCAGGCCGGCCGCATGACAGCTGGTACACAGGGCCTGATAGATCTGCTCACCGGTACGGTTGCCCGCGGCCACCGTCACCCGCTGGATCTCGACGCGTGCGACCGGCTGGATCAACGAGGCGGTGACCTCGTAATCGACCTCCGGCGCCTTGCCGCAGCCTGCAACGACAGCGACTGCGAGCGCACCAATGACTGGAAGCGCAAAACGGGACTGCCGCCGGGCGGCAAGCTGGACACGGGTTCTCGACATGCTGGATCCTTTTTGACTGGCCGGAGCGAAAACGGGATTATAGCGTCACCTAAATGGTTTTGTGCGTCAGCACATGGACTTGCTGCCGATTCCGGTATATCCTTTCGCGCCTTGTGTCGGATAGCAACATCCCGACCCAAGCAGCCTCCGCGCCCGTAGCTCAGCTGGATAGAGTACTGCCCTCCGAAGGCAGGGGTCGTGCGTTCGAATCGCGCCGGGCGCGCCAAACATATCAATGGGTTAGGTCTTGACGGGCCTGGCCCATTTTCTTTTGTGCCCTCGCCGTGCCCACCCCTTCTCGTCGGTAAGACAACTTGGTGCTTTAGGTTAACTGTAATAAATCCACATATTTTAACTTCGCCTGAATTTATGTCCGTAATAGCAGTCCGTATATAGTTAGCGCTTCCGATTGCAGACACAATTGCTTGACCTGTAAAAAGGTGCATGGCCCAATGTCCGGAATCGTAGACTCAATCTAATTTCGGACCGGGATTGCGGACATGAAACGCGACGAAACCCCATTGATGACACCCGCCTTGCTGGCCGAAGCGACGGTCATTGGTCAAAAGCTGGCCCGGTTGCGGATGGCTCGACGGATTCGTCAAGCGGATGCCGCGGCACGCGCCGGGCTGTCGCGTTCAACGGCTTCCCTCATCGAGCACGGCGATCCAGGCCGCACCCTGGCGCAGGTACTCCGCTACCTGGATGCCGTGGCCCCCGGGCTCACGCTGCTCGCGCTGCTGCAAGACGAGGACCCCGCATTACGCGCCCTCCAGGTTCGTGAGACCACGCGGCGTGCCCGCCCCCTGAGCCAGGCCGAATTGAAGGACCTGGACTTCTGATGGTTGCACGCACCCGGAACCTCTTTGCATTCGCCTACCTGCCCGGCCAAGAAGCCCGCTTTGTGCCGGCCGGCCGGTTGACGCTGACAGAAACGCCATCCCCCAACCCCACCGCACGCGAACTGGCCTCGGCGTTCGCCTATGGCACCCGCTACCTCGATCGCGCGGACAGTTTCGAGCTGGATCCGGTCAGCCTGAGCCTGATCGACAGGCAGGCGGTCAGGGGTAAGCTGCTGTTCCCTGCCAACGGACTGCCGGAGTTTGGTGGCCTGCGCGATGCCGCACCGGATGCCTGGGGCCGGAGGGTGATCGAGGCGCGCCGCAAGGTGCCCGCAAACACACTCTCGGAGGCAGACTATCTGCTGGAAGCAGGCAGTGACCGGGTAGGCGCCCTCGACATTCGGGAAGGCCTGACGAGTCCCGCTCGCCCGTCGGCCAGTGACCTGCACTCGCTGGGCTATCTGCTGCAGGCTGCCGAGCTCGTCGAAGCGGATCTGCCGGTGCCTGCGCACCTGATGGACATCCTCGGGGCCGGCCCATCCGCCGGCGGCGCTCGCCCCAAGGCCACCGTTCGCGATGACGAGGGCGGGCTGTGGCTCGCCAAGTTTCCCGCTCGCAACGATACCTTCGATGTCGCACTCGCCGAAATCTGCAGACTGGAACTTGCCCGGCGATGCGCATTGACCGTTCCGGAGGTTCGGCACCTCGATATAGGCACACGATCCGTCATGCTCATTCGCCGATTCGACCGCTTCTGGGCCCCAGCGGGCCAGTACCCGGCCGACGGCGCCTTGCATGATACCCGTCCTGGCACGCAGCTGACCGAGTCGCGCGTGCCGTTTGTCAGCGGGCTCACCCTGGTGGGTTGCTCGGAATTCGAGTCCCCCCTAAAAAGCTACGCCGGCCTGGCACGCGCGATCCGTCAGCGGGCACACACGGGCCATATCGCGCGCGACAATGAAGAGCTCTACGCCCGCATGGTGTTCAACATTTTTGTCAGCAACGATGATGACCACTTGCGCAACCACGGCTTCGTTCGCGATCCACGGATTGGTGGCTGGCAGCTGAGCCCGCTCTATGACGTCGTCCCGCAGCCGGGGGTCGCCTTCGAGCGCCGTCTCCATCTGGAGGTCGGCGCGCAAGGTAAAGCCGCTACGCTCGACAACGCCCTCACACACTTCTCGGCTTTTGTCTCCGATCGCGCCCGCGCCCTCGAGGTTATGCGGCGGATCTTGGGGCGAAGTTCGTCAGTGGAAAACGGTTTTTGAGTCCTTTGGCGCCAGCGGCCAGCTCATCGATCAGGTGAGCAGTGCCTTTCGCGCGCTGGACGCCATCGCGAGCCCTGGTTTGGTCAAGGAGCTTCGCCGTTCAAACGAGTAACAATCCCCTGGCAGAGCCGGGGGATTGTTACTCTATATGTCGTCTTCAAATTACCACGGCATTACCGCTTCAGCATGTACCATTCATGCCTCGATGACATATGAAGACTCACGCCAACGGCCCCACCCTCCGTTGCAGCGCAGTCGGCAAAAAGCGATGGCAAAACGACGTTACCGCAACAACCCCGGCCTCATGGAACTCGCCGCCACCTCCGACTGGAAGTTCGGCGCCGCCCTCGCGGCCGCCTGTCTCTTCGGCGCGGTGGTCATCGTTCCGATGTTCTTTTCGGGCAGCGCCATGCTGCGCGGCCTGGCCGACGTGTTCTCCACGCTGGCGTGGCTGATGGCCTTCGTCTTCGGCGTCATCTCCTTGGTCCGCTTTTTCAAGCAGCAAAGCGACGCAATCGGCACGAAGAGCGCATCACCAAGCCTGAGGGTGGTAACCGCACCCAGCCCTGCAATGCCAAGTTGAATATGCGACGAGCAGAGCGCGCTGCGTGAGCAGGCTCGCGAAAGGTCCAAACGCAGAAGCGGCGGCAGTTGGGTTCTGCAAACAAACAGTACCTTGGACTACAGCAATTCCGACTCATCGGGTGTCCGCAAAAGAACAATTGCCAAAGTGTCAACTGCACTGTAAACTTTTATCGGTTACTTGGAGGTAATCGATAGATGGGAACCCCGCTCAAGAACCCACCTGTCTACCTGACGTTGGCCCAGGTGCGGTTCAACCCGATCCTGAAGCTGGCCGACTTTCTGCCCAGCATCCAGGAGAGCTTTCGTCAGGCCGGCTATCCCGATTTCAATCGCCAGCATATTGTCTCGATCCAGCTGGTTGCAGGGGAGGGCCAGCCGCCGACCCCAACGCCTGTTCAACAGGAGAGGTTTCTGCTTGGCAACGTCGAAAGAACGCACACCTTCATACTCGACGGGCAGAGCCTAACCCTTCAGTCGACCAATTACGGCCGGTTCGAAACCTTCTCGGCTTGCTTCCTGGAAGGGCTAAGCATCGTGCATAATGCAGTAAAGCTCGCATTCACCGAACGAGTCGGGCTTCGTTATCTCGACCGGGTAATGCCGCAGGCAGGAGAAACCATCGATGACTATCTCGTCGAACAAGTTCAAGGCCTGAATTCTCGCCTCGGAGGACGCGCGCTCTATTCCTTTACGGAAGCAATGAACGAGGTCGGGAACATCAAGCTCTTGAGTCGGGTTGCCATACAGGAAGGCCCGCTGGCAGTTCCTCCGGATATACAGCTCGGGAACATGCAAATTTTGGATAGGTTCACGTCTCACGTCGCCATCAGTGCCATCCTCGACAACGATGGTTTCGTGCAAGCTCGTGAAGCGTTTTCGACGAAAGCGGTCGCCGAACACCTCGACGCCATCCACAAGGTCATCGGAACGGCCTTCAAGGCCACCGCAACGCCATACGCGTTTGCCGCTTGGGACAAGTGATCATGCTCGGACTCGCAGTGCCTGTCGGTGATATTGACGCCCTCGCGCATTGCAAGGCGGTTGCCCCAGTCTACCGGCAGGCGACTGTCGCCGAGGGTGGCCCACTTCCGTGCTTTGGCGGAAGCGGCACCGGCGGTGTCGAGAGCGTGCACTTTGTCTTGTCGCGCCAAGGGTACCGTTCTTTTGCGGTCCTGAATATTGAACTCGCGGGAACAACGGATACCTACGCCCCCTATGCCGATCTGATGAATGAAGTGAAGGCCGGTTTCGGCCGGACCATGTCTCATCTGCCGGCGGTGTTCGGTGTATCGCGCCAGACGCTGTACAACTGGCTTAACGGCGAAACCCCCAAGCAGCAGCACCAGGGTACGCTTGTGCAGCTGGCTGCCGCCGCTCAGGTATTTACCAAAGCCGGCTTTAAGCCGACTGCGCAGTCTCTCGAACGTACCGTTGCAAGAGGCAAGTCGTTCGTTGAGCTGATTGGGCAGGGTGCCGACGGCAAGGAGACAGCCGAACGACTCGTCCGGATCGAAAAACGTGGTGCGTCTGCACGAGAGAAACTCGACGCCTTGCTCGCCGACAGAACACCTTTGCGTCCCGGTGTCTCAGACATGGGCCGCCCCGCACTCAATGAAAACGTCTGACCAGCATGGATGGCATGGCAGCGATCTGGACTCGAGATACGCCATGGCGTCAGGGGCATGTTCTCACGACAGAAGCCATCCAGGCGCTGGGACTCTCCAATCCCGAAGCTCCTGATTCCACCTGCGTGGTCGTCATCAGCCACGATTGCGACTTGGCCAACGATGTTCTACAGATCGAGCCAGATGTAGAAGTCATCGTTGGGCGACACCTTCCGAAAGGGGATGGCAACTGTTTTTGGGCAAAAGCGCCCCGCAGGCTACATGTCGACGTGATGCAGAATGGCTCTGCAGCTATTCTCGAGTTGGTCGCCACAGCCAAGCGTCTCATTCCGAAGCGGGCACTCGCGGCGTTTTCCCCCGATGCTGCCTATTCATTTCCCGGCAAATCCTTGTCAGTATTGCGCTCATGGCTGGGAGTTCGGTACAACCGTGCGGCATTCCCCGATCCGTTCGTCGATCGGCTTTCTCAGTCCAAAGTTGACAAGCGCCTCGCGAAAATCATCGAACCCGTCGGCAATCTCCTGTCCGCCGTCTATTTCGATGTCGATGGCGGCAATGAAATCGATCACTCCGACGGTAGCCCGTACGATCTGAAAATTGTGCTTGCCTATCCGCCGGGTGACGATCCCGAACAGACTGCCGACGACATCGAAGGCGTCGAGACAGCGATCGCGAACCTTTTCGAGGAAAAACATCTCGACCCGACCACCGGTAGTTGGAGCGGGATTGCCTTGAAGGCATGCATGTCCATCTCCGAAGACGATCTGCCTGTGGGCATGGCAAGACTACTCACCCAGTGGCGACTGGAGTACATGACTCTGAAAGCCGACGAAGTGCAGCCCAGCGCGCCTGTATGAACGCCAATTCCCCGGCTGGAGCTTCCGATCGATCCGCGCTGTCGGCGCCGGTAGCAGGGGGAGTGGCGCGATATGCATACTATCGATACAACGATCCCCGTCGCAGCAGAAATTGATCTTAGGCCGCATCCTCTTCCGGCGCAGCGGCAAAGAATCTTGACCGAACTGGCAGCACACCAAGTGGAACCAAATGCACCCACTACCCAACGGCCTCTACGACCTGCTGCTCGATGCTGACCTGCGCGCACAAGTATCCGATCTCCTCGAGCGTGGTTCCGCCAGTATTAAAAAGCTACCGCCGCTTCAACGCCGACACCGTCTGGCGGCCGAGATTGCGCGGCTGCTTCCGGAGCTGCTCGATGCAATCAGCGAGGCGGGCGAACAGGACGAAAGTGAAACGCGCGAGCTGGCAGTAATCAATCAGCTGCTCGCGATGATCCGCCGGCAAGGTGTTGAGACGCCCGACTTGCGGCCGCCGATCTCGACGCTTCGAGCGATCCACCGCGAGGGCGCCGCACAGCCCCATCCGCCGACGGGGCTGACCGCCCCCTGGCTCTTCACCGCCGGTCGCGCCGATCCGTCCCTGTTCGCGGAGCTGCGCGCCGAGCTGGCAGCGACCGACCGGGTGGATATCCTGGTGAGCTTCATCACCTGGAGCGGTTTGCGAAAACTCTGGGACGTACTGGAGTCGATTACGGCGGTCGGGGCAAATGGCCAACCCAGAACACAGATCCGGGTGATCACCACAACCTACATCGGCGCCACCGAAGCGCGTGCGGTCGAAGCACTTGCGAAGCTGCCCGGTGTTGAGTTGCGCATATCTCTCGATGGCCGTCGCAGCCGCTTACATGCCAAGGCGTGGATATTTCACCGCAAGACCGGCTTCGGCACCGCTTTCGTCGGTAGCGCCAACCTCTCGGCCGCGGCGCTGCTGGGCGGCATCGAATGGACGGTGAAGTTCACCCAGACCGGACAGATGGATCTCTATGCCGCAGCGGAAGCGCACTTTGAGACGCTGTGGAACGACGCCGAGTTTCAACACTTCGATGTCGCCGACAAGACGCAGTGCGACCGACTTCGCGCAGCGCTTGTGGAAGCCAAGGGCAGACCGACCAGTCCGAACGTCATTGCACTCCCGACATGGTTCGACTTGCAACCCAAGGCCTTCCAGCAGGCGATGCTCGATCGTCTGGCGGCAGAACGCCGCCACGGTCGTAGTCGCAACCTGCTCGTCGCCGCCACCGGGACCGGCAAGACCGTGGTCGCCGCCTTTGACTACAAGCGCATTGCCGATGAACTGGGCGCGCCACCTTGCCTGCTGTTCGTTGCACACCGGGTGGAAATCCTGACCCAGGCCCTGGCCACCTACCGCCAAGTCCTCCGCCGGCCCCATTTCGGCGAAATCCTCGCCGACACCTACCAGCCGGAATCGCATGATCATCTGTTCGCCACCATCCAGAGCGTCCTTTCAAATGGTCTGCTCACGCGGTACGGCGCGCAGCACTGGCATGTGGTGGTGATCGACGAATGCCATCACCTGCCGGCGCAATCCTTTGCCAACTTTGCGAAAGCCGTCGACCCGCGCGTGCTCCTCGGACTGACCGCGACGCCCGAACGCGCGGACGGTCAGCCCATCGCCGAGTTCTTTCACCAACGTCCGGATGGCGGTCCGGCCGTTGAACTGCGCCTCTGGGACGCAATGGAGCAGCAGCTTCTCGCACCGTTCGAGTATTACGCCACCCAGGACGACAGCGACTTGCGCGCCGTCCCATGGGGCAACACCGCCGCCGAATCGACGTATCTGAGCCGAATCCTCACAGGCGACCATGCGCGCGCACGACTGATCTGCACAGCGATCGAGCACTACGTGGCAAGTCTCGGCGCCATGAAGGCAATCGCCTTCTGCGTGGACATCGCACATGCGGTCTTCATGGCTTCGGCCTTCAACGCGGTGGGCTGGAAAGCGCTTGCAGTCACCAGTCAGACCCCACGGGCCGAACGCGATGCCGCCCCGGCGAAGCTCGCGGCGGGAGAAATCCGCATCATCTGCACCTGCGACCTTTACAACGAAGGCGTCGACATCCCCGCAGCGAACACGCTGCTTTTTCTGCGCCCCACGCAAAGTCCGGTGGTATTCCAGCAGCAACTCGGGCGTGGTCTGCGACTGTCCGATGGCAAGGACACTTGCCTCGTGCTCGACTTCGTCGGCCGGGTCAGAAACGACTTCCGCTTCGACCGCCTGTACCAGGCGATCACCGGACTCACGCGCAGACAACTCGTCGACGAGATCGACGCGGGTTTCACATCGCTGCCGCCCGGCGTCCATATCCAATTCGACCGTGTCGCGCGACAACGCGTGCTGGAGTCCCTGCGCAACATTGCCAATCAGACTTGGCCACGTTTGACGGGCGAACTGCGCGCCTACGCAGTCGGCCGCAATCCCGACGAAGTTCGGCTGAACCACTTCCTGCACGATCAGTGCGTCGAACTCGAGGATGTTTATCGAAAACACTGTTGGACGGCGCTGCGGCGATCCGCCGGGCTCGAAGTGCGCGACCCCGGTGATGACGAGGAATACCTGACCAAACGCCTCGGGGCGCTCGTTCATATCAACGATCCACAGCGCCTGCAACTCATGCGACGCGTTTCCGAACACGGTGCGGCATGCTGGCCGGCGCTGGATCCGCAACAGCGCCGGCTCGTGCAAATGCTCGCTTACCAACTTTACGCCAATCGAACCGACCTGATGGATGGCCTGGCATTCCTGAACCGCCTGGACCGCTCACCGCTGATGCGCAACGAACTCGCCGAACTCGTTGACTGCCTGGAGGAGCGCTACGACCTGGACGCCAACCACTGCCCCGATATGCCCGCGCATTGGCCTTTGGTGTTGCACGGCGCGTATTCCCGCACCGAGATCCTGACGGCGATTGGAACCATTAACGCAGAACGACGCCCGCCGGCGCGCTCCGGCGTGATCCCGCTTCTGACCGAGAAGATCGAGGTGTTGTTGGTCACGCTGGATAAGCGCGAAGGTTTTCACGAGCGAATCGCCTATCACGACTATGCGATCAGTCCAACGCTCTTCCACTGGCAAACGCAGAACTCCGCCGGCCCCCATACCATGGTGGGCAAGCGTTACAGCGAGAGCCCGGGTAACGGGTGGCGGTTCTTCCTGTTCGTGCGCGAAAAATCAGAGGATCCGTTCATCGCGCTGGGCGCCGTCACGCTCGACGATGAGCCCACGGGCAATCGACCGATGTCGGTTACCTGGAAGTTGAAGGAGCCAATTCCGCTCGCGTTGTTCCAGCGTTATTCGGTGCTGCGTGGGTGATGTGAGGCTTGATTGGCGGATTGTCAGTCGTTGCTTACTCATTTCCAGACGAACCGATGGCAGGTCATTGGTTCTGAGCTGACGCCACCGAGGAGAAACCCGGACGCGGGTAGCCGGTCGCTCTATTGACCCAGTTATGTAATTGGCGTATGAACACTCATTGGCTGCCACGACTCATACGTTCGAAGCCAATTAGCATTCATCGCATACGTCAGAGGCTACCTGCAAATGAGCGTCACTCAGCATTCGAAGGATTGTGAATTCGTCATTGGTCTCGTGGCCCCCATCGGCGTCAATTTGGATGACGTTAAGAATCGTCTTGAGTCCTTGTTCACGCAGTTCCGCTACACGATGAATTGGATTCACCTCAGCAAGCTTTGCGAGTCGTACGTCGGACGCCAGCCAGAAGCGCAGTCTGAGCTGGACCGGCTCGACCAAGGCATGAATAGGGGAAAGATCTGTCGAGAGCGGTTTAAGCGGGGAGACTTCTTCGCTCTTCTTGCCATAAATGCGATCAATGAAGGGCGTGGAGGCAAGGACGAGACCCCCGGGCCCCTACCAAGGACTGCTCATGTCATCCGATCACTGAAGCACCCCGACGAAGTCGAGACGTTGCGCCGCACTTACGGTGACGGATTCTTCTTGCTGGGTGTCTCCTCGACTATCAAGACGCGAAGGCACTACCTGAAAAACGTGAAGGGTATCCCTGAGGAGCAGCTGGAACGCCTCATTGACCGTGACGACCGTGAATCAGGCGATTTTGGCCAAAGGACGAGAGACGTCTTCCAGATGTCGGATGCGTTTGTAACGACCGATGATGTCGAACGGCTCTCCGATCAATTGTCCCGCATTCTGGACGTCCTCTTTTCGGCTCCTGTGGTCCCACCAACCGCTGACGAGTACGCAATGTTCCTGGCCTACGCCGCCTCGCTACGATCTGCCGATCTTTCGCGGCAGGTCGGCGCTGTGATTGCGAACAAGAAGAAGGATATAGTCGCGACCGGGGCAAACGACGTCCCTAAGTTCGGCGGCGGTCTCTATTGGCCTGGCACAGGTGATGAGCGTGACTACATACGGAAGGAGGACTACAACGAGAAGGAAAAGCGGGAGATAACACTTCGCATTATGAAGAAGCTGAAACCGGACTCCGGTGAGACGGACGAACAGCTACTGGCGGAAGGACTGCGGGCGCTCAAGGACACTGGCCTTCTGGGAATCACGGAGTACGGACGTGCGGTCCATGCCGAAATGGAAGCCCTGCTATCGGCCGCCAGAAATGGGATTGCGATTCGCGGCGGGACACTCTACACGACGACCTACCCGTGTCACAATTGCGCAAAGCACATCGTGTCGGCGGGCATCAAGAAGGTCAAGTTTGTTGAACCCTACCCGAAGAGCTACGCTACGAGAATGCACAGCGACTCGATCGAGTCCAACGGGGGAGGAGGGACTGACAAGGTCCAGTTTGAGCCATTTGTTGGGATCGGACCGCGTCGGTTTGTTGATCTCTTCTCTATGAGCCTGAGCAGCGGACGGAACATTACAAGAAAGCAAGATAGCCGGTTGATCGCGTGGTCCAGGGAGACGGCCGAGCTTCGCGTCCCAATGGCACCACTTTCCTACTTGGAGGCCGAGGTCAGCCTCGTTAATGAACTTTCTTCGGTTGTGAGTAGCCAGGAGATGAATGATGAAGCCCAACAGTAATTTTGAACGTGCCCGCGCCCTTGCAGACAATTGGCCAGAATGGAAACGGGCCTATGAGCTCACCAAGGACTCGATCCGGGCTTCCATTCTTGCTCCTGTGACCGACGTCGCGGGGGACTATAAGCACGAACGGGGAGCTGAGAGAAAGACGGCCAGTTCACGCGAAACGAAGTAATATCGCGGACCAAGAGTAGCCGGGGAATCCGCGCTACACATAGTTGCCAGTAGACTGCGTTTGAAGCAGCATCATCGGTTAATGTCCCTTGAAGGCGTGCTACGCACGGGTGCAGACTAGAAAAACGGACCGCACTCGGCCATGAAGGAAGTTCGGATCACGCTCGAACGCGTCGCCTCCGCAGAAAGCAGCGAGGCGGAGTCCGAAGCCAACACCGAGGCCGAAGCGTCGTCAAACAGTGCGAATAAGCTGACCACGTCCAAGCTCGCGCAAAAGCAAGGCGTGAAGACCGCCGAACTGCTCGAACGCTTCATTGCAAATGGATATCTGGAACTTCGCGATGGCAAGCACTACATCACCGCGAAAGGGAAGGACGCGGGCGGCGAGTTTCGGATGAGCCCGAAGTTTGGCCCATATTTTCTGTGGCCAGAGGGGTTGGGGGCGTGATCCCGTGACGCTTAGGTGGAACCGGCTAAGCACCCGAAGATTCATTCCACATTCAACCGACGAGAGAAGTGCCGACCATGGAAGATCTCATACAACAGTTCTCTCAAGAACCAATCTTCATTATCCTCGGCCTCGTCTTTCTTGGTCTTGTCATTCTTCACTTCGCAACCCGATCACGCCGACGCTGGACGGGCCCGATCCCAGACCCGCTGGTCACCGCCTGTTTGGGCGACCGAAAGAAGGCCGACCGCCTCATGCAATACGAACTCAAGCGCACCCCCGGAATCTCCCACGCCCAAGCCCGACGACGAGCTCACGACCGGCTTACTGACGATCGGCGATGACATCCCGTTGAGACAACAGCACTCGACGCTAGCCTCATCGCTTAACGTTGTGATCGTTGCGGGCTCGCCGTCACCTAGTCGGCCTGACCTGACGCACCATCTGTCTCGACTCGCGATCAACGGCAGCTATGCGGTTGCGGTTTTCAATAGCGGCGACCGGCCATGAGCGGTCATTCCCTTGCACCGCATCAAAGCGGCCAGTCGTCGCCGGGCGGAGACGCGACCAGACCACCAAAGGCAAATTCACAGATAGGCGCTTAGCCCGTGCGACCGCATGCACGCAGGCATTCGATGGACATAGCCGTGTTCGGGCCGTATGCTGCGGCGTTGATGACAGAGACGTCCTGTGCGGGATTTCACGAGGTGTTATGACTGCAAAAGGTATCGCGCAAGCCGTTCATCGTTAACGGGCAAGCCGATTTCTGCTGCATCGTGGGTCCGATGTTAACCAGCACGCCAAGTGTTATGCGGTGTACCTGTCTTCCTAATACAAAGTCCATCAAGAGCGAGAATCGTATGCATCAGTTTGCCAACCTTAGGCTCGGACAATGGCGTCAGTTCAAGTCGATTGACCTTGATCTAACCAGACAAACAACCGTCTTGACGGGGGCTAATGGTTGCGGAAAGACGACGGTTTTAAATGTGTTGAGCCACCATTTCGGGTGGAGTGTGAATTTTGTGTCTACCCCTTTCATGGGAGGCAAGAGAAGGAAGAAGTTTTTCTCTGATATTCGAGCCCTGTTCAAAGACGAACAGAGCGAGCACCAGGAGGGAGCGGTAGAGGTTGGTGAGCTTAAATACTCTAATGATGTTGTCTCTAAGCTGCTTACTCCCGCAGGCAGGTCAGCAAATCCCCAGTATCAGCTTAGTTATCACAATAAGCAGAATGTGGTTGGGATGCATATACCGTCACATCGCCCTGCAATTACCTATCAGCAGATAGACCAAATTCCAACAAACCCGAAAAGTAATCAACAGCACTATCAGGAATTTCAGCAGTTGTTGCTTCAAACATATGGTTCCGCAAACGTTCGCAATCCCGGACTCATTTTGAAGCAGTCGTTGATATCGCTGGCGCTGTTCGGCTCAGGAAATGATTTCGTTCAGGAAAATCAAGAGTACAGGGAGCTATTTGAAGGTTTTCAAAAAGTTCTCTCTATATTGCTTCCAGAAAGCATCGGTTTCCGAAAGATCGAAATACGGATGCCGGATGTAGTGCTCGTGACCGATTCTGGTGATTTTTCGCTTGACGCCATGTCGGGTGGTGTGAGCTCGTTGTTCGGGATAGCTTGGCAGATTCACATGTATGGCGCGGACAAACCAGCTTGTACAGTAATCATAGATGAGCCCGAAAACCATCTGCATCCAAGTATGCAGCGCACGCTTCTCCCAAGTCTTGAAAAGGCGTTTCCAAAGTACCGCTTCATAATAGCTACACATAGTCCATTCATCGTGACATCCAATCCCGATGCAAACGTTTTCGGATTAATGCACAACGAAGATAAGCAAGTCATTTCGGAGCACTTAGCTCACGCCGATTTGGCGTCGAGTCCAGATCGTGTGTTGCGAGAGATATTGGACGTTCCAACAACAATTCCAGTGTGGGTCGAAAACGAAATTAAGAATGTCCTCAGGAAGCATTCTGGAAGCCCAGACAACGAGGAGAAGATACGGGCTATCTTTTCCGAGCTTCAAAAGCTAGGCATCAGTGATTCACTGTCTGGGTTCGTTCGAGAGCAAGGGAGCAATAAGTGAGATCGCTGGAGAAGCTCCCAAAGCCCGAGGTCCTTGAAATTAATGAACAAGGTTGGCTTGCGGATTATCTTTCAGACAAGACTAATGCAACAAAACGATACAGGTATAGGGATCCGGATATTAAGCGGCAGTTGAAAGAAGAGACAGGATTTAAATGTGTTTATTGCGAGAGCAAGATTGGGCATAACACCCCAGGCGACGTGGAGCACAAAATCCCGTCCTCAAAGGATGAATCCAAGCACTTCGATTGGAATAATCTCACTATTGCTTGCACTGAATGTAATCGCCGAAAAAACGACTATTACAAGGAAGGTGAAGAGTTTCTAGATCCTTATTCCGACGACGTTGAGCAATGGCTGGAGCACCATGGCCCCCTCGTCTATTGGAAGGCGGGAAATGTGAGGGCCGAGATCACCATTCGAAAGCTCGAGTTGAACAGTGAGGCGAGAGCGCAACTCGTCTTTCGTAAAATCGAAAAGCTTGATGGGTTGGCCAATCTTGTTGAGCGCTGGAATAGCGAGAAAAATCCAACTCTTAAATCACTCCTATATTTGCAGATTAGCGAAATGGTTTCGGCAAAGTCCGAGTATTCGGCGATGGTTCTGAGCGTATTGAGAAGCAAAGGGATAACACAAGCGTGAACTCAGACGCCCAACTACGCTGCGCTCCGCTGGGCGCCGGTTACGCTGGTCGTTGAGCGTCCGCTTTCCTGAGGCGCGTAGGGCGGCTCAGGGTCGTTAGTGTGAATTGGAAACTTCGGTAACCGGTCATTCCTCTCGCATATAGCCGAGTAGAATCGAGCGACACCATTGGCCGAACACCGGTCCGTATGCCCCCACATAAAACCCCCCCCCAACCAACCAACCAACCCACCTCAAACACAACACTCATCGGCGCACTCCCCGTATGGCTTCGATAGCGCACCGGCCCGTGATACACAAACGGCGCAGCCTTGCCGCCCGCGAGCTTCGCGTCGCGCACGAACAGGTGTAGTGAAATCCCGCGCTTTTCATGCTCGATGATCTCGCGTCCGCGCTTGCTGTCTGGAGTGGTTGCGTTCTGGCTTTGCCAGTGGAAGGTGTGGTCGTCGATCCAGTGGTCGAGGTAGCGGTGGTCCTGGGCTTTGCCTTGTTTGTTGAGGGTGACGAGTAGTACGTGTGCGTTTTGGTCCGGTAGGACGACGTGGCCGCTGTTCCAGTTGCTGGGGTTGAAGGTTTCGTGGAACAGGGTGGGGATGTCTTCGCGCATGAAGGCTTCGCCGATGGCGAGTTCGAGCGGGTCGATGACGGCTTTGAAGCGGGCGAGGGTTCTGAGCTCGGATGCGAGTTCGGGGGTGACGTGGAGGTCGTCGTAGTCCGGGTTGTTGGCGACGAGGACGTAGCTGCCGTCGCGGTTTTTGGTGACGACGCGCAGCAGGTATTGATCGTCGCCGGTCTGGTCCTGGCGTTCGATGGCCATGGTGCTGCCGGTGATGGATCCGGCGTTGGCGGGGCTGACGAGTTCGTGCAGGATGTAGTCGCCGTCCTGGATCGGGTGTTTGCTGCCGTTCATCGAGTTGCCGGCGGCGCGGGCGATGAAGTGGCGGGCGGGGTCGAGACGGCCGTGGCCGGGGCCGAGGCTGCGGTGTTCTTCGGCGTCGGCGCGGGCGGTGCGGAAATGGCCGCAGGCGATGCGCAGGTTCGGGAAGTAGGGCAGTTCGGCGCGATCGGGTGTGGCGCGTTGGAACGGGATGACGTTGTCGGGCGGGGCGTCGGCGGTGCGGCGGACTTCGTAGGCGGCGAGGCGGTAGTCGACCAGTTCATGCACCAGCGCGGTAAAGCGCTCGCGGTGTTCGGCGGCGACGTCGAAGGTGGGTTCGAGGGTGGGTTCGAGGGTGGCTTCGAGCGGCTGCTCGCGGATGCGGAAGAAGGTTTTGGCGGTGGCGGGCTGGTTGCCGCCGGTCCATGCTTTGACCGGGTTGTCGCGCCAGTAGCGTTGCCAGGGTTCGTTGGTGCCGTCGGCGGTGTCGCCGAGCGTGTCGGGGAGGTCGGTGAGGAGCGGGTGGCGGCGTTGCAAGACTTGCCACGAACGTTCGGCGAGCGCTGGCAGGGACGGCGCGGCGGACCAGCCGTCGAGCTCATCAGCGTCTCAACCGCCGTCGCCCGACCTGCTCAAGATCGCGCAGGAACTCGGACAAATCAAGGGGTGCCGTATACGCAATCGACCGTGTTCGCCATTCGCTCGGGGACTACCGGCGATTAGTTCGGCGCGTCTGAATTTTGGGACTCTTCAAACCTTCAGTACGTCAGCGCAAAACGCGGTCGGCGTCAGAATGCGCGTGCGCCCCAGATGGCCGCGCTTCAGCAGACCGGCGCGATGGTCGCCGGTTACCAGGTAGTCCGCATTGCCCGCGTCGGCCATCGCCAGTAGAAAGGCGTCGTCCGGATCGTCCGCTTCGAACCCGTGCGGTAGTTGTTCCAGCACCAGTGCGCGTTGCAGGTTGTTGATCATCACGCCGACCTTTGCGGGCTGCAGCACGGCTTGCAGCTTGGGGTAACGACTGGCGCGGCGGATTTCCTCTAGCTGTGCGTGCGATGTCACCAGCTCGAAGCGTGCAGTGCGCCATGCGCGGTAAATCGTGTCCGGTGCCCCGTGCGGCGAAATCAGCGCACTGAGCAGAATGTTGGTATCCAGGACGACCCGCATTACTGGGACTTGGCCCAGTCAAGCGCCTCGCTCACCATCGCTGCAAGATCTGTCTCGCTGACACCGGCATTGGCTGCCTTCGCTTCTTTTGCGCTCAATTCAAGAATGTGGGCGCGCACGGCCTCTTCAACGAAGCGCGACAGATCGCCCTTGCGCCCGCCGCCTTGGCTGGCCAGAAACATCCGCAATGCCTGATCGGTTTCCGCTGAAACCGCCACGTTCCAACGCGTGGTCATCATGATTGACTCCTGATATCGGTGTTTATGTGTTTATACACTCAAAAGCCTGTCTGCGCCACGGACTGCTGCTTTTCTGATGTACCGGTTGGCCGCGCGCAGCACAAGGACAATCGGGTGCAGGTCGAGGCGGCCCGACCCTTCGAGCAGGGGGCTCGCGTCACTGGTGCGGCGACACCCGCAACTCCTCAAGGCCTTCGGCACCTTCTCGAAGTGGGCCAATCAGATGAGGACGCTTGGCGGTGGCAACCACTTCATCGAGATGCGCCTGGACGAGTCCCACACTTCGGCACGGTCTTGCTGCGCTTCAGGAGTCCAGACAACCCTCACGTTTGGCTCTTCACACTGGCACGTCGTGCGGCGAATTCGGCCTCAACCTCATCGTTCGACCGCCGTGCCGCCGTTGAGCTTTCAGGGAAGCTGTCATTCAACGTGCTAGCTCAGGGGCGCGAGCCGCTTTGAGGCGAAGCGTCCCTCTGGAGCGGCGGGTTAGACCAGATGTCCTACTGAAAAGTCGGCGCTGGTAGAACGGCGGAAACCGTGGTCTGTCCCCCATCATTTTCGGTGCGGCAGTCTTGATAGACTCAGAAACACGAAAAAGCTAAATTATCACCAGGTAGTACCACGTGATAAGAGGCCCACAATGGCAACTTCGCTTAAAATCGATGACCCGCTGAAAGATCGCGTCCAGCACCTGGCCAGCCAGCGCCGCCGTTCACCGCACTCGATCATGCTCGAAGCCATCCAGCAGTACGTCGAGCGCGAGGAAGCCCGCGAGCGCTTCAAGCAGGAAGCCCTGGCATCGTGGGCGGCCTACAAGGAGACCGGCCGCCACCTGAGCGGTGAGGAAGTCCGCACCTGGTTGAACACTTGGGGTACCGACGAGGAAAGTTCGGTGCCGGCGTGCCACAAGTAATCGTTACTGAAAGCGCAGCGGCAGGCTTGGAGCGCTGTCGGCGATTCTTGACCGCGAAAGCCCCGGAGGCCGCCAGACGGGCAGGCCGGGCCATCGAGCAGCAATTCCTGCTTCTGGAGAAGGCCCCCGACATTGGCCGTCCGCTCCCTGAAATGCCCGAGCTGCGTGAGCTGGTGATAGCCTTCGGAAACGCCGGCTATGTGGCCCTTTACCGCCACGAGCCAGCCGACGATGCGGTATATGTTTTGGCCTTCCGGCATCAGAAAGAGGCAGGCTACTGACCAGTCACCCCTTGAGCACGGTCACCATGCTTGATTCAAGCAATCGACGGAAGCCTTTGTCGAAGGTCACCAGATGAAGATGGTGGTGGTGTGCCGCCGCGGCGATCCAGGCGCCGGGGATGGCGTTGGCGGTGAGATTGTGCTCGGCGCACAGGGCCGTGAAGCGGGCCCATAGCCGGCCCCATGGTCGAGGTAGGTCGCGCACAAGGCATGCTGTTGGGGCGCCTTGCCGATGTAGGGCTTGCCCTGCGCGACGTCAGCGAGTTGCTGTCGCAGGGGGTGCTGCGAAAGTCGTCAGCCGGCGGTCGCAGTACCAGCTACGAGCTTGCCAAACCCTGAGTAGGGCTCCAGGATGACATCGGTAGCACGTATTTCACCTACACCCCTGCGTTTGCTGAATGATCAAGCAAATGGGTTGGGGTAACCGCCGGATCAAGGGTAAATGAACATGCCCGTTCAACGTGAAATTTCCAGCGCTGGCGTACCGGTCAAGATCTGGACCGACGATGTCGATGAGCGCTCGGTCGAGCAGCTCGCCAACATCGCGAGCCTGCCCTTCGTGCATCACCATGTGGCGGCGATGCCGGATGTGCATCTCGGAATCGGCGCGACCATCGGTTCGGTGATCGCCACCCATCGCGCCATCATTCCGGCCG
Organism: Azoarcus sp.; assembly: GCA_030604735.1. Classification (GTDB taxonomy): domain Bacteria; phylum Pseudomonadota; class Gammaproteobacteria; order Burkholderiales; family Rhodocyclaceae; genus Azoarcus_F. The sequence goes on from JAUVVG010000018.1 coordinate 44,039, forward strand.
CCGTCGGGGTGGATATCGGCTGCGGTATGGTCGCCGCACGCCTGTCGCTCACCGCCAACGATATCGACGAGAAAAGTCTGAAGAAGGTCTTCGACCAGATCAGCCGCGATGTACCGGTGGGCCGCGCGCAGCACAAGGACGATCGGGTGCAGGTCGACGCGGTGCGGCCCTTCGAACCGGGGCTCGCGTCACTGCTGCGGCGACACCCGCAACTCCTCAAGGCCTTCGGCACCTTCTCGAAGTGGGCCAACCAGATGGGCACGCTCGGCGGTGGCAACCACTTCATCGAGGTGTGCCTGGACGAGCACGACCAGGTCTGGGTGATGCTGCACTCCGGCAGCCGTGGCATCGGCAATGCGATCGCCACCTATTTCATCGAACTCGCCCGCAAGGACATGGAACGCCACATGATCCATCTGCCTGACCGGGATCTGGCCTATTTCGAGGAGGGGAGCGAGCACTTCGCCGATTACGTCGAGGCGGTACACTGGGCACAGGAATACGCCATGGCCAACCGCCAGACCATGCTCGAGCTCGTCCTCGCAGCGTTGGCGCGGCATTTGCCGCCGTTCTCGGTCACCACCGAAGCGGTGAACTGCCATCACAACTACGTCGCCCGGGAACACCACTTCGGCGCCGATGTGTGGGTGACCCGCAAGGGTGCGATCCGCGCCGGCGAGGGCGACCTGGGCATCGTTCCGGGCAGCATGGGCGCGCGAAGCTACATCGTGCGCGGCCGGGGTGATCCCGAGAGCTTCTGCTCCAGCGCGCATGGGGCAGGGCGTCGCATGAGTCGCACCGCTGCCACCAAGCGGTTCACCGAAGCGGATCTTGTGCGCCAGACTCAAGGGGTGATCTGCCGCAAGGACAAGGGCGTGGTCGATGAGATTCCGGGGGCCTACAAGGACATCGATGTGGTGATGGCCAATCAGCGCGATCTGACCGAGGTGCTGCACACCTTGAAGCAGGTGGTGTGTGTGAAGGGGTAGCCGCTTCGCCGCCCCGCAGCGATTATGACCTGCGTTTCATCTATGCCCATGAAAGATACTCGCCGACTCTATACGGATCTCGCCTGGCTCTGGCCCCTGTGGGGTGAGGTCGATGTCGACTATGCGCATTATTGCGATCGGGTGCGGGCGCTGATGGATCAGCATGCGTCAGCACCGGTGAAGACGGTCCTCGACATCGGTTGTGGAGGGGGTAAGAATGTCCATAACCTCGAGCGTGCGTACAAGGTCACCGGCCTCGACATCAGCGCAGCAATGCTCGCCCAGGCGCGGACCCTCAACCCGGAATGCGAGTTCATCGAGGCCGATATGCGGGACTTTTCGCTGAACCGTAACTTCGATGCCGTCTTGATGGACGACGCGATCTCGTACATGTCTTCGCTCGCCGATTTCGAGGCCGCGTTCCGGTGCGCGTATGCGCATCTGAAACCGGGAGGGGTGCTCATCACCACGCCGGATGTCACGATCGAATCGTTTGAACAGAATCGCACCCAGACCACCACCGCCCGACGCGATGACCTCGAGGTGGTCTTCATCGAGAACATATTCGACCCGGACCCCGGTGATGAATCCTTTGAAACGACGGTGGTGTATCTGATTCGGCAGCATGGCCAGCTCAGTATCGAGACGGATCACTGGACGATGGGGCTCTTTTCGATGGACACCTGGCGCTCTGTATTGACACGGATCGGCTTCACGGTGTTCGAGACGCCCTACGCGCTGGGCGAGGACGCTTACACGGTTTTGGCGTGTGTGAAGACGCGATTCCGTCCAGTTTCGTTGCACCGCGGGGGGTGTCGCCGCGCTGTGAGTCGCTTTGTTCGAAGGACGATGGATTCTCGATGAGGCCCCGCGGGTCGGACTGTTCGGAGGTTTGTGCCGCCGTGCGCGCACTGACGTAACAGCCTTCTGCGGCCGTCGGCCGTATCGACTCGAGGGGAATGAACTAGCCCGTTCAACCTGAAGTTTCCAGCGCTGGCGTGCCAGTGAGGATCTGGACCGACGATGTCGATGCGCGCTCGATCGAGCCGATCAGCCGCGATGTACCGGTTGGCCGCGCGCAGCACAAGGACAATCGGGTGCAGGTCGACGCGGTGCGGCCCTTCGAACCGGGGCTCGCGTCACTGCTGCGGCCACACCCGCAACTCCTCAAGGCCTTCGGCACCTTCTCGAAGTGGGCCAGCCAGCGGGATCTCACCGAGGTGGTGCATACCTTGGAGCAGGTGGAGTGTGTGAAGGGGGGATCGCCTTGCCTGCCCCCTGTATCCAGGCGAAGAGCAGGCGCTTTCCCTGGCGACCAGTGACGTTCGATGACAGACAGAAACCGGTGCAGCCTGGCAGAGCTGATGTCTGAGGGCAGCTCATGCGGTAGTAGGGGCACGTTTGAGAATGGCCAATAAACAGATCAATGACTTGCGCGATTAGCTGTCGAACTTCTGCGGGCCGGTGTGTAAAGCAAAGCTGCTCATGTTTGTGAGTGGCGATTCAACACTTAAGCGCTGCTGGAGTACGAAGATGCCAGTCGGTAACACTCTGGTACGCGATGCCTGCCCGGAACAACAGGGGTTCGTTCCACCAACCTGCCTGGAGTAATGCCCCGATCGGTAATCCGTTCGCAGTGAATCCGCAGGGCAATGACAGGCCCGGGATCGATGCCAACGTGCCCGCGTAGGTGAACTGTGCAACCCGTGCGGTCGCCGAGTGCAAGTCTTCATTGTCTGAATTGGAGAGCGCCTCGACTGGCGTGGTCGGTGTCAGCAATAGATCAATGTCTTCGAAGGCGAGCGCCAGTGTCCGGCGCCAACGTGCCTTGAAGTCGAGGGCACGGGCGTAATCTACTGCCGTTATGTCCAGACCGCGTCGGAGTCGCTCATACATGGGTGCAGTCATCTGGTCTGGCGTCTCGAGCAGGGTCCGGTGGTAGGCAGCAACGTCTGAGTAGATCAGCACGCTGGTCTGAAGATGGGTTCTCTCGGCGTCGGGAAGGGTGAGCTTCACCAATCGCGCCCCCTGATCGACCAAGGCATCGGCTACCGACATGACCGCAGCAGTGATCTCCGCTTGCACATCGTCAAAAAAGAAATTCTGAGGTATTCCAATTCGAAGGCCTTTCACACCATCGCCCAATTCGCCCAGAAAGTTCGTATAGGCATGATGTCGGGAGTAGGGGTCACCGGAGTCATAACCCTCGATTGCTGCAAAAATTCTCGCAACGTCAGTGACACGTTTAGCCATTGGGCCGATGGTGTCGTTCTGGAAACTGACGGCGGTCACTCCACGATTTGATACAGCCCCGTGGGTGGGCCTCAGGCCGACCACGCCCGAATGCGCAGCAGGCAGTCGGACAGACCCCCCGGTATCGGATCCAAGCGCGCCCACCGCCATCCCGGCCGCGACCGCCGCAGCCGATCCGCCCGACGAGCCCCCGGGACTTCGCTCAAAATCCCATGGGTTTCGAGCCGTGCCTACGATCGGGTTCTTTGAACGGACGTCGAAAACAAGTTCTCCGAGTGTCGTCTTACCCAATAGGACCGCGCCAGCTGCCTTCAAGCGACGAACGACCATGGCATCTTCATCGGGTACATGGTTGCGCCAAGGCTCGGCGCCACTGGTCGTTATCGTACCTGCGGTATCGATGTTGTCCTTCAATGCCAAAGGCATTCCATGCAGCAGACCCAACCATTCTCCCCGCGCAGCCGCAGCGTCCGCGATCTCTGCCTGCTTGCGGGCTTCATCGGGCGTTATGGTGATGAAGGCGTTGAGGTCATCGTTGTGCCGGGCGATGTTGTCGAGGCAGTCATTGCAGAGCGTCAAGCTTCTATTCAAGGAAGTCACCCAAATCACCGTGTGTGAGATATCAATGTGTTAAACGGGAAACCGATGCGGTGCACGATCCGATCAGAAGAGCGCTGCAGGCAGCCAGGTTGCCAGCGAGGGGAAGCCCGCAACCAATGCGAGTCCAAGCAGTTGAATGAAGATGAAGGGCACGGCCCCACGATAAATGTCGGACGTCGGTATTGTGGTTGGTACAACCGATCTGAGATAGAAGAGTGCGAAGCCGAATGGTGGTGTCAGGAATGAAGTCTGCAGATTGACGGCGATCATCACGCCAAGCCAGATGGGGTCCGCTCCCATCATGATAAGTATGGGGGCCACGATCGGGATGACGATGAATATGATCTCCATGAAATCCAGAAAGAATCCCAGAATGAATATCACGATCATCGTGAAGAGCATCGCCCCGAATAACCCACCCGGAAGTGCGTCGAAGAAACCCTTTACCGCATCTTCGCCACCGAAGCCCCGAAACACGAGCGTGAACAATGACGCACCGATCAGAACGGTGAAAACCATGGCGGTAATGCGAGCAGTACGCCGGAGGACATCTGCTATAAGTTGATTTTTCATCGTGATGCCGATTGCCGTTGCCGCAGCTACAGCCATAATGCAGGTCGCAACAATGGCTAAGGCAATCGCGACTCCATCGCGCATGGGGATGTCATGGCGCTGTATTCGCAGATCGAAGGACAAGTTGATAATCACCAGAACAAGCGCGGCCATGCTGCCTGCGACGAGGAGTTTGCCCATTCGTGGCTGCATGCGTTTGGCGCCGAGGACAATGGATCCAATTGCGCCAACCGATGCCGCCTCCGTAGGTGTTGCGATTCCAGTCAGGATGGAACCCAATACAGCTACGATCAATGCGATCGGCGGGACGAGCGCACCCATTAACGAGGACGCAGTCATCTGACTCTTATCGAATGCATTGACCACGGGGGGGCAGCTTTCGGGCCTGCGCCAGGCAACATAGCCAATGTAGAGCAGATAGAGGCATACCAGCATCAACCCCGGGATCATGGCGCCGGCGAACAGGTCACTCACGGAAACGTTGGAGCCACCGATGGTTCCAGTGCGCATGTTGGCTTGCTGTGCCGCGTGAGAGAGAAAGTCGCCCAGAAAGACGAGTACGATCGACGGTGGAATGATCTGGCCCAAGGTGCCTGATGCGCAGATGGTTCCTGTTGCCAGACGAGGGTCGTATCCATGCCGGAGCATGACAGGCAGGCCCAGGAGTCCCATTGTGACAACAGTGGCGCCCACGATGCCCGTCGAGGCGGCCAGCAGCGCGCCGACGATCGTGATGGCAATGGCCAGCCCGCCCGATCTGCCCCCAAAGAGGGTGGCCATGCCGATCAGCAAGTCTTCCGCGATCTTCGAGCGCTCCAGCATCAGGCCCATGAAGACGAACAGTGGTACGGCCACCAGGGTCTGATTGGCCATGATGCCGTACATCCGCTGTCCCATGAACGCGAGGTGTCCGATCGGAAACACTTCGAGTGCATGGCCCAAGAATGCGAATCCAATTGCGACTGCGGCCAGTGTGAACGCGACTGGGTAGCCTACGAGCAACAAGCCAAAGGCCGACAAGAACATCAGGATGTTCAACAGGTCAGCCACCCAGGCCTCCCCTGTCGTGCTTTCCCGAGGTACGCGCGTCGACAGTTATTGTCCGAATCGATTTGAGAATTACGGAAAGCCCCTGTATTCCCAGCACAATGACAAAGACAAGGATGAATGACTTGAGAAGATAGACAGCCTGAATCCCGCTCAGCTCCTGCGCGCCTTCGCGCAGAATCCAGGATCGCCTGACATATGGAAAGACGCGCTCCCATAACACGTACAGAAAGGGGGCGAGCAAGACGATCCCGCCAACAAGATTGACGACGGCCTTCTTGCGATCGGATGCTGCGCCATAGAACACGTCGACTCTGACGTGGTCGTCGTGAAGGAGGGCGTAGCCAGCACAGGCAGTTAGAACCATGCCGAACGACCAATTGACGGCTTGATACATCTGCGTGTCGACAATTCCGAAGGCATACCTCAGAACGACGTTCGCGAACATGATCACGACCATCACTAGGATAAGCCAGGAAAAAAAACGCCCGATCGCCTCGGTGAGGCGATCAAGCAGTCGAATCAGCGCGTCCATGCTGGCTTGCCTTTGCTCGAGGTCGTCAAACGCGGATGGACGTCAGAACCCTTCGTCTACCGCGATCTTGCGGGCTTGCAAAGAGGGCAGATCTGCATGCACGGAATAGTCGAGAGCCATGTCGCGATAGGGTTTCCAGCTTTCGTATACCCGTTTGGAGTCCGCATCCGCATTTCCGAGTTCGTCCATGAGCTTCGCCGATTGCTCGGCGAGCACACGCAAAACCTCATCAGGGAAAATCTTGATCGTCGTCTGATGCTCCGTTCTCAATTTCCTGAAGAATTGCGCGTTGTAGTAGGACCATTCACCGAGATTAACCGCGTTCGCCGCTTGCGCGGCGCGCTCCACGACAATCTTGTGCTTCGCCGAAAGACTGTCATAGACCTCGGCATTCAGCCCGATCTCGCCGGCCGAACTCGGTTCCTGCCACCCGGGCGTATAGTAGAACTTGCCATGTTCATGAATGCCATTTGCCATGTCCAGCCAAGGGCCGACGAGTTCGGCCGCGTCAATGGCTCCGCTCTGAAGTGCCTGAAATACCTCGTTTGGCGCGATAACGGCCGGGCTTGCGCCGGCGCGTTTGTATATCTCGGCCGTTATTCCCGTGCTTCGAACGATTACGCCACGGAATGAATCGAGATCGGTGATTTCCTTATTGAACCATCCGCCCCATTGCTGTCCGGTTGCACCTGCCAAGAATGGCACCACGTTCAAGAGCTTTCTCCAGATGTCCTGGTGTAAAGCCTCCCCGCCGCCGTGGTACATCCATCCAGCATGCTCCAATGCATTCAAGCCGAAAGGAATGACGGCAAAGAAATTTGCGCCCTGCCACTTGGATGCGACCCAGTTCGGCACGCCGTGATAGCAATCTGCAGCACCGGAACCCACTGCATCCCAGATCTCCGAGCCGCCGACCAGCTCACCGGCTGCATGAACCTTTACCGTCAACTCACCTTCACTGAGTTCTCCTACATACTTGGCCCAGTTGTAGGCGATGGATGCCAGGCCCGGAAAATTGTGTGGCCATCCCATGACCATGACCAGCTCGCGTTTTCCCTGTGCGAATGCCGGAGCCGATAGCGAAGCGCCCGCAAGGCCAGCAACAACGCTCCTCGTGACGAATGTGCGTCGATTCATTTTGGAATCGGTCATGTCGTGTCTCCTCGTATGCTGTGATTATTGTGTTGAAAAGTACCTTGTGACGCCTGTTGCTTAGACTCCCCTCCTGTGTGCCAGCGCCAAAAGACGCTTGATCGCCCGGATCTCGGGTTGTTCAATGATTTTTCCATCCACCTCGATTTGCGAGTAGGGGCTTTCCTCGAACCTTGCTACGATTTCCGCTGCTTTTTCCAGGTCGTTCAGAGACGGAGTGAAAACCGAGTTGATCGCGGCGATCTGATCGATGTCCTTCGTAATGCGGCCGGTGAATCCAAAACGGCGCGACAATTGGGTGCTCGCAAGCAAGCCAGTGGGGTCGTCACGGGTGAGGTGCGGGGCGTCCAGGACGTCGATGCCGATCGTCGCTGCGGCGTGCACAACCCGGGAGCGCGCATATTGCAGTGCGTCCCACTCCATGCTCACGCCAAGTGCGGCCGAGAGGTCGAATCCGCCGAACATCAGTGAGCGAACGCTCCCTGAGCTGGCCGCTATGGATTTGACTCGGTGCAAGGCGTCGCATGTTTCAATAACACAATGCACACTGGGCGCCTTGCCTGCCTCCTCAAGAAGCGCAGTGACCCACGTCACTTCGGCTTCCGACTCGATCTTCGGTATGACGATCTGTACGTTGGCATTCATTTCGCACAGTGCCAGTATGTCGGATAAACCGTCGCGTGTTCTGGGGCTGTTGATCCTGACGGCAAGTTGGATCGCGTGATCCGCCGCGGCGGATTCCATTGCACCGATCATCAACTGGCGACCCTCGGCTTTGTGAGTTACCGGTACGCCGTCTTCCAGATCGAGACAAAGAACGTCGGCACCGCTAGCCAGTGCTCTTCCGACTTGATCGGCCTGAAGGGCTGAAAGAAACAATACCGAACGCCGAGGTAGGTCACTGTGATTGGACGAACCCATACATTGCCTCCGTTACGCACGCCCGGCTGGTCTGCAGGGCGTAGCCCTCATGATGCGATCCTGTCAGGTCGCGCCCCGACATTGCTGACTGCTTTGAATTAGTTTTACCGTATTGTTTTCTTGATTACTAATAGAGATTCAAGCTGCCACTATCTGAAAAACAGATAGACTCCTTATATCTATCAAATTAATCTATGGCTTTGCGGGCTGAAGGGGGCGTCGTGGAGTTAAGGCAGCTTCGATATTTCGCCGAAATCGCCGAGCACGGAAGTCTTTCCCGCGCCGCTCAGGTTCTGTATGTGGCACAGTCCGCCCTCAGTCACCAGCTCGCACAGTTGGAGCGTGAGCTCGGGACGCGCTTGTTTCACAGGGTGCCGCGCGGTGTCGTGCTGACCGAGGCAGGACATGTCTTTCGCGCCCATGCAACGGCCATCCTTAGACAGGCTGACGAGGCTAAGGCCAGCCTTCAGGGGTCGCTGGGCAGGCCCTGCGGAAAAGTCAATTTCGGTTTGCCTCCAAGTATCTGCAATGCGTTGGCTGTGCCTTTGCTGCAGGCCGTGCAACAAAGGCTGCCTGGGGTGGCGCTGGAGCTGACAGAAGCGGCAAGTGGCGATCTGAGCGCACAGCTGAAATCGGGACTCGTGAATCTGGCGATTCTTTTTACGGAGGGCAGTGTGAGCGAGTTTCTAAGTCACCCCCTACTGGATGAACGTTTCTTTCTGATCGCGAAGCGTTCGACGGAGAATGAACACTTCGGTACTTCTGTCAGTTTCGAGGACGTTCTGAAGCTCCCACTCTTTCTTGCGTCGGCAAAACAGGGCGTGCGTCAGATCGTAGAGCAGGCGGCTCGAAAACACGGCTTGAGACCGCCAAATGTCGTGACTGATATCAATTCGGTGAATATCATGCGTTCGACTTTGCTGGTTGGGCTCGGCTACACCGTTCTGCCACCGATGGCGTTCAAGCAGGAGCTCGATTCAGGGGCGCTTCATAGCTGGGAAATATATGCGCCTGTACTGACTCGGCGGCTGACCGTTTGCGCGTCGAAGGATGCGCTAATGACGCCGGCAACCCTTGCCGTGTTCGAGCTGGCAACTGTCGTAGCCCGAGACTTGGCAGGATCGGACAGATGGCCTGAAACCCAGGCGGTTTCGACCCCGGTCTGACGTTCGTGGCTGACCTCATCACCGAATCCACTTTTTCGACGAACGCAGATTATATGACTTGGAAGTCAACCGGATCGCGCATCGTGAGGCGAGGTTGCTGGGCTTTCCGGGGGGCGGGCATAGTGGATGGGTCGGGGGGCTGGAGAGTGAGTGAGAGTGATTGAAGCAACCTCAGATAGTGCCAAGAGGGAACAGATCGTCGTTCTGGCGGCGACGACCTTGGCACAGGCGTTGTGCAGTGCGGCGATGCTGCTTGTGCCGACGCTTGCACCCCAGCTCGCACAAAACCTGGATCTTCCAATTGCCCTGATTGGTGTGCAGATGAGTCTGTTGTATGGCGTTGCCATGCTCGTGTCGGCCCAGGCGGGTACCTGGGTCCAGCAGGTGGGCGGTTGCCGAATCACGCAATATTCGATGCTGCTGGTGGTCGTCGGTTGTGCGCTCATCGCGCGGTCGTCCGTATCGCTGTTGATTCTGGGTACTGTTGCGCTCGGGTTTGCATACGGTTTGACCAATCCCGCGGCGGCGCACCTATTGACCCGCTTCACGCCCGCGCGACGACGAAACCTCGTTTTTTCGATCAAACAGACCGGGGTCCCGCTGGGCGGTGTGATTGCCGGTGTATGCGCACCGCCGTTGGCATACTGGTTTGGCTGGCAGTTTGCTTTTGTCGGTCTTGCCACGATCGCAGCAGCGATCGGACTCGCCTTGCAGCCTCGGCGCGCCGGCTGGGATGACGATAGGCGATCCCATCACCGCAGGAGTGGGCTGGCCAGCATGCAAATACTGCGGAAAAGTCGAGCAACACTCTGGTTGGGTCTGATGGGTTGCTGCCTGGCTGCGGGGCAGTTGTCGTTTTTGACTTATCTCGTGACCATGATGGTCGAAGAACTGCTGATAACGTTGATGGTCGCCGGTGTCATTATGTCTGCAGTACATGTGGCCGGAGTCGTCGGTCGAATCGCTTGGGGTGCAATTGCCGACCGCGTGGGGTCTAGTCTGGGGGTGCTCGCAGGGTTGGTTTGTGTGATGACCATTCTGTTCCTCGCCGTTGCGACCATTGAATCGAGTTCGCCACGCTGGTTCCTACTACTGGTTTTTGTTGGGCTGGGTTCGACAGTGGTCGGCTGGAACGGGGTCTATCTTGCCGCGGTGGCACAACGCAGCGCTCATGCAAACGTCAGCGATGCAACAGGCGCGGTGTTGGTGCTGACCTACCTCGGGGTGCTGGTTGGGCCGTCGCTCTTCGCGTTGGTTTTCTCGCTAACCGGAAGTTTCGCCGCCACTTTCATCCTGCCTGCGTGCTTTTCAGTGCTCGCGCTGGCCTGCCTGGTCATGTGCAAACAATCCGCAAGAAAGGAACACGATCAAGCTCGGATCTAACCCGGGGTCCCTGGCAAAGCTGATGTCAGAGAGCGCCCCGGAGCATTCGTGCGGTGCCGAGGAGCAGGCCTGGCTCGACCTCGCGCCGGTCGGTTGAGAACTCGAAGGCTGCAAGGCGCAACTACCGGGAGAGTGCCAGTCTAAGTTGGTTGTGGTCGGTAAACCGGGCTGTCCTCCGAAAGACCGGCAGCGCCTCCAGCCCACGCAGCGCGGCGTTGCCGTTCCAGCGAGGCGGGCCGGCGCGAACCAGGTCGGGGAGAACCTGGAGGAGTCGGGCGAAGACGGCTTCCGCCTGCATCAGTGCCAGTCCGGCGCCGATGCATACGTGCGCACCCCGGCCGAAGGAAAAATGGGTGAGACCGCGGCGGGTCAGGTCCAGGCGGTCAGGTTCCGAATAGCGCGCCGGGTCGCGATTGGCGGCGCCGATCAGGGCGATCACGAGGTCGCCCCGGCGCACCCGCTGCCCGCACAAATCCATGTCGGCAATCACGCGGCGGCCGGTGTATTGCACCGGACTGTCATAGCGCAGCAGGTCGCGTACCGCGGCCGGCACTTGCGAGGGGTCGGAACGCAGTCGTCGCCACTGCTCGGGATGGGCAAGCAGGGCATTGAGGCCGTTGCCCAGCAGGTTGCGGGTGGTCTCGTGACCGGCGAGCAGCAGCATCGCGCATTGCGCCAGCAGTTCTGCGTCGCTGCGGAACAGACCTTGCGCCTCGGCGGCGAGCATCAGGCTGACGAGATCGTCACCGCGCGTGTGGCGACGCTTTTCCAGCACGCCGGCGAAGTAGCGCACCACGGCCAGCAGACTGCGATGCGCGCGACGAAGTTGCCGGGTGTCCGGCTGTGGTGCGGCGATGAAGGCGGCCAGATCGTCCGACCAGGCAATGAAGTCGTTCTGGTCAGCGGGGTCGATGCCCAGCAGCATGCAGGTCACCCGCGACGGGACTGGCCGAGCGATGTCCGCCATGAAGTCGAAGATCGCGCCGGCCGGCTTCGCCACGCGCTCCGACACGGCCTCGGCGACGATGGCGTCGATCCGTGGCGCCAGTGCGCGGATGCGCGTCGGGTGAAAGCCCACCGCGAGCACTTCGCGCACGCGGGCATGGTCGGGGGCGTCGAGAAAGATCATCGCCCGCGAGAACAGGCGCTGGAAGGCGCGCAACTCGGCAGCGCTGCCGTCGGTGCCGCCGTGCGTCCTCTCGCCCGCCCGCTTCACCCAGCCCGCGGTGCGCTGGGCGGACAGACCCGGATCACGCAGCACCGCCTCCACATCATTGTGGCGCGTCACCACCCACGCGCCCTGGAACAAGGCGTCGCTCCAGTGAATCGGGCCGGCCTCGCGGAGCGCCGCGTAAGGGGGATAGGGGTCGCGCAGAAAGTCGGCGTTGAAGCGCAGCAGGCCGCAGTCACGGCGCGGCGCGGCAGGCGCCTCGACTGCGGCGAGCGCGAGCGCCTCCGCGGGGGCAGGCACGACCGTCATCGGCCGGTATCCGCCTCGTCCATGCCGGCCACGCGCAGGTCCAGCCGGCGCAGCAGCGCGCGGTCGTGCCCGGAGGTGGGGTTGGGGGTGGTCAGCAGACGGTCGCCATAGAAGATGGAGTTGGCGCCGGCCATGAAGCACAGGGCCTGCAGCGCGTCGTCCATGTTCTCGCGTCCGGCGGAAAGACGCACTCGCGTGCGCGGCATGGTGATGCGCGCAACCGCGATGGTGCGGACGAACTCGAACGGGTCGAGCGGTGCGCTGTCGGCCAGCGGCGTGCCCGCGACCGGCACCAGATTGTTGATCGGCACCGACTCGGGATAGGGGTCGAGGTTGGCCAGTTCGGCGATCAGTCCGGCACGGTGGGTGCGCGTTTCGCCCATGCCGACGATGCCGCCGCTGCATACGTGGATGCCGGCCGCGCGCACATTGTCCAGGGTGTCCAGGCGCTCCTGGTAGCTGCGGGTGGTGATCACCTGTCCGTAATAGTCCGGCGCGGTGTCGAGGTTGTGGTTGTAGTAGTCCAGCCCGGCGTCGCGCAACTGCGCGGCCTGGCCGGCATCCAGCATGCCCAGCGTCATGCAGGTTTCCATGCCCAGCGCCTTGACCTCGCGCACCATCTCGACGATGCGTCCCATGTCGCGGGCCTTGGGGCTGCGCCAGGCGGCCCCCATGCAGAAGCGGGTGGCCCCCTGGGCCCGGGCCGCCTGGGCGGCATCGACCACCTCGTCGAGCGCCATCAGCTTGCTCGCCTTGACCTCGGTATCGAAATGGGCCGATTGCGAGCAGTAGCCGCAATCCTCCGCACAGCCGCCGGTCTTGACCGACAGCAGCGTGGACAGCTGGATCTCGTTGGGGTCGAAGTGCTCGCGATGCACGCCGTGGGCCCGATGCAGCAGGTCCATGAACGGCAGCGCGAACAGCGCTTCGACTTCGTCCACCCGCCAGCGTCCGGCGAGAAGTGGTGGCTCGAGACGGCGGGCGGTGGCGCGGAGTTCTTCGGGCGAGGCATTGACGACAGGGGTCATGAAAGGGTCTCCAGATTCAGTGGGCTTGGTTCAGTCGGGTTGAACGGTGCGCGCGCCCCGGACGAGGTCCGTCAGATGCTCGTGCACAAGAAAGGTCGCGACCGCTTCCGGCGAAGGGGGGCTCAGCCACGGCACCACGCCCAGGCATGGCGCCGGCGCGAGGCGCATGCGCAGGGTGTGCAGGTTGCGCTCGCGATGCGGCATGTCGGGGTCTACGGTGTTGCCGACCCAGCCGGCCAGGGCCAGGCCGCGGGCGCGGATCGCGTCGGCGGTGAGCAGCGCATGGTTGAGGCAGCCCAGTCGCATGCCGACCACCAGCACCACCGGCAGGCCGAGCGCGACCGCGAGGTCGGCGCTGTCGTGGACGTCGTCGAAGGGCACGCGGAATCCGCCCACGCCTTCCACCACCAGCCAGTCGGCCCGCTGCGCGAGCCGGCGCGCTGCGTCGGTCAGCGCCGTCAGCTCGATGCGCCGCCCTTCCAGCTCGGCCGCGATGTGGGGGGCACAGGCGGTGGTGAGCTGGCACGGACCGACATCGGCGTCGCTCACGGCAATGCTGCTCGCACTGCGCAGCAGCGCGACATCCTCGTTGCAGAGGCGCCCGTCTACCCAGTCGGTGCCGGCGGCTACCGGCTTCAACCCGGCGGTGCGCAGCCCCTGTGCGGCCAGCGCGTAGAGCAGACCGGCGGCGATCCGACTCTTGCCGATCTCGGTGTCGGTACCGGTGACGAACACGCCACGGAGCCCCGCCAGGGCAAGCGGTGCGGTCGGGGTGGCCGCGGGTGACGAGGGCAGGGTGGTGCTCATGGCCGGCCTCGGTTCGAAGCGCCCGCCGTGGATGCGGAATCGGGCGTGACGCCGCTGCCAGCCGCGCACGCTTCCATGCCCGTCCCCGTCCCCGTCCCCGGCGCGCGGCGTTCCGGCGGTGCGCTCGGCGGCGTGATGTGCGCTTCCACGAAGTTTCTCTCCCCGTCATGCGCATCAAGGCTCATCGCCTGGCGCGCCACCACCGGCCGGATGCACCGCACCAGGGCCGCGCACAGCTGGTCGACGTCGGCCTCCTCATGGGCCGCGCTGAGGCTGATGCGCAGCCGCGCGGTGCCGGCCGGCACCGTGGGCGGGCGGATGGCCGGCACCCACAGGCCGCTTTCATCCAGCGCGGCGGCCAGTGCCAGGGCGCTGCGGTTGTCACCGACGATCAGCGGCTGGATGGCGGTCGGGGAAGGCGCCAGCCGCCAGGCTGGCGGCGCCTCGCGTGCGAGCACGGGCGGCAACCCGGCTTGCAGGCGAGCCACGCGGGCTTCGAGCAGGCGGCGCCGCGCCGCGCCCTCCTCGCCGACGATCAGGTTCACGCTGGCGAGCAGCGCATGCGTCAGCGCGGGTGACAAGGCGGTGGTGTAGACATAGCTGCGACCCGCCTGCACCAGCGCGTCGATGATCTCGCCATGGGCCGCAACGAAGGCGCCGCCCACCCCCGCGGCCTTGCCCAGCGTGCCCATGTAGATAAGGCGTTCGCTCCGCAGGCCGAAGTGCTCCAGCGCGCCGAGACCACGCTCGCCGAGTACGCCGAAACCGTGGGCGTCATCGACTACCAGCCAGGCATCATGGGCCTCGGCCAACGCAAGCAGGGCTGGCAAGGCGGCGACGTCGCCATCCATGCTGAATACCGCGTCGGTGACGATGAGCCTGATCGGGGTGCGACAGGTGGCCAGACGCTCGCCCAGGATGTCCAGCCGACCGTGAGGGTAGCGCTGCATGCGCGCGGCGGCGAGCAGGCCGCCGTCGATCAGCGAGGCGTGGTTGAGCCGATCGGCGAAGATCGTCGCACTGCCATCGCCGAGCGTGGTGAGCAGCGCGAGATTGGCGGCAAAGCCGCTGCAGAACAGCAAGGCGCGGGCATCCGGGACGAAGGGCGCGTACAGGTCGGCGAGCAGCGACTCCAACTCCGCATGCGCGCGTCCATGGCCACAGACAAGATGGGATGCTCCGCTGCCGACCCCCCATCGACGCGCCCCCTCGGCCAGCGCCTCGACCAGCGCCGGGTGGGCGGCCAGGCCGAGATAGTCGTTGCTGCCGAAACCCAGGCGATCGGCCGACACACCGCGCCCGTCGGTCACCCGCTGGCGGGGGGCGCAGGCGGTCTCGGCGATGCGTCGTTGCCGCCATAGCCCGGCGGCCTCGCGCTCATGCCGTTGGCGGTTCAGGTGTGCGATCAGCATCGGCGGATGAGGTGGAGGAAAGGACGTTATCCAGCGTGGCGCTCACGCGCTCGGCCAGCCAATGCGCGTCGGCGGTGTCGAAGGCATAGGGCGGCATCAGGTACACACTGCGGCCGATGGGGCGGATCAGGAGTTCGTGGGCGCGGCCCGCCAGGTGGAAGCGCTCGGCGAAGCGCGCCGGCAGCACCGCCTCGCGCACGTCGAAGGCCCAGATCATGCCGCAGCGGCGCAGGTGCTCGATGCGGGCGTCGCCTCGCAGTGGCTCGAGCGCGGCGCTCAAGGCCGCCGCCCGCTCGCGGTTGGCCGCCAACACCTGGTCCTCGGTAAAGCGGTCGAGCACCGCCAGCGCCGCCCGGCAGGCCAGCGGATTGCCGGTATAGGAGTGCGAATGCAGAAAACCGCGGGCCACGTCGTCGTCGAGAAAGGCCTCATAGATCGCATCGCGGCTCAACACCAGCGACAGCGGGAGGGTGCCGCCGGTAATGCCCTTGGACAGGCACAGCAGGTCGGGCCACGCCTGTGCCGCGGGCAGCGCGTCGGCCCCCTCGCCGCCGGCAGCCTGCTCGAAGGCGAAGAAGCTGCCGCTGCGGCCACAGCCCACGGCGATCTCGTCGGCGATCAGGTGCACCTCGAACTCGTCGCACAGGCGGCGGACTTCACGCAGATAGACCGGGTCGTGCATGGCCATGCCGCCAGCGCATTGCACCAGCGGCTCGATGATGAGGGCGGCGATCCGCCCTGCACGCTCGGCGAACAGCGCCCGCAGTTCGGCTGCGGCCCGGCGCGCCGGTGTGCTCGCGTCCTCGCCCGGGCGTGCCTGGCGGGCGTCGGGCGAGGCCACGAGATGGGCGCGCATCAGCAGCGGATCGTAGGCATCGCGAAACACCGCGACGTCGGTCACCGCCAGCGCCCCCAGGGTTTCACCGTGGTAGCCGTGGCGCACGCAGACGAATTCGCGCTTTTCCGGGCGGCCGTGGTTGCGCCAGCAATGCGCGCTCATCTTCAGCGCGATCTCCACTGCCGAGGCACCGTCGCTGGCGTAAAAGGCGTGGCCGAGCGCGCCGCCGGTCAGCGCGGACAGCCGCTCGGCCAGCTCGATTGCCGGTGCGTGGGTGCACCCGGCCAGCATCACATGGGGCAGTCGGCCGAGCTGGTCGATGATGGCGGCGTTGAGCCGGGCATCGGCATGGCCGAACAGGTTGGTCCACCACGAGCTGATGGCATCGAAGTAGCGCCGCCCGCCATGGTCGTACAGCCATGGCCCGGCGCCACGCGCGATCGGCAGCGGCGGCAGCGCCTCGGCCCGGCGCATCTGGGTGCAGGGATGCCAGACCGCGCGCAGGCTGCGCTGCTGCCAGGCGCGATCGGGATCGGCCGGCACGGCAACGGGCGACGGTGTTGCGGCGGGGACGGCGACAGGGGCAGCAGGCAGGCTGTATCGGGACATGGGGCGGACGGAACGCACGGCAACCACCGAAAGGTAAGTGCGTGGGGAAGGGGGATCAATCGGGGACACCCTGATTTACCCAGTCTCGGACGCCAAAGTGACTGGGCGGGAGTCCGGAGACGTGTCGTGCCTATAATGTGTGGGCCATGGATCCACGATAATGTCGACATGACCCGGCGCCGACTGCCTTCCCGAATCGTTTGCCTGACTACTGAAACCGTAGAGGTGCTCTATGCCCTCGGCGAAGAGGCGCGCATCGTGGGCATCAGTGGTTACACGGTGATCCCCCCTCGCGCCCGCAAGGAAAAGCCCAAGGTGTTCGCGTTTTCCAGCGGCGATCTCGAGAAGATTCTCGCGGTCGAACCCGACCTGGTGCTCGCCTTCTCAGACATGCAGGCGGACATCGCGCGTGAGCTGATCAAGTCGGGCGTGGCGCTGCATGTGTTCAACCAGCGTAGCGTCGAGGGGATTCTGGCGATGATCGAGACCGTCGGCCGGCTTGTGGGCGCTGAAGACAGGGCGATGGCCCTGGTGGCCGAGCTGGAGGCGACGATGGCCCAAGTGCGGGCGCGGGCAGCCGAACTGCCATGTCGGCCCAAAGTCTATTTCGAGGAGTGGGACGAGCCGCAGATCAGTGGGGTGGGCTGGGTGTCGGAGTTGATCGAGATCGCCGGCGGCGAAGATGTTTTTGCCGATCGGGCGACGCATCAGGGCGCGGCCGAGCGGATTCTGGCCGACCCGCTGGAGGCGGTCCGGCGTGCCCCCGACATCATCGTCGGTTCGTGGTGCGGCAAGCGCTTCCGCCCCGAGCGGGTGGTGGGTCGTGAAGGGTGGCAGGATGTCCCGGCGGTGCGCGATGGCGAACTGCACGAGATCAAATCCGCACTCATCCTGGCCCCGGGCCCGGTGGCGATTCGCGAGGGCCTGGTCGCGCTGGCCGCGATCATCGCGCGCTGGGCCGAACAGTACGCGGTGTCTTGACTGCACGTGTCGATTATTCGGGACGCGGGAAACGCGCGAGTGGGGCGTCTTCGAAGCGCCATCGTGACCCTCGCGCCTGTGCGACTGTTGTCGAAAAATGCTTTTGTCGTTTCGGCTACCCGGAGAACGAGCTTTGCCTCGAGGCCAATCCCTGGCACCAGTCCCTGAACAAGCTGATCTTTGGCAGTGCGGATTTGTGCTTGGCCCAGACCAGGTAGTAGCTCGAGGGTGAGTGGGCGACGATGCCGAAGGGCGCGACCAGGCGGCCGGTTCGCAAGTCGTGCTGTATGTAGGCGAGTTGGCCGATGGCCACACCCAGTCCGTCTGCGGCGGCCTGGTAGGCGAGGGCGGCGTTGGCGAACTTCGGACCGGCCTGGGTATCGGTGTCGAATCCCGCATATCGGCACCATATCGACCAAGAGTCCGGCCGAATGATCGAATGCAGGCGGGGGTAGTTCTCAAGGTCTTCCGGTTTGCGCAGGCTGGCGGCGATGGTCGGGCTGCAGACTGGCGTGAAGGCATCCGAGAAGAGCTTGATCCAGTCTTCGTTGGCCGGTGGCGACTCTCGAATCCGAACGGCCAGATCGAAATCCCCCAGGCTGTTCTCGTCCGGAATGGCGGTGGTGTTTACTTCGACCTCGATCTCGGGATGACGGCCGATGAATTCGGCGAGATTGGGCACCAGCCACCGGATCGCAAGTGTGGGAGAAAGCCTGAGGCGGAGGCTGTTGGAGGTCGCGGGCGTCCGGCATTCCAGCACCACGCGCTCGAACTGCGCGAACAGCGGAGCGAGGCGTTCGCCCAGTTGTCGGCCTTTTGCGGTCAGTGCGATGCCGCGGCCTCGACGCTCGATCAGGGGCTCGCCTATCCAGGCCTCCAGTTGCTGAATCTGCTGGCTGACCGCGCCTGCGGTGACCGAGAGTTCCTCTGCGGCGCGACGAATGTTGAGGTGGCGAGCCGACGCTTCGAAAGCGCGCAGGCCGGTCATCGGTAGGCGTGAGCGTGTCATGGCGCAGCTCCTCTTGTTCGGAGTTGAATAATATAGATTTTCTAATCGATTATTCAGAAATCATCGCTTTTTTAGGGATTGAATCAGGCATACAGTCTGTAAAAACCAAATAAAACTAAACCTTCTGCACTGCATTGCAGCAAGAGGAGACAGACCGATGAAGCCATTGGAAGGCATCCGCGTGCTCGAGCTCGGCCAGCTGATCGCGGGTCCCTTTTGCGGTCAGTTGCTCGCCGATTTCGGTGCAGAGGTCGTCAAGATCGAGCCGCCCGGTGTCGGGGATGCGATGCGCCAGTGGGGACGTTCCGACGAAAAGGGCCGGCCGATCTGGTGGTCGGTGATCGGACGCAACAAGAAGTCGGTCACGGTGAACCTGCGTGATGCCCAGGGGCAGGACTTGGTCCGGCAGCTTGCCGCCGAAGCGGATATCGTGATCGAGAACTTCCGGCGAGGCACGCTGGAAAAATGGGGGCTGGGTTACGACACGCTTTCGTCGTTGAATCCGGGACTGATCATGATCCGGATCACCGGTTTCGGCCAGGACGGTCCTTATGCGGATCGCGCGGGCTTCGCTTCGGTCTGCGAGGCGATGGGGGGGCTACGCTACCTTTGCGGCTATCCGGACCGGCCCCCGGTGCGAACCGGCATCTCGATCGGCGACTCGCTGGCCGGGATGAACGGCGCCATGGGTGCGCTGCTGGCACTGCAGTATCGTCATGCGACCGGGCGCGGACAGGTGGTCGATAGCTCGATCTTCGAGTCGGTGCTGACCATGATGGAAGGCGTCATCGCCGAGTACGACCAAGGTGGGCATATCCGGGAGCGGACCGGGAGCATCTTGCCGGGCATCGCGCCCTCCAATGCCTATCCGACGCGCGATGGGCGGGGCATCATCATCGGCGCCAATCAGGACACCGTGTTTTCGCGGCTGTGCATCGAGATGGGGCGTGCCGATCTGGCAAAGGATCCGGACTATGCGACCCACCGGGCGCGCGGCGAGAACATGGAGAGGCTGGACGAGCTGATCGCGCAATGGACTTGTCAGCATGACGCGCAGGATCTGGTCGAGCGCCTGGCCGCCTGTGGCGTGCCGGCCGGTCTGGTCTATCGTGCGCCGGATATGTTGGCGGATCCTCATTTCAATGCCCGAGCAGCGATCACCCGGGTCCCGGATGCCCGCTTCGGTTCGGTGGCCATGCAGAACGTTTTCCCACGCCTTTCCGAGTCCCCCGGTGAAATTTTCCACGCCGGCCCCGAGCTGGGCGCGGACACGGCCGCTGTACTGGAGGATTGGCTGGGGCAAGGGGATGCCAGCGTCGAGCGGCTACGCGATGCCGGCGTGATCTGAATGGCATGTCTGGCTGCACGTGGGCCAGGTGTTTCGTGGTTGCTAGGTGAGCGGTCAACTCGGCGAACCGCTCAGTGTTCGAGCCGATACAAGGAGGAGACGACATGAGAAGGATCTTGAAGACTTTCGTAGCGGCCAGCGCGATGCTCGCGATGACGCTTGCGGCGAGCACGGCCGCCATCGCGGAGGAATACCCGCGGATGAATCTGCGTATGGCGCATTCGTTCCCGTCCAACTGGGCTCAGACCGAGGTGGACCAATGGTGGGCCGACGAGATACGAAAACGTTCGAACAACCAGATCCGGATCACGATCATGTGGGCCGGCGCGGGGGGTGAGCCGACCGAGATCCTCCGGCTGGTGAGGAGCGGCGCGGTCGATCTGGGGGCGGTGCCACCGTCGTACTTCCCTAACGAGTTGCCCTTGAGCAGCGCCCCGAACGCATTGCCGCTGACCTTCGAAACCAACGAGGCTGCATCCCGAGTTATCGAGGGGCTGGTTCGCGAGGTTCCGGCAATTCAGGCTGAACTGCAGCGAAACAACATCTGGCCGATGTTCTTCCACACCTTGAATACCTATCAGCCGCTGTGCACCAAACCGGTGGCGACGCTGGAAGACTGGGCGGGGCTGCGGATCCGTACCTTCGGGGCCTGGCAGCCGCTGTTGTGGGAGTCGCTTGGCGCGGTGGGGGTCAATGTCATGACCGCGGAAAAACAGGAAGGCTTGCGCCGTGGCCGTATCGATTGCGGCTTCTTCTCCACCGATCTTTATGCGCAAACCGGTCTGTACGAGGCCGCCAAGTACCTGACCTCGTTCGGATTCGGTCCGCAGCCGACCTGGCCGATCTGGATCAACTACGAGCGCTGGCATAACGACATGCCGGAGAACGTGAAGAAACTGTTCATGGAGGTCAGCGAGGAAGCCCGCGTCCGCAGTCTGGAGGCGCTCGCTCAGGTGGGTGAGTCGAGCCTGCAGAAGATGCTAGATGCCGGTGTGCAGGTCGTCGAGTTCAAGGACGAAGAACGCTTGCGCGCCGCTGCGCCGAACTTCCGTCAGGTCTGGCTCGAGGCGATGCAGCGCGAGGGCAGAGGCGATGAAGCCCAGTCGGTGCTCGACTACTGGCTGAAACACGGCGATATCTGAGTCCGGCAACGTGTCTCATGTCCTGCCCGGCGGGCACCCCCCGCCGGGTAGGTTTGCTCTGCCCACGCCCACAGAGGGAGTCTTCGCAGATGGGTGCATTCTTCCGAGGGGTCGATCGCGCCATCGTCTGGCTATCCGACCTCTTCGTTTATGTCGCGGCGTTTCTCCTGGCCCTGATGGCCTTGATCGGCACGGCCGATGTGCTTTCGCTCAACTTTCTCGGCAAACCGGTGCCTTCCGCCACCGAGTTCGCGTCGGCGATGCTGCCTATCGCGGTCATGCTGGTGATGAGTCATGCGCAGCGAAGCGGCGCGCATATCAAGGTGGAGTTGTTTGCGCGGTTCTTTCCCGGCTGGTTTCAGTGGTGCGTCTCGCTCCTTGGGTTGCTGATCGGAGCGGTCGTGTTCGTATTGTTGAGTTGGGGGGCCTGGGAGTTGGTCCAGCACAGTATCGAGATTCGGGAGCGCGCGGTGGCCGCGATACGGTTTCCAGTCTGGCCGGTCAAGTTGGCCTTTCTGTTCGGAATGGTCGTGTGCGCGCTGGAGATGATCAGGGAGATCGTCGTTCATATGGCAGGACTCGGAAGGACCGACTCTTCCGGCTCTGCCGTTGGCGGAACGAGGTGAGCTGAGCGATGGAGCCGATCTATGTAGGTCTCACCGCAATTGCGGCCATGCTGATCCTGATCGCACTGGCGGTGCCGGTGGGGTTCTCGATCGCGATCGTTGCGATCGTCGGACTGTGGCTGATCGGCGGGACGCCGCTGATGCTGAGCATGCTTGAAGGCTTGCCCTACCAGTTCGCGAGCCAATATGGTTTCGTGGTCATCCCGATGTTCATCCTGATGGGCGCCTTCGCCGAGATTTCGGGGATCACCAAGGATTTCTTCACGTTCTTCTATCGGGTCATCGGCAGGGTCCGGGGCGGTTTGCTGATGGTCACCACGCTGAGCTCCGCGGGCTTCGCTGCGGTGTCCGGCTCGACCATGGTCAATGCGGTGGTCTTCACCCGGATCGCTCTGCCGGAAATGATCCGATTCGGCTACGACAGGGCGATCGCATCCGGTTGCATCGCGGCCGCCGGCACCTTTGCCGCCCTGATTCCGCCGTCGATCATGATGGTGGTGTATGGACTGTTGACCGGCCAGTCGATAGGAACCCTGCTGATTGCCGGCATCGTTCCCGGTTTGCTGACAGCGGTGAGCTACCTTGTCGGCATCGCGATCCTGGCAAGGCTGCGCCCGCATATCGCGCCCCCATCGACCGAGCATTTTACGTTGAAGGAAAAGCTGGACAGTCTTTACGCGATCTGGCCCTTCGCGTTGCTCGCCGTGATCGTGATCGGGGGGATCTACTCCGGCGCGATGTTCCCGTCGTCGGCCGGTGCGGTGGGGGCGGCCGGGGCCTTTGCGATATTGCTGGCGCGCGGGTGGATCCGCAAGGACATGCCTTCGGCCCCGGCGGTAGTCGGTGCGATGAGAAGCGCCGCGATGACGACTGCGGTACTGTTCATGGTCGTCATCGCCGGTTTGATGCTGTCACGCTTGTTCGTCTATTCCGGTTTCGTCGACGAGATCGTGTGGTGGATCGAGGGGCTCGGGATGTCCCCGCTGTCCGTGTTGATCGTGATCATGCTGATGTACATCCTGCTCGGGTGCTTCATGGACACGATATCGATGACGGTGGTCACTGTGCCGTTCATCTATCCGATCATCGTCAGTCTCGGTTACGACCCGATCTGGTTTGGCGTCATCCTGATCAAGCTGATCGAGATCGGCGTGCTCACCCCACCCATAGGCTTGAACCTGTTCGCGGTGCTGAGTGCATCGGATGGCCAGGTCAAGCCGGTCGAGATATTCCGTGGCGTCGCGCCGTTCTTGCTGATCGAGGCGGTGTTGCTGGTGTTGCTGGTCGCGTGGCCGGAAATTGCCCTATGGTTACCCGGGATGATGAAGGCTTGAACAATCACTCAACGAGAGGACAACTCATGAAAAAGTACCAAATGTATATCGGCGCCGAATGGAAGGATCCCTCCTCCGGCGAGTATATCGATTCACTCAATCCGTTCACCGGACAGCCCTGGGCGCGGATTCCGCGCGGAACGAACGAGGATGCGACCGCGGCGGTGAATGCCGCGTATGCGGCCTATGACCGCGGTGCCTGGGCCGACATGACCCCCAGCGCCCGCGGCGCGTTGCTGAGGAAACTCGGCGATCTGATCGCGCGTGATGCCGAGCATCTCGCCGACGTCGAGGTCACCGACAATGGCAAGCTCAAGGCCGAGATGCTCGGGCAGATGCGCTACATGCCGGAGTGGTATTACTACTTCGGTGGTCTGGCTGACAAGGTCGAGGGTTCGACCATTCCCTCGGACAAGCCGGGGATGTTCAACTTCACCCAGTACGAGCCGCTCGGCGTGGTGACCATCATCACGCCGTGGAACTCACCGCTTCTGCTGGCGAGCTGGAAGATTGCGCCGGCATTGGCGGCCGGCAACACCGTCGTCGTCAAGCCTTCGGAATACACCTCGGCATCGATGCTGGAATTCGCCAAGCTGGTCGAGGAGGCGGGTTTTCCGAAGGGCGTGTTCAACGTGGTCACCGGCTATGGCGCCGAAGTCGGCTCGGCGCTGGTCGAGCACCCCAAGGTGGCGCGGGTCGCCTTCACCGGAGGCGAACCCGGTGGCATCGCGGTGTACCAGGCGGCGGCGCGTGGCTTGAAGCGAGTCTCGCTGGAACTCGGCGGCAAGTCTCCGAACATCGTATTCGCCGATGCCGACATCGACAATGCAGTGAAGGGCGCGGTGTCCGGCATCTTCGCGGCGACCGGGCAGACCTGCATGGCCGGGTCCCGTTTGCTGTTGCAAGACAGCATTCATGACGAGTTCGTCGAGAAGCTGGTCGCGCTTGCCGGTACCGCCCAGATGGGCAATCCGATGGACATGAGCACCCAGGTCGGTCCGGTGACGACCCAGCCGCAGTACCAGAAGGTGCTGTCCTACATCGATATCGCCAAGCAGGAGGGGGCGACCTGCGTCCTCGGCGGCAAACCCGCCACCCGCCCGGAGTGCGGAGACGGTTGGTTCGTCGAGCCGACGATCTTCACCGGGGTCCGCAACGACATGCGTATCGCACAGGAGGAGGTGTTCGGCCCGGTGCTGTCCATCATCCGCTTCAAGGACGAGGAGGAGGCGATCGCGATCGCCAACGATGTGCTCTATGGACTGGCGGCCGGGGTATGGACTTCCGACATCGGGCGGGCGCTGAAGATGACCAAGCGCATTCGTGCCGGCACGGTGTGGGTGAACGCCTACCGGGTGGTCAGCTACATGTCGCCGTTCGGCGGTTACAAGCGCTCCGGTATCGGCCGCGAGAATGGCCAGGAGATGATCAAGGAGTACCTGCAGGTGAAGAGCATCTGGATCAACACCAACAAGGAAATCGCGAATCCGTTCGTTCTCGGCTGAGCGATCCGTCCGTGCGGGGCGATGAGGCCATCGCCCCGCGACCATCCAGGAGTTTTATCGTCATGCATCGCCCCCTCTCATCCGTAGACATCGTCGAAGTCGCGCCACGCGATGGCTTCCAGTCGATCGCGGCGCCGATACCGACCCGAACCAAGATCGAATTGATCGAGAGCCTGATCGAGGCCGGCAGCAGACGTATCGAGATCGGCTCCTTCGTCAGTCCGCGAGCGATCCCGCAGATGGCCGACATGGGTGAGATCGCCGCGCATTTTGCCGGTCGGGCGGGTCTCGGCCTCTCCGTGTTGGTGCCGAACCCGAAGGGGGCCGAATTGGCGCTGACGGCTGGCATGAAGGAACTCGTCTACGTCTTTTCCGCATCCGAACAGCACAACCAGAAGAATGTGCGTCGCAGCATCGCGCAATCGATCCAGGAGTTGTCCGACATACATTCACTCATCGCGCCGAATCGCGATATCAGGGTCCGGGTCGATCTGGCCACGGCCTTCGATTGCCCCTTTGCCGGGGAGGTCCCGATCGAGGCGGTGCTGTCCGCGCTGGACCGGATCGCGGCGATCTGTCCCACTTACGAGATCGCCTTGTGCGACACCACCGGCCGGGCCAATCCGTTCCAGGTGAGGCAAAGATTCGAGGTGGCGATGTCGCGCTTCGATGGCTTCAGGTGGGCGTTTCATGGGCATGACACCTTTGGCGTCGGTGTCGCCAACGCATTGTTCGCGCATCAGGCGGGCGTCGGCGTGTTCGATGCGTCGGTGGCGGGCCTGGGCGGATGTCCATTCGCGCCGGGTGCCACCGGGAACACCGCCACCGAGGATCTGGTATTCGCCTTCGAGGGGGGCGGAGTCGGCACCGGTTACGACATGGCGAGGCTCCTCGCCGTAGCCGACCGGATCGCCGATCTTCCAGGGGCGTCGGTCGGCAGTCATCTGCGCCTGGTGCCCAGGATGCGGGCAACTGCTGCGCCCATTGCCGCATGAGGCCGAACGATGCGTGATGCCGAGATCTACCGTTCCCAAGGATTTGGCCAGGCCCTCGCCATCGAGCCACCGCTCGGCTTGCTACTGGTCGACTTCGTCAATGGGTTTGCCGATCCCGCGCTTTTCGGGGGCGGCAACATACCCGACGCGCTGGCGCGAAGCCGAAGGCTGCTGGACCTGGCGCGTACCCGCAGATGGCCGGTCGCGCATAGCCGGATCGTGTACGCCGATGATGGCAGTGATGCCAACCTGTTCGCCCGCAAGGTGCCTAGCCTGTTGCAACTCACAGAGCATGCGGCGTGCAGTGCGATCTGCGACGACGTGGCGCCAGCGCCGGGCGAGCTGATCGTCCGCAAGACCTTGCCGTCTGCCTTTGCCGGAACCGGCCTGGCCGCCTGGCTGACCGAGCGCGGCGTGAAGACACTGGTCATTGCGGGTACGACCACCAGCGGCTGTGTGCGGGCTTCCGTTGTCGACGCGATGTCCCATGGCTTCGTCCCGGTCATCCTGTCGGACTGTGTGGGTGATCGCTCCCTTGTGTCACACGAACAGAGTCTTTTCGAATTGGGCCAGAAATACGGCATGGTCTGCAATCTCGAGACCCTGGGCTTGGCGCTCGAGCGCTATTCCCTACCTTGAGCGAAGGTCATGAAGGGGGCGTTGCGTGCCATTGCTTACGGAGGCTATTGCAGGCACTCCAAAGAGCTCAGTGGATAAACAAGCCCGTCGGTGTCACCACTGGTAAGCGCCTCACCAGCCCTTCCAGCGCGACAGTTGCCTCTCCAGTATGAGGCGTCGCGCGTCGTTATCGTTAGTGATCATGACTTTTGCGTCGTCATCGTCGCAACGCTCGAGTTCGGCCTCCTTGTAAGTCGAACTGAAGTCGGCCATGTTCGTCTCGACTATTTCTCCGCGGCCCGCAAGAATCGAGGAGGCGGACAAGGCGGAAAACAGATAGCGGCTTGTTCCACTATAACGGTGCTTGCCCGGGACAGTGCCTTCCCAGCCGAATTGCAGCGTCCATTCGGTACCGCTGCCGGTCAGCACCGAGTTCGTGCTGCGCCATTGGGCAATGGGACAGGCAGGAAGTGAGGGTGCGAAGGCGACCCCCTTGACTTTCAGGGTCGGGCCGGCAGCGTCGGGCGTGAGCGTCACGAAGCCGATGCCATCCCTTTCCCAGTGCTGAAAACTCCACCAGCATCCGGAAGCGGCACGAATGAAATGCCAGGCTTCTTGCTGGTGGGCGCGTATATCGGAGCCGGGCTTGAAACGCTCGCCCACCTCCAGCATCTGGGAAACAACCGATTGGCATGCCTTCGCCAGGCTGGGCGGCTGACCCCCCGTCTTGCCGTCCATGGTGAACGAAACCTCTTTGACGCCGGAAAGGTCGGACGCGATACGGGTTTCCGCAGCGTGATCGACGAAGAAGAAACTGCGTTCCCGACTGAGCCGCCCAATGAAGAGACCGAGCTCGAAGATGACATTGTCCCGAGGAAGACTGACGTCCTCCTGTCTGACCCGGGCGAGATCGTCACCCGCGTAAACGACGACCGCAAAATCCGCACGATCGAGTTCCCGCTCGAGCGATTCGATGTAGGTTCGACTGAAGCTGAAGGTGCCATTCGTCCATGGGACGGCATCGACCACCTTGGACTGACCGGTGATGCGCTTGCCGGTGGCCGTCAGCATTCTGGCGATTTCGATCGCAGTGTCGATTCGTTCGGAAGAAGACGCGACGAAGATGCGCAGGGAAGCGACCATCGTGGATTGGCTCCGGTGGAGTTTCCATTCAATTCAGGATAGTCCACCGGGTGCGGGAGGAAAGGGCTGCCGCCGGCACGCGGGGCGTACTTGCGGTACCGATGACGCCAGGGTCGAAACTCGCAGCCCAGGCCGGTTGGGCGCCATGGATCGAGCGGCTCGGCAAAGTATGGGACGGACGTCAGCGACGACAAGCGTTAGCACGACGACCGGGATCTTCACCCCGCAAGAAACCGCGTGATCAGTGCCAGCACTTCTGCAGGTTTCTCTCGATGCGGTACATGTCCGGTATCGGGGAGTATCTCCTCCTGTGCGGGGCCCGCGCTGAGCCCGGCAATCATCTGCGGATGGCGTGTCGAGCCGTATTCGTCTTCCGTACCGTGGATAGCCAGCACAGGGCACTGCACGCGGGGCAGGGTGTCGGCCAGCGACCAGTTTGCGAAGTCCGGGTGAAGCCAGGTCTCGGTCCAGGCCTCCAGCACCCAGCGCGCCTTGTCGCCGTGGTAACGCACCAACCGCTGAAACTGCGCCTCGTCCTGGAACTGCGCCTTGGCCACCCGGATGCCCGCGGTCGTGCGGTCTTCGGTAAACGCCTGGGCCGCCACCGTGATCAGGGCTTCGCAGTCGTCCGGAAACGCGGCCGCACAATGCACCGCCATGCCGCCGCCTACGCTGTGGCCGAACAGCACGAACCGCTCCAGCCCAAGCTGCTCGCGCAGCGGTGCAAAGTAATGCCGCGCTTCATCGGCAATGAAGTCCGGGCCGGGTCGATCGGTTCGCGGTGCCGAGCGGCCGAAACCCAGTCGATCGTAAGCGATCACCCGTCGGCCTGTCGCCGCGCACAAGCGCGCCGGAAAATCCCGCCACAACGCCACACAGCCGAGCGAATCGTGAAACAGCACGAACGGATTGCCCACCGACCCATTCCCGACCGCCCTCCTGGGCGACCAGGTCCGAACGTGGATGGCCCCCTCCGGGTGCGGGAGGCGGATTTCAGTGATCTCGATGTCGGTTGCTTCGGAGGCGGTCATGCAGACTTGGTGCTCTCGGCAGGCACGAGGAGGATTCGCTCGAATGCGATATGGTTGTTTGCGTTCACGTAAACGTCAAGAGACATGTCGTGCGTCTGCCCGCAGCCGGCCGAGTGGCAAGCGATCGCGGCGACAACTGCATCGCCCCGCAGCCGCGATTCACCGCCGCGATGCCCACCTACTTCAGGTCGGCCAGCGCCGCGCCAAAATTGATGTGGAATGGCTGTCCCTCGATGACCAGCGCTGGTACTGACTTCACGCCATAGCGCTCGGCCTGCACGATACGGTCCTTTTGTTCGCCCAGATGGACGACTTCCACCGCGTACTTTTCCGGATCGAGTGCGTGGATGAACTGCTGCTCGGCGGCGACACACACAGGGCAGCCAGCATGGAAGAACAGGGCTTCGTTCATGATCGACTCCTTGGAATGGATAGTAATGCATCGACTCGATGCATGATGAAGTTTAGAGTCGCTACATCCTGCTTGTCAAGACATGCATCGAGGCGATACATTTAGGTCATGGGCCAAACTTCTCTCCTCCTTGAACGCCTCGGTGCGCTGATTCAGCAGTCGGTTCGTGACGACGCGGCACGGCACGGCTTGTTGCCGATACACGTGCAGGTCCTGCACTACCTGACGCGGGCCAATCGGTACAGCGACCTGCCGATCGCGATTGCAGAGTACTTCGGCATCACCCGCGGGACGGTGTCGCAAACCCTCGCCGTGCTGGAGCGCAAGGGCTTGCTGACCAAGGAGTCCGACTCTCGTCACGGCAAGCGTCTGCATCTGCAACTGACCCCGGCCGGCGAGTCCGTGCTGAGGGAGAGCTGGGTCGAACGTGTCGAGCAGGCGCTGTGCGGACCCGCTATCGAAGCGGCCGAACTCGAGAGCGCATTGAGCCACCTGCTTTCGGCCATGCAACGCGTCAACGGGCAGCGCGCCTTCGGCATCTGCCGCCAATGCGCACATTTCCTCACGGAGGAAAGCGGCGCCCGTTGCGGTCTGACGCACGAGCCGCTGGCCACCGAGCAGACCATCCGCATCTGTCGAGAATGGACGGAGGCGTCGTCGGATTGCGTTTGACGCCTGACCGCCCGGGTTTCCGGGGTGCACGGCCCGTGGCGCGAAGATGGTGGAACGGCCGGGCAAAGGGCGGGCTTTCTGGGGGTGTTCGACGTTTCCGCGCTGCCGTCAGACGATGTCGATGCGCGCCAAGCGTTCATAGCGCGGGGTTGAGCACAATGCGGGAGACGGGGTCAGTCACCATCCGACCGAAGCGGGTGACGGTTTCAGCCGTACACCTCGTCATGACTGCCAATATCGACGAGCAGTATCTCCTGCTCGGTGATTTGCAAGGTCAGGGCGACGCGGTAGCCGTGGGTTAGGTTGATGGCTTGCAGGTCCTGCCGCATGCCGCAACCGGGGGCCGAGCAGTTCTCGTCAGCGGTTCGATCGACTTGCCGGCGGCAGTGCCCTGACGGTTCGACCAGGGCGGGCCCAAGCGTGGCTCACGATGCGGGCGCGATCGCCGACCGCAGGAGGCTGTTACTTGTCGGTGACGGCTCCTTCCGACGCACTCGAAACCAGTTTCGCGTATTTGGCCAGCACCCCGCGCGTGTAAAGCGGTTTCGGCTGGGTCCAACGCGCCCGGCGCTCGGCGAGTTGAGCTTCGGGCACGTCGAGGGTGATTTCACGGGATTCGGCATCGATGGTGATCGCATCACCGTTCTCGATCAGCGCGATCGGGCCGCCCTCGAAGGCTTCCGGGGTGATGTGTCCCACCACGAAGCCGTGCGAACCGCCGGAGAAGCGCCCGTCGGTGATGAGTGCGACCTCCTTGCCCAGCCCCTTGCCCATCACCGCGGAAGTCGGCGAGAGCATTTCGCGCATGCCCGGCCCCCCCTTCGGCCCCTCGTAGCGGATCACGATGACGTCACCGGCGACGACCTCGCCGCCGAGGATGCCGGCCAAGGCCGCTTCCTCGCCATGATAGACGCGGGCGCGGCCCGAGAAGCGCAGGCCTTCCTTGCCGGTGATCTTGGCCACCGCGCCGGTCGGCGCCAGATTGCCGCGCAGGATGACCAGGTGCGAATCCTTCTTGATCGGGTTGTCGAACGGGTGAATGATGTCCTGGCCAGCGGGATAATCGGCAACGTCGGCCAGGTTCTCGGCGAGTGTCTTGCCGGTGACGGTGAGTGTGTCGCCATGCAACAGCCCGGCGTCCAGCATGCGCTTCATCAGCGGCTGGATGCCGCCAATCGCGATCAGTTCGGACATCATGTACCGGCCGCTCGGCCTCAGGTCGGCGAGCACCGGGGTCGTCTTGCCGATCTCGGTGAAATCGTCCAGCGTCAGTTCCACGCCGACGGCGTGGGCCATGCCCAGCAGATGCAGAACGCCGTTGGTCGAGCCGGCCAGGGCGATGATGACGCGGATCGCGTTCTCGAAGGCCTTGCGGGTCATGATGTCGCGCGGCTTGATGTCGCGGGCGAGTAGTTCCAGCACCTGCTGACCGGCGCGAAACGCGTCCGCACCCTTGTCGGCCGAGACCGCGTCCTGCGCCGAAGACCCCGGCAGGGACATGCCCAGGGCCTCGATGGCCGAGGCCATGGTGTTGGCGGTATACATTCCGCCGCACGACCCCGGTCCGGGAATGGCCGTCTCCTCGACATGCTTGACCTGCGACAGGCTGAACTCTCCCGAGGCGTGCCGGCCGACCGACTCGAACACCGAGATGATGTCGGTGTGCCCGCTGCCCGGCCGGATGGTGCCGCCATAGACGAAGATCGACGGGCGGTTGAGGCGCGCCATGCCGATCAGGCAGCCGGGCATGTTCTTGTCGCACCCGCCCACGGCGACCAGACCGTCGAAACCTTCGCAGCCGACGACGGTTTCGATCGAGTCGGCGATGACCTCGCGAGACACCAGCGAATACTTCATGCCCTCGGTGCCGTTGGCGATGCCGTCGGAGATGGTGATCGTATTGAAGATCACCGCCTTGCCTCCCGCCGCGTTGGCACCCTTTTCAGCCTCCTCGGCGAGCTTGTCGATGTGCATGTTGCACGGCGTGACATTGGCCCAGGTCGACGCGATGCCGATCTGCGGCTTGCTGAAGTCCTCGTCGGTGAAGCCGACCGCGCGCAGCATCGCACGCGCCGGGGCGGCCTCGACGCCGTCGACCACTTGCGACGAGTATTTGCGCATGTTTTCGGTGATTTTTCTGGTCATCATGGTGGGCTCGAGTGGTCGCCCGAACGCTCGGGCATTTGCGCGAGCCAGACAGCGTGTAGTTCTGGCTCCGCACCTGTTCGCAACCCGATTATCGGGATGCGATCGTATTCATGACGGCTTGACCATTATCAGCCACCAATCGTTCAAGGTCTCGGAAAATCACGACCTCGATATCCGCATGTAACCATTTCCGCCCTGCTCAGACCAGCCCTCAAGCGACTTCGAACACCACGCTCATTGGGGCGCTGCCCCTGTGCTCCTTGTAGCGTACCGGTCCGCAGTACTGGAACGGTGCCGCCTTGCCGCCGGCGAGTTTGGTCTCGCGTACGAACAGGTGGATCGAGAGGCCCAGCCTCTCGTGCTCGATGATCTCCCGTCCGCGTTTGCTCGCGGGTGTGGTCGCGTTCTGGCTCTGCCAGTGGAAAGTGTGGTCGTCGATCCAGTGGTCGAGGTAGCGATGATCTTCCGCCTTGCCCTGCTTGTTGAGCGTGACCAGCAGTACGTGCGCCTGGCGCTCGGGGATGACGACGTGGCCGCTGTTCCAGTTGCCGGGGTTGAAGCTGTCGCCGAACAGCGCCGGGATGTCTTCGCGCATGAAGGATTCGCCCACCGCCAGTTCCAGCGGGTCGATCACCGCCTTGAGGCGGGCGAGGGTGCGAAGCTCGTTCGCCAGCTCGGGGGTGACCACGATGTCTTCGTAGTCCGGGTTGTTGGCGACCAGCACGTAGCTGCCGTCGCGCTGCTTGTTGACCACCCGCAGCAGGTATTGATCGTCGCCGGTATGGTCCTGGCGTTCGATGGCCATGATGCTTCCTGTGATCGAGCCGGCGTTGGCCGGGCTCACCAGTTCGAGCAGCAGATAGTCACCGTCGCGAATCGGGTTCTTGCCCCCGTTCATCGAGTTGCCCGAGGCGCGCGCGATGAAGTGCCGGGCCGGGTCCAGGCGACCGTAGCCAGCGCCTAGGCTTCGGTGCTCCTCGGCATCCGCCCGCGCCGTGCGGAAGTGGCCGCAGGCGATCCGTAGATTGGGAAAGTAGGGAAGCTCGGTTCGCTCGGGTGCCTGCCGGCGCAAGGGGATGACGTTGCTGCCGTCGCCGCTCGAACCGCGCCGGGCTTCATAGGCGGCGAGCCGGTAATCGACCAGCTCTTGCGCCATCTCGGCGAAGGGCTCCAGGTGGCTAGGCGTAATGTCGAAGCCGGGTTCGAAACGCTGCTCCCGCACCCGGAAGTAGCGGCGTGCCGCGGCGGGTTGATTGCCGCCGACCCATGCGTTCACCGGGTTGTCCCGCCAGTAGCGCTGCCAGGTCGGGCTGCGACCCGCCTGCGTGTCGTCGAGCGTTTCCGGCAAGTCCACGAGCAGCGGCCGTCGACGCTGCAGCACTTGCCACGACCGTTCCGCCAGTTCGACCAGCGTCGGCGGGCGATGCCAGCCGTCAAGCTCCTGCAGGGCCTCGATCAGCACCATCTTGAAGCTCTTGGTCATCGCCGTGGTTTCGAGCTCGCGCAGGAAGTCCGCATGCGCTTCCAGCACCGCCGCTTCCGGCGCTTCGAGGTCGTTCATCGCCTTCACCAGCCCGAACCAGCTTGTGTACTCCTTGCGCACGCGTGTCAGGTTGGCGCCGGAGCGATAGAACTCGGCCAGCGTCGGGCGGCGACCGAGGCCTTCCCGCAGTGCGATGTAGTCCCTCGAAATGCCGTCCCCGTCGAGCGACTTCAGAAAGTCGATCAGTTCGAGATCGAAATTGACGAAGCACCCCGGGGGCAACTCGAGCCGCCGGCTCTCCAGCTGGCGGGCGAACTCGGCCAGTTGCCGGTAATTGCTGCCGACACCGGCCAGCGCCTGTGGCTTGTGCAGAAAACTGTGGTGGTTGCCGATGAAATCCAGCACCACGAGCTTCTCCTTGCCCTGCGCCTTGCGCAATCCGCGCCCGAGCTGCTGCAGGAAGAGAATCTTAGATTCCGTCGGTCTGAGCATGAGCACGGTGTCGATGGCTGGCAGGTCGACACCCTCGTTGAACAGATCCACCGAAAAGATCACCTTCAGCCGCCTGTCGGCGAGCTGTTCGAGGGCTTCGCCCCGCGCCAGCGCCGAGCCCGCATAAACCGCTGCGGCGGCCACCCCCTGCCGAGCGAACTGCGCGGCCATGAACTCCGCATGGCGAACCGACACGCAAAATGCCAGCGTGCGTTGCTGGCCCCGGCTTTGCCACTGCTTGAATGCATGGCGGGCGCGAGCGAGTGTGGCGAGCTTGTTCGACAGTTGCTCCGGGTCGAAGCGGCCGTTGCGCCAAGGGATCTCGCGATAATTCACCGACTCGTCCCAGATCCCGTAGTAGTGGAACGGTGCCAGCAGGCCCGCCTGGATGCCGTCGAACAGGTTGCGGCAGAACACCAGGTTGTCGTCGCACAGCGTCAGGATGTCCGACTGGTCGGTGCGGTCCGGCGTGGCGGTCAGGCCCAGCAGGAACTGCGGCGCAAAGTGCGCGAGCAACCGGCGGTAGGTGGGCGCGGCCGCGTGGTGAAATTCGTCGATCACCACATAATCGAAGTGCTGCGGCGGGAAACGCTCCAGGTGCGCATGCTTGCCCAGGGTCTGCACCGACGCACACAGCACGTCCACTTGCGCGTCCCGCACCTGCCCCATGTAAAAGCCGACCCGCGCACGCGGGCGAATGCGGATGAAAGTCTCCGCCGCCTGGTTCAGAATCTCCTCGCGGTGGGCCACGAAAAGCACGCGCCGCGCGCCGAGCTGCTCGGCGTCGAATGCGGCCAGCCAGGTCTTGCCCAGGCCGGTCGCCAACACCACCACCCCGCGCCGGTAGCCCTCGCGTCGCGTCGCCGCGAGCGCATCCAGCGCTTCCACCTGAATCGGCGTCGGCACCGGAGGCGGCTCGGTCTCCTCGC
>JAUVVG010000075.1 GCA_030604735.1 Azoarcus sp.
CAGCCCCACCGGGCCGGCGCCCACCACCACCACCGGGTAATGCCCGTCGCGGGCCTCGGCCAGTTCCGGCGGGCGCCGGTAGGCGTACTTCGGGTATTGATACGTGCTCAGCACGGTGTCTCCTCCTTGTCGTTCCTGCCGGGCCGCCGTCTGTCGGGCGTGTCGCCGGATTCGTCCATCAACCCTGTTGGTCGGATTCCGTCCGCGCGGCGCTCACTCCTGCAGCGCGTGCCACATCTGCTGGTCGCGTTCCGCGGTCCAGATGCGCGGGTCGCGGATGCCGCTGGCCTCGTCGTGCGCGCGCGTCACGTCGAAGGGCAGGCAGTGTTCATAGATGAAGACCTGGCCGAACTTCGGGTCCATGTTCCTGCGCGTGTGCGCCATGGTGGCCTTCAGGTCGTAGCCCTTGGCCACCGCTTCCTGCGCGCTGGTGTACAAGGTGGACACGAAGTCGCGGGTGTAGGCCAGGCCGGCCTGCACGCGCTCCGGCGTCATCAGCGCCGGGCCGCGCCCCGGGACCAGCTTCTGGAAGTTCATCGCCGCCAGCTTGTCGAGGGTCTGCGGCCAGTCGGCCAGGTAGGCGTCGCCGGTGTAGCAGGCGGCGTCGGCTTCCACCAGGTCGCCGGAGAAGCAGATCGACTGCGAAGGCAGATACACGATGGTGTCGCCCTTGGTGTGGCCGCGGCCTACCTGCTTGATCTTCACTTCCAGCTTGCCCAGCCACAGGGTCATCTCGCCCTGGAAGGTGAGGGTCGGCCAGGTCAGCCCGGGCACGCTCTCCACCGCGTTGAAGAGACGCGGGAAGCGGCCGATCTCGGAATCCATGTCCTGCTGGCCGCGCTCGACGATCAGGTCGTAAGTGTCCTGGCTGGCGATGATCTGCTCCAGGCCTTCGTCCTTGTAGCCGGAGGCGCCCAGCACGCGCACCGCGTGGTAGTGGGTGAGCACCACGTACTTGATCGGCTTGTCGGTGATCTCGCGCACCTTGGCGATCACCCCCTGGGCCATCACCGGGGTGGCGGTGGCGTCGATGATCATCACCGCGTCGTCGCCGATGATCACCCCGGTATTGGGGTCGCCCTCGGCGGTGTAGGCGTAGGCGTTGTCCGACAGCTTGTCCCAGCTGATCTGCTTTTCTTCCAGGTCCGCCTGCGAGGCAAAGGCCTTGGTGTTCATCGGGTGACTCCTCTTGTCGTTCTCGGGGATGGCCGAATCCTAGTCAATGATTCGTTAATGGTCAATACGTTCGCTATTGTCAAATAACGGCACCCGGAATACGATGCGTTCCAGCTGTTAAGATGCCGCCCACCGGAAACACCGGAGGCGCGAGGGGGACGAGTTGGAAGACGAACGCAACGGCAGTCGCGGCGCGGATCGCCGCGGCATCCAGTCCATCGAGGTGGGGGGTGCGCTGCTGCAGGCGCTGGTGCGCCAGGGCGCGCCGATGATGCTCAAAGACCTGGCCCGCGAGGCCGGCATGCCGCCGGCCAAGGCGCATCCCTACCTGGTGAGCTTCGGCAAGCTGGGCCTGATCGAGCAGGACCCGGTCACCGGGCGCTATGGTCTGGGGCCGTTCTCGCTGCAGATGGGCCTCACCGCCCTGCACGGGCTGGACCCGCTGCGCGCGGCCACCATCGAGTCCGCGCGCCTGGCCGACGAGATCGAACTCAACGTCGCCATCGCCGTATGGGGCAACCACGGCCCCACCATCGTGCGCATCGAGGAAAGCAGCAAGCAGATCCACGTCAACATGCGCCCCGGCACGGTGATGACCCCGCTGCTGCTGTCCGCCACCGGCCGCGTGTTCGCCGCCTTGCTGCCGGCGCGCATCACCCGGCCCATCCTGGAGAAGGAACTCGCCCAGTTCGCCGCCACGCCCCAGGCCGCGCTGCGCCTGTCGCGCCGCCATGTGGACGAGATCGTCGCCGAAGTCCGCCAGCACGGCATGGCGCGCGCGGTGGGCAACCCCATTCCCGGCATCAACGCCTTCTCCGCGCCGGTGTTCGACAGCAGCGGCAACCTCGCGCTGGCGATCACCGCCATGGGGCCGGCGGATTCATTCGATCCCGGTTGGGAAGGCGAGACGGCGCAGAAGGTGAGGGCGTGCGCGGCGGCGATTTCGCAGCGGCTGGGGAGTGCGGCGGGGTAAAAATTCTTTTCGCATGACTTTTTGTCATGCCTGAATGCGGTCGGTATGATCGATGCCTCATCGGTCAGGATCGCCCCATGAGTCAGACAGATCGCATCGTCCGTATCCGCAAGCTGCTCGGGGAACGGCGCGCCGTCAGCCGGGCGGCGTTGCAGGAACTGCTCGAAGTCTCTCCCGCCACGCTCAAGCGCGATCTGGCCTTCCTGCGTGACAACATGAACACCCCCATCGTGTGGGATCGCGAGCTGGAGGGCTACCGGATCGATCCGGCACAGACGACCGGTGCCCAGGTCGAGTTGCCGGGCATGTGGTTCTCCGACAAGGAAATCCACGCGCTGCTCACCATGCAACACCTGCTTGCCAACCTCGATCCCGGCGGCTTGCTCGCGCCGCACGTCGAACCGCTGATCGAGCGGCTCAACAAGCTCCTCGGTGCCGCCGACAACCCGGCGGAGGAAATCCGCCGCCGCGTGCTCATCGTCGGTATCGGCAAGCGTGCGATGAAACTCACCCACTTCGAGAACATCGGTGCCGCGCTGCTGCGTCGCAAACGCCTGCGCATTCGCTACTACGCCCGCGGCAGGGATGAAGAGCGCGAGCGCGAGATCTCCCCGCAGCGCCTGGTGCCCTACCGCGAGAACTGGTATTTGGACGCCTGGTGCCATCTGCGCGGCGCCTTGCGCAACTTTGCCGTCGATAGCGTGCGCAGTGTCGAACTGCTGGGGCGAGAGGCGAAGGACGTCGCAAACAAGACCCTCGACAGCGTGCTGGGACCGGGCTACGGCATCTTTGCCGGTAGCGAGGTCGCCACCGCCCGCCTGCGCTTCTCGCCCGAGCGTGCGCGCTGGGTGGCCAACGAACACTGGCACCCCGACCAGTGCGGCGCTTTCCAGCCCGACGGTAGCTACATCCTCGAAGTGCCGTATGCGGACCACCGGGAGTTGATGATGGATGTGCTCAAGCATGGGCGGCATTGCGAGGTGCTGGGGCCGGAGGGGTTGCGGGAGGTCGTGGCTGCCGAGCTTCGGATGCTGTTCGCCAGCTACGCGGTCGAGCCATAGGGTGGCTCAGCGGGTGAGCCCCGCCTCTTCGACAATTCCATCCACCGCACGACAAAACGCCCTCATGACCTCCTTCACTGACCTTCCCATTGCAAGTCGTTGCCTGTGGGCCAAGAGCGCCGATGGTCAGGGGCATGGACTGCTGGCCCACATGCTGGACGTCGCCGCAGTAGCGTCAGCGATCCTGGA
This sequence comes from Azoarcus sp., assembly GCA_030604735.1. Lineage (GTDB taxonomy): Bacteria > Pseudomonadota > Gammaproteobacteria > Burkholderiales > Rhodocyclaceae > Azoarcus_F. The sequence goes on from JAUVVG010000075.1 coordinate 3,400, forward strand.
ACGGGAAAGTGACAGTACGCACACTTGGGTCGCCCGCTGCTTCGGACTTTCGAGCGAAGCTGTCACAGCATGGATCGCCGCAATGGTGGGACTCCATGATTTCGGCAAGGGCATACCTGGGTTCCAGGCCAAGTGGCCGGAGGGACGACAGCGGGATGAGGCCGCCGGCCTTGCATTCAGTCCCCAGCGCTTGCTCGACGTGGATGATCACGCGGGTGCCAGTGCCGCGCTGCTTAGGGAACTCCTGCCGACGAAGGTCGGATCGACAACATGGGCGAGCGGGGTGCTCCAGGCCATCAGCGCCCATCACGGCTACAACTACCTGTTGGCGGAAATAAGGGACGTGCGGCCGCGCCGGGAGCCCGGGGAATGGCTCGCCGCCCGGATGGCGATCTTCGACGCCTACTGGCAAACGCTTTCGCCATCCGGGCAGCCAGAAGTTGAGGACTTGTCCTTGCCCGCGGTCGAGTGGCTCGCCGGCCTGACCAGCGTGGCCGACTGGATCGGCTCCAACGAGGACTGGTTCAAGCCGGGCGAGAGGGGTGACACCCTGTCCGCGCACCTCCTGGCGGCCCGGCGACTCGCGGAACAGTCGCTCGACGCCATTGGTTGGTCCGGCTTCGCCCCCCTTCTGAAGACACCCCAGGACACCGACACGCTCATCAGGCGAATCGTGGGCGCCGGCAAGGCACCGTCCGCCCGACCGCTGCAGGCCGTCGGGGATCGCCTCCTGGCGGGGGCGGCGGGGCCGACGTTAGTCATCGTCGAAGCCCCCATGGGTGAGGGAAAGACGGAACTGGCGATGCTCGCTCATTTGCGATTGCAAGCCGCCAATCAGCATCGTGGTCTATATGTGGCGCTTCCTACCCAGGCCACCGGTAACGCCATGTTTGACCGCACCCTCGACTTTCTTCGCGTTTTCGCCGACGGAATGCGTCTGGACGTTCAACTCGCCCACGGTGGCGCGATGCTGGACGAGCGTATTGCCAGCCTGCGCGGAATCCACGGTAAACGCGGCGACAACGTGAGCTCATCGGCATGGTTCTCCCAGCGCCGCCGCGCGCTGATCTCCCCGTACGGCGTGGGCACGATCGATCAGGCCCTGTTTGCCACGCTCAACGTCAAGCACCACTTTGTGCGCTTGTGGGGCTTGGCGAATCGCGTCGTCGTGCTTGACGAAGTACATGCCTACGATACCTATACGAGCGGACTGATCGCGGCCCTGCTGCGCTGGCTCAAGGCACTGGGTTGCTCGGTGGTCCTAATGAGCGCGACGCTGCCGAAGAAGCGGCAAGCCGACTTGCTCGCTGCCTGGAGCATTGATGCGGCCGCGGTACCGACCCTGTCGTACCCACGAGTGTTGGTTGCCCACAGCGGCCGTGTTCTCGCCGAGACGGTGGCGGCCCGGCCGCTGCCACCCATCGAGGTCGCCGGAATCGAAGAGGCCCCCGAAGAGCTTGCCGCCAAGGCCCTGGAACTGCTGACGCAGGGCGGATGCGGCGCCATCATCGTGAACACGGTCGATAGGGCCCAACGTCTGTACCGACTGCTGGCCGACATGCTGCCCGCCGACTGCGAGCTGATCCTCTTCCACGCCCGCTTCCCCGCAGATGCACGCGGCGAGCGGGAGCGCACCGTGCTGAACCGTTTCGGTCGCGACGGTACCCGCCCTGCCCACGCGTTGCTTGTCGCCACCCAGGTAGCGGAACAGAGCCTGGATATCGATTTCGATTTCCTGATCTCCGACCTCGCCCCCATCGACCTCTTGCTCCAGCGCGCCGGACGGCTCCATCGTCATGAACGCAAGCGGCCGAACGCCCACCTTATTGCCCGATTCTTCGTGGCAGGCCTGATCGAAGGCCGCTTCCCTGAATTGCGGGAAACGAAGTGGCAATACGTGTACGACCCCTACATCCTTGGCCGCACCTGGGCCCTCGTCGCCGGACGAGCCGTCTGGCAGCTTCCAGTGGACATCGATCGCCTGGTGCAGATGATCTATGACGACGACGTCGAACTGCCCGCGTACATCGCTACCGCGGATCGTCAGCGGATCGAGGAGGGTGATTACGGCGAACACCGTGCAGCGGTGCAACAGGAATCCCTGTATGCCATGCATGCCGCCATCGACGCGGACAGCGAACCGCAGAACGCGTATGCGGACAAGCCCCGCGGCAACGAGGAAGGCGAGGGCCTGGGTATCCGCAACCGCACCCGCCTCGGCGACGACAGCATCACCGTTGTACCCGTAATCGAATCGGCGGATGGTTGGCGGCTCGACCCGGGCGAACCAGCCTTCGATCCGGACGTCCCCGTCACGGATGACCTGGCCCGCCGCCTCTTCTCGCGCCAGATGAAACTCAGCCACAAGGCTATCGTTGCAGAACTGGGCCCGACGCAGCCTCCCGCATGTTTCACCGAACACCCGCTACTGCGCGACATGCGCCCGATGTGCCTGATCGACGGCAAGGCGCGCATCGGTGGGCTCGACGTCCGTCTGGATCCATTGCTCGGCTTGGTGTTCGAGACGGTCGAGCCTGAACCAACCCTCACTGTCCCGAAGGAAGTCCCATGACCAAGCGCTTCAACCTGCTGGACGAACCATGGATCCCAGTACGCTTCGACTCGGGCGAGATGCGGGAAGTGGGCCTGCTCGAACTCTTCGCTCGCACCGGTGAAATCGCTACCCTGGTCGAGACCTCGCCCCCGAACCTGATCGCCGTGTATCGCCTTCTGCTCGCGGTGACGCACCGTGCACTGCTGCGCTCGAACGGCAGTTGGAAGGACCGCGACCGGGCCGAGTGGTATCGCAACGGGCTGCCCGTCGAGGCCATTCACGACTATCTGGAGCATTGGCGGGAACGCTTCTGGGTCTTTCACCCGGAATATCCGTTCATGCAGGTCGCCGCGCTGGCAGACAGCGAGGAGACCCGGGGCAAGGCGAAACCCTGGACGCAGATTGCGTTGGACAGCGCGAATGGCAATGCGCCGGTGCTGTTCGATCACTCGGTGGACAGCTTGCCGCCTTCCATCGGCGCAGCCCAGGCCATTCGCAATCTGCTGGGATTTCTCCAGTTCACGCCGGGTGGGTTGGTCAAGGTGATCCGCAGTGCGGACAAGGCCGGCGCGATTGCCAATACTGCAGCCATCGTTCCCTTGGGTACGACACTGCACCGGACCCTTTGCCTCGCGCTTCACCCCTGGAGCCGCTCGGTGGAGGACGACCTGCCCACATGGGAGTGCAGCCCGCCAGACATGTCGATGCTCGCCGCAGAACCACGACTCGCCACTGGCCCCAACGACCGATACACCCGCCTCTCCCGAGCGGTGTTGTTTATCACCGAGGGAGAGACGGATGAGGTTCGCTCCATCCGTTTTGCAGCCGGGCTGGCGCTTGCGGACGATGCCAATGCGCCAGACCCGATGGCGAGCTACCGGATCGGTACGAACGGCCCGGTTCGACTGACCTTTACCGAGGGCCGCGTCATCTGGCGTGATCTCTCCTCGCTGATGCCGGATCCAGCTGGCAAAGATGCCATGCCAGCCGCGGTTCTCGCCTGGGCTGCAAACCTTGAGGCCTTGCTAGGCGAGGCGGATTCGCAGGTCCCGATCCATATCGCAGGACTCGCAAGCGACCAGGCCAAACTGTTGCGCTGGCGCTCCGAGCGCTTCGTCCTGCCCACAGCCCTGCTCCTCGACCCCGACGCAGGCCTTGAGCTCAGGCAACAGCTTCGCAACGCAGACGAATTCTACTACCGGCTTCGCGGCATCGCGTCGGATATGGTCGCCGAGACCATGCCCGATTCGTCGAGCAAGGACACGCGCTCTCGCGCCCGCGCCATTGTCGACGGCAGTCCCTGTGCGGCCAGCTATTTTTCAACCGCTGAGCGCGCGCTGCCCGACTTGATGGCGCAGATCGCTGAGGGGACGTTCGACGCAGCTGACGCCATGTGGCGAACAGTGCTCGCCACCGCAGCGGAGTCGGCGTGGCGGGCCACCTGGCGGAGTCTTGGCCAATCCGCCGCCGCGCTGCGCGCAGAAGCCGTCAGCCAGTGGAAGCTTCAGCGCCTGCTGCGCGAACTGCGCGGTGACGCCGCCGCGGAAACGAATACCAAGCACGCAGCCCGATCCACGCCCGCCGAGGAGCTTCAACCGTGACTGACGCGTACATGCGACCACTCGCACAAACCCATGCCGACGACTTCCTGCGGCATCTTACGAACCTCGCCCAATCAAACCGGGGTGCACTCGCGGCACTCCGGCGCAGCCTGAGCTTTAAGCCCGGCAACTACCCGGCGGCCTTTCCCTACGTGGAGCGCTTCGTTGGCCAGGAGCGCCACGCCCGGGATCCCTTCCGCAAGGCCCTGTACCTCGTGGCCGGGCTCTTTGCGCGGCATCCCGTGCAGCGATCGGGGCAAAGCCTGGCCGCAGCTTTGGGCAAATTGAGGGTTCAGCGCGACAGCGCCAGCATCGAAAAGCGCTTTGTCGCCCTCCTGGCAGCCGACCCCGAGAACCTTCCCGACCACCTCCGGCAGGCCGTCTCCTTGCTCGCCGCCGAGGATATTCCCATGGACTACGCCAAGCTTCTCAACGATCTGGGCTGCTGGCTCGACCCCTATGCCCACGAGCGCCTGGACGACATCCGTCAGCGCTGGGCCAGGGATTTCTATCGCGTGCTCGCCGCCCCCGAGAGCGCAAACAACACGCAAGACGCACTTAACCCGATTTCCGACTAAGTCGAGGATACCATGGCACTTTTCGTCGAATTCCACTTGATCCAGAATTTTGCGCCCTCCAACCTCAACCGTGACGACACCGGCGCACCCAAGGACGCCCTGTTCGGCGGACATCGCCGGGCACGGGTCAGCAGCCAATGTTTCAAGCGGGCGATCCGGTTGACCGCAAGAGATCATGCGACCATCCCCGCGGAGTTCCAGGGTGTCCGCACCAAGAAGTTGGTCCAGATGATCGAGGAACGGCTTGCGGCCACCAGCCGCGACGGCGCCAGGCCGCGCATCGAGGCAGCGCTCAGCGCAGCTGGCCTCAAGGTCAAGGATGACGGCCGGACGGAATACCTGCTCTTTCTCGGCAACAAGGAGGTCGATGGCTTCGCCCAACTCGTCGGCGAATACTGGGACGAACTGGCCAGCCCCGCCGTGTCGGGAAGTGAAAAGAAGAGCAAGAAAGAAGCAAAGGCCAGTGCGCCCGCTGAGGTCGTGAGGAAGGCCAAGGCACTGCTCGACGGCGGCAAGGCTGTGGACGTAGCCCTCTTCGGCCGCATGCTAGCCGACCTGCCCGAAGTAAATCAGGACGCCGCCTGCCAGGTTGCCCATGCCATCAGCACCCATCGCGTGGAACGGGAGTTCGACTACTTCACGGCGGTGGACGACAAGGGCGACGCGGACGAGACCGGCGCCGGCATGATCGGCCAGGTCGAATTCAACTCCGCCACCTTCTACCGCTACGCAGTGATCGACGTCGCCAAATTGGTGGGTAATCTCCAGGATGACACGGAGCTCGCGCTCGCTGGCCTGGAAGCCTTCACCAAGGCCATGGCGATGGCCATTCCGTCCGGCAAACAGAACACCTTCGCCGCGCACAACCTGCCGGCCTTTGTCGGCGTCGCCCTGCGCGAGACGAGCCCAATCAACCTCGCCAACGCCTTCGAAAGGCCGGTTTGGCCCGATCAGAAGCAACCCCTCAGCACCCTGTCGGTCAAGGCGATGGCCGAATACGACGACAAGGTCAGCGCCTTCTACGGCAACGGACAGGACACCTGGGCTTACCTGGATCTCTCGGGCGCCTGGCCGGCTGCCAAGGGTGGAGCAAAATCCAATCTGGAGGCCCTTGCGACCTGGGTGCAGGAGCAGGTTGCGGCCCGGATTGGGGGTTGAACCATGGCCACCCTGCTTATGCGGCTGGCTGGTCCCATGCAGTCGTGGGGGACCACAAGCCGCTTTGACGAACGGGACACCCAACTGGAGCCGTCCAAATCCGGCGTGCTCGGTCTAGTCTGCGCCGCCCTCGGGCGCGACCGCGCCGAGCCGGTGGACGATCTGGCACGTCTGCGCATGGGCGTCCGGGTCGACCGGGAAGGTGTGTTGATGCGGGACTACCAGACCGCTACCGGCGTAATGGTTGCGACAGGCAAGGCTGACCTCGGCCGGACGGTGGTCAGCCCCCGCTACTACCTGGCTGACGCCGCATTCCTCGTCGGGCTCGAAGGAGATGACCTGCACCTGCTCGACACGATCCAGAAGGCGCTGAAGCGACCCGTCTGGCCGCTTGCCCTGGGCCGCAAGAGCTTTCCTCCCGGCCAGCCGGTTTGGCTTGCAGCGGGCCTGCAAGCCGTCGATCTGGAAACGGCCTTGCGCAATGCACCTTCCATCGCGTCGTCCCAGCGGGAACATCGCGAGCGACCATTGCGCCTCCTGCTGGAGGATCCGTCCGAAGGTGCCGTACGCCTTGACCAGCCCGTCGCCCCTTTCGCCACGCGGCGCTTCGGCCCGCGATTCGTACGCTCAGGAGTGGTCGATGCACCTCGCCAAGCTCATCCTTGACCCCGATCATCCGCAGGTGCGGCGGGACATCTCCGATGCATATGAGATGCACCGTACGCTAAGTCGTGCCTTTGCACCCAGCGAAGAGGAAGCTCCGGCACGCTTTCTCTGGCGGCTCGAAGCTGGCAACCCTACTGCGTTTGGTGGGAATGCCGCCGTACTTGTCCAATCGGCTCGCCCTGGCAACTGGGAACCGGTCGTCGGTTTGCCAGGGCGTCGGCTGGAAGGTTCGAAGCACGTCGATATCGATCAACTCCTGCACACAGGGCGGCTTTTCCACTTCCGCCTCGCTGCCAATCCGACGGTTACGCGCGGCGGCAAGCGCTTCGGCTTGATCGGGGAGGAGGCACAGCAAGCGTGGCTCGCCCGACAGTCGGACCGCTTTGGTTTCGCGCTACGCGAGGCTGTCGTAGAAGGCTGCAGCCGTCTTTCTGTCAGGCAAGCGAGAGCGGGACATCGCATCACCGTGGATGTGGTGCGATTCGACGGCGTGCTTGAAGCGCGGGACACCGGTGCAATGCAGCAGGCGCTGACCGGGGGAATCGGCCATGCAAAAGCGTTGGGGCTGGGGATGTTGTCAATCGCGCCCATCCGTTGATTTGTTCTATCATTTGATAGCACAAATCAACGCGAGTACCGCCATGGAAACCTTTACCGTACGAGACCTTCGCGAGCGCACCGGTGAGCTGATCCGGGGCGCCGAGGCCGGCAAGCTGTCGGTCGTCACCAAGCACGGTACGCCGGTCTTCGTTGCCGTGCCCTTCGACGACGCCTTGCTGAAAGAAGGTGTGGGGGTCGCGCTGGCCATCCACTTGTTTGACGAAGAACGCATCTCGCTGAGCCGGGCGGCGCGCATGGCAGGCCGCTCGGTGAGCGAGATGGTGGACCTGCTCGGCCGGTACGGCATCCCGGTCATCCGGACGACTGCGGACGAACTGGAGCAGGAGCTTGCAGATTTCGGCTGAACGCTTGTCGGTGGTCGTTGCCGATGCCGGACCGCTGATTGCGCTCGGGCGGCTGCATCGTCTGGATCTGCTGCCGTTTCTGTTTGCCGACGTTCAGGTTACCGCGACGGTGCTGGATGAATGCCTTGCTCACCCGGACCTCCCGGACGCGCAGCGGATAGCGGATGCACTTTCGTCCGGGCTCATCCGACGCTGCCCGGACGCCGCGGCTGCGGATGACGGCCCGCTGGATCCGGGTGAATCGAGTGCGATTGCCCGGGCGCGCGAGATCGGCGCCGGCCTGCTGATGGACGATCGGGCAGCGGTGACGCACGCGCGTGCGCTTGGACTCAAGGTCATCGGCACACTCGGCGTGCTCGTCCTTGCCAAGCGCAGAGGGCAGTTGCAGGAGATCCGTCCTCTGATAGCGCAGATGCGCAGCACCGGACATTACCTGAGCGATGCGGCCATGCATGCGGCCTTGAATGCTGCCGACGAGGTCTGACGGACCAACATGCTCCCGCCCCTGAAACCCATCCCGATCAAGGAGCGCATGTCCATCGTCTTCGTCGAAAAGGGCGAGATCGATGTCGTCGACGGGGCCTTTGTAGTGGTCGATCAGCAGGGTTTCCGGGTGCGGCCGGTGCTCACCCACATCCCCGTCGGCGGTGTCGCGTGCATCATGCTGGAACCCGGGACGCGGGTATCCCACATGGCGGCGGCGCTCGCAGCGCGCG
>JAUVVG010000011.1 GCA_030604735.1 Azoarcus sp.
AACAGGCTGCCGCCATCCCTGAGCGTGTAGGCCTTGGGCTTGGCTTGCGCCGTCTCGATCTTGCGTACTGTGAGGAGATTGAGAGCCATGTGTATAACGCCCTCCAGGGGAATCGTTACTCACATGGTTATACACTTTTGCAGTGGCTTGGTCTAGACAACGACAGAACTCTCCAGACTATCCACCATTTAAATTCAACGCGTTAGATATGAACCCTGGAACTCAGCGGCACTATATAGCGCTCAATCGTAGTTGTCGATCATGAGCAGCATGCGTGCGCTCCTCGAATGGATTCGGTTGAGGCGGTCTTCACGGTCTGGGCGAAGACCGGCAGTCTTCAGTCTTCCGGGGTATCGAGCCCCGCCTCGGCCATTTCGGCCGCGCGCAGCATCGCTCTGGCCTTGCTGCGGGTTTCCTGCCATTCCGCGTCCGGATCGGAGTCGGCCACGATGCCCGCGCCGGCCTGAACATGGATCTGGCCATCCTTGATCACCGCAGTCCGGATCGCGATCGCCAGATCCATGTCGCCATGGAAGCCGATGTAGCCTGCCGCACCGGCATAGATGCCGCGCTTGACCGGTTCGAGCTCGTCGATGATTTCCATCGCACGCACCTTGGGCGCGCCGGACACCGTGCCGGCTGGAAAGGACGCGCGCAACACCGCCAATGCATTCAGACCCTCCTTCAGCCGTCCCTCCACATTGGACACGATGTGCATCACATGCGAGTAGCGCTCGACGTTGAATTGCTCGGTGACCCGCACCGTACCGATCTCGGACACCCGGCCGGCATCGTTGCGGCCGAGATCGAGGAGTTGCAGATGCTCGGCCCGTTCCTTCTCGTCGGACAGCAGATCCTGCTCCAGCGACTCGTCCTCGGCCGGGGTGTTGCCACGCCGGCGCGTGCCGGCGATCGGGCGTACGGTGACCCGCTTACCACCGCCATCCTCATCCAGGCGCACCAGGATCTCGGGCGAGGAGCCGACGACCTGGAAATCCTCGAAGTTGAAATAGAACATGTACGGCGACGGATTCAGCGTGCGGATCGCCCGATACAACGCGAGCGGACTCGCCGCATACGGCTTGCTCATCCGCTGCGACAGGACCACCTGCATGATGTCGCCGTCGACGATGTATTGCTTGGCCTTGGCGACTGCCTCCTTGAAGGCCTGTTCGCCAAAACTCGACTCGGCTTCCCTTGGCTCGGCCTGGGTATCCTGCGGAATCCGGACCGGTTCGCGCAGGCGCGAGAGCAGTTCACGCAAACGCTTCTTGGCCCGCTTGTAGGCGTTGGGCACCTCCGGTTCGGCATAGACCACCAGGGTCAGCTTGCCGGAAAGGTTGTCGACGATCGCGATTTCCTCGGAGAGCAGCAGCAGGATGTCGGGCGTGCCAATCGTATCCGGCTTCTCGGTCGCGGCCAGCCTCGGTTCGATGTAGCGGACCGTGTCGTAGCCGAAACAGCCGACCAGGCCGCCGGCAAAGCGCGGCAGGCCGTCACGCGGCGGCACCTTGATACGGGCCATGAACTCGGCGACATAGTTGAGCGGATCGCCATAATCGCGACGCTCGACCAGCCGGTTGCCGGTCAGCAGCAGCGCGGACCGTCCATACACCTCGAGACGGGTCGCCGCTGCCAGGCCGATCATCGAATAACGACCGAAGCGCTCTCCTCCCTGGACCGATTCGAGCAGGTAGCTCCACGGCTCGTTGGCGAGCTTCAGATAGATCGACAGCGGGGTATCGAGGTCGGCAAAGGTTTCCAGCGTGACCGGGATGCGGTTGTATCCCTGGGCAGCCAGTTCATTGAATTCTTGTTCAAGCATGGAGACTCCAGAAGCACGGTTTATTCGTTACGGCAAGGACCGCGGGCGCTCGTCCCGCGTAAAGGGTCGCGTTATTCTCGGCCCGAGGGCCAACGACGCCAGCGGGCCGGAAAGGCCGTGCTGGTCATGAAGTCCTTGCGAGAAACCCTGTTTCTGTAGCTCACGATGTCGGGCAATGTCTGCTGGAAAGAGTTGAGTCCCGGGCGATGCAGGCGGGTGCGATCAGCGGGGCGGAGCGGCGATGTAGTCGAGCGCCTCGAGTGCGTTCGATAGTAGCCCATCGCATTCTATGGTGTCCACCGCGACGCCTTCGCTGTAACCGTAGGTCACCAGCAACACCGGCACCCCGGCACCGCGAGCGGCCAGCGCGTCGTTGGCCGAGTCGCCTATCATCAGCGATCGCTCGGCCGGCGTGCCTAGTCGCTCACAGGCATGACGTATGACCGCGGGATCGGGCTTCTTGACCGGCAGCGTGTCGCCACTGACCACGACCGAGAAATACTTCGCGATGCCCATGCGCTCTATCAGTGGCAGCGTGAAGGCCTCAGCCTTGTTGGTGACGCAGGCCAGACGCAAGTCGCGGGCGGCCATGGCGTCGAGCGCCTCGACCACGCCGGGGTAGACACGACTGCGGGAGCCGTTGACCTCAGCATAGTGCTGACGAAAGCGTTGCACCGCGTCCTCGATCTCGCCCTCGGAAGCCTCGCTCCCCTCGGTCATGCAGCGCCTGACCAGGTTCGGAATTCCCTTGCCGACGAAGTTCCGGATCTCGTCCAGCGTACGCTGCGGCCGGGACAGATCGGCCAGCATCCTGTTGGCGGTCTCGCCCAGATCATTGACGGTGTCGAGCAAGGTTCCGTCGAGATCGAACAACACCGCCTCGACCTGAAAACGGCCGCTCATTGGCCGACCCCGGCCAGCTCGGCCCGCATCGCGGCGATCACACTGTCGTAGCGATTGGGGTCCTCGGCGCTGGCCGCACCGAACACCGCCGACCCGGCGACAAAGGTATCGGCTCCGGCACGGGCGACCTCGGCGATGTTGTCCACCTTCACCCCGCCGTCGACCTCGAGCAGGATGCGGCGGCCACTCACCGCCTCGTAGGCATCGAGCCTGGCCCGCACCGTGCGCAGCTTGTTCAGGGTTTCCGGGATGAACTTTTGCCCACCGAAGCCGGGATTCACGCTCATCAGCAACACCATGTCGAGCTTGTCCAGCACGTGATCCAGATAGTGCAGCGGCGTGGCCGGGTTGAACACCAGCCCTGCCTGACAGCCGGCATCACGGATCAGGCCGAGGCTGCGGTCGACATGCTCGGAAGCCTCCGGATGAAAGGTGATCAGATTGGCGCCGGCCTTGGCGAAGTCGGGGATGATGCGGTCGACCGGCTTGACCATCAGATGCACATCGATAGGCGCGCTGGTGTGCGGACGAATCGCCTCGCAGACCAGTGGCCCGATCGTGAGGTTAGGCACGTAATGGTTGTCCATCACGTCGAAATGGATCCAGTCCGCGCCAGCGGCGATCACGTCACGCACTTCCTCGCCAAGTCTGGCGAAGTCGGCAGAAAGCAGGCTGGGGGCGATTCGGAACATCGGCGTATCCTTATAAGCTGGGTTGGGTGGATTGTACGCACAAACCGGGCTGACGATTCATCCTGACGAATCCGCTTTCCCGGTCCCGATCGGGCCGGCAAACAGGACTCAGAGGGTCAACGCACACAGACCTTGCGGATCTGCGCCATGTCGGTAATGCCGCCCAACACCTTCTCGATGCCATCCTGGCGCAGTGTGCGCATGCCCTCGCTCAGCGCGGTTTCGAGCAATTGCATCGCACGCGCGCGCTCCTGAATCAAACGCTTCAGCTCATTCGACCCGAGCATCAGCTCATGCAGGCCGACCCGACCCTTGTAGCCCTCGACACACTCGGGACAGCCGACCGGCCGGTAAAGCGTGAACTGCCCTTGCGGATCGGCAAAGCGTTGCTTCCATTCGGTCATGATCGCGGCCTGGGCCGCGACCGGATCGGCGATGAAGGCCGGCGTGTGGTGCATGTCCTCGCAGTACTCGTGCAGCAGCCGGTCGATCTCTTCCGGCGAAGCCTGATGCGCCTGGCGGCACTTGGTACATAGGCGCTTGGCCAGGCGCTGGGCCAGCACGCCGATCAAGGCATCGGCGAAGTTGAACGGATCCATGCCCATGTCGAGCAGGCGCACCACCGATTCCGGGGCACTGTTGGTGTGCAGCGTGGAGAACACCAGGTGGCCGGTCAACGAGGCTTCGATGCCAACCGACACGGTCTCGGCATCACGCATCTCACCGACCATGATCACGTCCGGGTCGGCACGCAGAAAGGCCCGCATCATCGTCGCGAAATCCAGCCCGGCCTTGCGGTTGACCTGAACCTGGCGCAGCCCTTTCTGGGTGATTTCGACCGGATCCTCGGCGGTCCAGATCTTGGTCTCGGGCGTGTTGATATAGCCGAGAATCGAGTGCAACGTCGTGGTCTTGCCCGACCCGGTCGGTCCGCAGACGAAGAAGATGCCGAGCGGTCGTGCGATGGTCTGCTTGAGTCGCTCCAGGTTGTGGGCGGTCAATCCGATCTCGTCCAGCGGAATCGGCTCGCCGGCCGAGAGCAGGCGCATCACCACATCCTCGAGCCCGCCCGCGGTGGGCACGGTCGCGACCCGTAGTTCGATGTCCAGCGGGGCAAACTTGCGGAACTTGATCTTGCCATCCTGCGGCTTGCGCTTCTCGGAGATGTCCAGGTCGCACATGATCTTGATCCGGGTGACCAGCGGATTGCGATAGCTCGCCGGCACCTTGATGTAAGGGACCAGTGTGCCGTCCTTGCGAAAGCGGATCAGGGTTTTCTCTTTGCCGGGTCTGGGCTCGATATGGATGTCGGATGCGCCCTGACGATAGGCATCGATGATGATGCGATTGACCAGCTTGACCAGTTCGTTGTCCGCCGCAGCGGTCACGTCGTCCGCGACCGAACCCTCACCGTCCTCATCGCCCATGTCCGACAGCAGGTCCGACACGGAACCCGCATCGAGCGCCGGTTCGAAGAACTGGTCTACGGTCTGGTCGAACTCATGACGGGTCGTGACCCGCAACTGCAACCGGCTCTTGGGAAAGACGTTGTGTGCCACCCGCGATGCGCGCACCATTTCCGGATCGGTGGTCAGGATGACGATGCCGTCCTGATTCTCTTCGAGCGGCAACCAGTGATTCTGCTCGACGTAATCGCGCTTGATGTTGCGCAACAAGTCGACCTGCTTGATCCTATCCTGGCGATAAGGCTCATAAGGCACATTGTAGAAGCGGGCCGCCGACTCCCCGATCTCGGACAGCGTCAGCTTCAAGCGCTCGGTCAGCACGCTTTCGATCGTCGCACCGATCTCCCTGGCGCTTCGCATCGCCTGATCGAGTTCGTTCGGGCTGATCCGACCATCGGTCACCAAGGCATCGAAGCGGGAGCGCAACATCGCCTGGGACTGGTTCCGCTTGGCGAACGCGACCGCCAAGGTCTGCGCCAGCCCGAGCAGGCCCTCTTCCATGATCGAAGAAAACGGCCCGCCGGCACGATTGTTGATCAGTTGTACCACCCCTTGCAGTCGCCCGCCTTCCGGATCGATCAAGGGGGCGACCAGCATCTCCTTGCAGCGGTAACCTATCGCCTCGTCCATGTCGCGTCGAAAGCGGAGTTTCGGCGAGATCGTCCTCAAGACCTCGTCGTCATAGACATCGACGATGTTCAGGGTTTGGCCGCTCAGTGCGACGAAGCCACCGATGCTGCTCTCGTCGATCGGCAATTGGATCCGGCGCATCGAATCCAGCCCGGTCTTGACCCTTGCGACGAGGGCGTCGCCGGATTCCGACGCCATGTAGATGGTCAGGCGGTCGGCCTCGAACAACTTGCAGATGTCACTCGAGAGTTCGAAGATGATGTCGTCGATCAGGACCGCGGCATGGATGCGGGTCGTGATCGCCTGCAGGCCCTTGAAGAAGGCCAGGCGACTGACCACATCGCTGGTTCCGGTTTTTCCCTTGACTACGTCATTCATCGGCCAACCTCGTCATCACGCACGCTGTTCATCGCCAGAGCGGCGACTGGATAGTGCGCGTTAGAGTAGCGCAATCGACCCGTCTTGGGCACAAAGCGGCAAAAGCGATCTAGAACGCGATGACTTCGCCCTGGACCAGCGCACGCGGACTGAAGCGACCGGCCTGGGCCTGAATCTGACGCATGATCCGATCATCCTGACCAGGCTTGAGATGACTGATGTAGATCTCGGGCGAGACGACGAGTTCTTCCAGCATCGCCTGGAGCAGGCTGGGGCACAGATGGCGGGACGCCATCGCCAGGCCATGTTGTTCGTCGGAGAAGGCGGTTTCGATGATCAGATGACGCAGGTCGGTCAGGTCGTTGAGCGCCTTGATCAGGTCTTTCGAGTAGGCCGTATCGCCTGAGTACACCAGCTTGGCGTCCCCGCTGTCCAGGCAGTAACCGACCGCCGGGACGGTGTGATGCGCAGGCAGGGCGGTGATGCGCCGCTTGCCCAGTTGCACCGTTTCCCCGACCTTGATCTTCTGGAATCTGAGAAACGGATGCCTGCGATCCGGAATCGAGGTGAAGTCTGGCCAGATCAGCCAGTTGAACACGTGCGAGCGCAGTATCCGGATGGTTTCCTCGGTTGCATAGACGGTCAAGGGCATGTTGCGCGCCTCGCCGACCGAGTCGACCATCAGTGGGATGGAGGCGATGTGATCCATGTGCGAGTGAGTCACGAAGACATGGTCCACCCGCATCAAGTCGTCGAATTCGAGATCGCCTACACCGGTTCCGCAGTCGAGCAGGATGTCGTCATCGACCAGAAACGAGGTGGTGCGGGTGCGGTCGCCTCCGATTCCGCCACTGCAGCCAAGCACTTTGAGCTTCATGTTCCCCGGCATCATAGGGCCTTGTCCGCGTGATCGCGCATGCCGCCCTGGTTCGTCTGTGAGCGATGCAAGACTAACATCGGCTGGCTGCAACTCACGTGCATTAGCTCACACAGAACCGGTTAGCTGCGCAAGAAAAACGCCATCTTGACGCCGGCGATCTCGATTACATCATTCTCGGCGAGTGGATGGGCCTGCGCCTCGATCGCGCGCCCGTTGAGAAGTGGAAAGTTGGCCCCTTCGACATGAGTGATGAAATACCCGCCAGGCCTGCGCGTGATCACGGCGACCTGCTGACCGGGCTTGCCCAGCGTCGTCAGCGATTTGGTCAATACCAGTTCCCGTCCGGCATTGGCCCCGCTGAGCACCTGAATGACCCCGACACGCGACCCCTCGACCCGTTCGTCGCCGGCCTGAATCGCCCTGCGCACTTCCGGCGGGATGATCTGGGTACTCGTGGTCGTAGCGGCGCCGGCGGTGCCCTGACGAATCGAGTAATCACCGTCCGCGCCGGGCGCGATCGGTTCGAGCGCAGCGGTATCGATGCCCTCGACCGCGGAGATCATCTCCGGCGCCGCCTCCGGGATGAACTTGAGTCGATACTTGCCCAACTCGATGATGTCGTTGGCCTGCAGGACATGCTTCTTGACCGGCTGACCGTTGACATAGGTGCCATTGGTGCTGTTCAGGTCTTCGAGGAAGGCATCATCGAGAATCGTCGTGATCAGCGCATGCTGGCCACTGATCGCAAGATTGTCGATCTGGATGTCGTTACTGGGCTTGCGGCCGATCGTTAGCCGCTCCTTGTCGAGCGGAATCTCCTTCAGGACGAGCCCGTCCATGCTCAGAATCAACTTTGACATCGCGTTCGTTCCGGGTTTGTTCCGGTCGGCGCACACATGCCGACCACGTCATAATCATACGACCATTCGTGCCAGGACGACCGACACATTGTCCCGTCCGCCGCGTCGATTCGCCCCGGCGACCAGGGCATCGGCGGCCTGGTCAAGGGCATCACCCGTGATCAGCGCGCCCCGGATTTCATCGTCGGCCAGCATATCGGTCAGGCCGTCCGAGCAGAGCAACAGGATATCGCCGGGCTCCATCCCGATCAGGTCGATGTCCACTTCGGCCACTGATGCCACGCCCAACCCCCTGGTCAGCATGCCGCGCGAATTGGACATCCGGGCGTCGTCGGCGCTGAGCAGACCTGCGTCCACCTGCTCCTGCACCACGGTATGGTCCCGGGTCAGTTGCCGCAACACGCCCTGATGCAGAAGGTAGGCCCGTGAATCACCGACATGGACGCATACGACCTCACCCCGCTCCAGCACGGCAGCGGCGACGACCGTGCTGCCCATCAGCGCGAGATCGGCATTCCGCTGCCCGGCCTGATGAATCTCGGCGTTGGCCCGTTCGACTGCACGGGTCAGCGCGTCGCCGGCCTCTTCGACCGACCAGCCAGGCATGAACGACTCGGCCAACGAACGCTGGACGGTATCGACCGCGATCCGCGCCGCGATCTCCCCGCCGCGATATCCCCCCATGCCATCGGCGAGCACCGCCCATCCGCGTCGGACATCCACGCCCACCACATCCTCGTTGCGGGCTCTCATCATGCCGACATGGCTGCGCGTCACGAACTCCACATTAGTCATCACTCGACCCCGCCCCTCGTGGAAGCGCCTTTCACGGCAACGCCGGATCGCCCATGCGATCCGACAAGCTCCTTATAGCAAAAAACGCCGGGCTGGCCGGCGTTTTCATGATATTGCGCGGGTAAGGCTCAGATCATCGCCTTGAGCAACTTGCCCATTTCGGACGGGTCACGGGTGACCTTGAAGCCACACTCTTCCATGATCGCGAGCTTCGCGTCCGCGGTATCGGCACCGCCTGAGATCAGCGCACCTGCATGGCCCATGCGCTTGCCGGCCGGCGCGGTGACGCCCGCGATGAAGCCGACTACCGGCTTCTTCATGTTCTCCTTGCACCACATCGCGGCTTCGGCTTCGTCCGGACCGCCGATCTCGCCGATCATGATCACCGCATCGGTATCCGGATCGTCGTTGAACATCCGCATGACGTCGATGTGCTTGAGGCCATTGATCGGATCACCACCGATACCGACTGCCGAAGACTGGCCGAGACCGATCTCGGTCAGCTGGGCCACCGCTTCATAAGTCAGGGTGCCGGAGCGGGAGACCACACCGATGCGCCCCTTGCGATGGATGTGGCCGGGCATGATGCCGATCTTGATCTCGTCGGGGGTGATCAGGCCGGGGCAGTTCGGACCGAGCAACAGGGTTTCCTTGCCTCCGTTGGCGACCTTCTGCTTCATCTTGTTGCGCACCATCAGCATGTCCCGGACCGGGATGCCTTCGGTGATGCAGATCGCCAGGTCGAGGTCGGCCTCGCAGGCCTCCCAGATCGCGGCGGCGGCGCCAGCCGGCGGCACGTAGATGACCGACACGGTCGCGTTCTGGGCTTCCTTGGCTTCCTTGACGGTGGCGTAGATCGGGATGCCCTCGAACTCTTCACCCGCCTTCTTGGGGTTCACCCCGGCGACGAAGCAGTTGGCGCCGTTGGCGTACTCGCGGCACTTGGACGTGTGGAACATGCCGGTCTTGCCGGTGATGCCCTGGGTGATGACTTTGGTGTCTTTGTTGATCAGGATGGACATTCGGAACTCTCCTTACTTGAGCGCAGCAACGATCTTGGTTGCAGCTTCCGCCATGGTGTCGGCCGCGATGATCGGCAGACCGGATTCGGCCAGGATCTTCTTGCCGATTTCCTCGTTGGTGCCCTTCATGCGCACCACCAGCGGGACGGAGAGATGGACTTCCCGCGCAGCGGTGACCACGCCTTCGGCGATGGTGTCGCAGCGCATGATGCCGCCGAAGATGTTGACCAGGATGCCCTTGACCTTGGGGTTCTTGAGCATGATCTTGAACGCTTCGGTGACCTTCTCGGTGGTCGCACCACCGCCGACGTCGAGGAAGTTGGCCGGCTCGGCGCCGAACAGCTTGATCGTGTCCATGGTTGCCATAGCGAGACCGGCGCCATTGACCAGGCAGCCGATGTTGCCGTCGAGGCTGATGTAGGCGAGGTCGAACTTGGAGGCCTCGAGCTCGTCCGGATCCTCTTCGTCGAGGTCACGGTAGGCGACGATCTCCTGCTGACGGTACAGTGCGTTGGAGTCGAAGTTGAACTTGGCGTCCAGTGCCTTGATGTTGCCGTTGCCTTCGAGGATCAGCGGATTGATCTCGGCCAGCGAGGCGTCGGTTTCCATGTAGCAGGTATAGAGTTTCTTGAAGGTATCCACCGCCTGCGCCATCGAACCGTCCGGCACGCCGATGCCCTTGCCGAGCTCGGTTGCCTGCGCGTCGGTCAAGCCGACCAGCGGATCGACGAAGACCTTGATGATCTTTTCGGGCGTGTTGTGCGCGACTTCCTCGATGTCCATGCCGCCTTCGGAGGAGGCCATGATCGCGACCTTCTGCGTGGCGCGGTCGGTCAGCGCAGCAACATAATATTCGTGCTTGATGTCGGCGCCTTCCTCGATCAGCAGACGACGAACCAGTTGACCTTCCGGCCCGGTCTGGTGGGTCACCAGCTGCATGCCGAGAATCTCGGCTGCGCGGGCCTGCACTTCGTGCAGCGTCTTGGCGATCTTCACGCCACCGCCCTTGCCCCGGCCACCGGCGTGGATCTGGGCCTTCACCACCCAGATGTTGCCGCCAAGTTCTTCGGCCGCCTTGACCGCTTCGTCCACGCTGAAGCATGCCTTGCCCTTCGGCGTCACGACACCGAACTTTCTCAGTATTTCTTTTGCCTGATACTCATGAATCTTCATGATTGCCCTTCGATCGAAGTTGCAGCGCGCTGATGCGCTGCAAACAGGTTGATGGGACGCTTCGGGTTTCCCCCACGACGGATGGCGCCTCCCTTCCCCCGACATCCGCCGTCGCAGATCGACGCGAATCGACCGGCTCCGTCTCACGACTCGCCCCCTAGGGGGCCGCGGTCTCAAGAACGTCCGATTATAACCGGTTTATCGCGATGCAAAATCACTGAAAAGACCCGCGAACGGGCAACAGGCGTGCAAAACCATGCCCACGTCCGGGCTTTGCCGCATCGGTTCAGTCCTTGCCCCGATACCAGCGGGGGTAATAGCGTTTCACCGCTGGCGCGGTCGTTTCCAGCGCATGGCATCGGTCGAGCTGGAACGGTTTCTCGTCCGGCGTGTCGGGACTCTCGCGCCTGAAAGTGGCGAAGGTCTGGATCGCAGCGGTGGGCAGGCTCATCAGCAACTCGGTGAGATGCGAGCATCCGCCGACCTCGCCGAACATCTCGGTCACGGTACGACGAAAGCCTCGCACCAGATTCAAGCCGACCAGTTTCCCGTAGGAGGGTCCGATGGTGTCGCAATAGCCGAAATAGGGCACCCAATCGGAGCAGGCTTCCGCCCGGACGATTGTGAATTCAGCATCGAGCGTGACCCTGGCCCACATGCGATGCACCGGATCTCCCGCAGCACGCGAACCGGACTCCAGCGGATAGTCCTTGTCCTTGACATCCTCGAGCATCGCATCGAGTTCCAGCAGTCCATCGTCGCGGCGATACCCTTCGATGACGATACGGCGGCAGTGCGCTCTTTCGCGCGGCAGTTCGGGAGCGGGCAACGGCATCTTCGGTGCGTACGGTTACGTATGGAGAACGCTCATCATACCGTCAAACCGACGTCGATCGCGATAGCACGACAAGACGGGCTCGCCGGCAAGCGGCCCCGTATGCGGCTCGATAGACAGGCAGCCCGTCCGGTCGTGGATGGTGTGTGTCATATGCATCGCGTTCAATCGGTAAATTTTATTTACAATGGCGATCATTCATTTCGAAACTCCCTGTCAATGACGACACGCCACGGCGAGCAAGGCATGCGAACGAAACGATTCGAACCGAAGACCCTGGCTGTTCTGCTCTCTGGCTTGTCCCTCTCCTTCATGATCGGCACCGCCCATGCGGCAAGACTGGGAGAGCTCGTCGAGGTGTCGGCAACCGGGCAACCGCTGCGGGTCGCGATCAGTTCCCCTGGCACGACCGCGGAGAGGATCGCGTCCTGTCTTAGGGTCGTGTCCAGCTCGACCAGTGCCGATGGCATCCCGGTGATCACGCAGGCCCGCCTGTCACTTGCCGGCTCGGGCCAGAACGCACGCGTTATCGCCAGCCAGCCCGAGCCTGCCCTGGAGCCGATCCTGAAGCTCGTACTTCAGGATGTCTGCGAGTCGAGACTGACCCGGGAGTATGCGTTGCTGCTACCGGCGCCCGCGGAACTATCACCTCCGGTTTCGACCCGCCCTCCGGCCGCGCCCCGTACCGCGCCGGTCGCCACGGCCGCCCCCAGACCCTCCGCCAGCGCAGGAACGGGTGCAGCACAGACCTGGACCACGGTCGCAGGCGAATCGGTCGCATCGATCGCACAGGCGATGTACCCGCGCGACAGCGGCGCCCGCAACGCATTCGTTGCGGGGGTCGTACGCGCCAACCCGGACCTTTTCGCCGGCGCCGCCGGTGCCAGCACGCCGTTGCCCGCAGGCACCCGTCTCGGCATCCCCAGCCTCGCCAGTGTCGCAGCCGCTTCGACCCAACCCAGCCCGGCGGCACGACGTTCGCCCGCCGCTACGCCCGCACCGGCCGCGACACCTGCACCGCAAGTCGCGACCTCGCCCAGCCCGGCCCCGGATCGCGCGGCTCCACCGGCGCAGCCTGCGCCGACTGCGACGCCATCTCCAGACACGACCGCCGCACCCGCCGACCGCCTGGTCGTCCAGCAGGGGGGCGACTCCCCAGTGGATGCCGCAGCCCTGGCAGATGCCGATGAACTGATGCGGGAGGAGGTCCTGGTGTCGGCGATCGACCGTACCATCGACACCCAGCTCGAGCTGCTCGAACGGCTACGCAGGCTGGAAGAAATCCAGCAGGCCTTGCGCGCTCAACTCGAGCAGGACGACACGGACCCCAGCGCGCAAGACATCGGCACCGCGCCCATCGCTGCGGCAACGGCAACGGCGGAGGCCATCGAAGAGCGGATTCCGGAGCGCCCACTGGAACCGGCACAGGACAGCTGGCCAGAATGGTGGCGTGAAGCGGCGGGCGGCACGGCCATCGCCCTGTTGCTGCTGGTTTGGTTGCTCCGCCGTCGCGGTGGCAGCGACGAATCCGAAACCGCTCCGGCCCTGGACCGGCCGGGCAGAATCGCGCCAAGCCTGCCGAGCGCCCCGCCGCCGCCCGTACGTCGGGCAAACATCGAATCCCGCCCGGCGGCTGGTCAGCAGGAGCGCGTCGAGCCCGCTGGACGTCATCCAGAAACGCCCGCACTGGAATTCCCGTCGTCCGCCACCCCGGCTGCGGCAATGGACGAATCCACCGCGATGCCGGCCCCGTCTCCGGAAGACGAGATCGTCGAGGAACATGAATCCGCAGTCGAACTGGCCGACATCATGGTGAGCTTCGGACGCCTTCACGGCGCGGCCGAAACCCTGGCCGAGTTCATCCGCAGCAATCCCAAACAGGCCCTGATGCCTTGGCTCAAGCTGATGGACATCTACCGCGCGGCCGGCATGAAACCCGAGTTCGACACCTTGGCCCGGCAACTGAACAAGACCTTCAACGTCAAGACGGTGACTTGGGACAACTTCGAAGCGGCTCGCCAGGACGGCGTCGACGTCGAGTCCATGCCGCATATTCTCGCCAGAGTCCAGCAACTTTGGGGGACGCGCGAGTGCCAGGCCTATCTGGAGACGATTGTGCGCGACAACCGTGACGGTACCCGCCAGGGTTTCGGCCTCGGCGTCATCGACGACATTCTGGTTCTCAGCAGCGTACTGGACGAACAACTGGGCCGTTTCAAGCTGACCGACACCGACGGCTGACATCTTGGACCCTGGCCGGTCGCGAGCGCGCCCGGTCTCACACCGGGTTTTCCAGATCGAGAAAATCGGCCTCGATGCCGCAGTCCCGGGTCAGGTGTTCGGCGAGTGCTCGTACACCGTAGCGTTCCGTGGCATGGTGGCCGGCGGCGATATAGGCCACGCCGGATTCACGCGCAAGGTGGACGGTCTGCTCCGATATTTCTCCAGACACATAACAGTCGGCGCCCGCCGCGATCGCTTGTTCGAAATAGCCTTGCGCACCCCCGGTACACCATGCGATGCGCTCGACCTTGCGGGTACCATCGCCGACCAGCAGCGGCTTGCGTTTCAAGGCCACCCCAAGCCGCTGCGCGATCTCGCCCGCCGAAGCCCTCTGCCCGGGTGAGCCGATACAAATCAGATCCTGCTCGCCGAAACGGGCCTCACCGTTCCAGCCGGCAACCCGGGCCAGTTGTGCGTTATTGCCGAGTTCAGGATGGGCATCCAGCGGCAGGTGGTAGGCGAACAGGCTGATGTCATTCGACAACAGGCTTGCCAGACGGCGTTTGCGGATGCCGGTAATCCGGCCATCCTCGCCTTTCCAGAAATAGCCGTGATGCACCAGCACTGCGTCATACCCACCGGCCACGGCGGCATCGACCAGATCCTGGCTTGCGGTGACTCCGCAAAGCACCCGCTCCACTTCGCCACGACCTTCCACTTGCAGACCGTTTGGGCAATAATCCTTGAAACGCGCGGCTTCCAGCAATCCATCCAGATGGTCTCGCAATGACGACAGTTGCATGATCCGTTTCCTGTTAATCGTGCGCACTGCGCAAGGTCGCCGGTCAAACCCTGACGATACCCCGCTCCGCCTTGCGCAACGAGTTTTCACTTTTCTGAACTTTCTTCGTTAGAGAGCCCGCCCTGATGCGACAACTCTGGCTCGTCTTCGCACAGACCGTGACGATCGCCGTCGCGGCCCTGTTCGTGATCACGACGCTGAAACCGGAATGGGTCGGCCCCGCCGGACAGCCTTCGACCACACTCAACATCACCCAGTCGTCCAGCAACGGGCTGGCGCTGCCTGCAAGCGGAAGTTACGCAGATGCGGCCGAGCGGTCAATGCAGGCGGTGGTACACATCTTCACCAGCAAGGAAGCCACGAGTGCCCGCAGCCCGTTACGCGACGACCCGCTCTTTCGCCATTTCTTCGGTGATCGCGACCTGCCCTCCGAGCCCCCCAGCTCCGGCCTCGGCTCAGGGGTCATCGTCAGTCCGGAAGGCTTCATCCTGACCAACAACCATGTCATCGAGGCGGCC
The DNA here is from genome assembly GCA_030604735.1 of Azoarcus sp. Classification (GTDB taxonomy): domain Bacteria; phylum Pseudomonadota; class Gammaproteobacteria; order Burkholderiales; family Rhodocyclaceae; genus Azoarcus_F. The sequence continues at coordinate 15,003 of JAUVVG010000011.1, forward strand.
GACGGGGTCGAGGTCGCACTCAATGACGGGCGCAAGTTCGAGGCCAAGCTGATCGGACGCGATCCGGAAACGGATCTCGCGGTACTCAAGGTCGAGGCGGGTTCGGAGCTGCCGGCGATCACCTTGTCCGGGCCGGAGTCACTGAGAATCGGGGACGTCGTGCTTGCGATCGGCAACCCGTTCGGCGTCGGGCAGACGGTCACGATGGGCATCGTTTCCGCGCTGGGTCGGACCCGTCTCGGCATCAGCACCTTCGAGAACTACATCCAGACCGACGCCGCCATCAACCCGGGCAATTCCGGCGGCGCGCTGGTGGATGCCAACGGGCACCTGGTCGGCATCAACACCGCCATCTACTCCCGCTCCGGGGGTTCGCTCGGCATCGGTTTCGCGATCCCGGTGTCGCTCGCCCAGAACGTACTCGAGCAAATCGTCTCGAGCGGTGAGGTCACGCGCGGCTGGGTCGGCGTCGAGATCCAGGAGCTGACCCGGGAGCTCGCTCAGTCCTTCGGTTTCCGTCAAACAGAAGGGGCGCTGATTTCCGGCGTATTGCGCGGCAGTCCGGCCGAGCGCGCAGGCATTCGGCCCGGCGACATCCTGTTCGAACTGGACGGCAAAGCGGTCAGGGACTCACGCGAGATGTTGGAAATGGTCGCCGCGCTGGCGCCGGGCGATCGCGCCTCGTTCAAGCTGATGCGGGCGAATCGGGAGATCGAGCTGCCGGTCGTGATCGGCCGACGCCCAACGCCGCCGACGAACCGCCGGCCCTGAATCGCGTCACTTGGCCTTTTTGTCCGATTCTTCTATCCGGTCCAGTTCCCTGTCCAGATCCTCTTCGGTCGGCGGCTTGTAACCCAACGCCTCGTCAGCGGCTGGCTTGGGCTTGGACATCATGCGGGCGAGGATGATGCCGACCTCGTACAGCACGATCATTGGAACGGCCAGCATGAACTGCGAGATCACGTCTGGCGGCGTGATGATCGCAGCGATGATGAAGGCCCCGACGATCACGTAGGGGCGGGCTTCCCGGAGTTTTTCGACCGAGACCGCGCCGGCCTTGACCAGCAGGATCACCGCGACCGGGACTTCGAAGGTGATACCGAATGCGATGAACAGCGTCATCACGAAAGACAGGTATTCGCTGATGTCCGGGGCGACCAGTATGCTCTTGGGAGCGAACTCGGCGATGAACTTGAAAACGATGCCGAAGACGAAGAAATAACAGAAGGCCATGCCGGCCAGGAACAGCAGCGTGCTCCCGAGCACAAGCGGCAACCCGACCCGTTTCTCGTGAGCGTAGAGACCTGGTGCGATGAAGGCCCACGCCTGGTAAAGCACCACCGGCAGCGCCAACATGAATGCAACCAGTAACGTCACCTTCACCGGTACAAAGAACGGCGTAACCACGCCGGTCGCGATCATGCTTGCCCCCTCCGGCAGGGTGTTCATCATCGGCATGGCCAGGATGTCGTAGATGTCGCCCGCCCACGGCATCAGCGCGACGAAGAACACCAGGATCACGACCACCGCGCGCAGCACCCGATCACGCAACTCGACCAAGTGGGAGATGAAGGTTTCCTGCATACTGCTCATGGCTTGTCCACTGCCTGCCTGTTCTTGTCCGCCGGGTCCAGCCCGAGTTCCATTTGGGGTCCGGCGTCATTGCCGGCGCCCGCGCCCGCGTTGCCGGATACGGACGAACTAGCGGCATTCGGAAGCTTCGCGGTATCCGGCATCGGCGGGCGGGCGTCCCGCACCGGCGCGGCGGTCTCGCCGACCTGCTTGACCGGGGAGGCCTTGGCCTGGGTGGCGGCGAGGTCCTTCTCGAGGGAAGACACGGTCTGACCGAGATCGCTCTCGACCTTGTTCATCTCGCCCCTCACCGAGGTTTCGAGATCGCGTGCCTGCTGTTCGACCTGCTTCTGTAGCTTTTTCAGATCTTCGAGCTGCATCTCCCTGGAAATGTCCGACTTGACGTCGGAAACATAGCGCTGCAGGCGACCCAGCAGATGACCGGCGGTACGCGCCACCTTGGGCAGACGCTCGGGGCCGACCACGATCAAGGCCACCAGGGCCACCAGCAAGAGTTCAGTGAAACCGAAATCGAACATTCAACCGATAACCATCAACGGAGAGGGGCGCCCACCGCCGCCCCTCGATCCAGTGTGACAAGACGACAACGTCGCCTCAGGAATTGACCTTGTCGGACTTCTCCCGGACTTCGGCGTCGATGGTCTTCTCGTTGGCAAGCTTCTGCTTTTCGGCGTCGGCGTCGCTGTCGGCTTCCTTGATCCCTTCCTTGAAGCCCTTCACCGCACCGCCGAGATCCTGCCCGATGTTGCGCAGTTTCTTCGTTCCGAACACCAGCATGACGATGACAAGCACGACCAGCCAGTGCCAGATACTGAATGAACCCATTACCTTCTCCTTATCGCTTCAACATGGCGGGGAGTACCTCCTCGCCACCGAGAACATGAACGTGCAGATGATACACCTCCTGGCGCCCCACCCGTCCGGTGTTGATTATGGTTCGAAAGCCGTCGGTGCATCCTTGTTCCCGGGCAAGTTTTCCGACTTGCGCCATCAGCTTTCCCAGCACTTCGGCATCCCCGTCCGTCACATCGGCCATCGAAGCAATATGCCGCTTCGGGATTACCAGAAAATGAATCGGCGCGACCGGGTTGATATCGTGGAAGGCGACGATGTCGTCGTCCTCGTGAATCTTCCTGGCCGGGATCTCGCCGGACGCAATCCTGCAGAAGAGACAATCGCTCATGTGTTCCTCACTGACTGGCGCGGGAATTCTTCTCGTCGATACCGGAGACACCTTCGCGACGCCGGAACTCTGCCAGCACATCGTCGACCGAAAGTCCGTGATGCGCCAGCAGCACCATCGAATGGAACCACAGGTCGGTCACTTCCCAGACCACGTGCAACAGGTCGCCATCCTTGGACGCCATGATGGTTTCGGCCGCTTCTTCGGCCACCTTCTTGCAGATCGCATCCGTACCCTTGGCATACAGGCTGGACACATAGGACGAATCCGGATCGGCCGCCTTGCGCTCGGCCAGGGTCGCGGAAACCCGGTGCAAAACTTCGATATCGATCATTTGTAGATGTCCTCGGGTGCCTTCAAAACCGGATCAACGGCCTCCCACGCGCCATCGGCGAGATACCGCTGAAAAAAGCAGCTGTGGCGGCCAGTGTGACATGCGATGCCGCCGACCTGCTCGATCTTGAGCAGAATCACGTCGTTATCGCAATCGATTCTCATCTCGACCACTTTCTGGATATGGCCGGACTCCTCGCCCTTGTGCCAGAGCTTGCGCCGCGAACGCGACCAATAGACCGCCTCGCCCAGTTCCGCCGTGCGCTCCAGCGCTTCGCGATTCATCCAGGCAAACATCAGGACGTCTCCGGACGAAGCCTCTTGCGCGATCACCGGCACCAGCCCCTGGTCGTCCCAGCGTACCTCGTTCAGCCAGATTGTCCGCTTGCTCGCGGGACGGTCTGCCATGCTCACAGCCTGACCTCGATGCCTCGTGCCCGCATCAGCTCCTTGGCTTCGCGAACGGTGTGTTGGCCGAAGTGGAAGATGCTCGCCGCCAGCACCGCGTCGGCATGACCTGCAGAAACCCCTTCGGCGAGATGCTCCAGTGAGCCCACCCCGCCGCTGGCGATCACCGGTACCGCGACCGCATCGGACACCGCCCGGGTCAGCCCCAGATCGAAACCGATCTTGGTGCCATCGCGATCCATGCTGGTCAGCAGGATCTCGCCCGCACCAAGCGAGACCACCTTGCGCGCCCATTCGATCGCATCCAGCCCGGTGTTGTTGCGCCCGCCATGAGTAAAGACCTCCCATTTGCCCGGGGAAGTCTGCTTGGCGTCGATCGCGACCACGATGCACTGACTGCCGACCTTGCCGGCGGCCTCCGCGACCACCTGCGGATTGTTCACAGCGGCGGTGTTGATGCTGACCTTGTCGGCGCCGGCGTTGAGCAGCCGTCGCACGTCCTCGACGCTGCGTACCCCACCGCCCACCGTCAGCGGAATGAACACCTGGTCGGCGACTTGCTCGACCACGTTGAGAATGATGTCGCGCGCGTCGGAACTGGCGGTGATATCGAGAAAGGTGAGTTCGTCCGCCCCCTGCTCGTCATAGCGGCGAGCAATCTCGACCGGGTCACCGGCGTCGCGCAACTCGATGAAATTGACGCCTTTTACGACACGACCCGCATTGACATCCAGACAGGGAATGATGCGCTTGGCCAGCATCAGCGCGCGCCGTTCAGTTCGTCCGCCCGCGCCTGGGCCTTGGCGAAATCCAGCGTTCCTTCGTAGATCGCGCGGCCGGTAATGGCTCCCATCACGCCCTCTTCCTCGACCGCACACAGGGCGTCGATGTCGGTGATCGACGCGATACCGCCGCTTGCGATCACCGGAATCCGCAAGGCCTGCGCGAGACGGACCGTGGCCTCGATATTGACCCCGGACAACATGCCGTCACGACCGATATCGGTGTAGACCACGGCTTCGACACCATAGTCCTCGTATTTCTTGGCCAGATCGATCACATCATGGCCGGTCATCTTGGACCAGCCGTCCGTTGCGACCTTGCCTTCCTTGGCATCGAGCCCGACGATTACATGGCCGGGGAAGGCACTGCAAGCATCGTGCAGAAAGCCCGGGTTCTTGACCGCCGCGGTGCCGATGATCACGTAGGTGATTCCGTTGTCCAGGTAGGCCTCGATGGTGTCCAGGTCGCGAATCCCGCCACCGAGCTGTACCGGGATGTCGTCGCCAACCTCCTCGACGATTGCGCGAATGGCCGCCTCGTTCTTGGGCTTGCCGGCGAACGCCCCGTTCAGATCGACCAGATGCAGGCGGCGGGCGCCCTGCGCTATCCAGTGTCGGGCCATCGCCCCGGGGTCTTCCGAGAAGACGGTGGCATCGTCCATTTCGCCCTGTTTCAAACGAACGCAATGGCCGTCCTTGAGGTCGATGGCGGGTATCAGCAACATACGGAGGAGTCGTCTTGTAAGTTTTGAAGGGAATGCGAGGAGGCGTTCACGGAGCCCAACGCAAAAAGTTGGCCAGCAACTGAAGACCGGCTGCAGCGCTTTTCTCGGGGTGGAATTGCACCGCGAAGATATTATCCCTTGCCACCGCGCTGGTAAACCGCAAGCCGTACTCGGTCTCGGCAGCGCAGAGGTCCGGTTCGGCAGGCGCGACATGGTAGCTATGCACGAAGTAGAAACGCTCGCCATCGGCAATCGCGTTCCACAAGGGATGGGCTCGGGTCTGATAAACCTGGTTCCAGCCCATGTGCGGCACTTTCAGATGACCACCGTCGGGGGTCGGCATCGACTCGGCCGGCGGAAATCGCACGACCTCTCCAGGCAGGATGGACAAGCCGGGCACGTCGCCTTCCTCGCTGTGCTCGAACAACATTTGCTGGCCGATGCAGATGCCCAGAAACGGCTTGGTACGTGCGGCGGCTATCACCGCCTCGCGCACGCCCCGCGCCTCGAGTTCGCGCATGCAGTCGGGCATTGCCCCCTGCCCCGGGAAGACGACACGCGTCGCCTCGGCAACAACCGCCGGGTCCGAGGTCACGACGACGCGCCGACCCTCGGCGACATGTTCGATCGCCTTGGATACGGAGCGCAGGTTACCCATGCCGTAGTCGATGATGGCCACATCAGTCATGGCAGATACATGTCTCGCTGAACAAGAAGAGGAAGACCGGCACAATGCCGGGAGTCAGAGCGCGCCCTTGGTCGAGGGGACGGTGCCGGCCGCGCGCTCGTCACGCTCGGCCGCCATGCGCAAGGCCCGGCCGAAAGCCTTGAAAATGGTCTCGCACTGATGATGGGCGTTATCCCCACGCAGATTGTCGATGTGCAGCGTCACGCCGGCATGATTGACGAAACCCTGGAAGAACTCGCGCGCCAGATCGACATCGAAGTTGCCGATGCGGGCACGGGTGTATTCGACGAAGTAATGCAGCCCAGGACGGCCGGAGAAATCGACGACGACCCGCGACAAGGCTTCGTCGAGCGGCACATAGGCATGGCCGTAGCGACGGATGCCGCGTTTGTCACCGAGCGCCCTGGCGAAAGCCTGCCCCAGCGTGATCCCGACATCCTCGACCGTGTGGTGGTCGTCTATGTGGGTATCGCCGGTCGCGCTGACCGCGAGATCGATCGCCCCATGACGCGCGATCTGGTCGAGCATGTGATCGAAAAAAGGCACGCCGGTGGCCAGGCTGGACTGGCCATTGCCGTCCAGATCGATCTTGACCGTAATCCGGGTTTCCAGGGTATCCCGACTGACTTCTGACTGCCGCATGGCTTTCCGTGTGCGCTGCTGTCGCGTGAATGAGAGGAGAAGGCGCCATGATAACATCGGCAGGGTTTCAGGCCACACTCCGACACGGATCGCCCGACCCGACCGCCTGGTGTGGCAGGCAGATCCGGTTTATCTTTTTATCGAATCAGACAGAGCACCGCCATCCATGAGCAGATTCTGGAGCCCCCTGGTAAATGGGCTGACCCCCTACGTTCCGGGCGAGCAGCCCAAACTGGACAACCTGGTCAAGCTGAACACCAACGAACACCCCTTCGGCCCGTCGCCGCGGGTTCTGGATGCGATCCGGGCCGAGACATCGGCCAATCTGCGCCTGTATCCAGACCCCAACGGCGATGCGCTCAAGCATGTGCTCGCTACCCGATTCGGTGTCGCCGCAGACCAGGTGTTCGTCGGCAACGGCTCGGACGAGGTGCTGGCCCATGTGTTCCTCGGCCTGCTCAGCCACGAACGGCCGATCCGCTTCCCCGACATCACCTATAGCTTCTATCCGGTGTACTGCGGGCTGTACCGGATTCCGTTCGAGACCCGTCCGCTCGACCCGGCGTTTCGCATCGATCCGGTCGACTATCTCGACGCCGATACCGAACGGGCAGGCGGCATCATCTTCGCCAATCCGAACGCACCGACAGGCTGTTTCATGCCCCTGGCCGACGTCGAGCGCATCGTCGCCGGCAACCCGGATTGCGTGGTCGTGGTCGATGAAGCCTATGTCGATTTCGGCGGCCAGAGCGCGATCGGCCTGGTGGACCGCTACCCGAACCTGCTGGTTGTACACACCTTCTCGAAGTCCCGCTCTCTGGCCGGGCTCCGTGTCGGCTACGCGATCGGCCAGCGCGAACTGATCGAGGCACTGGAGAGAGTCAAGAACAGCTTCAACTCGTATCCACTGGACCGGCTGGCACTGGCCGGCGCGGCCGCCTCGGTCGATGACGAAGCCTACTTCCTAGACAGCTGCAAACGCGTGATCGCGATCCGCGAGGATCTTGTGGCACGGATGAGCGAACTCGGTTTCGACGTGCTGCCCTCGGCGGCAAACTTCGTCTTCGCCCGCCACCCGGCACACCAGGGCGCCGCACTGGCGCGCGCCTTGCGCGAACGCGCCGTCATCGTCCGCCACTTCGCCAAGCCGCGCATCGACGCCTTCCTCAGAATCACGGTCGGCACCGAGGCGCAGTGCGAGGCGCTGCTCGACGCCCTGCGCGACATCCTCGGGCGCTGAGCAGGGACGGAGCGGACTCAGGACTTCAGGCGCATCTCCGCCGAGCGGGCATGCGCCTGCAGGCCTTCCCCATGCGCCAGCAAGGAGGCGACCTTGCCGAGTTTCTGCGCGCCGGCTTCCGAGATATGGATGATGCTGGTCCGTTTCTGGAAGTCGTAGACCCCCAGCGGTGACGAGAAGCGCGCACTGCGCATGGTCGGCAGCACATGGTTGGGGCCGGCGCAGTAGTCGCCCAGCGCCTCGACCGACCAGTGCCCGACGAAGATCGCACCGGCATGGCGGATGTGATCGACCCAGGGCTCCGCATCATCCAGCGAGAGTTCCAGGTGCTCCGGTGCGATCCGGTTCGCGATCGCGCAGGCCTGCTCAAGCGAATCGACATGGATCAGCGCGCCGCGATTAGTCAGCGAGGCTGCGATCGTGGCGCGCCTGGGCATGGTCGGCAACAGGCGCGCGATGCTGGCCGCGACCGCGTCGATGAAGTCCCGGTCGGTGCACAGCAAAATCGACTGCGCCAGTTCGTCGTGCTCGGCCTGGGCGAACAAGTCCATCGCCACCCAGTCGGGATGACCGCTGCCGTCGGAGATGATCAGCACCTCGGAAGGACCGGCCACCATGTCGATACCGACCGTACCGAACACGCGGCGCTTGGCCTCGGCCACGTACGCATTGCCCGGACCGACGATCTTGTCCACCTGCGGCAGGGTCTGTGTCCCGTAGGCCAGCGCCGCCACCGCCTGGGCACCGCCGATGGTGAACACCCGGTCCACCCCGGTGATCGCGGCGGCCGCGAGCACCAGCGGATTGCGCTCGCCGCCCGGAGTCGGCACCACCATGATCAGTTCCTGCACCCCGGCGACCTTGGCCGGAATCGCATTCATCAGCACCGAACTCGGATACGACGCTCGCCCCCCTGGCACGTACAGGCCGACCCGATCCAGTGGGGTGACCTTCTGCCCGAGGCGGCTGCCATCGTCTTCCACATACTCCCAGGAGGAGGCCAGTTGCCGCTCGTGATAGCTGCGTACCCGGTCGGCCGCGATGCGCAGGGCCTCGCGCTGCTCGACCGACAGGCTGTCGAGCGCCGCGGTCAGCTCGCTGCGTGGCAATTCGAGCTTGACCATGGTCTTCACGTCGAGACGGTCGAAGCGGCGGGTGTATTCGATCACTGCCGGGTCGCCGGTGGTGCGCACGGCCTGCAGAATCTCGGTCACCGCCTCGTTGATACGCACATCCGCCCCGCCCTCGAAGGCGAGCAAGGCATCCAGCGTTGCCAGAAAGTCGGGATCCCGCGCGTCGAGTCGCCGCGGATTTGCCACCACACCCACCGATTCTTTCATCATGTCGCTCATCGGATCGCTCCGGAAAAGGCCTCCAGCACCGGCTGGATCAAGTCCCGCTTGAGCTTGAGCGAAGCCTGGTTGACGATCAGGCGGGAGCTGATCGGCATGATCTCCTCGACTTCCTCGAGATTGTTGGCGCGCAAGGTGCCGCCGGTCGAGACCAGGTCGACGATCGCATCGGCCAGCCCGACCAGAGGCGCGAGCTCCATCGAGCCATAGAGCTTGATCAGGTCGACATGCATGCCCTTGGCGGCGAAATGCGCCTTGGCGCTGTTGATGTATTTGGTCGCGACCCGGATCCGACCGCCCGGCCTCGCCGCCGCCGCATAGTCGAAACCCCTGCGGGTCGCCACGCACAAACGACAACTGGCGATCTTCAGATCCAGCGGCTGGTAGAGCCCCTCCCCACCATGCTCGAGCAGCACGTCCTTGCCGGCGATGCCGAGATCGGCCGCGCCATACTGGACGTAGGTCGGCGTATCGGTTGCACGGACGATCACCAGACGCACCTCGGGACGATTGGTGGCTATGATCAGCTTGCGCGAGGTCTCCGGATTGTCGGTCGGCTCTATACCGGCCGCAGCGAGTAGCGGCAGGGTTTCCTCGAAAATTCGCCCCTTGGACAGGGCCAGAGTGATGCTGGACACAAATCGAAACCTGTAAAGAGTGGGCCTGCAATTGTAACCCGCCGAGTGGCATGATAGCCTGTCGACCATTGGCTGAGCCGCAGCACGCGGGCTCGGCCTTTTTACTTCATCACCGTCATTCTGGATTCACGCTGCCATGAAACCCGAGATCATCATCTCCTCGTCCGACCTCGAGCGCCTGGAAGGCCTGCTCCATGCGCCGAACGCCCGCAACCGCACCGACCTGGACGGCCTGCGCGCCGAACTCGATCGTGCCGATGTCAGGGAAACCGAGGACATGCCTGACAACGTCATCCGCATGAACAGCCGCGCCCGCATCCGTGAAATGCCAAATGGCAAGGAGCGGGAACTGACCCTGGTCTATCCGGGCAATGCAGTCGGGGACAGCAGCAAGATTTCGATCTTCTCGCCGGCCGGCAGCGCCCTGCTCGGCATGGCGACCGGCCAGTCGATCGACTGGCCCACCGTGGAAGGCCACGTGGTGCACCTGGAAGTGCTCGATGTCGACAACCCTGTCGGCTCCACCGAGGATGGCGGTCGCTGAAGAAGCATCGCCCTGGCCGCGCCCGGGAGATGACGACATGTCGGGGGCGGCGACACGGCCCCCGACGCGCCGGTCAGTGAATCCGCCGGGCGTGGGCGCCGAGTCGCGCGAGCTTCTCTTCCAGTCGCTCGTAGCCACGATCCAGGTGGTAGATCCGTTCGATCACGGTCTCACCCTCGGCGACCAGGCCTGCGATCACAAGGCTGGCCGAAGCACGAAGATCGGTTGCCATCACGGTCGCACCCTGCAGTGAGGCCACCCCCTGCACCACCGCGGTATTACCATCGATACCGATGTCCGCGCCGAGGCGCTGCAGTTCGACCGCGTGCATGAAGCGGTTCTCGAAAATCGTCTCTCGAATCACCGCCGTTCCGTCAGCGACGGCATTGAGCGCCATGAACTGGGCTTGCATATCGGTCGGGAAAGCGGGATAAGGCGCGGTACGAAGGTTCACGGCCTTCAACCGGGCCGGCGCTCGAAGTCGAATCGCGTCGGGCTCGGTGTCGATCCGGCAGCCGGCATCGGTCAGCTTGTCGATCACTGCTTCGAGATAGCTCGCCGACGTGCCGGTCAGGCGCCCATCACCGCCGGTGGCGGCGATGGCACACAGGTAGGTGCCGGTTTCTATCCTGTCCGGCATCACCCGATGGGTCGCGCCATGCAGGCGCTCTACCCCGCGGATCCGGATCATGTCGGTCCCGACGCCGGAAATATCCGCCCCCATTGCGATCAGGCAGTGGGCGAGATCCGCCACCTCCGGCTCGCGCGCGGCATTCTCTATGACGGTGTCCCCGTCGGCCAGGCAGGCAGCCATCATCAGGTTCTCGGTACCGGTCACCGTAACCATGTCGGTGAAGAGCCGCGCACCCTTCAGACGTGTCGCCACCGCATGGACGTAACCATGCTCGACGCTGACCTCCGCCCCCATCGCCTGCAAACCCTTGATGTGCTGGTCGACCGGGCGCGCACCGATGGCACATCCGCCCGGAAGCGAGACTCGCGCCTCGCCGCAACGCGCGACCAAGGGACCCAGCACCAGTATGGACGCCCGCATGGTCTTGACCAGTTCGTAGGGTGCGACCGGGTTGTCCAGACCCGAGGCGTCCAGGGTCACCGCATCGCCGTCGCGCTCGACCTTGACCCCCATCTGCCCGATCAGTTTCAACAAGGTGGCGATGTCGTTCAGTTGCGGCACATTGGTGAAGGTCACCGGATCGCGCGTCAACAGCGCGGCGCAAAGAATCGGCAACGCCGCATTCTTCGCGCCCGACATCGCGACTTCGCCCTGCAGGCGCACGCCACCTTCGATCAACAACTTGTCCATTCGCTATCCCGTCAGAGTCCGAGATCCTGACGCACCAAGGCCCAGCGAGCCGGGGTGTAGGTCTTCAAACCCAGGGCATGGATCTCGTTGCCGAGCAGCGCACCCAGGGTCTGCTTGACTGCCCGATGCTGGTCCAGCATCGACTTGCCCTCGAAGGTCTCGCTGACGACGATGCCCGAGAAATGCACCCCGTCGTCCCCTTTCACCATCACGAACTCGCAGGGCAGGCCTGCCGAGATCAGGCGCTCGATTTCCGTTGCTTCAAACATTTGACACCTCAATTACGCAATTTGTAGCCCCTGGCCAGCATCCACAGGGTCAAACTGGCCAACGACACAAGACAAACCGCCACCACACCCAGACTCAACCAGGGGGAGACATCGGATTGACCGAAAAATCCATAGCGGAACCCGTCGATCATGAAAAAGAACGGATTCACATGCGAGACGTCCTGCCACAGCTTGGGCAGGGAATGGATCGAATAGAACACGCCGGACAGCATCGTCAGCGGCATGATCAGAAAATTCTGGAAGGCGGACAACTGATCGAACTTCTCGGCATGAATCCCGGCAATCACCCCGAGCGAACCGAGGATCGCTCCGCCCATCACCGCGAAGCTCAACACCCACAAAGGATACGCCATCGGCAGGTCGATGAAGGGCATCGCCACCAGCCACACGCCCGCGCCGACGAACAGCCCGCGCAACACCGAGGCCGCGACATAGGCGGCGTAGAACTCCCGGTAGGAAATCGGCGGCAGCAGCACGAAGATGATGTTGCCGGTGATCTTGCTCTGGATCAGCGAGGAGGAGCTATTGGCGAATGCGTTCTGCAGCAGCGACATCATCACCAGCCCGGGCACCAGAAAGGTGGTGTAGCTGATATCGCCATAAACCGTGACATGCCGGTCCAGCACATGGGAGAAGATCAGCAGGAACAACACCGCGTTCAGCACCGGTGCGGCGACCGTCTGGAAGGCGACCTTCCAGAAGCGCAGGACTTCCTTGTACAACAGGGTCCGGAACCCGACCCAGGCGACACGGCGCACTTGCAAGGCCTCAGGCACGATGCATGACCTCCACGAAGACCCGCTCCAGATCCGGTTCGCCGAGCTGGATCTCCTCGACGCCGGCCTCGGCCTCGCGCAGGCGGGCGAGCAATTGCTCCACATCGGCATAGGCATCGAAACCGAACCCGACCCAGCCGTCGCCCTCATCGTTGCCGCCAAGCGCGACGCCGGCCGCAGGTTGGCGCAAGCGGGTGCGCAGACTGTGCGAGGCAAAGGCCTTGAGCAAGGCCTGGGTACTGTCCAGAGCGACGATCCGACCGGCTTTCAGCATCGCGATTCGCCCGCACAAGGTCTCGGCCTCTTCCAGGTAATGCGTGGTCAGTACGATGGTATGGCCATCCTTGTTGAGCTTGCGGATGAACTGCCACAAACCCTGACGCAACTCGACATCGACCCCGGCAGTCGGCTCGTCGAGCACGATGACCGGCGGTCGGTGGACAAGGGCTTGCGCGACCAGGACCCGCCGCTTCATGCCGCCAGACAGGGTGCGCATGTTCGCGTTCGCCTTGGGGAGCAGATCCAGGTAACCCAGGATCTCGTCGATCCAGTCGTCGTTATTCCGGATGCCGAAGTAGCCGGACTGGATCCGCAGCAGTTCCCTGACCGAAAAGAAGGGATCGAACACGAGTTCCTGCGGGACGACCCCGAAATGCATGCGGGCCTGGCGATAATCCTCGACCACATCATGGCCCATGACCTGAAGCGTGCCCGAAGTCGGGCGGGTCAGGCCGGCCAGGGCCGAGATCAACGTCGTCTTGCCTGCGCCATTGGGGCCGAGCAGGCCGAAGAACTCACCTTGCTGAACCTCCAGGCTGACCCCGGCGAGCGCCTGGAACTGGCCATAGCGCTTGGTCACCGAATCGATCCGGATCGCGGGTATGGACATCGACGACCCGTTCAAGCTTCGATCGGCAACAAGTCGGACACACCGTAAAGGTCGGCGAGACTCGTCATTCCGGTCGGGAGGCCGGCCACGACCAGCTTGTTGCCGGTACGACGAGCCGTGCGGCACCAGTCCAACAACAGCGCAAGCGCCGCCGAGTCCGCTTCGGTCACACCTTGCAGGTCAACCGTCAGATCACCCTTGCCCAGGCGGTTGCGTCCCTCGTCGAGATGACGTCCCACCTCGGCGAGCGTCAGGCTGCCTTCCAGCCTGAATACATCGGCCATCACGACTGCCCCGTCGGGATATCGACCCTGATCTCACGGCGTTCCAGCGACTGAATCAACCCGTCGATTCCACCGACACGGATTTCCTGGGAAAAAGTCCCACGATAATTGGTCACCAGGCTGACCCCGGCAACGACGACATCGAATATCCGCCAGCCGTCGTCGGACCGCTCAAGCACGTAGTCCACACTGATGGCCTGCGCGCCGGACTGCCGGATCGAAGTCTGGACCCGCACCGTGGTGTCGTCCGGGTTCATGCGCAGCGGCCGGAAGTCTACGGTCTGATCCTTGTACTGGGTCAACGCATTCGAGTAGGTGCGGATCAGCATGCCGTAAAAGGCCTCCATCAACCGCTCCTGCTGCTCCGGGCTCGCCTGACGCCAATCGCGACCGACCGCGAGCATCGTCATCCGCCTGAAATCGAAATGCGGCAACACGACCTCCTCGACCAGACGAACCGCACGGCTGGTGTCGCCTTGACGAAGCTGCTCGTCGGTGCGGAGAATGTCCAGCACTTCCTCGGACAGTTTGCGCACCAACTCGTCCGGTGCGGGCGAAGCGGCCTGAGCCGTCGCCGACATAGTGGAAATCAAAAAAACGGACAACAAACCAACGAAGAATTTCATAACCATCACCTGATGACAAAAGCGTCCGCCCGACGATCCGACTCGACCAGGCTGACCAGTTCCAGACTTTCGACCGCGACCTCGACCAGCGCGTCGGTGTGGCTGCGGACCGGCAGGCTGGAGACGCCGTTCTGGGCATCGAAGTCCTCGTATTCGAGGGGCACATTACCGTCGCTCACCTTGTAGCGACGCTGTTGCAAATAGAAGTCACGCACGAACGCATAACGATCGATCGCCTCATCGAGCGTCGAGTCGAAGCCGAGCAGACTGGCGCGGGTGTTCACGATCCGCAGGGCACGAACCGAGTTCCGGGTCGGAACATGCTCGATAGACGAAGCAAGGTCTGCGCGCATATCGACCGGCAACGCGAACGCATCGCGCAGGGTACGCGAACCGAAGAACGGCAACACCACATGCGGCCCCTCGCCCACCCCCCAGACCGCGAGCGTCTGCCCGAAGTCTTCATCGTTCTTCTGCAGCCCCATCTCGGACGCGATATCGAACAGGCCAGCGACACCGAAGGTGGAGTTCACCATGAACCGCATCCAGTCGGACATGCCGTCACCGACCTTGCCCTGCAGGATGTTGTTGAACCCTATCCAGATGTCTTCGATGTTCCCGAAGAAGTTCCCGACCCCGGTGCGTACCAAGCGCGGTGTGACCGCCTCGTAGGCCTTGGCCGTCGGACGCAGGACCGCTCGATCGAGCCCGTCGTTGACCGCGAACATCGCGCGGTTGTAGCGCTCGAGCGGATCCTCCGGGTTGGCTGGCACGCTGGCGCAGCCCCCGAGTGCAAACGCGAGCAAAACCACGGCAAGCAGCGACTTGGTTCGGTAAACGGCTTCGATCATGATGGACTCGACTTGTTGTTGTTACGGTCAATCGGTGGCGGAACCCGCTCTGTCGAACAGGAACTGACCAATCAGTTTTTCCAGGACGACGGCGGACTGCGTGATCTGCAAGGCATCGCCATTCTGCAGCATGTCGATATCTCCCCCTGCATCCAGGCCTATGTATTGCTCCCCGAGCAGTCCCGAGGTCAGGATGGAACCGATCGTATCGCGCGGGAATTCATAGCGGGTGGCGATCGAAAACACCACTTCGGCGCGATAGGTGTTGATATCGAAGCGGATCTCCTCGACCCGGCCGACCACGACCCCGGCGCTCTTCACCGGGGCGCGCACCTTCAGGCCACCGATGTTGTCGAACTGCGCCCGTACCGTGTAAGTCTGCGACAGATCGACACTGGCCAGATTACCGACACGCAGCGCCAGAAAGAAGAGCGCGGCCATACCGATCACGACGAAGATACCGACCCACAAGTCGAGCGTTGTACGGCTCATCACAAACCCCGGAACATGAAAGAAGTAAGCACGAAATCGAGCGCGAGAATCGCCAGCGCGGAGCTGACGACAGTGCGCGTGATCGCACGCGACACACCCTCGGCGGTCGGCGTGCAGTCGTAGCCCTCGAACACCGCGATCAAGGATACCGCGACCCCGAACACGGCGCTCTTGATGACACCGTTCATGATGTCGTGGCGAAAATCCACCGCCGACTGCATCTGGGACCAGAACGCCCCTTCATCGACACCGATCAGCACGACACCGATCAGCCACCCCCCGAACACCCCCATCGCCGAGAAGATCGCAGCCAGCAGCGGCATCGAGATCACCCCGCCCCAGAATCTCGGCGCGACCACCCTGGCGATCGGGTTGACCGCCATCATGTCCATCGCCTTGAGCTGTTCGGTCGTCTTCATCAAACCGATCTCGGCTGCGATCGCCGAACCCGCCCGGCTGGCGAACAGCAAGCCCGCCACCACCGGCCCGAGTTCCCGCACCAGCGACAAGGCGACCAACACCCCGAGCGCATCGCCCGAGCCGAAGCGCTGCAAGGTCTCGTACCCCTGTAATCCGAGCACCATGCCGACAAACAGGCCGGACACCGCGATGATCACAAGAGACAGCACACCTCCGAAATAGATCTCGCGAATGGTCAGATGCAGTCGCAGGAAAGACTGACCCGAATAACGCAACAGCAACGCGAAAAAGCGCGCTACCAGACCGAGCTTCCACACGCCATTGACAACTCCGGCGCCGATACTGGCGAAGAAATTCATCGCCCACCCTCCACACCGAGCAGGTCGTCCGCCACATCGCGCGCCGGGTAATGGAACGGCACCGGCCCGTCGGCCTCGGCGCAGACGAACTGATGGACGAAGGGGTCGCGCGAGGCCCGGATCTGGTCCGGCGTGCCTTCCGCGACGATCTGACCGTCCGAGACGAAATAAACGTAATCGACGATCTCGAGCGACTCGTGAATATCGTGCGTCACCATGATCGAGGCGGCGCCAAGCGCGTCGTTCAAACGACGGATCAACTGGCCGATCACCCCGAGCGAAATCGGATCCAGCCCGGCAAACGGTTCGTCATACATGATCAGCATGGGATCGAGCGCCACCGCGCGGGCCAATGCGACACGCCTCGCCATACCACCGGACAACTCGGCCGGCATCAGGCCGCCGGCACCGCGCAAGCCCACCGCATTGAGCTTCATCAACACCAGGTCCCGGATCAGCTCTGGCGGCAGGCGGGTGTGCTCGCGCAACGGAAAGGCGACGTTGTCGAACACCGACATGTCGGTGAAGAGCGCGCCGAACTGGAACAGCATGCCCATGCGGCGACGCAGGGCATACATGCCGCTACGTCCAAGCGAAGACAAATTCTCTCCGCCCACCGTCACCTGGCCGCTCGCGGCACGCAACTGCCCGCCTATCAAGCGCAACAAGGTCGTCTTGCCGCAACCGCTGCCACCCATGATCGCGACCAGTTGTCCGCGTCGGACGGATAGATCGATTCCCTTGAGGATCTCACGCTCGCCATAGGCGAAGCGCACTCCCTTCAGTTCGACAAGCGGGGCATTGGAAGCGACGGACAAAACAGGATCTTCGAAACCGTAAAGGCGCGTAGTCTATCAGAGCGGAGCGGAACTGGATTAAGCTGCATTGCAACATGTTGATCAAATGTGAAATAGGCACGGATCCGGCCGGCATGAGCAGGCACCCGACGACCGTGGCGAGCAGTGCGAGTGCGAACTGGATATAATTATTTCTTTCCGACCGGCTTGGTAAGCGCATCACCCGCACCCGCCGACAAGCGCTGCGCCAACCCAACGGCCCAGCGCCAGGATCACCCACAGCCGACACAGACTCCATGTCACCCGACACCCCCGACCGCTCGCCCGGCAAGGCCATCGAAATGGCGCGCAGAGTACTCCGCATCGAGGCGGAGGCCGTCTCCGCGCTGGCGGAGCGCCTGGACGCACGCTTCGAATCGGCGGTGCGCATCATCCTGGAACGCCACGGCCGAGTCATCGTCACCGGAATCGGCAAGTCCGGCCATATCGCGCGCAAGATCGCGGCGACCCTGGCCAGCACCGGCACGCCCGCCTATTTCGTGCACGCGGCCGAAGCCGCACATGGTGACCTGGGCATGATCACGGCGGAAGACGTGGTCATCGCGCTGTCCCACTCCGGCGCAAGTGAAGAACTGCTGACCATCGTGCCGCTGGTCAAGCGCCAGGGCGCCCAATTGATCGCGATCACCGGCCGTGCGGACTCTCCCCTGGCGCGGGAGTCCGACGTTCATCTGGATGCGGGAGTCCGTGAAGAGGCCTGCCCGCTCAATCTGGCACCGACCGCCAGCACCACCGCAGCGCTCGCGCTGGGCGATGCGCTGGCGGTGGCCCTGCTCGATGCCCGCGGCTTCAGCAGCGAGGATTTCGCGCGCGCCCACCCGGGCGGCGCGCTAGGCCGACGACTGCTCACCCATGTCCGCGACGTGATGCGCGACGCGACGAATGTCCCCCGTCTCCAGACCGACGCGTCCGCACCCGAGGCCTTGCTTGCAATGTCGCGCGGCGGCCTCGGCATGACCGCAGTCGTCGACGGCGAGGAGCACCTGATCGGGATTTTCACCGACGGCGACCTGCGGCGAGTGCTCGCGCGCGGCGTCGACCTCCGGAGCGCGAGCCTGGGCGAGATCATGACCGCCTCCCCGCAACACATCGGACCGAACGCGCTCGCGGTCGAGGCGGTCGAGATGATGGAGCGACTGAGGATCAGCCAGTTACTGGTCGTTGACGAACAGGGCGTGCTGATCGGCGCCTTGAATACCCATGACCTGATGCAGGCAAAGGTGATCTGATGGAGACAGGCAATCCGGCTTCCACCATCCGCCTGATGGGCTTCGACGTCGATGGCGTGATGACCGATGGACAACTCTACTTCACGCCGAATGGTGACGAAATCAAGGCTTTTTCCAGCCTCGACGGACATGGACTGAAGATGTTGCAGGCCGCCGGGATCGAGGTCGTGATCATCAGCGGACGTAGTTCGCGCGCACTCGAGTTGCGGGCCGCGAACCTGGGCATCCGTGAACTGCACATGGGAATCGCCGACAAGCGCGACTGCCTCGACGAACTGCTTCGACAGCGCGGCCTGGACCGCAACCAGGCCGGCTACATGGGTGACGACGTCGTAGATCTGCCCGTACTCACCATTTGCGGCTTCTCCGCCACCCCGGCCGACGGGCATGACTTCGTGAAGCGGCATGTCCACTACGTCGCCACCCGCCCGGGTGGACGAGGCGCGGTCCGGGAAGTCTGCGACCATTTGCTTGGCGCCCAGGGGCGGCTGGACACGATGCTGGCGGACTACCTTCGCTGAGGCCCTGGCATGTGGATTCCACTCGACCGCCTCTACCCTATCCTCGCGCTGGCAGCCCTGGCCGGGGCGACACTCTGGCTGGAGCGGGCCACCCGTAGCGATGAACCGCGGACCAGCACCGAGGTTCGGCAGTTTCCGGATTTCATGGGTGAGGAGATCCGCCTGACCCGCTTCGACGCGCAAGGACAACGGGTCTACGAACTACTCGCCGACACGGTCATCCACTATCCGGCGGGCGACGTGACCGAACTCGTTCAGCCGCGACTGCGCTACGAAACCACCGATGGCGAACTCCGCGTCAATGCCAACTGGGGCGAATCGCGAGAAGGCGGAGAAACCCTCTTTCTCGTGGGGGAGGTCGAAGTCTTCCGCGACGGAATCGATGGCGGTCCGGACATGACGCTGACCTCCGACACACTGACGGTGTGGCCGGATGATCAGCGCGCCGAGACCGACGACCCTGTCGTCCTGACCCAGGGGGTCAATGTCGCGGTCGGCAACGCCATGCGCGCAGACAACCTGTTCGGCACCCTTCAACTAATCGGGGATGCCAAGGTCACAATGCCACGCCCCCCGAAAAACTGAGCACAAGAGACTCCACGATGCGCTTTCTTCTTTTCCTGCTGCTGGCATTGACACTATCCACAACCGTCTCCGCGGAGCGGGCCGACCGCGACCAACCGGTCAACATCGAGGCCGACCGGGTAACGGTCGACGACCGGACCAAAACCCACACTTTCGAAGGCAACGTCATCCTGACCCAGGGCAGCCTGACCTTGCTGGGGGAAAGACTCGTGGTCCTGCAGGGCGCCGACGGTTTCCAGACCGGCATCGCCACCGGGGGTCGCGCGGGTCTTGCGAGCTTCCGTCAACGCCGCGAGGGGACCGACGAGTTCGTGGAGGGCGAAGCCGAACGCATCGAATACGACACCCGTAGCGAGCAGGCCAAGCTATTCACCCGTGCGATGGTGCGCTCGGGCGGCGACGAGGTCCGGGGCGACTATATCGAGTACGACGCGATTTCCGAGAACTACGCCGCCCGCAGCCAGCCGTCAGGCGGAGGTGGCGGCCGCGTCCGTGCCGTCATTCAACCCCGCAGCGGGGGAAGCTGAAACCGTCATTATCAATCTCGACAACTAGCCTCAATCACAAGGGAGACAACATGAATTACGAGAACATCATCGTCGAAACACGTGACCGGGTCGGCCTGATCACGCTGAATCGTCCCAAGGCCTTGAACGCCCTCAACGACGCGCTGGTCGACGAGGTCGGTCATGCACTGGACGGTTTCGAGGCCGACGAGAACATCGGCGCGATCGTGATCACCGGCTCGGAAAAGGCCTTTGCGGCAGGGGCCGACATCGGCGCAATGGCAAGCTTTTCTTACATGGACGCCTACAAGGGCGACTACATCACGCGCAACTGGGAGCGGGTCAAGACCTGCCGCAAGCCGGTCATCGCTGCGGTGGCAGGCTTTGCGCTCGGGGGCGGTTGCGAACTCGCGATGATGTGCGACATGATCATCGCGGCCGACACGGCCAAATTCGGCCAGCCGGAGATCAAGCTGGGCGTGCTTCCGGGCGCAGGGGGCACGCAACGCCTGCCGCGTGCAATCGGCAAGGCCAAGGCCATGGACATGTGCCTGACCGCACGCATGATGAATGCCGACGAGGCCGAGCGCGCCGGGCTGGTTGCCCGCATCGTACCCGCAGACAAATTGCTGGACGAAGCGCTCACAGTGGCGACCACGATCGCCGGGTTCTCGTTACCCGTGGTCATGATGATCAAGGAATCGGTCAATCGCGCCTTCGAAAGCAGCCTCAATGAAGGCCTGCTGTTCGAGCGTCGTGTCTTCCATTCGGCCTTCGCCCTGAACGACCAGAAAGAAGGCATGGCGGCCTTCGTCGCGAAACGCAAGGCGGAGTTCAAGCACGACTGAAATCGCCCGCGGCGCGCACAATCGGCGCGTACAGTCACGTACTCGCTTCAAGACGGGCCACGCTTGCACTCTACGTACCGACATCACCGAAACCGGGGCTTGGTCCCCGGTTTTTCATTTCTGCCCGCCGATAGCGACTCGCGCGAAGCGCAGCACCTTACACAATGCGGTCATCAAGCTGCAATCAAGGAAGCCTAATCTCGACCTGCGCCGCGCCTGCTTGCGAACGTCGATACGGTGGCAGCCAGCCACACGAAGTAATCTATTTTTATTCTCTTTAACAGTTACTTACAAAATCAGGTCAAGCCTTCACCAACCATCCCGATGTATTTGTGCGACGCACCACAAAATACTTGACTTTGAGTTTTCAGCCCCTATAATTCGAACCATGCTGCAGCGCAACACAGACGGTGCGAATGCTGCAAAAACTTCCCTAGTCAGAAATATCAGGAGATTCACATGTTTGCTACGCCCGAACAGTTCGCCGCCTCCAACAAGGCCAACATCGAAAACGCGCTGACCATCGTCAACAACGCTTTCGCCAGCGCCGAGCGCCTTGCCGCTCTGAACCTGAACACCGCCCGCAACCTGCTGGAAGAGTCCATCGCCAACACCAAGTCGCTGCTGGCTGCCAAGGACGTCCAGGAGCTGGTGAGCCTGCAGACCGCTTTCGCCCAGCCGCTGGTCGAGAAGGCCGTTGCGTACAACCGCAGCGTCTACGAAATCGCGACCCAGAGCCAGGAAGAAGTTTCCAAGCTGGTCGAAGCCCAGATCGCCGAACTGAACAAGAACCTGGCCGCCGCCCTCGACAAGGCTGCCAAGTCCGCTCCGGCTGGTTCCGACGTCGCCGTCGCCGCTGTCAAGTCCGCGATCGCCGCTGCCAACAGCGCCTACGACAGCGTCAGCAAGGCTGCCAAGCAAGTCGCCGAGATCGCTGAAGCCAACGTGACCGCCGCGACCAACGCGACCGTCAAGGCTGTCGGCAACGCCGGCAAGACCGCCCCGGCCGCCAAGAAAGCCGCCTAATCGGTTTTCCGCTCCAAGAAAACCCCGCCATGGCGGGGTTTTTCAGTTTACGGCGTATTGCAACACGGCCCCGATACCGCGGAAGCCTTCAGGTCAGACAAACCGCTTGTCGAGACCCCGTGTGAGTTTCCTCATCGAACATCCCGACGCGATTGAAACCGTTCCGATGCACAGACCGGGCATTGGTTTCCGATGCTCAGGACTTGAAATGGTGCGGAAACAGGCGGGACATCTCGTTCGTGATCCACTGCTCCGCCCGGGCGTTGACTTCGGCCGGCTCCAACCCGGTCGGGTCGATCGGTGGCCCGATGCTGACCGTGATCTCTCCAGGCCGCTTCAGAAATGCATTGCGCCGCCAGAACTCGCCCGCATTGTGTGCGATCGGAATCACCGGCACGCCCGCATGCTGTGCCAGCCACGCACCGCCCAGCTTGAATCGCCTGCGCGCACCGACCGGCACCCGTGTGCCCTCCGGGAAGACCACCACCCAGAAGCCTTCGGCCAGACGCTGCTTGCCCTGCTCCAGCACCTGATCGAGTGCATCCTTGCCAGCCGCACGGTCGATCGCGATCATCGGCAACTGCGACAGACCCCAGCCGAAAAACGGCACCTTCAGCAGTTCGCGCTTGAGCACGAAGCTGATGAAGGGGAACAACTGCTGCAAGGCCATGGTTTCCCAGGCCGATTGATGCTTGGACAGCACCACCGCCGGCTCGGACGGAATGTTCTCTCGCCCGATCACCTTGTAACGGATGCCGAGCAGATGCCAGACGAACCACAACACCACGCGTGCCCAGGAGGTGATGATCCGGTAACGGACCTTGGGCGGCAGCGGGAAAGTCAGAAAGCCGAACAAGGCATAGGGCGGCGTGGTGATGACCAGGACCAGCGCGAACAAGAAGGATCGGATGAAGTTCATTTAAGCAACACTCAAACGGCGAGATCGGCGACAACGGTCGCGAGGTCAGGGTAGATCTGGGTTCCGGCGGGCAGCTCGGGATCCTCGGAAGTCTTCTTCCCCTTACCGGTCAGCACCAGATAGGGTTTGCAGCCGACTGCCACACCGGCCTGCAGGTCGCGAAGACTGTCACCCACCATCGGGACATCGACCAGATCGACATTGAACCGGTCAGCAATCTGCAACAGCATGCCCGGTTTGGGTTTGCGGCACTCGCAGGTGGAATCGGCCGCATGCGGGCAGAAAAAGATCGCGTCCAGCCGACCGCCGACCAAGGCGAGGCTCTTCACCATCTTGTCGTTGATCGCATTCAGCGTATCCATGCCGAACAAGCCACGACCGATGCCGGACTGATTGGATGCGACTACGACCCGCCAGCCCCACTGGTTCAGCCTCGCGATCGCCTCGAGCGAACCGTCTATCGGCTTCCACTCGTCGGGCGACTTGATGAACTGGTCGGAGTCATGATTGATCACGCCATCGCGATCGAGAATGATGAGTTTCATGGCGCACGCCTGTGAGTGAAAGCCAGCCGGCGCTAGCGCGCTGGCCTCGGGGTCAGTTCTTCGAGAGACGGGAAATATCGGCCACCTTGTTCATCAGCCCGGCGAGCAGGCTCAGCAAGGCCAGTCGGTTCTGCCGGGTCAGGGGTTCTTCCGCCATCACCATGACCTGATCGAAGAAACGGTCCACCTCGGCACGCAGCCCGGCCAGCACCAGCAAGGCCTCGGTGTAGTTCTCGTTCTCGACATGTGAACGCAGCAACGGCGCCACATCGATCACCTTGTGGAACAAGGCACGCTCGGCATCTTCCTGCAACAGAGCGACGTCGGGCTCGGGCAACACCCCCTCGGCCTTCTTCAGGATATTGACGATGCGCTTGTTTGCCGCGGCCAGCGCCTCCGCCTCGGGCAAGGCACCGAAGTTGCGCACCGCGTCCAGCTTGGCCGGCACGACGTCGATCCGGGTCGGACGAAGCGACAGCACCGCCTCGACGATGTCGACCGCATGCCCCTGATCCCTTAGCAGATTGCGCAAACGTTCGAACATGAAATCGAGCAGCGCGGTCTCGAAGGCCGGCTGGCTCAACAAGTTCTTGTCAAAGCCAGCGGCAGCATCGGCGATCAGTTCAGCAAGATCCAGCGGCAGCGGCGCTTCGATCAGCATGCGCAACACGCCCAGTGCGGCCCGGCGCAGACCGAACGGATCCTTGTCGCCTGTAGGCAACTGCCCTATCCCGAAGAAACCGACCAGGGCATCGAGCTTGTCGGCCAGCGACACGGCCAGCGCGACGTTGCCGACCGGCAAGGCGTCGCCCGCGAAACGAGGCAGGTAATGCGCCGCGATCGCATCGGCCACCACCTCGCTTTCACCGTCGTGGCGTGCGTAGTAGCGCCCCATCACGCCTTGCAACTCCGGAAACTCGCCCACCATCTCGGAGACCAGATCCGCCTTCGCAAGCCGCGCCGCGCGGGTCGCGCTGGCGACATCGCCCTGGAGCTTGCCGGCGATGACGCCGGCCAGCCGCTCCAGACGTCCAACCCGGTCGAACTGACTGCCGAGCTTGTTGTGATAGACCACGGGCGCCAGTCGCGCCAGGCGACTCTCCAGGCTGTGCTTGCGGTCCTGCTCGAAGAAGAAACGTGCGTCCGCCAGGCGCGGTCGGACGACGCGCTGGTTGCCCTCGATGATTCGCGACGGGTCCGCGACCCGCATGTTCGAGACGATCAGGAAGCGGTTGAGCAGCTTGCCTTGCTCGTCGAACAACGGGAAGTACTTCTGGTTCGCCCGCATGGTCAGGATCAGACACTCCTGTGGCACGGCCAGGAACTCGGTTTCGAACTGACCGACATAGACGCTGGGATGCTCGACGAGGGCTGCGACTTCGTCGAGCAGGTCGCCATACTCGCCGAGCGAGGCCTGCTGTGCCTGGGCACCGGCGACCAGCAGCGATTCGATCTCGGCGCGACGTGAGGCGAACTCCGGCACCACCTTGCCCTCGGCCAGCAAGGTCGGCTCGTAGGCCTCCGCGGTCGCCAGCGCGATCTCGCCACGGCTCATGAAACGATGGCCCATCGTGATCCGATCGGCTTGCAAGCCCAGCACACGCCCCGGCACCACATCGGGTCCGTGCATCATCACCAGCTTGTGCACCGGACGCACGAACTGGACCTCGCTGTCGCCCCATCGCATCAACTTGGGAATCGGCAAGGCCTTGACCGCTTCATTGACGATGTCGGCGAGCACATCGGCGAGGCGCGCACCCGCTTCCTGGCGGGTGAAGAACAGCGTCTCGGTCTTGCCATCCATCCTGCGCTCGAACTCGGGGAGGCAATCGGCAGAGATCCCCTTGGCCTCGAGCTTCTTCAACAGCGCGGCGCTGGGCGCGCCGGACGCATCCAAGGCGACCTTGACCGGCATCAGCTTGTCGGTCACCTCACGGTCGGGCGCCTGTGCCGGAACGCCGGCGACGGTCACGGCCAGTCGGCGTGGCGCGGCAAAGGACCGACCGGTGGCTTCGGCCGGAATCAGGCCATGGCGGCGCAGCCCGTCGATGACGGTGGTGGCGAACACCTCGCCCAGGCGGGGCAGCGCCTTCGGCGGCAGTTCTTCGGTCAGCAACTCGACCAGCACGGCTGCTTTCGACATCATGCGCCCTCCCCGACCGACTGCACCTGCCGCCCAAGCAGCGGAAACCCAAGCGCCTCACGCGAGGCCAGGTAAGCCTGCGCCACCGCGCGGGACAGGTTGCGGATGCGTCCGATATAAGCTGCACGCTCGGTCACCGAGATCGCGCCCCTGGCATCGAGCAGGTTGAAAGCATGGCCGGCCTTCAGCACCATTTCATAGGCAGGCAGGGCCAGACTGGCCTCGGTCAGGCGGCGAGCCTCGGCTTCGTAGTTGCCGAACAGCTCGAACAGGAACGGCACATTGGCCTCCTCGAAGTTGTAGCGGGATTGCTCGACCTCGTTCTGGTGATAGACACCCCCGTAGGTCACCTGGGTGCCATCCGGGTAAACCGTCCATATCAGGTCATAAACATTCTCTACGCCTTGCAGGTACATCGCGAGCCGCTCGATCCCGTAGGTGATCTCGCCCAGCACCGGCTTGCAGTCCAGCCCGCCCACTTGCTGGAAATAGGTGAACTGGGTGACTTCCATCCCATCCAGCCAGACTTCCCAACCCAGCCCCCAGGCGCCCAGGGTCGGGTTTTCCCAATCGTCCTCGACGAAACGGATGTCATGCACCATCGGATCGATGCCAAGCGCACGCAAGGAATCCAGGTAGAGTTCCTGGATGTTCAGCGGCGACGGCTTGAGCGCAACCTGATACTGATAGTAGTGCTGGAGGCGGTTCGGGTTTTCGCCATAGCGCCCATCCTTGGGACGGCGCGACGGCTGGACATAGGCCGCATTCCAGGGCTCGGGGCCGATCGCGCGCAGACAGGTCGCGACATGCGAAGTACCTGCACCGACCTCGAGGTCGATCGGCTGCAGCAGTATGCAACCACGATCGCCCCAGTACTGCTGAAGCGTCTGGATGATTTGCTGAAAAGTCGGTTTGGTGTGTGACATGATCCGTTTGACGGCGAGGCAAAGGGTGTGATTTTACTGGCTTTCAACGCCCTGGTCGAAGATTCTCGGCGCACGCCGGTCGGGTGTCAGATCGCGACGACGCCCACGCAGGCCAAGCACGATGGCGACCGCGGCCATCACCAACGCGAACAGATCACCCCAGCGTGCGTAAGGGGTCAGGCCGTGGTAGCCCCGGACCGACACTTCGAGCACACCCCGCTCGAACGGTGGCAGCGCTGCGCTGACCTCGCCGTCCGGCATCACCAGCGCAGTCATGCCGGTATTGGTCGAACGCAGCATCGGACGTCCGGTTTCCAATGCACGCACCCTGGCAATCTGCAAGTGCTGCGGCTGGGCGAGGGAATCGCCGTACCAGGCGAGATTCGACAGGTTCAACATCAGTGTCGCCTCGGGCAGGCTGCGTATCAGCGCGCGCCCGAACAAATCCTCGTAACAGATGTTGATCGCGATCCGCTGCCCGCCCAGCAACATCGGCCGGGAATCCCGGCCGGGCGACTGGTCCGACATCGGAATATCGGCTAGTTTGTAAAACCAGCCGAACAAGGGCGGCGAATACTCGCCGAACGGGACCAGATGCTGTTTGGCGTAGAACTGGGGGGCGGACACGCCGAGGCTGATGGCCGCGTTGTAGATCTTGCCCTGGCCGTCGCGCGAGAACACACCGACCACCAGGTCGCCATTGCGCTCACGGGCCTGGGCTGCGAGCAGGTCCAGATAGCCTTCGGGCAGATACTCGACCAACAAGGGCAACGAGGTCTCCGGCAGCACGACCAGGTCGGCATCATGACCGTCGGCCAGGCCAGCATTGATATCCAGCCAGTTCTGCAGCAATTCGGGCTGCCACTTGAGGTCCTGCTCGATGTGGGTCTGGGCCAGCGCCACCTGCAACGGCTCGCCGGCCGGAGTCGTCCAGGCCACCCGCCCGAGCACGGCACCAAGCACGACCAGGGCGACCACCGGCACCACGCCGGCCAAACCCCGTCCGCCCTTTCGCCATGGACTCAACACCAGACAGGCGGCCATCCCAGCGAGCAGCCCACCGACGGCATAAACACCAACGACCGGGAGCCAGCCGGCCAGTGGGCTGGGCGGGGTTTGCGTATAGCCGACCGCCAACCATGGGAACCCTGTGAACACCCAACCACGAGCAAGCTCGGCCACTATCCACAAGCCACCGAACAGAACCGGGCGCAATGCCACAGCCGACGGCCGGAAGCGGACATAAAGCGCGCCAAGCAAGCCCGGGTAGAGCGCCAGATAAGCGCAGAACAGGAAAATCGCCAGCGCAGCGACCGGCATCGGTACGCCGCCGTACCGATTCAAGGCGACATAAAGCCATGACACCCCGGCCAGAAAGGCACCCAGCCCCCAGGCGCAGCCGAGCACGAAGCCGGTCCGGGCATGATGGCTTGCCCGCTCGAGCAGGACGAACAGCGCGCCCAGGCTGAGCAGGATCAGCGGAAAAAGGTCGAATGGAGAAAACGCCAGGACCGAGCCGGCCCCGGCCAGCGCGGCAACTGCCAGCATCCACCGCATCAGGCTTGTGGCGACTCGGACGGGGCTGGGGCACGCTCGACGAGCAGGGTATGCACCCGCCGACTGTCGGCTCGCATCACTTGCACCCGCAGGCCATCCAGGGCCACCACCTCTCCGCGCTTGGGCAGACGTCCTAGCTGGCGAATGACCAAGCCGCCGACGGTGTCGACATCCTCGTCGCTGAAACTGGTTTCGAACGCATGGTTGAAATCGACGATCTCGGTGGTCGCCTTGACCCGATAACGGCCGTTATGGTCGAGCCGAATGCTGTCACCCGCCTCGTCGAAGTCATATTCGTCCTCGATGTCTCCGACGACCTGCTCGAGCACGTCCTCGATCGTGACCAAGCCAGCCACGCCGCCGTATTCGTCTACAACGATCGCCATGTGGTTGCGGCTGACCCTGAACTCGCGCAACAGCACATTGAGCCGCTTGGACTCGGGTACGAAGACCGCCGGTCGCAGCATGTCGCGCAGGTCGAACTCGCGCCCGGCGTAGTAACGCAGCAAATCCTTGGCAAGAAAGATCCCGACCACGTCGTCCTTGCCTTCGCCCACCGCGGGAAAGCGGGAGTGGGCGGTATCCACCACGAAAGAGGCGATGCGGTCGATCGGATCATCTAGATGGACGACGTCCATCTGGGCCCGCGGAATCATCACTTCGCCGACCTTCATGTCGGACATCTGCAGCGCACCCTCGATGATCGAAAGCGCATCGGGGTCGATCAAATTGCGGTCGCAGGCCGACCGCAATCGCGCGAGGAGGTCATCGCGATCTTCCGGCTCGCGCGAAAGAATGGCCGAAAGTCGCTCGATTAACGACGGCTTACCTGGGGAACTGTCCATTTAGGCTGCGTGGCAGAAGAACGAGGATTTGAGACCGCCGCCGCCGTGTCACCCCGGCAGCCAAGCCAATGCGCACTCCCAAATCCTCGGCCCTCGACACTCACGCAACGTAGGGGTTGGCGTAACCGAGCCGCTCGAGGATATCGATTTCGAGCGCCTCCATCGCTTCCGCATCGCGCGTGGCCTCATGATCGTATCCCTGCAAATGCAGCATACCATGCACGATCAGATGAGCGAAGTGCGCATCCACCGCCTTTTGCTGCGCCAGGGCTTCACGCGCAATCACCGGAACGCACAGCACCAGGTCGCCCTGCAAGGGCGAGGCCCGGTCGTTGTCGACATTCACGGCGGCATCGGCGGCGTCGTGATAACGGAAGGTCAGCACGTTGGTCGGATAGTCCTTTCCCCGATAGTCCCGGTTCAGCGCCTGCCCTTCCTCCTCGCCGACCAGCCTGACCGTGACATCGGCGTCCGCCGCGAGCAAGGCCGCCCGGGCCCAGCGGCGGATATGGTGTTTTCTTGGTGCGAGCAGCTTGTCGTCGTCGCTCAGGGCTTTCTGCACCCGCAGGTTCAACATCGGTTCTGGCTCACTCTGCGGAAGAGCGAGCGGCGGTTCGGCCGCGAGCAGCCCCAGCGCCACCGCGTTGTCCGCGATGGCAGAAGGACGCAACATCAGGGTTTCACTCTCCGACTCGGCCACCACCTGCAGCGCAGCCGAATCCCCTCCGCCCAGGTTCAACAGCAGACGCCTTCCGTCACCGAGCAGGATCTCCAGGTGTTCGGCACGACAGCTGGACTGCTGACCGAGCCGATCGGTCACCACCACCTTGAAACCGCGCTTGTTCATACCCATGACTCAGCTCTCCCGCGTCGGAGCGGCTTGTCGTGTACCCGCCTGATCGTATGCCTCGACGATCCGTGCGACCAGCGGATGGCGCACCACATCCTCGCGGCCGAACTCGGTGAAGGCGATCCCGCGCACCTTGGAGAGCACCTCGCGTGCCTCGAGCAGCCCACTGCGCTGCCCCTTGGGCAGATCGATCTGGGTCACATCGCCGGTGATCACCGCCTTGGCCCCGAAGCCGATGCGGGTCAGGAACATCTTCATCTGCTCGGGCGTGGTGTTCTGAGCCTCGTCAAGAATGATGAAGGCGTGATTCAGGGTGCGCCCCCGCATGAAGGCGAGCGGGGCGATCTCGATGCTGGCCCGCTCGAACAACTTTGCGACCCGCTCGAAACCCATCAGATCGTAAAGCGCGTCATAAAGCGGGCGCAGGTAGGGATCGACCTTCTGCGCCAGATCACCCGGCAGAAAACCCAGCCGCTCGCCCGCCTCGACCGCCGGCCGGGTCAGGATAATCCGCTCGACCAGTTCGCGCTCGAACGCGTCCACGGCGGAGGCCACCGCGAGGTAGGTCTTGCCGGTGCCGGCCGGGCCGACCCCGAAGGTGATGTCGTGCGACTGGATGTGACTCAGGTACTCCACTTGCCGCGGCGTGCGGCCATGCAACTCGGTCTTGCGGGTCAACAGCTTGGGCGCGCCCTCGATGATCGGCTTGCGGCTGTTGATCTCGACCAGACCGAGCTGGATGTCATCCAGGCTCAAATGCTGGGTCGCCTGCTCGTAGAAAGCCCGCAAGGCCTTGGCCGCCAGCTGCGACTGGGCCAGGCTTCCGCTCAGCTTGAAGTGCTCGCCACGACGCGAGATGCTGATATCGAACGCGGACTCGATCTGACGCAGGTTCTCGTCCAGCGCGCCACACAGGTTTGCCAGTCGTTCATTGTCGACCGGCTCCAGCACCACTTCGGTTGCACGCGCCATTCAGGACTCCCGGGTCACGATCTCGCCGCGCAAACTGTGCGGCAGTGCTTCGGTAATACGCACATCGACAAATTCGCCAATCAGCCGCGGGTTGGCGGCGAAGTTCACCACCCGGTTGTTTTCGGTGCGACCGGCGAGTTCCGCCGGATTCTTGCGCGAACGCCCCTCGACCAGGATGCGCTCGGTGCGTCCGACCATGGCTTCGCTGATCACCATCGCCTGCTCTTCGATCCGCTTCTGCAAGCGGGCGAGCCAGCGCAGCTTGGTCTCCTGAGGCACCGGGTCGGCGAGGTCCGAAGCGGGCGTACCGGGGCGCGCGCTATAAACGAAGGAGAACGAAGCATCGAAGCCGACCTCGTCGATCAGGCGCATCGTCTTCTCGAAGTCTTCCTCGCTCTCACCAGGGAAACCCACGATGAAATCCGAGGACAATGACAGATCAGGCCGTGCCGCGCGCAGCTTGCGCACCACCGACTTGTACTCCAGTACCGAATATCCCCGTTTCATTGCGGCCAGCACCCGGTCCGACCCGGACTGGACCGGCAGATGCAGATGGCCAACCAGTTTGGGAATCTTTTCGTAGGCATCGAACACCCGCTGCGACATCTCGCGCGGATGCGAGGTGGTGTATCGCAGGCGCTCGACGCCCGGAATCTCGGCGACGCATTCGAGCAGGAACGCGAAATCGCCAAGCTCGCCCCCGGCGCGGGTGATCTCACCCCGCCAGGCATTGACGTTCTGGCCGAGCAAGGTGATCTCCTTGACCCCCTGCTCGGCCAGCCCGGCAATCTCGGCCAGGATGTCGTCGAGCGGACGGGACACTTCCTCACCGCGGGTATAGGGCACGACACAGAAGGTGCAGTACTTCGAGCAACCCTCCATGATCGAGACGAACGCGCTCGCCCCCTCGACCCGTGCGGGCGGCATGTTGTCG
This sequence comes from Azoarcus sp., assembly GCA_030604735.1. Lineage (GTDB taxonomy): Bacteria > Pseudomonadota > Gammaproteobacteria > Burkholderiales > Rhodocyclaceae > Azoarcus_F. The sequence goes on from JAUVVG010000011.1 coordinate 46,705, forward strand.
AACTTCTCGATCTCCGGGAACGAGATATCCACCTGAGCCCGTCCGCTGCGCCGACGCTGGTCGATGAGTTGCGGCAGGCGATGCAGCGTCTGCGGCCCGAACACCAGATCCACATACGGCGCCCGCGCGACGATCGCGTCGCCTTCCTGACTGGCGACACATCCACCCACCCCGATGATCAACCCGGGCTTGGACGCCTTCAGATGCTTGACCCGACCGAGGTCGTGAAACACCCTTTCCTGCGCCTTCTCGCGCACCGAGCAGGTGTTGAAGAGAATCACGTCCGCTTCTTCCGGATTATCCGTCTTCTCCATCGGCTCCTGCATTCCGAGCACATCCGCCATCTTGTCGGAGTCGTACTCGTTCATCTGGCAGCCGAAGGTTCGGATATAGAGTTTCTTCATGCTCTCTCAGTCTTTCTGTTGACGCTGTGTTTTGAAAAACGATATATTAGCAGGCTTGTTGGTGATGTAGCTCAGACGGTTAGAGCGATGGATTCATAACCCATAGGTCGGCGGTTCGATTCCGCCCATCACCACCAATCTGATTTTCCTTTGATTCAAGGGCTTGGGCAACCAGGCCCTTGGTCGTTCACGGCCCGAAATCTCGTTTGGGACGATTTCTGACAGCGAATCTGACAAAGCCGGTGCAGCCAAGTGCCATCGCGCGCAAAACAAAGCAGTCGAGGTGAAGAGACGGCGTTCTATCCATGTACGCGTGCAGTCCTGCAACCCACTTTCAGCGCAAGCAGATGACTGTCGTCAGAGCCTAACAACCACCTTGCTTGCGGCCGCGAGCACTGCATGAATGCACGCGACGGCCTGCTGGTCCTGCATCGGGTCATCACGCACCGCAGTTCAACCCGTTTCAATCCTTGCCTCGGACGCCAGCCTGTTAGAATCTCGCCGGCACGTTTTACCCTGCTCAAAGGCAACATGACACCCCTCAAGACCCTGGTCGAATCCGCCGCATTTCAACGTTTCGTGATCGTTGTGATCGTGATCAACGCAATCACGCTCGGACTGGAAACCTCGCCCGCCGCGGTCGCGGCGGCGGGTGGACTTCTCACGGTGCTCGACAAGGCAGCGCTGACCGTGTTCGTGGTCGAGATCGCGCTCAAGCTGATCGTCTATCGGCACAACTTCTTCCGCGACGGGTGGAACGTGTTTGATTTCCTGATCGTCGGGATCACGCTTGCTCCGACCGGCGAGGGCGTGGCGGTATTGCGCGCACTGCGCATCCTCCGTGCGCTGCGCCTGGTCTCGGTGGTACCGTCGATGCGCAAGGTCGTCAATGCCCTGCTGAAGGCGATCCCCGGGATGACCTCGGTACTGACCCTGTTGCTGCTGGTGTTCTATGTCGCCGCGGTCATGTCGACCAAGCTCTTCGGTGCCTCCTTTCCGGACTGGTTCGGCACCATGGGCGCATCGTTCTACACCCTGTTCCAGGTCATGACGCTGGAGTCCTGGTCGATGGGTATCGTACGACCGGTGATGGATGTCTATCCGCTGGCCTGGCTATTCTTCATCGTGTTCATTCTGCTGACGACCTTCGCGGTGCTGAACCTCTTCATCGCGATCGTCGTCGATGCGATGAGCGTGACCGATCACAAGGAACAGGAGGAGACGCGGTCACTGGTGAGCTCCGACCACGAGGAACTGATGACCGAGTTGCGTGCGCTACGCGGAGAGATTGCCGAACTACGCCGGGATCGCATCCCGCCCGCATAAGGGGCGACAAATTCGAACCCACCTGTGTCTTGTGTATCGCTTGCACGGACCCGTTCAGCGAAGCCGCTCTGCCAGATGGCGCCGGACCGAGATTGCGCTTCCCAGCCAGCCAAGAAAGGCGGCGAACCCGAGAATCGACACGGTCTCGAGCGCCCCCGGGCCGGACAACACGAACACCGCACCGTAGGTCGTCGCGAGACTCTCGACCGACCCGCCGAGCGCCTCCACCGTCATCCACACCGTCCCGAGCGCGACCAGTCCGCCGAGCAGACCCTGAAGACTGCCGAACCAGTAAAACGGACGCCGGATGAACGGATCGGTCGCTCCGAGCAGCCGCGACACGTCGATTTCCGGTCGCTGGGTCATGATCTGCAGGCGTATGGTATTGAAGGTGACGATCACCAGCGCGAACCCGAGCAGGCCGGCCAACAGCAACACCGCCGACTTGCCCAGTCCGATCAAGGCATGCAGGCGTTCGACCCACGCGGAGTCTAGCTGGACATGCTCGACGCCGTCCCATTCGCCGAAGCGCGCTTCGAGCGCCTCGTAGACCGCGGGATCATCGCCACGCGGCGTCACCACGAAGGCATGCGGTAACGGATTGCCCGGCAAGCCGCCCAACACATCCCCCAGTCCGCTCTGCGCCAGCTGGCGCAAGGCCTCGTCCGGCGGGACATGGCGAAAGCTCGCCACCCCGGACTCGCGGCGCAAGCGCTGCTCGATCCCGCGAACCTGCTCCTCCGCCGCCTCCTGGATCATGAAAAGACTGATCTCGGGCGTTCCGGACACCCCGCGCGCCAGCGTCGCGACATTGTCGAGCAGCAGGTAGCCACCCGCCGGCAGCGACAGTGCGATCCCGACCACGAGCGCCGACAGCACCGTGCCCAGCGGCTGCCGCAGCAATCGGCGCATCGCCTGGAGCGCGGCGCGCCCATGCAGCCCCAGCCAGTTCATCATGCCGAATCTCCGACCAGGATGCCCTTGCTCAAGGCGAGCCGACGGGGACGATAACGCGCGAACAGGCTCTCGTCATGGGTGGAGACCAGCACGGTCACGCCCGCCTCGTTGAAGGACTTGAACAAGGCGGCGATCTCGCTGGCGTACGCAGTGTCGAGATGGGCCGTCGGCTCGTCGGCGATCAGGATGCTGGGGCGATTGACGATCGCCCGCGCGATCGCGACCCGCTGCTGTTCGCCACCGGACAAGCCGGCCGGCATCTCGCGATCGCGGCCGGACAAGCCGACCCGCTCCAGCGCCGCCTCGACCCTGCGCGCCGCATCCCGGGGCGGATGGCCGGTGATCACCAGCGGCAGCATCACGTTGTCAAACACGCTCCGATCGAACAGCAGCCGGCTCTCCTGGAGCACCAGACCGAGATTGCGCCTGAGATAAGGGATGGCGCTGGCACGCAGACCGGAGACGTCCTGCCCGTTGATCTTCACCGCGCCTTCGGTCGGACGCTCGATCACCGGAATCATCTTCAGCAGCGTGCTCTTGCCGGCACCCGAGTGGCCGGACAACACCACCAACTCGCCATGGCGAATCTCGAAGCTGACCCCGGCCAGCGCGACATAGTCGCCCGGGTAGCGCTTCACCACCTCGTCGAAAAGAATCATGCCCGGGTATCGTTACCCGCGCCCGGCGCGCGGGCGAACAAGGCGTCGACGAACTCGCGCGCCTTGAATGGCTGCAGGTCGTCGATGCCTTCCCCGACCCCGATGAATCGAAGCGGTTTCGGCGCCTGACGCGCGATCGCAGCCACCACCCCGCCCTTGGCCGTGCCATCGAGCTTGGTCAGGACCAGCCCGGTCACCCCGATCGCGGCATCGAAGGCCTTCACCTGGGTCAGCGCGTTCTGCCCGATGTTGGCATCGAGCACCAGCAGCACTTCGTGCGGCGCACTGGGGTCGGCCTTGGCGATCACCCGCCGGACCTTGGCGATCTCCTCCATCAGGTGCAACTGGGTCGGCAGCCGACCGGCGGTGTCGGCCAGCACGATGTCGATGCCGCGGGCCCTGGCCGCATTGACCGCGTCGAAGATCACCGCGGCCGAGTCACCGGACTCTTGCGCGATCACGGTCACGTTGTTCCGTTCACCCCAGGTTTGAAGCTGCTCCCTCGCCGCGGCGCGGAAGGTGTCGCCGGCGGCAAGCAGAACGCTCTTGCCCTGCGCCTGGAAGTACTTCGCCAGCTTGCCGATCGAGGTCGTCTTGCCCGAGCCGTTGATGCCGGCGATCATGATGATGAACGGCTTGTGGGTGGTGATCTCGAGCGGCTGCTCCAGCGGCGAGAGGACCGCCAGCAAGCCCTCGGCGAGCGCCTGCTGCAGTTGATCCGCGGTTTCGAGCTTGTCCCGCTTCCATCGGCGGCGCAGTTCATCGAGCAGATGCTGGGTCGCCTCGACCCCGCAGTCGGCCATCAGCAGCGTGGTTTCAAGTTCCTCGAGCAGGTCTTCGTCGATCTTGCGTCGCCCGAACAGGCCGGCCAGACCGCCGCCGAGCTGCTGACGGGTCCGGCTGAGACCGGCCTTGAGCCGCTCCGCCCAGGACAGCCTGGGTGCGGTCGGGGCGGCAGCGGGTACCGGCACCTGCGCCTGCGGATCAGGCCGGCTATCGGCGACCGGCATATCGATCGTCTCGACGGCGACGACGGCATCGGGGCCGACGGGCGTCGCAGGCTGAGCGTCCGGCTCTTCGGTCGCATCCTGCTTGTGCGGCTCGGGCTTGGGAGACTTCTTCAGGAAACCAAACATGGGGACTCGGGTCAGTGTGAGTGTTCGTCGAGGTCGGGCAACAGCAGATTGCGGCTAAGATGCGCGGCGACGGTCACAATACCCGTCTGTCGGCACATCGGCCGGAACCGGCCCGCACCTGGACAATAGGTCGCAAATTCTACCAGACGCAGGACAACTCCATGATTCGTCCCACGCTTAGTCAACTCACCCGCAGCGCCTGCGCACTGGCAGCAGGGCTGCTTCTCGCCGGCAGCGTCCAGGCCAACCCGTTCGAGACCACGCTGGACAACGGCATGAAGGTCATCGTCAAGGAAGACCGGCGTGCGCCCTCCGTGGTGCACATGGTTTGGTATGGCATCGGGTCGATGGACGAACCCGACGGCGTGTCCGGCATCGCGCACATGCTCGAGCACATGATGTTCAAGGGCACCGAGACGGTCGGGCCGGGCGAGTTCAACCGCCGGGTGTCGGCGGTCGGCGGTCGCGACAACGCCTTCACCGGCCGGGACTACACCGCCTATTTCCAGCAGATTCCGCCGGAACACCTGGAACAGATGATGATGCTCGAGTCGGACCGGATGGCCAACCTCAAGCTGGCCGAGGACTTGTTCCTGCCGGAGGTCGAGGTGGTCAAGGAAGAACGCCGGCTGCGCACCGACGACAATCCGCGCGCGCTCGTGTTCGAGCAGTTGATGGCGACCGCGTTCCAGGGCCATCCCTACCGTCGCCCGATCATAGGCTGGATGTCGGACATCGAGGCCTACCGGATGAGCGACGCCCAGCGCTGGTACGACGACTGGTATGCGCCGAACAACGCGACCCTGGTCGTCGTCGGCGATGTCGCACACCAGGACGTGTTCGCCCTCGCCGAGCAGCACTACGGCCCGATCGCAGCCCGCGACCTGCCGGATCGCAGGGTAACCGTCGAACCTGCTCAACGCGGGCCACGCCATACCGTGGTCCGCGCGCCGGCCGAGTTGCCCTTCGTCGCACTGGCCTGGCATGTGCCGACGCTGCGCGACCCGCAACAGGACCGTGACGTGTATGCGCTCCAGGTGTTGTCGGCGGTGCTGGACGGTTATGACGGCGCGCGCCTGCCCCGCCAGTTGGTGCGCGAGAGCCAGATCGCGGTAGCGGCAGGCGCGAGCTATGGCGGCACCGGCCGCGGCCCGTCGCTGTTCATCCTCTCCGCTTCGCCGCGCGAAGGCCATACCGTGGCGCAGGTCGAGGAGGCCTTGCTGGCCGAGATCAGGCGGATCGCCGATGACGGCATCAGCGAAGCCGAATTGAACCGTGTCCGCACCCAGGCCGTGGCGGCCCAGGTCTACAAGCGCGACTCGCTGATGGGCCAGGCGATGGAGATCGGCTTCCTGGAGTCGGTCGGCCTGTCCTGGCGCGACGACGAGGTCCTGTTGGCGGGCCTGCGCAGCGTCACCGCCGAGGAGGTGCAGGCGGTCGCCGCCCGCTACTTCGACGACACCACGATGACCCGGGCCGAGCTCGACCCGCTCCCGCCGGACGGCAGCCCCCGCCGTCTGCCCTCGCCCGCCCTGCGGCACTGAGAACCCGGAACGATGACTATGGATGCCATGCGCAAAACCCTGATCACACTCGGCACCGCCATGCTCACCTGCAGCGGTATCGCCTGGGCCGGACCGGACATTCAGCACTGGGAGGCTGAATCCGGCGCCCGCGTGTTCTTCGTCGAAAGCCGTGCCTTGCCGATGCTGGATATCCGCATCGACTTCGCCGCGGGCAGTGCCTACGACCCCGACGGGCTGGAAGGCCTGGCCGGGATGACCCGCGCCTTGCTCGACACCGGTGCCGCCGGCCTGTCCGAGAACGACATCTCCGAGCAGATCGCCGATACCGGCGCGGCCTTTGGCGGCGGCACCGATCGAGACCGTACCGGCTTCACCATCCGTACCCTGTCCAGCCAGACCGAGCGTGACGCGGCCATCGCGCTCGCGGCGAAGCTGTTGTCGGCACCCGACTTTCCACAGGCTGCGTTCGAACGCGAACGCAATCGCAGCATCGCCGGGCTGCGCGAGGCCCTGACCCGGCCGGCCACGCTGGCCGCCCGACGCTTCAGCAGCGCAGTCTTCGGCGACCATCCCTATGGCAAGGAAAGCACCGAGGACACCCTGGGCCGGATCACCCGGGCCGAGCTGGTCGACTTTCATCAGCGCCACTACGGCGCGCGCAACGCCACCGTCACCATCGTCGGCGATGCCAGTCGGGACGAGGCCGAACAGATCGCACAGCTTCTGACAGCATCCCTGCCCGATGCCGGCCCACCGCCGGCACTGGACACCCCGGCCATGCCCGAGCGCATGCTGGAGCGCATCCCGCACCCGTCGGCACAGGCGCATGTCGCGATCGGCATGCCCGGGCTGGCCCGCGAGGACCCGGACTACTACCCGCTGCTGGTCGGCAATCATGTGCTCGGGGGCGGTGGTTTCACCTCGCGGCTGACCCAGGAGGTCCGCGACAAGCGCGGCTTCGCCTACAGCGTGTTCAGTTTCTTCCACCCCCATCAGGTGCGCGGGCCCTTCCAGATCGGGCTCCAGACCCGGGGTAGCCAGACCGAAGCCGCCCTGGAGGTGGTCGAAGACGTGCTGGCCGCCTTCATCGCCGAAGGGCCGACCGAAGACGAAGTCCAGGCTGCGCGCGACAACCTGATCAACGGCTTCGGGCTGCGCCTCGACGCCAACAGCAAGATACTCGACCATGTCGCGATGATCGCGTTCTACCGCCTGCCGCTGGACTGGCTCGAGACCTATACCGGCCATGTGGCCGAGGTCGACGCAGCCGCGATCCAGGATGCTTTTGCGCGGCGGATCCGCCCCGAGCATCTGGTCATCGTGGTGGCCGGCGGTGACGGAGACCGCGGTCCGGAGGGCGACGCCGCCAGCGAAGCCGCGACCGGCGGAGCCGGCGCACGTTGAGCCGGGTCCGCATCGTCGGCGGGCAATGGCGGTCGCGACTGCTCGAAGTCGCCCGTGTCCCGGGCTTGCGTCCGACTCCTGACAGGGTTCGCGAGACCTTGTTCAACTGGCTAGGACAGGATCTGGACGGCCTGGACTGCCTGGACCTCTTCGCAGGTACCGGCATCCTCGGTTTCGAGGCAGCTTCGCGCGGGGCGGCGAGCGTGACCATGGTGGAGCGCGACCCGACCGCGCTCGCTGCGCTGCGTCAGGCGGCAATAACCCTTCAGGCGTCGCAAGTAGAGTTAATTCGCCGCGATGCGGTAGAATTCGCCCGCACCACCCCCCGCACGTTCGATCTGATCTTTCTCGACCCGCCGTATGGCAAGGGTTTGCTGAAACAACTTGAACCATGGCTGGACCGGCTGCTCAAGCCGGATGGTTGGCTTTATGCCGAGTCGGAACAGGCACTTACGTCGCTGGGGCGTTGGCAAACGATCAAGTCCGGCCGGGCCGGGCAGGTTCATTACCATCTGATGCGAGGAACTGGCGAATGAAGGAAGCGGTGGCGGTCTACCCCGGAACGTTCGACCCGTTCACGCGTGGTCATGAAGACCTCGTCCGCCGCAGCGCGCTGCTGTTCGAGCGGGTCGTGGTGGCGATCGCGCAAAGTCATGGCAAGACGCCCATCTTCTCGCTGGACGAGCGGGTGGACATCGCCCGCGAGATCCTCGCCCCGTTCACCAATGTCGAGGTCGTCGGCTTCGACGGCCTGTTGATGGATTTTCTGCGCCAGCGCCAGGCCAGGCTGATCCTGCGCGGCCTGCGCGCGGTATCCGATTTCGAGTACGAATTTCAGATGGCAGGCATGAACCGGCGACTTTTCCCGGATGTCGAAACCGTATTCATGACGCCGGCCGACGAGTACATGTTCATCTCGGCGACCATGGTGCGCGAGATCGCCAAGCTGGGCGGGGACGTCAGCAAGTTCGTGCAACCCCTCGTGATCGAGCGGCTGCGCGGCAAAGTCAGTTTGAAACATTAGAAAGGAGCCGACATGGCCTTGATGATTACCGACGAATGCATCAACTGTGATGTGTGCGAGCCGGAATGCCCGAATGGCGCGATTTACCAGGGTGAGGAGATCTACGAGATCGATCCCTCGAAATGTACCGAATGTGTCGGCCACTTCGACGAGCCGCAATGCCAGCAGGTCTGTCCGGTCGATTGCATCCCGCTCAATCCGGACATCGTAGAAAGCAAGGATCAGCTGATGGAGAAATTCCTCAAGCTGACCAATCAGGAAGCCTGAACGCTTCCGCTCCGCGCATCATCCGACCCTGGGGTGGACTGGCCTGCAACTTCCCGATTCTGAAATGGAGGTGGCAGGCTGTCGAGTCGAACGCAGGCAGCTTAACCCAAGCGACAGCAAGCGCTTCAGGGCCGGAGAGTTCCCTATCGAGTGGGCTGCCTGTCAAGCGGGGTTGAACCGAGGCAAGTGTTGCCTGGAAACTACCGAGCTTGCTCCCGCTCAAGCCGCATTTGGCAAAGCACCGGTCACATCTTCTGCACCGCCGAGCGCAGTCCTGATCGCTCGTTCCAGTTCGTCGAGTTCCTCGAGTTGTTGCAGCATCGCCGCTTCGGCCTGAGTCAGCTCCTCGATTCGATCTTCCAGCGTGTCGGTCGCCTGATGGATGCGCTTCACGCTTTCCAGACGGCGCTTCAATTGCAACTGGTACTCGCGCACCTGGGTTTCCAGCGGCGCCATCACCGCCCTCAGCCATTGCTCGACATCGCGGTTGGCGATCTCGAAGGTACGCCTGGCCTGAACCGCGACGGTTTCGAAGAACTTCTGGGTCAGCGCATGTTTTTCGGTCGTCACCAGCATCAGCGCCGTATTGATCTGGCGGTTGAAGGCGCTCTCCAGCCGGTCCAGTTCCTTCTCGTAGCGCAGCGTCGAAAAGCTCTCGGGCGGAGTGAGCTTGAGTCCGTGCTCGACACTGAAGCGGCGGTACATCGAATCGAGCATGGTCGTGATCTCCCGGATCTCCTCGCTCGATAACGCGAGATTCGCCCGCAGGTGCTGGAAAAAACCCTCCATCGCGTCGCGCAAGCCCTTGGTGAACGTGGACTCGAGCATCGCCTCACGGGTCTTGCGGGTTTCGTCGCGCAACGCGTCCAGGCCGAGGTGGGCGAGCAGATTGTTGGTCAGGTTAGAGAACACGCTGCGCACCGCGTAATACTTTTGCAAACCCTCCTCGAACTCGGTCTTCTCCATCCGGATCTTGCGCATCATGTACTCGATGACGCCCTGATTCTTGCCACGCAGGTCGGTCAGCTCACGCAGCTGCTCGCGCAACCCGGTCAGCCTGGCCTGAAGCAACTCACGGGTCTGACGGGACACATCCGACACTTCGCTGGCCGCACTGTCGCGCACGATTTCCTGCTTGGTCGGCAACACATCCTCGGCCAGCGCACGCTCCAGCGCGGGCAGACGGCTGCGCGCAATCAGTACGTCATCGCGATTGATTCTGCCAACCAGGCCTTTCTGGGCCGACACCGGGAAGATGTTCCCGACCGGCAACTCCAGTGTCTGGGCGACTTGCTCGACCTGACGTGCGATCTCGTGATCGATCCGCGCATCGTCGCGCAGACCGTCCCACAACCCGTCGATCTTGTTCAGCACCACGAGGCAGCCCTTGCCATGCTCGCGACCGGCCTGCACATACTCGCGCCAGACCGCGAGGTCGCTCTGGGTCACCCCGGTATCGACCGCGAGCACGAACAACACCGCATGGGCGTTGGGCAACAGCGACAGAGTCAGCTCGGGCTCCGCGCCGATCGCGTTCAGGCCGGGCGTGTCGAGCACGATCAAGCCCTGCTCGAGCAGGGGATGGGGATAATGGATGAGGGCATGACGCCAACTCGGAATCTCGACCAAACCGTAGCGATCCGGCTTCAGCCCCTTCTCGCCTTGCGGATCGACATGAAAGCCGAGTGCCAGCGCTTCGTCTTGCGCGACCAGTTCGGTTTCGCCGACGCGCGCCAGCACGGTCTGGAGGTTCTCGGCGGACGACGCGTCCAGCGCCTGGACCATCCATTCGTCCGGGTAGCGCTTCAACTCGCTCACGCTCGCGCTGGTCTTGCGCGAGCGGATCGGCAACAGGCGGATTTCGGGCTTGGCCCCACTCGTCCATTGCAGTTCGGTCGGGCACATCGTCGTGCGCCCGGCGCTCGACGGCAACACCCTGTCGCCAAAATCCGAAAAGAAGATCGCATTGATCAGTTCTGACTTGCCACGCGAGAACTCGGCGACGAAGGCGACGGTGAGCTTGTCCTCACGCAATCGGTCGAGCACGTACTGCAGGCGCAAGTCGGCCTGGGCATCGTTGATGTCATTGCGGGTCAGCCAGCGCCGCAGCTCCTCCACCGCGACGGCTGCGCCGTTCCGCCATTCGGCATAAACGGAAAATTGATCGACCAGAGTCATGCTCAGCTCACTGTTGCTTGCCGCGTCACCGCCGCGAAGTCCCGGATCAGGATGGCTGAAGGATAGCGCTGAACCCCGTGCTTTCCAATCGTATCCGACAACCGGCCACCCACACCCACCGACCTCACCGCCTCTGGCACTGCGGGCACCAGAACGTCGCACGCTGGCCGACCACCGCCTTCTGGATCGGGCTGGCGCAGATCCTGCACGCTTCGTCATCACGCCCGTAAACGAAATACTGTTGCTGGAAGTAACCCGGCTTGCCGTCACTACCGACGAAGTCGCGCAGCGAACTGCCACCGGCGGCAATGGCATCCACCAAGGTCTCGCGGATGGACACGACCAGGCGCCCGCAACGCACCTTGCCTAAGCGTCCGGCCGGGGTCAGCGGGTGGATTGCGGCGCGGAACAGACTCTCCGAGGCGTAGATGTTGCCGACCCCGACCACCCGCTGCGCATCCATGATCGCCTGCTTGATCGGCACGCGTATGCCACGCGTCGCGCGGTAAAGATGGTCGGCGTCGAACGCATCCGACAAGGGCTCGGGGCCGAGCCGCGCCAACAAGGGGTGGTCCAGCGGATCGCCCGCATGCCAGACCAGCATGCCGAAGCGCCGCGGATCGCGCAAGCGCAGCACCCGGGCGCCGAACACGACATCCACATGATCGTGCAGTTCGGGAGGCTCATCGCTTGCAAGCACGCGAAGACTGCCGGACATGCCGAGGTGGATGATCAGGCTGCCAACCTCGAAATCGAGCAGCAAATACTTCGCCCGTCGCCTGACCGATTGCAGACGCCGACCTCGCAAGAGCATGTCTAGCCCCTCGGTCACCGGCACGCGCAGGCGCGGATTACGGACCCGGCAGGCGGTGACCACCTGGCCCTCTAGCCACGGCGCCACACCCCGCCGCGTGGTTTCGACCTCAGGCAACTCCGGCATGCGAACGACTCCTCGATGCGCCCGAATGACGACGCGCTTGCCGCCATGTGGCGATTCTGCATAACATGGGGCGAACCGAATCGGATTGGTCGCCTCTAAAATCGCGAAACAAACGCGTTACGCTCCTGGCTTGTCCCGAATCAGCCCGGAATTATCACTGACTGTTGCGTCGATCGGCGTCCCCTTGGACCAGAATTCATGAATCTCAAGCTTTCCAGCCTCGCCCTCGCTCTCGGATTTTCCGGACTGCTGCTGCTTTCGCCTTTGGCGCAGGCCGACAATCACGGCAGCGCTGCGCCCCCGCCGGTGGACACCAGCCGCCTGCCGGCGCAGGAGCTCACCCCAGAAACCCTGTTCATGGTGCTGCTCGCCGAGATCGCCGGCGCACGTGGCGAGGTCGGGGTGTCGGTGGATGCTTACCTCGAAGCCGCCCGCAGCACACGCGATCCCCGCATTGCCAAGCGCGCCACCGAGATCTCGCTGTTCGCGCGCGACATGGATGCCGCCACCGAAGCCGCGAGGCTGTGGGCGGACACGGACCCGGACTCGGACGAGGCCCGCCGCGTGCTGGCGAGCGTGCTCGCCAGCAGCGGCGATCGACTGAATGAAGTCCAGATCCAGCTGGCCCGGATTCTCGCCGGCAATCCTGAGCAGCTTGAGCAGAATCTGCTCGGGCTGACCCGCGCCCTGGCCCGTATTCAGAACAAGGAGGTGGTGCGCTCCATCGTCAACCGTCTGACCGAACCCTACATGAAGCAGCCGGCGGCGCATTTTGCCCGCGCCCAGGCGGCCATCGGGGTCGAGGACGGTTTCGGCGCACTGGCCGCGATCGACGAAGCGATCCGGCTCCGGCCGGACTGGGAACCGGCGATCCTGTTCAAGACCCAGTTGCTGGTTCAAATGGATGCGACCCGGGAAGCGGTCACGCTGCTCGCCGATTACCTGCGCAGTCACCCCGAAAGCGCACATGCCCGACTCACGTTCGCACGCACCCTGGTCTCCGCACGCGAGTTCGAGCGCGCCCGCGACGAGTTCCAGAACCTGCTCGACGAAGCGCCCGACGACCGGGACCTGCTCTACGCGGTGGCCCTGGTCTCATCCCAGATCGGCGATTACGAGAAGGCGATCGAGCTCTTTCAGCGTGCGCTCGATGCCGGCCATCCCGAGCAGAACCACATCCGGATGAACCTGGGCCACCTGACCGAACAGCTTGCCCGCTACGATGAAGCGATCGGTTGGTACCGCGAGATCGAGGCGGGGCCTCAGTATCTGGACGCCCAGGTACGGATTGCCGCGGTGCTCGCCCGCCAGGGCAAGGTGGAAGAAGCGCAGATTCACTTGCACAGCATCGAGGTCGGGCCAGAGGACGAGCGCCGCCTGCTGATGGCCGAAACCCTCATCCTGCGGGAAGGCGGCCGCTATGCCGAAGCCCTGGCGCTGATCGACGACGCCCTGCGTGGCGACCCCGACAGTGCCGAACTGCTTTACGAGTCGGCGATGCTGGCCGAACGCCTGGACAACCTCGCGATCATGGAGTCAAGGTTGCGCAAGCTGATCGCACTCGACCCCGAGCACGCCCATGCCTACAACGCGCTGGGCTACTCCCTCGCCGATCGCGGCTTGCGTCTCGAGGAAGCGGAATCCTTGATTGTCCGGGCCCTCGAACTCGCGCCGGACGATCCCTTCATTCTCGACAGCCTGGGCTGGGTGCGCTTCCGCCTGACTGATTACGAAGGCGCCCTGGAGCATCTCGAACGGGCTTATGAGTTGCGCCGGGATCCGGAGATCGCGGCCCATCTAGGCGAGGTGCTGTGGACGCTGGAACGCAGGGAAGAGGCAGACCGCATCTTCGAGGAGGCCATGCGTGACCATCCCGGCAACGACACCCTCAAGGGCACCGTCGAGCGGCTGAAGGGGCGATGAGCCTCCGTCGCATGCGCAGAGGCTTCGCCGCGGTCGCGGGTCTGTTGGCGTTGACCCTGGGCGGCTGCGCGGTCCAGCAGGTCTCGCCCGACCGGGACGCGCTCGCCGACCGGCGCGTCGCCGAGACCTTCGAACTCGAAGGACGCCTATCGGCAACCGATGCCGATCGCGGCGCGAGCGGACGTTTGTCATGGAGCCATGCGCCAGAGCGGGATGAATGGATCGTCTACAGCCCGCTCGGACAGGTGATCGCACAACTCGTCGGCACGCCGGACCGCGCCGTCCTGCGTAGCGCCGACGGGCGCACCGTGGAAGCAGAGAGCGCGCAGACGATGCTGCCGGACCTGCTCGGGGTCGACGCACCGCTAGGCGGATTGCCGCACTGGGTGCAGGGCGCGATCCGTCCGGGCGCGCGCGTCCTGCTGGTAGACGGCGCCGGTCGCCCCGCCCGTGTGTCCGACGAGGGCTGGCTGATCGACTACGCCGAGTACGCCGGTGACGAGCCCGATGCACCGGTCCGAAGAATCGAAGCGAGCCGCGGCGAGGCGCGCGTACGACTGATCATAGACGAATGGATAGCCCTGCCCTGAACCGCCTGGACAACTGTCCGGCACCGGCCAAGCTCAACCTCTTCCTGCACGTGGTCGGTCGTCGTGACGACGGTTACCATCTGCTCCAGTCCGCCTTCAGGCTGCTCGACTGGCATGATCTGCTGTCTTTCGTGAGGCGCGACGATGGACTCCTTCGCCGCACCTCCACCTTGCCCGGTGTCCGGGAGGAGGACGACATCACGATCAAGGCGGCACGCGCCCTTCAGCGACGCACAGCTACGCGCTTCGGCGCGGAAATCTCGATCGACAAGCGGCTTCCCATGGGAGGCGGTCTCGGTGGCGGAAGCTCCGACGCGGCGACGACGCTGATCGCGCTCAACCGGCTATGGCAAACCGGCCTGGCCCGTCAAGACCTTGCCGAGATCGGCTTGTCGCTGGGGGCGGACGTGCCGTTTTTCCTGTTCGGGCAGGACGCCTTCGTCGAGGGTATCGGCGAGCGCCTCTCGCCACTCCCCCTGCCACCGGCCCGCTACGTCGTGGTGTGGCCGGCCTGCCATGTCCCGACCGCTGAAATATTTGCGTCGCAACAGTTGACGAGAAATTCGGAACCCATCAGAATTGCGGACTTCGCTTCGCGCGTCACCCGAAACGATCTCCAGGCCGTGGCCTGCGAGACCTACCCGGAAGTCGGCGCAGTCGTCGAGTGGCTAGGGCGGCATGCCCCTGCAAGAATGACCGGTTCGGGCGCATGTGTTTTTGCCGAGGTGGGAGACGATACCACCGCCGCGGAGATCGTGCGACAATGCCCACCCGCGTGGCAGGCATGGAACGTCGGGTCGCTTGCGAGGCATCCGCTTCATCACTGGCTCGATCGATGAGCGGAACAGGTTTATTGGGGAGTCGCCAAGTCGGTTAAGGCACCGGATTTTGATTCCGGCATTCGAGGGTTCGAATCCTTCCTCCCCAGCCATACCCCCGGGCAGGCCTCGCGCCTGCCCGATTCGTTTGTAGCAACGTCATTGTCATTTTTCGGCATTGGAGAACCGGTCATGCCCCGTGGCAGCCTGATGGTCTTCACCGGCAACGCCAACCCCAAGCTCGCAGCGGATGTCGTGCGCAGACTGGGAATCACCCTCGGTTCGGCTACGGTAGGCCGCTTTTCCGATGGCGAGGTCAACGTCGAGCTCCTCGAGAACGTGCGCGGCAAGGACATCTTCGTCCTGCAGCCGACTTGCGCGCCGACCAACGACAACCTGATGGAACTGCTGGTGCTGGTCGATGCGCTCAAGCGGGCATCGGCCGGTCGGATCACCGCGGCCATGCCCTACTTCGGTTATGCCCGCCAGGATCGTCGCCCGCGCTCGGCGCGGGTGCCGATCACGGCCAAGGTGGTCGCGAACATGCTGCAGGCCGCCGGGGTCCAGCGTCTGCTGACCATGGACCTGCATGCCGACCAGATCCAGGGCTTCTTCGACATTCCGGTGGATAACGTCTACGCCGCCCCGGTCCTGCTCGCCGACCTCGACAAGCAGAAGTACGACGACTTGCTGGTGGTCTCGCCCGACGTCGGCGGCGTGGTCCGTGCCCGGGCCTTCGCCAAGCGCCTCGAATGCGATCTGGCGATCATCGACAAGCGCCGTCCCAAGGCCAATGTTTCCGAAGTCATGAATATCATCGGCGAGGTCAAGGATCGCACCTGTGTGATCATGGATGACATCGTCGACACCGCCGGCACCTTGTGCAAGGCGGCGACCGCGCTGAAGGAGAACGGCGCACGGCGGGTGCTGTCCTACTGCACCCATGCGGTGTTGTCCAGCGCCGCCGCCGCCCGCATCGCCGACTCCGACCTCGACGAACTGGTCGTCACCGACACCATCCCGCTGCGTGACGATGCGCGCAACTGTCCGCGCATACGCCAGATATCGGTCGCGTCGCTGATGGCCGACACCATGCTCAGGATCAGCAACGAGGAATCAGTCAGCTCGTTGTTCATGGAATGAACCCGGTCGGCAGCCGGCATGGCTGCCGACCTCAACCCATCCGTCTGGTCGCGGACGGATCTGCCTCAACCAGGAGTAAAGCAATGCAAATCGAATTCAAGGCCAACAAGCGCGTGGAACAGGGCACGGGTGCGAGCCGCCGCCTGCGTCGCGCCGGCCAACTGCCGGGCATCATCTATGGTGCCAACCAGGACCCCGTTGCGGTCACCCTGGACCACAACGAGCTATATCATGCCTTGCGCAAGGAAGCCTTTCACTCGTCCATCCTGACTGCGAATGTCGATGGCACCAAGGAATCCGTCGTGCTGCGTGATGCCCAGTGGCATCCGTTCAAGCAGCAGGTGCTGCACCTCGACTTCCAGCGCGTCAGCGCCACCGAGAAGTTGCACCTGAAGGTGCCGCTGCACTTCGTCAACGCCGAAGTGTCGCCCGCGGTCAAGCTGGGGGCGCAGATGATTTCCCACGTGATCAACGAAATCGACGTGGCCTGCCTGCCCAAGGACCTTCCCGAGTTCATCGAAGTCGACCTCAAGAACCTGGAAGCGGATCAGTCCATCCACGTGTCCGACCTGTCGCTGCCGGCTGGCGTCGAAGTCGTTCACCATGGTGAAGGCGACCCGGTCGTTGCGACCGCGCTCAAGACCGGTGGCGGTGCCGTTGCTGACGAAGGCGCCGAAGAGGCCTGATCCGGATCGGCCCGGGCACGTCCCTCGACACCACCAGGATGACGGGCTCGGCCCCCCGCCTGATCGTCGGCCTCGGTAACCCCGGGGCCGAGTATTCCGAAACCCGGCATAACGCCGGGTTTTGGTTTTGTGAGCGCCTCGCGGAAAAGCTCGGCGCTCGTTTCGCCCACGAAAGCCGCTTCCACGGTTTCGTCGCCAAGGCGCCGCCGGCAGGCCCGCATCTGCTGATGCCGCAGACCTTCATGAACCGTTCCGGTCAGGCCGTTGGTGCCCTTGCCCGCTTCTACCGGATAGACCCGGCTGAAATGCTCGTCGTCCATGACGAGCTGGACATCCCGCCCGGTCAACTGCGCCTCAAGTTCGGCGGCGGACTGGGCGGACACAATGGCCTGAAGGACATCACGGCCCATTGCGGCACCCAGGACTTCTGGCGACTGCGCATCGGCATCGGACATCCGGGCAACCGCAATGAAGTCATCAATTTCGTCCTCAAGCGCCCCGGGCGCGAGGAGCAGGGACTGATCGACGAAGCGATCGATCGCGCCCTCTCGGCCTGGCCCCTGCTGGCCCAGGGACAGCTCAACACCGCCGCAACCCAGATCAACGCACGCAAACCCGGCGCGGGCCGCAAAGACCCGGCCTGATCGGGCTTTTATCTACTGAGAGCCAACCGCCGCCAGCACCGCCAGCGGCCCGACTTCGCGGATACGTTCAAGCTGCTCCGGATGACGGACATAGAGCGTGCCGCCATAGGCTGCCGCCGGGATCGAGACGCCCTCGAAACACTCGGCGCTGCGCGGCACCACCAGCATCCAGCCATCACTGACGAGCAGATTGAACGGCGGCAGCAGACCGTCCTCCCCCGGTTTCAGGCCCAGCATATCCAGCGCCCTCACAAAGCCGGCATGCATGCTGTCGGCCGACCTTTCCACCGCCACGCCCTGGCCCACCACCACCCGCACGAAAACGTGCCTCGCCGAGAGCAACGCGTGGGTCGCCACACCGTGCTCCGGAGCGTCTGCAGGCAGCCCGGGAAGATACAGGTCGAGACTGGCATTGCCCTCCTCGCGCGGAATCCACTGCACATGCTTGTGACGCTGGCTGGCCCCGGCCTCGGCGCCGCCGTTGTAGAGACCGAGTCCGCCACACTCGCCGATGATCCGCGCCAGCGACGAAAAATCGCTCACCGACAATGGGCACAGTTGCTCCTCGAACTCGCGCCGTGCCAGCACCAGGTGACGATGGCAGATCGGAAACTTGTTCAGGATCGCGACATGTTCCTCCCCGACAGGGCCGACGGTCAGCGCCGGCTCGGGTGACTTGAACGGGTTGAAGTTCGGATCCCTGGGGCCACCCGGAATCGCCACCTTGGCCGCGTCCTTGACCGCGAGCGACGATACCCAACGCAGCCGGAACGGCAAGCCCTGGTCCTGGATACCAACCTCCTCCGACTGCACCGGCTGCAGAGCCCCGGTGCGGCTTGCATGTTCGATCTGCCTGTCCACTGCTTCTATGAATGTCATACCCATGTCTGTCCTTGTCTCCTCGGTTCCATGCCGGCACCATCGCCGGCAGCGACGCTGCTGCCGATTGTAGGCTGCAAAGCGGGTGCAAGGCCAAGCCGGCGCGGGAATCTCCTTTGGTGAGGCAGGGCGGCAAGGTACAATCGGCGCTTTGCGATCGCGGATCCGCATCGCCCCGTTTCACGGAGTTTCGACCAAGATGAGCCTCAAATGCGGAATCGTCGGCCTGCCCAATGTCGGCAAGTCGACCCTTTTCAACGCCCTCACCAAAGCCGGCATCCAGGCCGAAAACTATCCGTTCTGCACCATCGAGCCCAACGTCGGCATCGTGGAAGTGCCGGACCCGCGTCTGGCCAGGCTGGCCGAGATCGTGAAGCCGCAGAAGATCCAGCCGGCGATCGTCGAGTTCGTCGACATCGCCGGTCTGGTCGCGGGGGCCTCCAAGGGCGAAGGCCTGGGCAACCAGTTTCTCGCCAATATCCGAGAGACCGATGCGATCGTCCATGTCGTGCGCTGCTTCGCCGATGACAACGTGGTGCACGTATCAGGGTCGATCGATCCCATACGTGACATCGAAGTGATCGATACCGAGCTCGCGCTGGCCGACATGGCGACCGTCGAAAAAGCGCTCAACCGCTACCGCAAGCCGGCCAGCGCCGGTGACAAGGACGCCAGGATCCTGGTCGGGGTGCTGGAGAAGTGCCTCGCCCAGTTGAACGAGGCCAGGCCGGTGCGTGCGCTCAATCTGGCCAAGGAGGAGTGGGCCAGCCTCAAGCCGTTCTGCCTGATCACCGCCAAACCGGTGCTGTATGCTGCCAACGTCGCCGAAGACGGCTTCGAGAACAACCCTCACCTTGACGCTGTCCGGGCCCATGCCGCGGCCGAAGGTGCGGAAGTCGTCGCGCTCTGTGCTGCGATCGAAGCCGAGATCGCCGACCTCGAAGACGCGGACAAGCACGAGTTTCTCGAGTCGATGGGCCTGGACGAACCCGGCCTCGACCGCCTGATCCGGGCCGGCTACAAGCTGCTCGGCCTGCAGACCTACTTCACCGCAGGCGTAAAGGAAGTCCGCGCCTGGACCATCCACGTCGGCGATACCGCACCCCAGGCCGCCGGCGTCATCCACACCGATTTCGAGCGCGGCTTCATCCGCGCCCAGACCATCGCCTTCGACGACTTCATCCAGTACAAGGGCGAAACCGGCGCCAAGGAAGCGGGCAAGATGCGCGCCGAAGGCAAGGACTATGTGGTGAAGGATGGCGATGTGTTGAACTTCTTGTTCAACGTGTAACACCTGCCTGGGGCGGCCAAGCAAGGATCACCGCCAGAACGGCTTGTCCGCCTCCGCCAGCACCTGCTCGCGGCTGATGCCAATGTCACGCAGCATGCGGTCATCGAGTTCGTACAATTCGCGACGCTGATTGCTGCGCGCGACCCACAGCCCGATTCTCTCCCGGGCTTGCTGGACGAGGGCGCGCAACCGGCCGCTCAACTCGGGCGCCTCGGGGCGCGTAAGATATAGGTGCAGACTCTTGTTCATGATTCTTCTCCATGCTGGTTTTGATAACAGCATGGCAACATCGCTTCGTCCTATCCAATCGTTTATTCCGAAGCCGATATTCCGAAAAGCCGATGGCGTCCGAGCGAACTTTGCGCTTTACTACCCGAAGGGATGAACGCCGACTTCAGCAGGAACGCCCCTATGGAGCTCTACCACCTTCGAACCTTCGTCGCCGTCGCCGAGGAGCGCAACCTCAGTCGCGCCTCCGAGCGCCTTTTCACCAGCCAGCCAGCCATCAGCGCGCAGATCAAGGCACTCGAGGAGACGCTGGGTCTCGAGTTGTTCGATCGCACCCCGAAGGGCATGCGCCTGACCGCTGCCGGCGAAGAACTGCTATCGCACGCACATCAGGTATTGAATGCGGCCGGCGCATTGTTGCAGCAGGCGCGCGGTCTGCACGACGAACTCATCGGCAGCATCCGCATCGGCCTCAATTCCGATGCGCGATTCCTGCGCATCGCTGCACTGCAAGCCGGCCTGGCGGAGCGCCATGCGCGTCTCGATGTCGCGATTCTGGCGGGTTCCACCGCGGCCAACCTGCCCGCCCTGCGCGTCGGTAAACTCGATGCTGCGTTCATCTCCGGCACCCTCGACGACCCCGAGATGAGCGTGCTCCACTTGTGTGACGAAGAGTTGGTTGTCGTTGCGCCGAAGGCAATGAGCGCCCAGATCGGCGCGGGTGACATCCCCACCCTGTCGCAACTGCCGTGGGTATTCACCTCGCCCGACTGTGCTTACTTCCAGGCCATGCGGGCGCTGTTCCACGCCCACGGATGCGAACCCAGCAGCACCTTGCTCGCCAACCAGGAAGACGCGCTCATCGAACTCGTGCGCGCTGGAGTCGGATTGGGTATCGTGCGCGCCGGCATCGTTGGCGACGAGCAGGACAGCGCATACGAGCTGCCGGTGGTGCTTCCTTCTATTCCCTTGAAGCTCGCCTACCTGCGCCGCCGCGCCAACGACCCGCTGATCCGCGCGTTTCGTGTCGTGGTTGCCGATGTGTGGAGCCTGGAAACAGAACAGGAATCCCTGCGCCCGGCTGTCTGAACCCCAACCTCAGGTTCGATAATGTTCGTATGTTGCGGCAGTAGTCTCGATCTGATCTTTGAAAAAAACACTCATGATGACAGCCAACATTGGCGCCACGATCACGCATGACTGATCGGAACGCCAATACAGGCCCCCGACATTCGGCCGGCTACATCGGCCGCTTCGCCCCTTCCCCGACCGGCCCGCTCCACTTCGGCTCGCTGGTGGCCGCGATCGGAAGTTATCTGGATGCCCGGCATGTCGGCGGGCGCTGGTTGCTGCGCATCGAGGATCTCGACCGCCCGCGTTGCGTGCCGGGCGCGACCGAATCCATCATGACGACGCTAGCGCATTTCGGCCTGGACTGGGATGGCGACATCGTCACCCAGAGCCAGCGCGAGGAGGCCTACCGGGCCGCGTTCGAGCACTTGCAGGCGAACGCTGAGGTCTTTCCCTGCGCCTGTTCGCGACGCGAGATCGCCGATTCGGCCATCGCGCCGGATGGCTCCCGCATCTATCCCGGGACCTGTCGCAATGGCCTGCCGCAGGGGCGGACTGCCCGCGCCTGGCGGGTAAGGGTGGATGACGCCATCGTAGTGTTCGAGGATCGCGTCCAGGGCCCGCAGCGGGAATGCCTTGGCGACGAAGTCGGCGACTTCGTGGTGTTCCGGGCCGATGGTCAGTATGCCTACCAGCTCGCCGTCATCGTCGACGATGCCGCAGCCGGGGTCACCGACGTCGTGCGGGGCGCCGACTTGCTGAACTCGACCGGGCGACAATTGCACCTCCAGCGCTTGCTCGGCATCACGCCCCCCCGCTACGCCCACTTGCCGGTGGTGGTCAATGCCGCCGGCGAGAAACTCTCCAAGCAGACCCTGGCCGCAGCGGTCGATCCGCTCGATCCCGGTGCTGCCTGGCTGGCGGCGCTGCGCTTTCTGGGTCAGAATCCGCCCGACGAACTGGAGACGGCCACGCTCGCGACGATTCGCGACTGGGCAGTCCGGCACTGGAACATCGCCGCGATACCGGCGCGGATCCATTCCCAGGCGAGCCCATTCGTACCGCACACCCCGACGGCAGGCGTGCCTGCGACCAACGACGACCCACGGAGACAGACATGATCGACGACATCGCGGGCATTCGCCGCGTCCTGACCGAAACCCGCAGCATCGCGGTGGTCGGGTTGTCCGCCAACTGGCACAGACCGAGCTTCTTTGCCGCCAAGTACATGCTGGACCAGGGTTACACCATCATTCCGGTCAACCCGGCCTATGACGAAGTCCTCGGCCAGAAATGCTATCCCAGCCTGCGCGACATCCCGGTCCCGGTCGATATGGTCGATGTCTTCCGCAAACCCGAGGACGTGATGCCGGTGGTCGACGAGGCGATCGCGATCGGCGCGAAGACCCTGTGGCTTCAGCTGGGGGTCATCAACGAAGAAGCCGTGGCCCGCGCCGAGGCGGCCGGGCTCCAGGTGGTGATGGATCGGTGCGTCAAGATCGAGTACGCACGCCTGTTCGGTGGCCTCAACTGGGCCGGCGTCAACACCGGTGTGATCTCCGCCAAGCGCCCCATCGTACTGACGCGTGGCTGAGCGCTGACGACGCTCAGTGCTTGCCACGAAAGCCGGCGATGCCGATCGCCAGGCGCACGCCCTGATAGGCAAGCCAGGTCGCCATGCGGCGCAACAGCGGCAACTTGCGCCAATCCTCTGCCCGCAACTCGACCGAGCCTTCGTCCATCGCGCGCAGCAGGCTACTGCGCAGCCGGGCCGCGAAACGCGCGTCCTCGATGACCAGATTCGCTTCGCGGGCGAGCAGCAGACTGAACGGGTCGATATTGCTCGAACCGACGGTGGCCCAACGACTGTCGGCAACCGCCACCTTGGCATGCAGATAGCTCTGATGGTATTCGAACAGGCGAATGCGGTTGTCCAGAAAGTAGCGGTACAAGGCCTTGGTCGCATAGGCCAGCATCGGATGATCCGACAACCCTTGCAACAACACGATCACGGTCACACCGCGCTGGGACGCGATCGTCAATGCCTGACGAAACCGCCGCCCGGGGAAGAAATAGGCGCAGGCGATGATGACCTCGCGCTCGGCGGTCGCGATCGCTTGCAGGTAAGCCTCCTCGATGTCCCGCCTATGTCCGAGGTTATCCCGGATCAGAAAGGCCGCCCGCACGTCGCCACTCGGTTCGGCGCGAGGCGCCAACCGCGGCGCACGCTCTTCACGCCGCTTGAGGTTGACCCACGACACCAGCCACCACAGCCGGCGCACGCTGGCGACGATGTCGGCCAGCAGGGGCCCTTCCACCTGCACCGCGTAATCATGGCGCGGTGCGTCCGGCCCGCCCCTGGGCACATCGTCGATGATGTTGATGCCCCCGACGAAGGCCAGCCGGGCATCGACCGTGACCAGCTTGCGATGAAGCCGGCGCAAACGGTGGCGGCGCAACGACATTGCGCGAATCTCGGGCCGATAGATCAACACCCGGACCCCGGCTGCAATCAGCTGGTCGTGCAAGGTATCGACGAACGGGCGCCCCCCGAAACCATCGACCAGCACATGTACTGCCACCCCGCGGGCTGCGGCACGGCTCAGTGCCGCCGCGATCCGGAGACCGGTCTCGTCCGGCTCGAAAATGTAGCTTTCGAGATGGATTTCGCTTTCCGCATCATCGATCGCTGCCTCGAGCGCCGCGAAGTAAGCCCCTCCACCCTCGAGCAGGACGACCCGGTTCCCCTCGAGGAATCCCGCGCTCAACTGGGGGTCTCCAGTTCCGCGGTCAGTGCGGCGTGGTCGGAGATCCTGGACCAGGGCTGGCCGCTATGCACTGCCGCCGAGGCGACGTCGAAACCCCGTACGTAGATCCGGTCCAGGCTGAGCACCGGCGCCCGGCTCGGAAAGCTCTTGGCGATCCTGCCTGCGCCTTGCTGAAAGACCTCGGCCAGGCCCAGACGCCGCGCCAGCAGTTCGTCGGCCCGGTTGCGCCAGTCGTTGAAATCGCCAGCGATGATCAGCGGCGCATCACCCGGCGCGAGCTGCTCCATGCGCTCGGCCAGCGCCTCCATCTGGCGTCGCCGGCTGCGCGCCATCAGGCCGAGATGGACACAGACGCAGTGGACTGGCTGATCGATTCCGGGCAATTCGACCACACAGTGCAACAGCCCTCGACGTTCGAAACGGTGGTCGGACACATCCTGGTTGTGCTCGGACAAGATCGAGTAGCGGCTCAGGATCGCGTTGCCATGATGGCCATGGTCGTACACCGCATTGCGTCCGTAGGCGGTCTGGTGCCAGACCTCCTGGGCCAGGAACTCGTGCTGCGGGTTCGCCGGCCAGTCGACATGGGTGATCTCATGGCGCATGTTCAGACCCTGCACCT
Organism: Azoarcus sp.; assembly: GCA_030604735.1. Lineage (GTDB taxonomy): Bacteria > Pseudomonadota > Gammaproteobacteria > Burkholderiales > Rhodocyclaceae > Azoarcus_F. The sequence goes on from JAUVVG010000011.1 coordinate 71,189, forward strand.
CCTGCAGGAACACCAGATCGACATCGAGTGCGCGCAAGCGCTCACGCAGTTCATGGATCATCATGCGTCGGTTGAACTGTGAGAATCCCTTGTGAATATTGTAGGTGCAAATCTTGAGTTTCATCTCGCAAGCTCCGCCGCGGACGGCATCAGTCGGACCGCCCGGTATAATCGTCGTCATCCCATTTATAACAAATCCCGATGGACAGAATGCAGGTCACCTACCGCCTCGCCGCCTCGCCGGCCGATGTCGAGACTCGAGCCCGGGCAATCGCGGTCGAACAAAGCATCGAAATGCCGCCCCATGCGGTGCGCAATACGCGGGTGTCCGACTGTGTGCTCGGCCAGGTGACAGACATCCAGCCCGACCGACCTGGCCATTTCCAGGTAACAATCGCGTTGGCCAGCGAGACGACCGGATTCGAGGCTGGTCAACTGATGAACATGTTGTTCGGCAACAGTTCATTGCACCCGGACGTCGAACTGCTCGATATCGAGATCAGTGCGAGCACGGCCGGGCGCTTTGGCGGCCCCCGCTTCGGCATAGAAGGCTTGCGTCGGCTCACCGGCGCCCACGGTCGCGCGATGACCTGTACCGCACTCAAGCCACAAGGCAGCACCATCTCCGAACTGGCCTCGCTGGCCCGCAGTTTCGCTCATGCCGGCATCGACCTGATCAAGGACGACCACGGCCTGGCCGACCAGCACAGCGCACCGTTCGCCGAACGTGTCGCGGCGATACAGCACGCTGTCGCCGAGGCCAATGCCCGGACCGGTCATCGTACCCTGTATGCGCCCAGCCTGACCGGCGGCCCGGCGCGACAACTGGCACAGCTGGAGGCGGCCCGAGGCGCCGGTGTCGGTGCCATCCTGCTCGCCCCGATGGTGTCCGGCATGGGTGCGCTTCAGGAACTGACGGAGCAAGGCCTGCCCATCCTGGCCCACCCGGCGCTGGCCGGCGCAGGCCAAATCGCCCCACCGCTCCTGCTCGGCAAACTGTTCCGGCTGGCCGGCGCCGACGCTGTGATCTACCCCAACCATGGCGGCCGTTTCAGCTTCAGCCCCGAGCTGTGCCGGGCGGTCGCGGATACGGCCCGCCACCCCTGGCACACCCTCGCGCCGGCGATGCCGGTGCCGGCCGGTGGCATTCAACCGAGCCGCATCGACGAATTGCTGGCCTTCTATGGCAATGATGTGATGCTGCTGATAGGCGGCGCCCTGCTGGAAGCAGACGACATCGAGACCGCTGCCCGCGAGTTCGTCAACCGGGTCAAGGCGCAGGCGGAGGAGTCCCGCCCATGACGACCAAGCCGCGGCAAGCAATGCCCTCCCTCGATCCCGCCCGCGTGCAGAACGCATCGCCCGCCTCCGGCCCACGCGATCGGGCAAGTCCTGGCACGTCGTCGGCAGCACTGGAAGCGACGCCTGGCCAATCGACTGGACGGGACGAAAACATGGCCGAGTCGACACACCGCCAAGCCCTGCCCGGGTTTCGCTGGGACGCGGTCGAACTGCTGGCCTACAAGCCAGAAGGCGCAGCACCGTTCAAGGACATCACCCGCCAGCTGCTGTTCCGGACCGAAGGGCTGGCGTGCGAGTTGCGCTACTTCGAGGTCGCAGCGGGCGGGCACTCCACCCTGGAGCGCCATGAACACGAGCATGCGGTGATGGTTTTGAACGGCAGCGGCCGCTGTCTGGTAGGCGACCGGATTCACGATCTGCAGCCATTCGATCTGGTCACGATCCCGGCGATGACCTGGCATCAGTTCCGCGCGAGCGGGTCCGCTCCGTTCGGCTTCCTGTGCATGGTCAATGTCGAGCGCGACCGCCCGCAATTACCGGACGAGTCGGCGTTGAACGCGCTCAGGCTCGACGCCGACATCGCCGACTTCATCCGGGCCTGAGCCCGCGTCGTTCAGGAGACGGCGAGCATCCGCTCCAGTGCGACCTTGGCCAGTTCGGCCTCGTGCTCGGGTACGCTGATCCGATTGACCACGTTGCCGTCAGCCAGATTCTCCAGCGTCCACGCCAGGTGCTGCGGGTCGATACGCTGCATGGTCGAGCACATGCACACGGTAGGCGCCATGAACTGGACGGTTTTGCCTTCGGGCTTCATCTCTTCGGCCAGGCGGTTGACCAGGTTCAACTCGGTACCGACCAGCCAGCGCGTGTTGGGCGCGCCGGCCTTGATCGTGTTGATGATGTACTCGGTCGAACCGACATAGTCCGAGTTCTGGCAGACCTCCAGACTGCTCTCCGGATGAGAGATCACCAGACCGTCCGGATGCTGCATGCGCCAGCGACGGATGTGGCTTTCCTGGAACATCTGGTGCACCGAGCAGTGGCCTTTCCACAGGATCACCTTGGCATCCCGGATCTGCTCCGGAGTGAGGCCGCCGTATTCGAGATCCGGATCCCACACCACCATTTTCTCCAGCGGGATGCCCTTCTTGTAGCCGGTCCAGCGGCCGAGATGCTGGTCGGGGAAGAACAAGACCTTCTCGCGCTGCGCGAAAGCCCAGTCGAGAATGGTCGGCGCATTGGTCGAGGTGCACACGATGCCGCCATGCTCGCCACAGAAGGCCTTCAGGTCGGCAGCCGAGTTGATGTAGGTCACCGGCGTGATCAGGTCGTCCGGCATCCCAAGAACCTCGGTCAGCTCGCGCCAGCAACGCGTCACCTTGGCCAGGTTGGCCATGTCGGCCATGGAACAACCGGCCGCCAGATCCGGCAGGATCGCGATCTGATGGGGCTGGGACATGATGTCGGCCACTTCGGCCATGAAATGCACGCCGCAGAACACGATGTATTCAGCCGAAGTCTGCGAGGCGAGCTTGGCCAGCTTCAGCGAGTCGCCGGTCAGGTCGGCATGCTGATAGACGTCGGCCCGCTGGTAATGGTGACACAGCAGCACCGCGCGGTCGCCCAGCCGGGCACGGGCGGCGCGTATCCTGGCCTGGGCCTCGTCGTCCTGCAGCGAGTTGAAACGATCGAAACTGATGGTCGCGACTTGCATGGCTTTTATCTCTTGGAGTTCAAAGGATTCGGACCACGCTCGCTGGCGGCGGTTGCAGTCCGATAATGACTGAGCAGATGGCGTTCGAAGGCGGCCGTTTCAAGCCGAGGCAGCCATGAAAGCCAGCCGGCGCAGCGTTTCAGCCTTGTTGCCAGGGTAGCCCGGCGTAGCGCCAGCCGCCCACCCGGTTGCGATGCCCTTGCGCATCCTTGTCGCCCTCGAAACCCTCCAGCACATTGTAGGCCTCGAGATAGCCCGCCTCGAGCGCGACCCGGGCGGCCTGATCGGAGCGCCCCCCCGAACGACACAGGAACATCACCAGCGCCTCCGGGTCGACCTCACGCTTGAGCTGGGCCAGAAAGGACGGGTTGGGTTTGCTGCCCGGATAAGTCAACCATTCGATCTCGACCGCATCCGGCACCCTGCCGACCCAGTCCCATTCGGCACGGGTGCGCACATCCACCAGCCGGGCGCCCGGCGCAAGCTGCCAGACCTCGTAGGCCTCGGCCGGTGTCAGCGCGCCCGCATAGGGCAGGCTCATCTGTTGCGCACGCTCGCGGGCGAGGGCGAGCAGGTCACTTAGTTTGCCCATGACTGTCATCCGGATAGAATCTGAAGATTGACAAGTATACCGCCAACCCGCCCCCATGAAGCCAAGCCCCGCCGATTCGATCAGCGCTACCGACCCCAGGCGCGCCCGCGGGATACAGCGAGTCACCTTGGTCGCCATCTTCACCAACGCTTCGCTCGCGTTGGGGCAATTCGTGATCGGCATTTTCGCCAACGCCTTCAGTCTGGTCGCCGACGCGGCCCATACCCTGTCCGATCTGTTCACCGACTTGATGGTCCTGCTGGCCGCGCGCAAAGGCGCAGACCCGGCCGATACCAATCACCCCTACGGGCATGGCCGCTACGAGACCGCCGCCACACTGATTCTCGGCGCGATCCTGGGCGCGGTCGGGTTCGGTTTTCTGTGGAGTTCCGGGGTACGACTCCAGCACATGGACGAGGCCCCGCCGATTCATCAGGCGGCGCTCTACATGGCACTCCTCACCTTGATCATCAAGGAAGCCCTTTTCCGTTTCGCCCTCGCCGCCTCGCGCAGGCTGAAGGCTCCGGTGCTGGAGGCCAACGCCTGGCATGCCCGCTCCGACGCCGCCTCGTCACTAGTGGTCGCGGTTGGTATCGGCGGCAGCCTCGCCGGCTATCCCTTCCTGGAGCCGCTCGCGGCCGCGGTGGTCGGCTTTCTGATCCTGAACATGGGCATACGCTTGTGCTGGCGGGCCCTGCGCGAGCTGGTCGATACAGGTTTGTCCGAAAGCGAACTAGCCAAGATCCGCGCCACCATCCTGGCCACACCAGGCGTGATCGGCCTGCACGACATGCGTACCCGCCGTATGGCCGACCGAGTGCTGTGCGATGCCCATATCCAGGTAGACCCGAGAATTACCGTCTCAGAAGGGCATCGGATCTCGGACTCGGTGTACTTCCGCATCCGCGCCGCCCATCCCGATGTGCGTGACATCCTGGTCCATATCGACCCGGAAGACGACACCGACCTGCAGACTCCGCCACCGGGGCGCCTACCCGAGCGTACCGAAGTCAGGACAGACATCGCCGGCCTGCTAGGGGGTGGGGTGACGCCGTCGCGGGTACAGATCCATTATCTCGGCCACCGCGTCGAGGTCGAAGTCATGCTGCCTGCCCGAACCTGGCGTGAGCTCGACCCACGCGCACTGAAGGAACGCACCGGCGCACTGATTCATCACCGACCGGAGTACCGTGCAATCACCTTTTTCGTGCAGGACGCACAGTAATGGGGCGCACTTCTATTCACACGCACACTCTTGGTGCATTTAACCGTGTTCCGGCCTGTCCGCACTATGGCGTGCGGCGATGAACCGGCGTATCGTCGCGCCACGTGCGATTGCTGTCGGGAAGCTTGCTGCTTGCGGACACGGTTTGGTCGATATCGACACGACAGCGTCCCATCGTCGGCATGGATTGGCACGAGTTATGCTTTTCCCCGCTCACCGGAAGTTTTACCGTTAGCCCTTTCGCCACATCTCATCAGGAGTGAATATGAACTCACAAGAAGTCATGAAGATGATCCAGGAAAACGAAGTTCGCTTCGTGGATCTGCGCTTTACCGATACCCGGGGCAAGGAACAGCACGTCGGACTGCCGGTGTCGGCATTCGAAGAAGACCATTTCGAGCACGGCCACCCGTTCGACGGCTCGTCGATCGCCGGCTGGAAGGGCATCCAGGCTTCGGACATGATCCTGCTGCCGGACGCCGACACCGCGTATATCGATCCGTTCTACGATGAAACCACGCTGGTGCTGACCTGCGACGTGATCGAACCGTCCGACGGCAAGGGTTACGACCGCGACCCGCGCTCGATCGCCAACCGTGCCGAGGCCTACCTCAAGAGCACCGGCATCGGTGACACCGTGTTCTTCGGGCCGGAGCCCGAGTTCTTCGTCTTCGACTCGGTCGAGTGGTCGGTGGACATGTCCGGCGTCTATAGCAAGATCATCTCCGAAGAAGCCGCATGGTCCACCGCCGACAAGTTCGAAGGGGGCAACACCGGCCACCGTCCGCGTGTCAAGGGCGGCTACTTCCCGGTCCCGCCGGTCGACTCGCTGAACGACATCCGCGCCGCGATGGTGCTCGCGCTCGAATCCTGCGGCGTCCCGGTCGAAGTTCACCACCACGAAGTCGCCAACGCCGGCCAGTGCGAGATCGGCACCAAGTTCAGCACGCTGACCAAGCGCGCCGACTGGACCCAACTGCTCAAGTACATCGTGCACAACGTCGCGCACCAGTACGGCAAGACCGCGACCTTCATGCCCAAGCCCATCGTCGGCGACAACGGCTCCGGCATGCATGTCCACCAGTCGATCTGGAAGGACGGCCAGAACCTGTTCGCAGGCAACGGCTATGCCGGCCTGTCCGATACCGCGCTGTACTACATCGGCGGCATCATCAAGCATGCCCGCGCGCTGAACGCGATCACCAACCCGTCGACCAACTCGTACAAGCGTCTGGTGCCGCACTACGAGGCCCCGACCAAGCTGGCCTACTCGGCCCGTAACCGCTCGGCCTCGATCCGCATCCCGTACGTGGCCAACCCCAAGGGTCGCCGCATCGAGTCGCGCTTCCCGGATCCGATGGCCAACCCCTACCTGTGCTTCGCCGCGCTGATGATGGCGGGCCTGGACGGTATCCAGAACAAGATCCACCCGGGCGACCCGGCCGACAAGAACCTGTACGACCTGCCGCCGGAAGAGGACGCGCTGATCCCGACCGTCTGCACCAGCCTCGACCAGGCGCTGGAAGCCCTCGACGCGGACCGTGAGTTCCTGACCCGTGGCGGCGTGTTCTCGAACGACTTCATCGATGCCTACATCGAGCTCAAGATGGAAGAAGTCAATCGCCTGCGCATGACCACGCACCCGGTCGAGTTCGACATGTACTACAGCCTGTAATCCAGGCGTCGGTTCGAGCGTTAACGAAGGGACGGGCATTGCCCGTCCCTTTTTTATCGGGTCTAATCAGGCCGGGTATGCCACTCGACACACAGGAACCCTTCGCCCCATGAGGATCACCACTGCGCTCGTTTTGCTTTCTTCCCTGCTTGCCTTTCCGGCCGGCGCCAACGTATACAAGTGCGTTGCAGCCGATGGCAGTGTCACCTATACCAACGATCGCTCCCTCAGCCGCAACTGCACGCCGCTCAACCCGGACCTCCCGTTTTCGACCATTCCGGCCCCATCACGCCCGAGTACGACGGTTTCGCCTGGCGCGAGCCCGAGCCCATCCTCCTTTCCGCGCGTCGCCCCCGGCACCCAGCGCGCCCGGGACGACACCCGGCGACAAATCCTGCAATCCGAGCTCGACGCCGAGCAGGCCGCGCTCGAATCGGCGCGCAGTGCGCTGGAAGACTCGACAGCCCGCCCCGACGGCGAGCTGGCCCGCTCCTATCAGGATCAGATCGACCTTCATCGACGCAACATCGACGCCCTGGAAAGGGAGATCCGCTCGCTCCGATAGTCTGGTCACCTGGCGTGAGTTTTGCTTTCTGTAAGGCAAACCATCCGGCACGACAGCATGACGAGACTTCCGTACAACCTGACTACCACCGGCCCGTTCGCGGGACTGGATCTGCTTTCTTCGGCAGTCGTGCTGCTCGACGACAGTCTGGTCATCCGCTACATGAACGCCGGAGCGGAAAACCTGTTCGCGGTCAGCCATCGAAAGCTGGTCGGACATCCGCTGACACACTTGCTTGGGCTCAGCCACGGGCTCGAAAGCGCCCTCGACAACACCCTGCGCACCAGCTGGAGCTACACCGGACAGGATCTCAAGATCGCGCGCGCCGAGGCCGAGCCCCTGCACCTGGACTGCACGGTCAGCCCGGCCGAAGCCTCCGGCGTCAGCCTGCTGCTCGAGTTCCGACCGCTGGACGCACAGCTGCGCGTCGCCCGGGAAGAGCAGCTCCTGCAGCAGCAGCAAGCCAATCGGGAACTGATCCGCAACCTCGCACATGAGATCAAGAATCCGCTCGGCGGAATCCGCGGTTCGGCCCAGTTGCTCGAGCGCGAGCTCACCGACCCGCAGCTGCGCGAATACACCGAAGTCATCATCGCCGAAGCAGACCGGCTGCAGGACTTGATGAACCGCATGCTGAGCTCCCACTGCATGATGCGCCCCGGGCTGCTCAACATCCACGACGTACTCGAACGCGTCCGCCGCCTGGTGCTGGCCGAATACCCCGACATCACGATGCGGCGCGACTACGACACCAGCCTGCCCGAGCTCACTGCCGACCGCGAGCAGCTTATCCAGGCCATTCTCAACATCACCCGCAATGCGGCACAGGCGCTGCAAGGCTGTGGCGAGATCCAGTTCCGGACCCGGGTCGCGCGCCAGGTCACGATGGCCAAGCGACGATTCAAACTGGCACTGGAATTGCAAGTGATCGACAACGGCCCCGGCATCCCGGACGAAATCCGTGACAAGATCTTCTATCCCCTGGTTTCGGGGCGAGAAGGGGGCAGCGGTCTGGGCTTGTCCCTGGCGCAAAGCTTCGTCGAACAACACCACGGCATGATCGAGGTGGACACGCGCCCGGGCAGAACCTGCTTCACGATATTGCTACCGATTTCCGACCGTGCCTGAGGTCTGCGTCGAGTCGCACCAACATAGTGCATAGAGAATGAAAACAGTCTGGATCGTTGATGATGATCGCTCCATCCGGTGGGTGCTGGAAAAAGCCCTTGGCCGGGAGAACATAGCCCACGAAAGTTTCGCCTCGGCCAACGAAGCCCTGGACGCGCTCGATGCTGCCAGTGCGCCGCCCAGTGTGCTGGTGTCGGACATCCGCATGCCCGGTGAGTCCGGCCTGGACCTGTTGCAGAAGGTGAAGTCACGCCTGCCCAATCTGCCGGTCATCATCATGACCGCCTACTCGGATCTGGACAGTGCGGTGTCCGCATTCCAGGGCGGCGCATTCGAGTACCTCCCCAAGCCTTTCGATGTCGATCAGGCCGTCACCCTCGTAAGACGCGCACTGGAACAAAGCGCGCACCAGGTTGGTGCCGAAACCGAGACAGCGCTCGCCCCCGAAATCCTGGGCCAGGCTCCGGCGATGCAGGAAGTCTTTCGCGCGATCGGCCGACTGTCTCAATCCCATGCGACCGTGCTGATCAACGGCGAATCCGGCACCGGCAAGGAGCTGGTCGCCCATGCGCTGCATCGGCACAGCCCGCGACGCGATGCACCTTTCATCGCGATCAACACCGCGGCGATTCCTCGCGACCTGCTCGAATCGGAACTGTTCGGCCATGAGCGCGGCGCCTTCACCGGCGCCGCCACCCAGCGTCGCGGACGCTTCGAGCAGGCCGAGAATGGCACGCTCTTCCTGGACGAGATCGGTGACATGCCGGCCGAGTTGCAGACCCGGCTGCTGCGGGTCTTGTCGGACGGGCACTTCTATCGCGTCGGCGGCCAGCAACCGATCCGCGCGAATGTACGGGTGATCGCGGCGACCCATCAGGATCTGGAAGAGCGAGTCAGACAGGGGCTTTTCCGCGAGGACTTGTTCCATCGCCTCAACGTGATCCGGCTGCGCCTGCCCCCGATGCGGGAGCGACGCGAGGACATCCCGGTGCTGGTCCGGCACTTCCTGCAGAAAAGCGCGCAGGAACTCGGAATGGAGCCCAAGCGTATCTCTGAAGCCGCATTGAAGTTCCTGCAGGGACAGCCCTTTCCCGGCAACGTCCGCCAGCTTGAGAACCTCTGCCACTGGCTGACCGTGATGGCGCCCGGGCAAGTTGTCGATGTCGCCGACCTGCCGCCCGAGTTGCGTGAACAACCGGTCTCCGAGACCGGCACCGACTGGACGACCGGGCTGGGCATCGAGGCCGACCACCTGATATCCGCGAAGCCGGGCGAGGTGTTCGAGAAACTCACACAGGAGTTCGAGCGGACCTTGATCCGGCGCGCGCTCAACGCGACCGGCGGCCGACGCATCGAGGCCGCGCAATTGCTCGGCATCGGACGCAACACGATCACCCGCAAGATTCAGGAACTGGGCATAGACGACGGCCGCCCGCACAACGGCGACCCCGAAGTGGCGCAATGACCCCGAGACCGGATCGCACATGATGGGTGCCGGCGCACCGGCGCCTGACCCGCCGCTCGCGAGTCGCCACGGTCGACCCGGCACTTTGCGATCGAGTTGACGCGATCGGGATGGCTTGTCGGATAATCCGTCCAGACCATCCTGTGCGGAAACTCCGATTTGTCGCCTTCTACCGATACTGCTTCTCCCGACGCCGATGCACTGAGCGCACCCCGCATTCGCGCGCTACTCGGTCCGCTCGCTTCCCGCTTCGATGTGGTCGTGCTGGCGCAGTGCGGGTCGACCAACTCGGCCCTGCTGGACTCACCGCCGCCGGATGACGGCCGAATCCATGTCGTCGCCTCGGAGCAGCAGCACGCCGGACGAGGCCGTCGCGGCCGCTCCTGGCAATCCTGGCCCGGTGCAAGCCTGACCTTCTCGGTGCTATGGCGTTTCGAGGCCGGCGCCCCGGTTCCGGCCGGATTGTCGCTGGTCGCTGGCATCGCCGTCGCTCGTGCGGTCGAGCGTCTCGGAATGGAAGGCGTCCAGCTCAAATGGCCAAACGATCTGCTGATCTACGGCGACAAGCTCGCCGGCATCCTGGTCGAGTTGACCCAGATACGGGGGCGCCCCCCGGCCGCCGTCCTCGGCATAGGGATGAATGTGAGGCTTCCAGTGGATGCGATGATCGAGGGCCAGCCCGGCATCACCGATCTCGCCGCCCATCTGCCCACTCCGCCGGAGCGTAATCGGGTGTTGGCCGCGATCCTCACCGAGCTGAGCCAGCTTCTCGATACCTACGCCACAGCGGGTTTTCCAGCCTTGCGTGGCGCATGGGAGCAGCGCAATGCCTTTGCCGACCTGCCAGTACGCATCTTCGGAGAGGGGCGCGAGCTGATTGGCCAATGCATCGGGGTAGACGACGACGGGGCGCTGCTGCTCGATACCGACGAAGGCAGGGTCAGGGTCTTGTCCGGCGAAGTATCGCTGAGGTCACTCCAATGATGCTGCTGATCGACGCGGGCAACACCCGGGTCAAGTGGGGTTTGAGGCGTGACGGAAGCTGGCACGCCCAGGGGGCGATCACGCATGCGGACATCCCGACCCTGGCCGACGTCATCGGTAGCGTGCCGCTTGCCGCCATCATGGGCGTGAACGTCGCCGGTCGTGCCATCGCGGAAGAGATAGAGACGACCCTGTCGCCGTCGGGCAGGCGTCCGGAATGGATCATGCCCTCGGTACAACGCTGCGGCGTACGCAATCTCTATGACAACCCGGAGCAACTCGGGGCGGACCGCTGGGCCGCACTGATCGGCGCGCGCGCGCTTCATCCCGGGGCCTGTCTTGTGGTGACCTCCGGCACGGCGACCACCATCGATCACCTGGACGAGGACGGCGTCTTCCAGGGCGGGCTGATCCTGCCCGGTACCGAACTGATGCGTCGATCGCTGGCCGGAAATACCGCGCAACTCCCTTTCACAGACGGACGCTTCACCCCGCACCCACGCAATACCGCGGATGCGATCATCTCGGGCTGCCTCGCTGCCCAGGCCGGCGCGGTGGAACGGATGTACCGCGGGATTCAGGCCGGCCGCAATCCCCTGTGCCTGTTGAATGGCGGCGGAGCCGGGATGCTGGAGAGCGTGCTCCAGATCCCGTATCGGCAGATCGACAATCTGGTCCTGGAAGGCCTGGCAGTCATCGCGGCAACGCACCCGCTTACGAACGATTGAAACAGGCCTGCCGCTGATCGGCTGATGGCTGCTTTATAGCCGCTACAAGCCTGCCGGACAGGCCCACGATCCCGCTTCAATCGATTAAGCTAGCGGCCATGCGTCTGGTGCTCATCTGCCTGTTACTGCTCAATCTGCTCGCACTCGCCGCCGGGTTCGGGTTACTCGGCTCGTCCGAGCCGCGAGGCGAGGCCGAGCGGCTGACCAACCAGATCAACCCCGAGCGCTTGCGCCTGGAACCGGTCGCACCGATCACTTCCGCTGCACAGCCCAGTACAAGTTCAGGCGGGAGTGCCGCCACGGCATCGCCGACGACCCCGACCAGTGTGCTGAGCCGCGATACGGCTCAACCGTTGGACACCCCCTCTGCTGCACCTGCCACACCTGTTCCTACCTCGCCCTTGCCCACGTCCACGCCGACTCCTCTTGCAGCGCCTGCCATCGCACCGACCGGGGCGTCCCGATCGACCCTCGCCGATGAGCCAACCGATCCGCCCGCCGAGACGACCCCGCCCGGCGCCCTGCTGGTCGAAGAGGTGGCCACCGAAACCGACGACACCACGCTGGTCTGTGTCGCCTATGCCGACCTGGCCGAATCCGAGCGCGACGAAATCGTTGCCATCGCAGAATCGGTGAACCCGATACCACGGATCACGACCGAGATGATCGAACCGCCTGCCTCATGGTGGGTGCGGATCCCCCCAACCGGGTCGCGGAATGCCGCGGAGGAGCGGGCGCGACAGCTCCGGGCGCAAGACATCACCGACCTCTTCATCGTCCGTGAACAAGGGCCCAACCAGTATGCCATCTCGCTCGGGCTTTTCCGAACCGAGGCCAGCGCCCGGCAGCATCTCGCAGACCTTCAGGCCCGCCAGGTTCGCGGCGCAGAAATCGCGGCTCGCAATCCGGCCAGTTTCGCGCTGGAGATTACTGGCACTACCGGCGCGATCGGGCGCCTGAACGCCAGGCTAGCGCAAAGCGGCACGAACCTGCAGGCAGGGACATGCGCGCAGTGAGGATCGCCGAGAAGCCGTTCATCGTCGGTCTGACCGGTGGTATCGGCAGCGGCAAGAGCACCGTGGCAGACCGCTTTGGTCGGCTAGGGGTCGCGATCGTAGACACCGACCTCATCGCCCACCAGCTCACCGCCGCCAAGGGGGCAGCGATGCCGGCGATTGCGGCCGCATTCGGAGACGAGGTCATTACGGCAGATGGCTCGATGGACCGCGAGGCAATGCGGGAGCGGGCCTTTTCCGACCCGGCGTCACGTCAGCGGCTGGAGCGGATCCTGCATCCGATGATTCGTGCGGAAAGCGACCGGCAATGTCGTCTCGCGGACTCCCCCTATGTCATCCTGGCCGTGCCCCTACTGATCGAATCGGGCACATACCGACAACGTTGCAACCGCATCTGCGTGGTCGACTGCCGCCCGGAGACCCAGATCGAAAGGGTCAGACGCCGCAGCCAGCTCAGCGATGAACGCATACTGTCCATCATCGCAGCCCAGGTCGATCGTGCCACACGTCTCGCCGCAGCCGACGATGTGATCGACAACGAAGGCGGGATCGACCGACTGGATCAGCAGGTGGCGGCACTGCACGAGCGATATCTCGCGATGGCGGACACGCTTCGCGGCAAGACCGACGATTGATTTTGTGGGAATCATTCCGGTTTTTATCGCTGTGCTATCATCGTCACACCCGTTTGCGACAGGATTCGGCCTTTTGAATCATGGCACGAGCACCTGAACAGGAGACCCCTTTCTTTGAGCCTGCCCCGGTGAACATCAGTTACGAATATCCTCTGAACGAGCGCATCCGGACCTTGCTGCGGCTCGAGGATCTCTACCGCAAAATGGCTCATTTTCATCGGGGCGATGCACCGCAAGACCATCATATCGCGCTGCTGACCCTGTTCGAGGTGCTGGAGGTCGCCGGGCGTGCCGATCTCAAGGTCGACCTGATGCAGGAGCTCGAACGTCAGCGTCAGATCCTGATGTCCTTCCGCAACAACCCCGAGATTTCCGAGCAGGCGCTGGCAGGGGCGCTTTACGAGATCGAGCAGGCCTCGTCTTCCTTGCTCGCGATGGCCGGCAAGATCGGCCAGTACCTGCGTGAGAATGAATGGCTGATGGCGATTCGAAGCCGCGCTGCGATTCCTGGCGGTGTCTGCGAATTCGACCTGCCGTCCTACCATTTCTGGCTCAACCGCGGGGCCGATACGCGCCGGCATGATCTGGACGGATGGATACAACCCATGATCCCGATCCGGGACGGCCTTACCATCGTCTTGCGCCTGCTGCGAGCGAGCGGCCACCCCGAGCCCCAGGTCGCCCAGAACGGCAGTTATCAATTGACCATGAGTGGGCGCAGCGCCCAGATGCTCAAACTCAGGCTCCCGGCGAGCGAAGCGGTCATACCCGAGATCAGTGCGAACAAGTACGCACTCAGCATCCGCTTCATGCAACCCGAAACAGTGGCGCGCGCCCGCGCAGCCGAGCGCGATGTCCAGTTCGAGCTGACTTTCTGCAGCCTCTGATCACAAGAGACGCCCGCAGGATGGCAACCTCTCCTACCGTCAAATGCCCCCGATGCGGTGCGCTGGTCGAATGGGTTCCGACCAGCAAATGGCGGCCTTTCTGCTCCGAACGGTGCAAGCAACTGGATCTGGGCGCCTGGGCCTCCGAGGCTTACCGGGTACCGGTCGCCGCCCCACCCGACCCGGACAGCGACGGACGCAGCGAAGAACGCTGACGACTCGTTCGCGTTTCGGTCGCTCTCAGACGCCCGCCTCCCAGGCTGCCCGGATCGCCGCGATACCATGGGCACCGGCTCTGCGCGCCTCGGGTAGTTCTGCACGATCCACGCCTCCAAGCCCGAATACCGGCATCGGCAATTCGGCCGCCAACTCGGCGAATCTTGCCCAGCCCATGCCGCCGCGCCCGGGATGCGTCGGGGTCTCATGCACTGCGCCGAGCACGGCATAGTCGACACCGACCCGGGCCGCCTGCTCGAGTTCGGCCCGATCATGGCATGAGGCGCCGACCCAGCCGAAATCCGGTCGCTCACCCAACTTGTTCAACTCGGCACTATTCAGATGCACGCCATCCACCCGGGCGCGAGCGGCCAGTGCCGGCGCAGCATTGACCACCACATGCCCACCACGGGGGCGTACACCGTGCATGACCGCCTCACAGAAGGACAGCAAGTCCGGCTCGGCCATCCCGGGTTCGCGCACCTGGACGAAGCGCAAACCACGCGCGAGCGCGCGTTCCAGTGCGTCGAGCTGACGCGTCACCCCGATTCGCGTCGCGTGGGTGATCCCGATGAAATCGGGCAGGCTCAGCGCCTTGAGGATGGGACCATTGGCCGGCAGCATCGGCCCGACCTGCAACGCGTCTGCCCGCTCCCACGACAAGGCGCTGTGGACATGGTCATTGACCTCACCCTCCCACTCCAGCACCTCGAAAAAATGCAGGCGTACCCGGGCATGCTCGTAGTGGTGCTCCCTGACCAACCACGGGCACAGCGCCTTCACCCTGATACCCAGCTCCTCGTCCAGTTCCCGCACCAGCGCCCTTGCTGGCGTCTCGCCCACTTCGACCTTCCCACCGGGAAACTCCCAGTAGCCGGGGTAGAAAGTACCCGGCGCACGCTGACCCAGCAGAAAGCTGCCATCCGGCCGCCGGATCACCCCGGCCGCCACCTCGACCCGCTTGACCGTCATCTTCTCACTCGCCGTTGAGTCGACCGGCATGGTCGCGCGCGAACTGCCACGCGACACGGCCCGAACGCGAACCCCGCATCAAGGCCCATTGCAGTGCCTCCTGACGACACGCGTCGATCTGTTTCTTGTCCACACCAAAGGTTTTCAGCCAATGTGCGACGATGGTCAGGTACTCGTCCTGACTGAACGGATAGAAGGAAATCCACAGCCCGAAACGCTCCGACAAGGAGATCTTCTCCTCGACCGCTTCGCCTGGATGGACCTCGCCATCGACATGGCGGGTGGTCAGATTCTCGTCGTGGTACTCGGGCATCAGGTGGCGTCGGTTCGAGGTGGCATAGATCAACAGGTTGTCCGGTACCGCCGATACCGAGCCATCGAGGACGCTCTTCAAGGCCTTGTAACCGGGCTCGGCCTCTTCGAACGACAGGTCGTCGCAGAAGACAATGAACCGCTCCGACCTGCCCCGTATCAGGTCGATCACATCCGGTAGATCCACCAAGTCGTCCTTGTCGATTTCTATCAGGCGAAGTCCCTGCTTGGCGTAGGCATTGAGCAGCGCCTTGACCAGCGATGACTTGCCCGTCCCACGCGCGCCGGTCAGCAGCACGTTGTTCGCCAGTCGCCCCTCGACGAACTGCCGGGTATTCCGGTCGATGCGTGCCTTCTGGTCGTCTACATCGCGCAAATCACGCAACCTGATACCGTGCGGCTCGGCCACGGCCTGAAGAAAACCGCGGCCGTTGCGCCTGCGCCAGCGAAACGCGGTGGTCTTGCCCCATTCGGGCGCCGGCATCGGTGCCGGGAGAATCTGATCCAAGCGATCGAACAACCGTTCTGCCCGCTCGATCAGGCGCGAAAAATCACTCATTCCCATCCTTGTCTTGTTTTGTGTCGTTGCGACGCCTCTTCGGCCAGGTTGCCCAGACGATCGTGAGCAACAAGGCGAGCGCGATACCTGCTTCCAAAAAAATGACCCACATGTTTGTCTCCGTGGCGAGTCGGTATACTGTCGTTCGCAGCGTCCCGAGTCCACCCCAAACAACCTAGATGAAACACGCCTCCTTCAGTCGCATCGCACCAGCACTCCTGTTCGCTGCAGCCTTGATAGGCTTGACTGCCTGTTCGAGCTCCCTGCCCCAGCAGGCGGTCTGCCCGCCGGCGCAGCCGTGCCCGGCCTGTCCGACCTGCCCGACCGCGGAGCCGACTCCCGCACCGGAACCGCTTGCCCCGCCGAGCGAGCCACTGCAACGATCCAGCTGGGAAGCGCTGCCGGGCTGGAGCGAGGATGATCCGGCTCAGGCCTGGCCGGCCTTGCGCGAGTCCTGCCGCACACTGATCAATCAGGCTCGCTGGCAGTCGGTGTGCGCGATCGGCCAGCAACTCGGCGAAAGGCCGGATAGCCGCAGCGTACGTCAGTTCTTCGAAACCCACTTCGACCCCTGGCTGGCGGTCAACCCCGATGGAACCAGCCACGGCCTGGTGACCGGCTATTACGAACCCCTGATCC
Source organism: Azoarcus sp. (assembly GCA_030604735.1). Lineage (GTDB taxonomy): Bacteria > Pseudomonadota > Gammaproteobacteria > Burkholderiales > Rhodocyclaceae > Azoarcus_F. Next base: position 87,803 of record JAUVVG010000011.1, read on the forward strand.
AAGGCAGCCGCCACCGTACCGACCGTGACCAATGGCCTATCCATGGGGTCCCGGAGGACATGCTGACCGTCGACCTTGGCGAAATCTATCCCGATCTGCGCAACATGCGGCTGCGTGGGCGCCTGGTTGGCAACCGGGTCGTCCCCTACTGGACCCGCGCACAACTGGATGAGATGAGTGGCCTGGTCCCCGCCCCGACGCTGCTCTGGGCGGCCGATCCGATCGACCTTTTCTTTCTGCAGGTACAAGGCTCTGGCCAGGTCGAACTTCCCGACGGCTCACGTGTTCGCATCGGCTATGCCGATCAGAACGGCCACCCATACAACTCGATCGGTCGCTGGCTGGTCTCCCAGGGCGAACTCAAGCTGGAGCAGGCGTCGATGCAGAGCATCAAGCAATGGGCGCGTGACAATCCGCATCGACTCAACGAAATGCTCAACACCAATCCGAGTTATGTCTTCTTCCGGGAACTACCGGCCTCGACTGGCGGACCGATTGGCGCACTCGGCGTACCGCTGACCGCCAAGCGCAGCATCGCGATCGATCCACGCTATGTGCCGCTAGGCGCACCGGTCTTTCTTGCGACCACCTATCCGCTGTCTGAGCGCCCACTGCGTCAGCTGATGCTCGCCCAGGACACCGGTGGCGCCATCAAGGGCGTCGTGCGCGCCGACTTCTTCTGGGGCTTTGGCGACGAGGCAGGCACCCAGGCCGGGCGGATGCGGCAACAGGGACAGATGTGGGTCTTGCTACCGAAGGGTGCAGGGGTGCCATAGTCAGCTTGCCCCGGCCGGTTCGTAAAGAGGGAAAAAAATCACTCGTTGACGCTGGCCAATGCCTCTTCGAGTTGGGCAAGCGGCACATAGCCGCCCAACCTGCGCCCATCGGTCAGAAACATCGTCGGTGTTCCATTGATCCGTAGCTGCTGACCCAAGGCCACGTTCTGGTCGACCACCGAACTGTCACACTCGGCCGCAACCGGCGTCTTGTTGTCCAGAATCCAGTCGTTCCAGCTTGCCGCCTGATCTTCGGCACACCAGATGTTGCGTGACTTGACCACCGAATCTTGACCCAGGATCGGATACAGGAAAGTATAGATCGTCACATCGTCCATCTGGGCAAACTCCTGCCCAAGCCGCTTGCAGTAACCGCAATTGGGGTCTTCGAACGACACGATGACGCGACTTCCGTCACCCTTGACCTGCTTGATCGCGTGGTCCAGAGGCAAGGTGCCGAAGTCGATGGAGGCCAGCTCGGTCAGTCTCGCCTGGGTGACATCGCGGCGGGTCTCGGTATCGATCACCCGACCGTCGATGATGAAACCGACCGCAGCGTCGGTATAGACCAATTCCCCGCTTCTCAGGATGACCTCGTACAAACCCCCATAGCGGGTCGCGTTCACGGAATCCACCACCGGAGCACCGATGAAAGCCTCGACGCCTTTCTTGACGGCCTCTTCGTCGGCCTGAGCCGTAGCCGCAAGAGCAACCATGCTGACGAGCAGCGCAGGACGTAATACAGTATGAAACATTCGATTCTCCGTGATTAGAACTTTCCACTGACCGCATAGCGAACCAGCGCGGACTTTAGGACAGGCAGTCGCCCGGTGAGGTTCATCCCCGCATTGCGCATGATCGACAAGACGGGATTATGTACCTTGAACAAGCGGTTCAACGCATGGGTCGTATACTGAACCAGCATAGGCTCCTCGGCGCGCGCGCGCGCATAGCGCCGCAATACCGAGATCTCACCTGGATCCCGCCAACTGGGCAAGGCGGTCAGTTGATCCGCCAACACCTTCGCATCCTGGAAGCCCAGATTGATGCCATGCCCCGACAAAGGGTGGATTGCATGCGCAGCGTCCCCGATCAAGGCCAGCCTTGGCCGGACAGTCTCGGCCACGCGCATCAACCTGAGTGGAAACGCGGCGGGAGGGGTCTCGAGCTCCAGCGCGCCAAGGACTCGCTCTCCGGCAGCAGCGACCTTTTCGCACAAGGCATCCGGTGACAGCGCAAGCAAGTCATCCGCGATCTCGTCAGGCGCGGACCATACGATGGAAATCCGCTTGTCGGGCAACGGCAGCCAAGCCAGAACTCCGTCGTCGCGGAACCATTGGTACGCGACGTCCCGATGGGCGCGCTCACAGCGGAAATTCGCGACGACGCCCTTTTCGCCATAAGGCGTCACATCGGCAGCAATGCCCACTGACTCCCGGACCCACGACTTAGCGCCGTCGGCTGCGACCAGCAAACGCCCTCGCAGTCGCGTGCCATCAGCGAGTGTGAGCCGAGCCGAGTCGGCATCCAGACTCAACGCGGTCGGCGTGCCGGGACAAAAGAGGGTGACATTGTGCTGACGCTTCAGGGTCTCCCAAAGCTCGGCCTGCATCAGGCTAGACTCTACGATCCAGGCCAACTCCCGCAGTCCGGAATCATAGGCGGAGAACACCAGTTCGCCGCCGGAGTCGCCCTGTATCCGCATATCGGACACAGGAGTCATACGGGATGGATCCAGATGTTGCCAGACACCCAGATCGCTGAGGAACAGCTGATTGGTCGGACTTACGGCATAGATGCGGCTATCCCAACCTTCGGGGTGGACCGGTTTCGATCCCTCCACCATCGCGATACTGAGTTTGGCCTTACGTAGCGCGACC
>JAUVVG010000024.1 GCA_030604735.1 Azoarcus sp.
ACGCCTACATCGCCAAGGAAGTGGCGCAGAAGTTCGGTCGCGTGCCGGCCAAGAACTTCACCGGCATGCTGCGTCTGGACCACAACCGCGCGCTGTCGCAGCTGGCCTCCAAGTCCGGCCGTGAAGTCTCCAGCCTGAAAAAGCTGGTCGTGTGGGGCAATCACTCGCCCACCATGTATGCCGACTACCGTTTCGTCACCTCCAATGGTGACGGCGTCAAGGGCCTGATCAACGACGAGGCCTGGAACCGCGACGTGTTCCTGCCGACCGTCGGCAAGCGTGGCGCCGCGATCATCGAAGCGCGCGGCCTGTCGTCCGCCGCCTCGGCCGCCAACGCCGCCATCGACCACATCCGTGACTGGGTGCTGGGTTCCAACGGCGAGTGGGTCACCATGGGCATCCCGTCCGACGGCTCGTATGGCATCCCGGAAGGCATCATCTACGGCTTCCCGGTCACCACCGAGAACGGCGAGTACAAGATCGTCCAGGGCCTGGAAATCGACGAGTTCTCGCGCGAGCGCATGACCCATACGCTGAACGAGCTCCTCGAAGAGCGCGACGGCGTGAAAGACCTGCTGGCCTGACCGCCCTCCTAGGTCGAACAAAGGCGCACCGCCGCAAGGCCGTGCGCCTTTTTACTGAACACGCAAGGTATCGCCATGAAGCCGACCCAATCCCCGCAACCGGACACCCTCCACCCGCGCAACGTCCTGTTCCAGGGAGAGAAACCGTTTCCCGCCCTGCCCGCGGTCGACCACTACGCCGGTTCGGAGAAACTGATGCGCAAGGCCCTGCAACTACAGCAGGAACTCGGCCCGGTGTTCGACCTGACCTGCGACTGCGAAGACGGCGCCCGCGCCGGAGCGGAAACCGAGCATGCCCACATGGCGGCCGACATCGTCAACAGCGCGGACAACCGGTTCGGTCGGGTCGGCGCCCGGATACACGACATCACGCATGCCCACTGGCAGCAGGATCTCGACATCCTGGTCGAGCGGTCCGGCGAGCGGCTCGCCTTTCTGACACTCCCCAAGGTACGTGGTGCCGGCGATGCCCGCACCCAGATCGAAGCGCTCCGTGCGGTAGAAGCGCGTTGCGGCCGGGCCAGACCGCTTCCGGTGCACATCCTGATCGAAACCCATGGTGCCTTGCGCGAAGTCTGGGAGATCGCGCAGCTGGACGGGGTCGAATCACTCGACTTCGGCTTGATGGATTTCGTGTCGGCCCATCATGGCGCGGTTCCAGGCTCGGCCATGCGCAGCCCGGGACAGTTCACCCACCCCTTGGTCGCCCGGGCAAAATGTGAAATCGCCGCAGCAGCACTGGCCAATGGCGTCGTGCCTTCTCATAACGTGACAACGGAATTGAAGGACGTCGCGACCATCCGCGCCGACGCTGCTCGGGCACGATCCGAATTCGGCTATTTGCGGATGTGGAGCATCCATCCCAACCAGATCCGCCCCATTCTGGACGCGATGCGCCCGGATTTTTCAGAAGTCGAGGATGCGGCCGAAATCATCATCGCCGCCGCGGATGCGAGCTGGGGGCCGATACAGCACAAGGGACGGCTTCACGACCGCGCCTCGTACCGCTATTACTGGGAACTGATAGAGCGTGCCGGCGCAACCGGCATGACGCTTCCGGACGAAATTCGTACTCGTTTTCCCGATCCGTCGGCAGCCTGAACGCCCTTATCAGCGCAACGCTTACCTTACTTGTGGCGGAAACGGATACGCGCCTTGGTCAGATCGTAGGGCGACAATTCGACACTGACGCGATCGCCTGCGAGTACGCGAATCCGGTGCTTGCGCATCTTTCCGGACGCATAGGCCGATACCGCCACGCCATTTTCCAGTGTCACCTTGAAGCGGGTGTCGGGCAAAACCTCGTCCACAACCCCTTCCATTTCCAGCAGCTCTTCCTTAGCCATAACGCTCTCCAACAACATTGCATGATCAAAAACCCATCGGCTCGCGCAGCAACGATGCGACTTCAGCCAAACCCACTCTAGGCCATCCGGCCTGTCGCTGTGCAGGTTACTTCGGAATGGCCAAAGCCGATTCCTGACGGGTTGAATTAGGGTCACCACACGATCGCCAACGCGATCTGGGCAAGAGACACCCCGGAACGAAGCATCGTCACCGGAGCACGAGAAGCGGCATCAAACGCGGTTGAACTTGCGCAACCCGGGTCTGTTTAATAGAACAGACCATATTGACTTTTACATTATACATTGATTAGAGCTATTCGGGCCACTCCACCGTCTCCGGACACGCGCTGATCGCATGGAACACCCCGGCCGCGTCGAAACATGTGCGACCGCCACTACCCGATTGAACCTCGCTACGAACCGATCCTCCGCCTTTGCTGCCGCCTTGCCCGCCTCGGCCGATCCATGCTCGACGCGATTAGAGGGCGCGCCCAATATCCTTGCAACGGGGGTTTCCTTATAATTGCCGACATGTCAGACAATCAGCCCCTCCCGCACGAATGCACGGTCATGTTCGCCGATCTGGTCGGCAGCACCCAGCTTTATGAACGGGTCGGCGATTCGTCGGCGTTCAGGATGGTCGATCGATGTCTGAAGGAAATGCAGCGCTCGGTCGAGCAAAAGCAAGGGCGCGTCGTCAAGCACACCGGTGATGGCCTGATGGTCGTTTTTTCGACACCGAATCATGCAGCCGACGCGGCACTGACACTGCATACCCTTTTGAAGGAGCTGTCCCACCCGGCTGGACAACGTCTTGCGGTTCGCATCGGCTTTCATCATGGGCCGGTCATCGAAAGTGGCAGCGACGTGTTCGGGGAGACGGTGAACTTCGCCGCCCGTCTGGTCGAGCTCGCTTCGCCAGGACGGGCCATCACGACCGGCGAGACCCGCAACAAATTGTCAGGGGATTGGCAGGGTTCGCTTAGCGCGCTGCAACCAAGGGTGCTGCGCGGCGCCTCCCGGCCGTTCGAACTCTACGAACTGCAGTGCGAGAGCGTCGGCGAGATCACGATTCTGCAGGTCGGTCAGTTCAAGGATGATGAAGACCACGAACTGCATCTTTTCCTGGGAGACCAGAAGCTCGTGCTGAATGCGGGCAGGCCGATCGTCCGGCTTGGTCGCGAGCCTTCCTGCGAACTGCGGGTCGGAGACAGCCGTGCATCGCGACGACATGGCGAAATCGAATTGCGTGGCGACAAGTTCGTGCTGGTCGATAGAAGCAGCAACGGCACTTTCGTCTGGATTGACGGAGAACGCGAATTCCTGCTGTCTCGAGAGGAGGCGGTCCTGCGTGGCCAAGGCCACATCGCGCTTGGCGGAAGCTGCATCGGCAACCCCTTCGCAATCAGTTTCATCTGCTTCTGAGCCTGGTCCCGACTGACCCGGTCTCAGGCAAAGCGCTCGTTTCGCCCCCTGTTGAAGCCAACCCGATCCACGGCTTTCTCCGGACCGAAGCCTACCAGTACCCTGATCGCCCGACAGGGCGACAATGAAGACATGATTAAAAAGCCCTCCCTTTCGATGAATCACACCCCCCGTAGCGGCGTGCCTCTGGACGAGTTGATCTCGCCCGAGGTGTCGATATCTCAGATCTTGCGCCCGTACATCCTGGAGTGCCCCCCCGATCTTCCGCTGTACGATGCGGCCCGGCGCATGAGCGAAGCCCGGGTCAGCTCCATCCTGGTCATCGACAACGACAAGGTGGTCGGCATCTGGACCGAGCGCGACTCCTTGACGATCGACTTCGACGATCCGGAATCGATGAACCGGCCGATCCGAGACGCGATGAGCCATCCGGTCAAGACCGTGCCGAGCACCCTGAGCGTTCAGGAACTGGCGATCCGTTTTCGCGACGAACACATCCGGCACTACCTCGTCGTGGACGAGTCGGGCAAGCGCATCGGCATCGTGTCGCAGACCGACGTGGTGCTGAACCAGGGCATTGAGCACTATCTCAAGCTGCGCAGCGTCGGGTCCATCCTCAAGGAAAGTTTCAGGCCGCTTGAATCAGACCGGTCACTGCCGGACGCGACCCGCATGATGCGCGAACGGGCCACCGATGCGGTCGCCGTGGCCTACCCGGAAGGCGACTTCGGCATCCTGACCGAACGCGACGTCACCCGCCTGGTCGCGTCCCGCAGCGGCACCCGCACGGTTGGGGAAGTCGCCAGCCGCCCGCTGATGACGGTCGATTCGAGCGCAAGTCTGTACCGGGTGCGCTGCCTGCTGGTCGACAACGGCGTGCGTCACCTCGGCGTGGTGGCCGAAGACGGCAGCCTGCACGATCTGATCAGTTTCAGCGACATCCTCACCGGCATGGAGCTGGTGTACGTGCACGAGCTGCAAAGTGCGCTGCGCGAACGTGATCAAGCCCTGAACGCCTCACAGCGCGATCTGCACCTCGCCGAGAAGGTCATCGAGTCCTCGCTGGAAGGGATCCTGATCACCGACGAGCACGCCAACATCATTTCGGCCAATCCGGCCTTCACCCGACTCACCGGCTACACCGAGGCGGAAGTCATCGGCCGCAATCCGTCCATCCTCAGTTCGGGACGGCAAAGCCGGGCCTTCTATCAGACGATGTGGGCCCAGTTGCAGAGCCTCGGACACTGGCAGGGCGAAATCTGGAACCGCCGCAAGAGCGGCGAGCTCTATCCCGAGCTGCTGACCATCACCGCGATCCATGACCGCAACGGGCGCTTGACCAATTATGCCGCGCTGTTCAGCGACATCAGCCAGATCAAGGACAGCGAGGAGCAGATCCGCAGCCTCGCTTATTACGACCCGCTGACCAACCTGCCCAACCGCCGCCTGCTCGAAGACCGCCTGCAAGTCGCGCTGGCCCATGCCCATCGCAATCACGGCCGGGTCGCGGTGATGTTCGTCGATCTCGACCGCTTCAAGCGGATCAACGACAGCCTCGGCCACGAGGTCGGCGACCAGTTGCTGATCGAGATCGCACGACGTCTGAAGGCCTGCCTGCGCGAGGACGATACCGTCGCGCGCATGGGTGGGGACGAGTTCGTCATCGTGCTCAGCGAAATCGAGAACGAGGACGCCCCGGCGCATGCCGCCTCGCGATTGATCGACTCGTTGCGCAAGCCAGTCGTCATCGAGGGCCGGGAACTCGTGGTCACGACCAGCATCGGTATCAGCCTCTACCCGGACGACGGCAAGGATGCCCCCACACTGATCAAGAATGCCGATGTCGCGATGTACCGCGCCAAGGACGATGGCCGCAACAGCTTCCAGCTCTACCAGGCGACGATGAACGCGCGCTCGCTGGAGCACCTCGCGCTCGAGGCCTCGCTCCACCACGCGCTCGAGCGCGATCAAATGGTGTTGCATTACCAGCCGATCATCGACATGCGGACCCGAGAGATCGTCGCAGCCGAGGGGCTGCTGCGATGGCGGCACCCGGATCTCGGGCTGGTATCCCCGACCGACTTCATTCCGCTGGCCGAGGAGACCGGCTTGATCATACCGATCGGCGCCTGGGTACTGCGCACCGCCTGCCTCCAGCATCGGGCCTGGCGCCAGACCGGCATGCCGCCGCTGAAGATGATGGTCAATCTCTCCGCCTTGCAGTTTCGCGATCCCCATCTGGTCAAACTGGTGGGAAACATCATCGCCGAAACCGGAATCCCACCCGCCCAACTGGTGCTGGAACTGACCGAGAGCATGCTGATGGACGACAGCGAATACGGTATCGCAGTCCTCGAAGAGTTACGCAAGATCGGCGTCGGGCTGGCGCTGGACGATTTCGGCACCGGCTACTCCTCGCTCGCCTACCTGAAGCGGTTCCCGATCGATGAACTCAAGATAGACCGGCTGTTCATCCGCGACATCGACCGCAACCCGGGCGACGCCGCGATCGCCCACGCGATCATCACCCTCGCCCACAGCATGGGCCTGCGTGTGGTCGCCGAAGGGGTGGAAAGCCAGGATCAGCTGGACATACTCGCCGAGAACGGCTGCGACATGGCGCAGGGCTTCCACTTCAGCCAGGCGGTCGCCGCCGACGCTTTTCCGGCTTTGCGCTGAACGACAGGTCGCCCGCTACACGATAGAAGACCCGCTACACGATGAAACGCCCCTGTCGGTTTCCCGAACAGGGGCGATTCTTTTTTCTCGGAGTCGCGCGCGTTTAGTCGCGCGTCGCTCCGGTCTCCTCCACCGCCTGGATCACACTTCGACCGTGTCGGCGACCGCGCGGAATTCCTCGATCTGATCGAAGTTCATGTAACGATAGACCTCGTCACCCTTGGCTTCGAGCGACTGCACCATGGGCAGGTACTCTTCCAGCGTCGGGATCTTGCCGGTCAGGGCGCACACCGCCGCCAGCTCGGCCGAGCCGAGATAGACGCGGGTGTCGATGCCGAGACGGTTGGGGAAGTTGCGGGTCGAGGTTGACATCGCGGTGCTGCCCTTGCGGATCTGGGCCTGGTTACCCATGCACAGCGAGCAACCCGGCATCTCCATGCGGGCGCCGGACTTGCCTAGCACGCTGTAGTAGCCTTCCTCGTTGAGGATCATCGCGTCCATCTTGGTCGGCGGGGCGATCCACAAGCGGGTCGGAATATCCGACTTGCCTTCCAGCACCTTGCCGGCGGCACGGAAGTGACCGATGTTGGTCATGCACGAACCGATGAACACCTCGTCGATCTTGTCGCCGGCGACTTCGGACAGGGTCTTCACATCGTCCGGGTCGTTCGGGCAGGCGACGATCGGCTCCTTGATGTCGTCCATGTTGATCTCGATCACCGCGGCATATTCGGCATCGGCGTCGCGCTCGAGCAGTTGCGGATTGGCGATCCACGCCTCCATCGCCTGGATGCGGCGCTTGAGGGTACGCGCATCGAGGTAACCCTCGGCGATCATCCACTTCATCAGCGTGATGTTCGAGCGCATGTACTCGATGATCGGCTCCTTGTCGAGCTTGACCGTGCATCCCGCGGCAGAACGCTCGGCCGAGGCGTCGGACAGCTCGAAAGCCTGTTCGACCTTGAGCTTGGGCAGGCCTTCGATCTCGATGATGCGGCCAGAGAAGATGTTCTTCTTGCCCTTCTTCTCGACGGTCAGCAGGCCCTGCTTGATCGCGTACAGCGGGATCGCGTTGACCATGTCGCGCAGCGTGATGCCCGGCTGCAGCTTGCCGGTGAACTTGACCAGCACGGATTCCGGCATGTCGAGCGGCATCACACCGGTCGCGGCGGCAAAAGCCACCAGACCGGAACCGGCCGGGAAGGAAATGCCGATCGGGAAACGGGTGTGGCTATCGCCACCGGTACCCACCGTATCCGGCATCAGCAGGCGGTTGAGCCAGGAGTGGATCACGCCGTCACCCGGTCGCAGCGAGACGCCGCCACGGTTGCTGATGAAGCTAGGCAGTTCGCGGTGCATGCGCACATCCACCAGTTTCGGGTACGCCGCAGTGTGGCAGAAGGATTGCATCACCAGGTCGGCCGAGAAGCCGAGACAGGCCAGATCCTTGAGTTCGTCGCGGGTCATCGGGCCGGTGGTGTCCTGCGAGCCGACGGTGGTCATCTTCGGTTCGCAATAAGTACCCGGGCGGATGCCCTGGCCTTCCGGCATGCCGCAGGCCCGGCCGACCATCTTCTGCGCCAGCGAGAAGCCCTTGCCGGAATCGGCCGGGTTCTGCGGAAGGCGGAACAGGGTGGACGGCGGCAGGCCCAGCGCCTCTCGCGCCTTGGTGGTCAGGCCGCGGCCGATGATCAGCGGAATACGGCCGCCGGCGCGGACTTCGTCCAGAATGACCAGGGTCGTGAGCTGGGATTCGGCGATCACGGCGCCGTTCTTCAGCGCGGTGACCTTGCCGGTGACGTCATCGACCTTGAGTTCGATCTCGTCGCCCATGTCCATCTGGCCGGCGTCGATCTCGATCGGCAAGGCACCCGCGTCTTCCATGGTGTTGAAGAAGATCGGGGCGATCTTGGAGCCCAGGCACACGCCACCGAAACGCTTGTTCGGGACGAAGGGGATGTCTTCACCGGTAAACCACAGCACCGAGTTGGTCGCGGACTTGCGCGAGGAACCGGTACCGACCACGTCGCCTACATAGGCGACCAGATTGCCCTTGGCGCGCAGGCCTTCGAGGAACTTGATCGGGCCGCGCACACCGGGCTCTTCCGGGGTGATGCCTGGACGCGGGTTTTTCAGCATCGCCAGCGCATGCAACGGGATATCGGGGCGCGACCAGGCGTCCGGTGCCGGCGACAAGTCGTCGGTGTTGGTTTCGCCGGTGACCTTGAACACGGTCAGCTTCTGCGTGGTCGGCACTTCGGGACGGCTGGTGAACCACTCGGCGTCGGCCCAGGACTGCATCACGGCCTTGGCATTCGCGTTGCCGGCGAGAGCCAGCTCCTTGACGTCGTGGAAGTAGTCGAACATCAGCAGGGTCTTCTTCAGGCCCTCGGCGGCGATGCCACCCACTTCAGCGTCGCCGAGCAGGTCGATCATCGGCTTGATGTTGAAACCACCCAGCATGGTGCCGAGCAATTCGGTCGCCTTGGCACGTGATACCAGGCTACAGCTTTCCTCGCCCTTGGACACCTTGGCCAGGAACTCGGCCTTGACCTTGGCGGCATCATCCACGCCAGCCGGCACGCGGTAGGTGAGCAGTTCGACCAGAAAAGCCTCCTCTCCGGCGGGGGGGCTCTTCAGCAGCTCGACCAGTTCGGTGGTCTGCTGCTTGTCCAGCGGCAGCGGCGGGATGCCGAGGGCGGCACGCTCGGCGACATGGGCACGGTAAGCTTCAAGCACGGCGGTTTCCTTCCATCGTAGCAGTGGCAGGGACCCGGGACGTGCCCGGGCAACAAAACGGGATTATATGTCTTTTATAAGACTTGCGGTGCAATGCAACATTCAGGTGGCGGCGACAGCGAACGACTTGCCCGAAGCCGGGTCGTAAGGATGACATCGGGCAATCGCGGATTGTACGCCCTTCATTCACCGGCTTGCGAGTCCGCTTCCTGACCGAGCCATCTGTCCCGGGCAGGCGTGCGGCCCCCGGGGCCATCCGTACCTAGTAGCGGCAGCGCGGCTTGTCGGGCAAGTCGGCCGGCGCGCCATTCGGACCGGTGCAGGCGGACTCATGGGCGCATTCATTTTGACTTTTCGGGCCGATTGCCTAAACCTGAAAGGCAGCCCCGGGCAGACGGATCACGATCGAACAACCAGGCGGGAAACATCAGCCACTACCGACAAGGAGTCCGAACCATGCACACCCCACCCTTCAATGCACTGCGTACCTTCCGCACCGAATCGGGTCAGGAAGGCCTCTACTACGCCCTGAGCGCGCTCGAAGAGGCCGGCCTGGGCAAGGTCTCCCGGTTGCCGGTTTCGATCCGAATCATTCTGGAGGCGGTTCTCAGGGGCTGCGATGACCGCAAGGTGACCGAGGACCATGTTCGTCAGCTGGCAGGCTGGCAGCCGAATGCGGAACGCAGTGCCGAGATCCCCTTCGTGGTCGCGCGGGTTGTGCTGCAGGATTTCACCGGGGTGCCGCTGCTGTGCGACCTGGCCGCGATGCGCAATGTCGCCGCCGAGCTGGGCCACGATCCGAAATTGATCGAACCGCTGGTGCCGGTGGACCTGGTCGTCGACCACTCGGTGCAGGTGGACGAGTACGGCACCGCCAACGCGCTCAGGCACAACATGGAACTCGAGTTCCAGCGCAATCGCGAGCGCTACCAGTTCATGAAGTGGGGCATGCAGGCCTTCGACACCTTCAAGGTGGTCCCACCCGGCATCGGCATCGTGCATCAGGTCAATCTCGAATACCTGTTCCGCGGCGTGCGCAGCCAGTCTTCCGAACAAGGGACGGTGTATTTCCCGGATACGCTGGTCGGCACCGATTCCCATACCACCATGATCAACGGCGTCGGGGTGGTCGGCTGGGGCGTGGGCGGCATCGAGGCCGAAGCCGGCATGCTCGGCCAGCCGGTCTATTTCCTGACCCCGGATGTCGTCGGGGTCGAGCTGACCGGCAGGCTCAAGGAAGGCATCACCGCGACCGACTTGGTCCTGACCGTGACCGAGATGCTCAGACGCGAAAAAGTGGTCGGCAAGTTCGTAGAATTCTTCGGCGAAGGCACCGCCAGTCTGTCGGTGACCGATCGCGCCACCATCGCCAACATGGCACCCGAGTACGGCGCGACCATGGGCTTTTTCCCGGTTGACGAGAAAACCGTGGCTTACATGCGGGGCACCGGAAGGAGCGACGCCGAGTGCGCGCTGTTCGAGGCCTACTTCCGGGCCCAGGGCCTGTTCGGCATCCCACGCGCCGGCGATATCGACTACACCCGGGTATTGACGCTCGATCTGGACAGCATCGAGCCGTCGCTGGCCGGCCCCAAGCGTCCCCAGGACCGGATCGCGCTCAAGGACATGGCCGACGTGTTCGACAAACTACTTCCGATGCCGGTGGGCGACGACGGCTTCGGCCAGCCCGAAGCCTCGCTCGGCACCCGCTTCCCGACCCGACTGCCCGGCGTCACGCTAGGCCATGGCGACGTGCTGATCGCCGCCGGCCTGCTGGCGAAGAAGGCGGTCGAGAAAGGCCTGAGCGTCAGACCGCATATCAAGACCTCGCTCGCGCCCGGATCGCGAGTCGTCACCGACTACCTCGACAAGGCCGGGCTTCTCGAACCGCTGGCGAAACTCGGCTTCGCGCTGGCCGGCTACGGCTGCACCACCTGCATCGGCAACGCCGGTGACCTCGCCCCGGAGTTGAACGAGGCGATCAACGAGAACAAGGTGATCGCGGCTGCGGTGCTGTCGGGCAACCGTAACTTCGAGGCGCGCATCCATCCCAACATCCGCGCGAACTACCTCGCCTCGCCCCCGCTCGTGGTCGCATTCGCGATCGCGGGCCAGGCCAACATCGACTTGGCCAGCGAACCGCTCGGCACCGGCAGTGACGGACATCATGTCTATCTGCGAGACATCTGGCCGACTTCGGAAGAGATCAACGCGATCATGCCTTACGCCATGGACCCGGCGACCTTCAAGCGGCTGTATGCCGACTTCACCCGCGACCACGACCTGTGGAACGAGATCCCCACCACCACCGGCCAGATCTACGGCTGGCCGGAATCGACCTACATCGCCAAACCCCCGTTCTTCGACGACTTCGAGATGACGCCGGGCAAGGTTGGCGACATCACCGGAGCGCGCACGCTGCTGATGCTGGCCGACTCGGTGACGACCGACCACATCTCGCCGGCCGGCTCCTTCGGCGAGGACACCCCGGCCGGGCAATGGCTCAAGTCCAAGGGTGTCGCACGCAAGGACTTCAACTCCTACGGCTCACGCCGCGGCAACCATGACGTGATGGTGCGCGGCACCTTCGCCAACGTGCGCATTCGCAACATGATGCTGCCGAGCGACGAAGGCGGCGGCCGGGTCGAGGGTGGCTTTACGCTACTGGACGAAAAGCAGAGCACGGTGTTCGATGCCGCGCTGGCCTACCAGCAACGCGGCATTCCGACCATCGTCTTCGCCGGCGAGGAATACGGCACCGGCTCGAGCCGCGACTGGGCCGCCAAAGGCACCTTGCTGCTCGGCATCAAGGTCGTCGTCGCGAAGAGCTTCGAGCGCATCCACCGCTCGAACCTGGTCGGCATGGGCGTGCTGCCCTTGCAGTTCAAGGGCGAGGACGCCTGGCCGAAACTCAGACTGACCGGCGACGAAAGCTTCGACGTAATCGGGCTGGGCGAGGATCTGAAGCCCCAGCAGGATCTCACCCTGGTCATTCACCGTGCCAATGGCCGCCAGGAGAAGTTGCCGCTACTGTGCCGTATCGATACGCCGATCGAGGTCGAGTACTACCGCCACGGCGGCATCCTGCCATTCGTACTCAGGGAGATTCTTGCACACGAAGTCTGATGCCGACCCGAACGGCTCGGCCGCATCGGACGAGCAGCCGGCATAGTGTGGCGGCACCCAAATTTCGGATGCGCCCCACCCACCCGGCCCCGGCAGGTCATCCCCGTCCGGGGGCTCAATGCCCGGACATGGGTGGCGTGGTCTTGTCCGGCGGGATGCGCGGATCGGCCAACACCTCGTCGGCCACAGCGTCCAAATCGCCGAGACTGACATTGCGTCGAAACCGGACCCTGTCCGGCGAGGTCGCGCCACCGGTCATCACGAAGCTCATCGCCTCGTCTATGGTCCAGTCGGTCGAGATCAGGCTGGCCACGGGCACGATCTCGATATAGCCCGAGGTCGGGTTGGGTGAGGTCGGCACATAGACGGCAGCCAGCTCCTCGCCGGTGTCTACATCCCTGATCACCTTGGTGACCAGGCCAACCGCCTTCATCTCGGCAGACGGAAAATTGATCAGCACGACCCGCTGCACGCCGCTCGGCTTTTCCTTGACAACGGCGAGAAAGCGCTTGGTTCCGCCATAGATCGCGGCGACCAGCGGAATGTTCTGGACCAGCGACTCGAGCCAATGGATGACCCGTTGCCCGATAACCCTGCTGGCGATCCATCCGACCAGATACAGGATGAGCAAAGTGATCAGCACCGCCAGCGCGGACTGGAACCCCGGCCGCAGCAACAGTTCCGACACCGCCGGCCAGTCGCGACGCAAGGCGCGCGCGAGTCCGATCACCCACGGTTCGCCCATTCTGGACAGGCGGGTGAAGATGAAATTGAACACTAGCCAGGTCACCCACAACGGGGCCACGGTCAGCACCCCGAGCAGCAGGTAACGCGGCGTGTTCTTGACACGTTTTTCGGTTTCAGGAGTCATCGATCGATTCGCTCGCCATACCCTTACGACATACCTCGTCAAAATCATCATGCGGCGACATGGTCCGCAAGAAAACGGCTGCCCACCCCCGCATTGAAAAATGCGACGCGCAACCCGAAACATCGATAAGGCTGCGTCGATATTTCGTGCTTCGACGTCGAAAGCGTAAACTGAATTCCCGAATCCTGCGGCGACGCACCCGACAGGGCACCACAATCACACAGGCGCCTGCGCGGGTGCCAGCCTACCCACAATGAAGGACGGACTTCACCGTGAACCTCGAGAAAGTCTTTTTCGGCTTCTTCATCGTATTGGCCGCGACGCTGAACTTCGGCTTCTTCGTCGGAGAGATCGACAATCCGGCCCATCACGACATCTACGAGTTGTTCGCCGCGCTGGTCGTGAGCCTGATCGCAACCGTGCTCAAGTTCGGCGATCGCACACAAATTGGCGCGGTTCATCTGTCCACCAGCCTGGTGGCCGACCTGCAGCTGATCGCGGCGGCCATGGTATGGGGTTATGCGGTGCATGTGTCGGCGGCCGGTCTGACCCCGGAGATGACCGCCCGCATCGTATCGCTGTCCGCCGGCGCCTTGTTCGCCAACGTGGTGTCGGTGGCCTTCCTGATCGCCGAAACCCTGATGCAGCGCCGCTGACCGGGGACCGACCGCGATGCGCCCCCCCTCCCTGCCCAGCGCGCCTTCGGGCTCCGGCAAGGCGAGCCGGCCGAGTCGTGCCTCGATCCTGAATCGGTCCGCGTCGCCCCCCCCCCCGGTCGGTATCGGCCCCGCTCCGACACCTCGGGGCTCGGAACAGGAGGCGGGCATGATGACCCCCTTACCCCGTCATCACAGCATCTTCTTCCTGATCATGCGGCGCATGCGTGCGCCGCTGATCATGCTGATCGTCATCATCGCGATCTCGGTACTTGGACTGACCCTGGCGCCGGGCCTGCCCGATGAAACCGGCAAGCCGGTCTACCTGAGCTTCTTCCACGCGCTGTACTTCATGAGCTATACCGCGACCACGATCGGCTTCGGGGAAGTCCCGTACGACTTCTCGAATCAGCAGCGGCTGTGGGTGATCGCCTGCATCTACATGTCGGTGGTGGGCTGGGCCTACACCCTGGGCAGCGTTTTCGCGCTGCTGTCCGACCGCAACCTCCGTCAGGCGATCAGTACCCAGCGCTTCATCTCGGCGGTACGCAACCTGCACGAGCCCTTCTACCTGGTGTGCGGCTATGGCGAAACCGGAAAGCTGATCTGCGGCGCACTCGACCGGCTGGGCTACCGGGTGGTGGTGCTCGAGATCGACGAGAACCGGATCGGCGAGACCGAGCTGCAGAACTACGTCGCCGACGTGCCGGCCCTGGTCGCCAACGCGGCCAACCCGGAAACGCTGAAATATGCCGGCCTCACCCACCGCCACTGCGCCGGCGTGCTGGCGCTGACCAACGACGATCACGCCAATCTGGCGGTGGCGATCGCCGCGCGCCTGCTCGCCCCCAACGTCCCTTCGCTGTGCCGCGCCGGCAGCCGCGAAACCGGCGCGAACATGGCCTCGTTCGGCACCCGCCACATCATCAATCCGTTCGAGAAGTTCGGCGAATACCTCGCCCTAGCGCTCCATGCCCCGGCGGCCTGGCAATTGCTGATCTGGCTCACCGGTCTGCCCGGCACCACGGTCGCGCGCCATCGCGACCCGCCACGCGGCGCCTGGATCCTGTGCGGACATGGGCGCTTCGGCCGCTACATGGCCGAAGCCCTGGACCGCGAGGCCGTCCCGGTCACGATCATAGACCGCAAGGCGCCGCGGGGCGACGAGCACGCCTGGATACAGGGCGATGGCACCGGGGCCGAAGCGCTGGAACGGGCCGGTGTCCGGCAGGCGGTCGGCATCATCGCCTGCACCAGTAACGATGTGGACAATCTCTCGGTGGCAGTCACCGCGCGCGAACTCAATCGCGAGCTGTTCGTGATCCTGCGGCAGAACCAGTATGTCAACCATGCGCTGTTCGATGCCTTCGAGTCCGATGTGAACATGGTCCCTAGCGAGGTCATCGCGCATGAATGCCTCGCGGTCCTGACCACCCCTCTGCTGGTCCCGTTTCTCGACGACATGAAGTCACGCGACGAGGAATGGTGCCGGCGACTGCTGGAGAGGCTGACCGACACCTACGGCTGGGATGTGCCGTCGGTATGGAGCGAGCGGATCAACCTCAGCCGCGCCCCGGCGCTGTACCGGCGTCTGATGCGCGGCGACAAAATCCTTCTGGGCGACCTGCTGGCGAGTCCGCAGGACCGGGCTCACCGGATTCCGTGCGAGATCCTGCTGCTGGAACGCGATGACGATGACGACCTGATCACGCCGGCGCTAGACACGCCGCTTCGCGCAGGCGACGAACTCCTGCTGGTCGGCGTTCTCTCGGCACGCAATGACCTCAGACTCACCGTCAGCAACGAGTATGCGCTGCACTATGTGCTGACCGGCGAAGAGCTAGCCCGCAGCTGGCTGGGGCGCTGGCTGGAAGCACGTCAGCGCCGGCGACTCAGGCCGGATGATCCGGGCCGGCCTGAACCAGCCTCACCGTCTCGCCCCCGACCGTGACCCTCTGGCCGGCACGCAGCTTGGCCCGCTTGCGCGACTCGACCCGCCCATCGACCCTAACCACACCAGCCTCGACCGCGGCATGCGCCTCTCCGCCGGTCGCGACCAGACCGGCCGCCTTGAGGAGCTGGTCGAGTTGGATGTAGTCACCGCGTACTGCGAACTGGGAAGTCATGATTCAACCGGGGATCAGATAAGGGAAGGGGTCCGCGTACAATACGCCCATGCCCAAGCCGCCTCAAGCCGACCTCTCATTTGACGCGATCGACCGCGCGATCGATGCCGCCCTGGCCTGCGATGCGCTGCAGCGCATCCGAACCGAACAGCTCGGTCTGGAGGACGGCGGCATCCGGTTTCTGGTGCGCTGGATCTCGTCGCTGGCGCGCAAGGACGAAGCCAAGATCGCCGCCGCCGGCCGTCGCGGCCCCGACTTCAATCCGTTTCTTCCGCCGGAACCCGCGCTCACCCTCGGCCCGATCGGCAAACACCATCTCGTCGTGCTGAACAAGTACCCGGTGATCGCCCGCCACTTGCTGATCGTCACCCGCGCGTTCGAGGATCAGCATGCCCCGCTGACGCCTGCCGACTTCGACGCGATGGCCGCCGTTCTGCAAGCCCTGGGCGGTATCGGTTTCTACAACGGCGG
This sequence comes from Azoarcus sp., assembly GCA_030604735.1. Classification (GTDB taxonomy): domain Bacteria; phylum Pseudomonadota; class Gammaproteobacteria; order Burkholderiales; family Rhodocyclaceae; genus Azoarcus_F. Next base: position 16,024 of record JAUVVG010000024.1, read on the forward strand.
CACCGAGGCCGGCGCGAGCCAGCAGCACAAGCATCTGCAATGGATTCCGGAAACGCCGGATGGCCCGGGTCTCGCACGCTTCACGGCAGGACTGCCGGGGACGGGCGCACCGCGCGAGCCCCCGCTTGCCCCCTCATCCCAGTCCACCTTTCAGCCACTTTTCCACCCGGCCGTGCCGCTTCGACATGTTTTCATCCGGCTCGGCCCAACCCTGCCCAACGGTCAGCGACTGCACGACGCCTTCATCGCTGCGTGTACGAAGCTCGGTATCGCCGCCACCGCCAACCCGATGCGGCCCTATAACCTGATCATCGACCGGGACTGGATGCTGGTGGTGCCGCGCAGCTGCGAGCGCCATCTGGACATTTCGATCAACGCGCTCGGCTTCGCCGGCTCGCTGTTCGTCAGCCGACCCGAGCAGATAGATCTGATCCGCGAGATCGGGCCGCTTCGACTGCTGGCCGGAGTCGCCGAGCGCGACTGACGGTGTCACGCCGCCTGCGGCATTGGCATCCAGGGCAAGGGGCCGAGCCCGATCTTCGCCCGCAACTCGTCACATTTCGGATTCGGCGTACCGTCCTCGAAATACACCGGAAACTCCCGGCACGGCGTCGGGCGATTCTCGTAGATCGTGCAGAACACCGCACTACCCGGTTCGCCGGCGAGGGCCGAACAGCGGCGCGGGACGTCGTTGCTGCCTTTCATGCAACGCATGTGATGGTTCAGCTTTTCGGTCATGCCGGCTGGCACGAACCCGCCCGGCGCATCGTCGGCCTCGGCCCAATAGAAGGAAATACGGAAATGGGTGCAGCAGATGCCGCAGTCGAGACAGGGATTGGGTTCGCTCATGGACGACACACGATAGATGCAGACCGGATGACCTCACCCGGACGGGCAAGACCACCTGGATATCATCGTCTCCGCCTGCACAAGCGACGTCCTGAGCGTCAGGCTCACCCCATGCACGACCTGAACTGCGATACCCGGGCGCGCGGATTCTATCGACTCGCGCGTGAAACGCAAGCACTATTTTATCTTTTAAAACAATAAGTTGACTTAAATCTAATTGCTCCGAACCCAGTCTTGAGACTACTGCCGCGCATCCACTCGAAGCGGTTGCAGACCGTGCCGGCGGCGCGCCCGGTCGCAGGCAGGCTCACCGATGCCGAGCGCGGCGTAGGGGGCGAATTCGCGGCAAGGCGACGGCCGGGAGGTGTAGATCGTGCAACCGACCGATAGCCCGATCTCGCCTGCCAGCGCGCAGCAGCGTGGCTGAGCATCGTCCGTACCCCTCATCCTTGCGAGTGTCGTAGTCACCGGCACCGTCAGCGCGGGCGGCACGCCATCGACCTCGCCAGACGCCAGTTCCGATACATGAAAATCGACCCGGAACGCCGCACAACAGGCGCCACAACGCTGGCATGGGTCGAGCATCACGCGACACCTCCACGCGCAACCCCCGTCGGGTTCAGGTCGATCGTCACCCGAAACAATATCTGGCCAGAGTCCCGATACTTGCGTTCGAACGGGGTCAGCGGAGAGGCGGCTTCGAAGGTCTCGCACACCGGATCACGACCGGTCACGAGCGACAGTGCCAGCGCGAACTCGTGCGCATAGACCCGCCAGTTGCTGCGGCACTCCAGCGCCCCCCCCAGCATAGGGATGAACGGAAACACCGGGTGCGCATGCCAGCGCCGTGCAAGGTGCCCGATCTTAGGCCACGGATTCGGGTAGAGAATGTAATGCCGGGCCAGGCTCACCCCGGCTTCGGCCAGCAAACGCCAGTAATCCACCAGATCGGCCCGGACGAACACCATGTTCTGCGGCAGCATCGCCGCCGGATAGGGCTTGCGGCGGTTGAGTCTGTCCTCGGACTGATCGACCCCGATGACCCAGTGATCCGGATGCCGGCGCGCCAGCTCGATGGTGCTGTGCCCGACTCCGCAGCCGGCATCCAGGACGAGCGGCGCCCGCCCATCCCAACCGGCGAGACTGAGGTCAAGCGCATTGCGGTTGTAGTCGGAAAACGGCTTGCGAAACGGCGCCGCGAGGTGTCGGGCGACACGCGCAGCGAGATGCTCGTGCACATCCTGCTGGGCACTTTCCGGAATGCGGGAATTGGCGTAACTCATCGATGAGGGAGATGCAAAACAATGGGCGAGGCTCGGCATTGTAAGCATGGAGGCACGCCTGATGAGCGCGCCAGCCCGCTACACGCACAAACTCATGGATCGGGACCAACCGATACTTGATTTCATTCTGCGCGTGGACGATAATCACGCGTTTTCCATCTGCACCAGAGCGGCCACATTCGCCCCTCGCTTTAAAATCAAGGATTCACGATGAAAGCGGACATCCATCCCAAGTACAACGACGTGCAGGTCAACTGCTCTTGCGGCAACACCTTCACCACGCGCTCCACGCTCACCAAGCCCAGCATGCATGTCGAAGTGTGCTCCGCCTGCCACCCGTTCTACACCGGCAAGCAGAAGATCGTCGATACCGCCGGTCGGGTCGAGCGCTTCCGCCAGAAATACGGCAACGTCCAGCGTCTGGGCTGAGTTTCGCCAGCCGCCACAGTTTGGCGGACTCCTAAAAAAAGCAGCTCAGGCTGCTTTTTTTTCGTCCGGACCGATTGCCGCACACCCAGCGCGCCCCGAACAGAAGCGCGGACCGCACAGGGAGAAATCGCCCGGACTGATAGAATGCCGGCATTCGCCAACCCGCCACTTTACGCTACAAGCAAGCCAATGCTCGATTACGCCCAGCCCGTGTCCCCGCTCAAGCGCCACCTCTACGGTGCGGCCGGACTGTCGCTGCTGATCGTGCTGTATCTGCTGCCGGGCGCAGTCGGGCATGACCCCTGGCGTGGCGACGACATCCGGCACTTCAGCGCGGTATTCGCGGTCCTCAACGGCGAAGGCTGGCTGCTCCCCCATGTCGCAGGCGAACCCCTGCGGCAGGTCGGCCCGCTCTATCACTGGGTCGCGACCCTCTTCGCCCTGGCCCTCGGTGGCCTGATGCCGGTGCACGATGCCAGCCGCCTCGCGAGTCCGTTTTTCGCCGGGCTCGCGATCTTCTGGATCGCGCGCGCGTCAGCCCGCCTGCACGGCAAGCACACCCGCACCCCGGCCGCACTGCTGACACTCGGCACGCTCGGTCTGGTGGTCCATGCCCACGAGCACCAGCCCATGATCGCGCTGATGGCCATGCAGGCATGGACACTCGCCGGCCTCGCACTGGTCCCGACCCAGCCTGTGAAGGGCAGCCTGCAGGCCGCCATCGGCATGACTCTGGCTTTCCTGGCCGGGGGGCTGGCTGGACTGTTTTTGACCGTACCGCTGGTCCTGCTCATCGCCACCACCTGCCCGGAGTGTCGCTCCCCACGTGCAAGTGGGGCACTGACCCTGGGACTCACCCTGGCGCTCGCCGCTTCGGCGATCTGGCCCATCCTGCTCAATGTCCAGGCGCCCGATCTGTTTTCGCGCTGGTGGGGCGATTCGCTGGCCGCGATCACCGACAGCGTAGGCGAGACCCCGCTGCCGAAGTTCATCGAATTGTTCGCCTGGTTCACCTGGCCGTTATGGCCGATTGCGATGTGGTCGGTTTGGCGCGCCCGGCGGCGCCTGATGCAGCTTGGGACGATACTACCCTTGCTCTCCGTCCTGCTCGCAGGCGCCTGGATCTACCTGAACGCGGACAGCGATGCGGCCACGATGCTTCCTTTCATCGCCCCACTGGCCCTGCTTGCCGCGGGCGGCGTACCCAGTCTGCGACGGGGAGCGGCCAACGCCTTCGACTGGTTCGCATTGATGACCTTCGGTGTGTTTGCAACCCTGGTCTGGCTGGCCTGGACCGCCCAGACCCTGGCCTGGCCGCCCGGACTGGCACGCAGCCTGGAGCGCCTCGCACCCAACCTCATGCTGGAGGTCACGACCTGGCAGGCGGCACTGGGCGTCGCCATCGTACTGATCTGGGGCGCCCTGATCTGGCATCTGCCCCGTTCCGCGAACCGCGGACCGGCCAACTGGGCGATGGGCATGACGATGCTGTGGTGTCTGGCGGTGACCTTGCTGATGCCGTGGTTCGACCATAGCCGCAACTATCGCCCGGTCGCCGAATCGGCCGCGATCGCATTGGCAGGCGAGTCACCCGGCTGCGTCGCGTCGATCGGTCTGTCCGATTCGCATCGCGCCGCGCTGGATTACTTCGCCGGCGTGCGTGTCGAAGAGGTCGCGGTCAATGAAACCACCTGCCGCTTTCTGCTCGCCCATGACGACCGCCTGCCGCTTGGATTGCAACCGGCCCAGCAATGGCAGCAGATTTGGGAATACCGGCATGCCGGCGGAAGGCGACTCGAAGTGTTCAGGCTTTACCGGCGCGACTGACTGGTCAATACCCTCTGTACCGGCCCGCCGATGACCGCGCGGCATCGGGTATCGCCGGTTTCGACGGGCTGATGCCGGCCACCGTCCGGCGTTCAGCCATGACCCACCGGGTAACGACGGAAGACATCGCCCCGATACACCTTTCGTGTGCTGCACTCGGGCGCATCGCTTCGAGATTTCAGCCGCAGATGAAACACATCGCGGGCATCGTCGTCGGGGTACTGAAGTAACCGGGCAGACAGAAGAACAGGATGACGCCGAGGGCGATCAGGGTGCGGCGCCGGCGCAAAAATGCACCCCGCGCCACAACATCCGGACGTGCTCACGCATCCAGTCGGAGGAAGGTGTCACGGTAGTGGCGCAGTTCGCCTATGGATTCCTGGATGTCGGACAAGGCCTCGTGCTTGTCGGACTTCTTGAAACCGTCGTAGACCTCAGGGCGCCAGCGCTTGGCCAGTTCCTTGAGCGTAGATACATCGAGGTTGCGGTAGTGGAACCAGGCTTCCAGTTGCGGCATGTAGCGCGCCATGAAGCGCCTGTCCTGACAAACCGAGTTGCCGCACATCGGCGAGGTCCGTTTGGGCAGATACTGCTGAACGAAGGCCAGCATCCTGGCCTCGACCTCCGCCTCCGACCAGGGTGAGTTGCGCACCCGCTCGATCAGGCCGGACTTGCCGTGGGTGTTGCGGTTCCACTCGTCCATGGCGTCCAGCACCGAGTCGGGTTGATGGACCGCGAGTGGCGGCGCCTCGGCCACGGTATTCAAATGGGTGTCGGTGATGACGACCGCGATCTCGATGATGCGATCGGTATCCGGCTCGAGTCCGGTCATCTCCAAATCCACCCAAATCAGGTGGTTCTGATCCTGTGCCATAATCCTCAGCCAAAACAAGAAACGACAAGGCTGGAATTGTGTCACAGAACCATGGTCCGCCGCCCCTGAGCACCCCATGAGCACCGAGTTTTTTACCATCCTCTTCCTCCTCGCCCTGACTGTCACGGTCGCCGTGCGCGGCCTGTTGATGCTGCGCCAGATCCGCCATGTATGTGCCCACCGTGATGTGGTGCCTGACGCTTTCGCCGACCGCATAGACCTCGCCGCCCATCGCAAGGCGGCCGACTACACCGTGGCCCGCATGCGGCTCGGCCTGGTCGACCTCGGTGTCGGTACCCTGCTGCTGCTCGGTTTCACCTTGGGCGGCGGCCTCCACGGCTTGCATGATTGGCTGGCCGGCTGGGCCACCACCGGCAGCCTCTTGCATGGCGTCGCGCTGCTCGCCGGTCTGGCCGTGATCGGCTGGATCGTCGGATTACCGTTTGCGTTGTATCGAACCTTCGTCACCGAGAAGCGGTTCGGTTTCAACCGCATGACCCCGGCCTTGTTCGTCGCAGACCTTGGCCGCAGCGCGCTGCTGTCGGCACTGATCGGCCTGCCGGCGCTGTTCGCCGTGCTATGGCTGATGGAGGCGATGGGCAGCGCTTGGTGGTTCTGGGTATGGCTGTTCTGGCTGGGCTTCAACCTGCTCGCGCTGTTCATCTGGCCGACCTTCATCGCGCCGCTGTTCAACACCTTTACCCCGCTCGCCGACGCGTCATTGAAAGCGCGGGTCGAGAACCTGCTCGCCCGCTGCGGCTTCCAGTCACGCGGGCTGTTCGTGATGGACGGCTCGCGCCGCTCGGCCCACGGCAACGCCTACTTCACTGGTTTCGGCGCGGCCAAGCGCATCGTGTTCTTCGACACGCTGCTCGAAAAGCTCGCGCCGGCCGAAGTCGAAGCCGTACTCGCCCATGAGCTGGGCCACTTCCACCACCGCCATATCTGGAAGCGCCTGGCCGTGATCGCGCTGGGCAGCCTCGCGACGCTGTGGTTGCTGGCATGGCTGATGCAGCAAACCTGGTTCTTCATCGGATTGGGCGTTGGAGTCGAAGGTACGGCGGTCGCGCTGGCGCTGTTCTCGTTGGTGTTGCCGGTGTTCCTGTTTCCGCTCAGCCCGCTGATGAGCTACTGGTCGCGGATGCACGAATTCGAAGCCGATCGTTACGCCGCCCGTCAGACCCGCGCCGAAGACCTTGTCAATGCGCTGGTCAAGCTCTATCGTGACAACGCCTCGACCCTGACTCCGGATCCGCTCTACTCTCGTTTCCACGACTCGCATCCGCCCGCCGCGGTCCGGATTGCGCGGCTCCGGGAGCCCTTCAGGGCCAGACTCGAAGTTCAACCCTCGTGAGGAGACGACAATGACGACAAGAAGATCGAAAGCTACCCATTTGACGGCAGCGAGCGCAGTCTTGCTCGGCATGTTGTTCGCCACCACCGCCCTGGCCGATCCATTCCCGGACGCCGATCTTGATGCCGGCGAGGAAATGCACATGGACTTGTGCGTCGCCTGCCATGTGGAACGCTTCGGCGGCGATCAGGGCGGCAACGCCTACACCCGCGCCGACCGCCGGGTCAGCAGCCCCAGCGCGCTGGAGCAACAACTCACCGCCTGCACCACCATGCTGAACCTCGACCTCTTTCCAGAGGACGAACACCACATCGCAGGTTATCTGAACAAACACTTCTACAAGTTCGACTGATCGCTTGAAACCTTCCCAGCCGCGCACCCACCAGGACGACCGCCTCGACGGCACGGTCATCGCCGCCTTCGGGCGGCATTACGAAGTCAGTCTGGATCGGGCGTCGCGGCCCGCCGGCACCCTCCCCGACACGCTCAAATGCGTGCCACGCGGCAAGAAAAGCGTTTATGCCTGCGGCGACCGGGTCGTGGTCGCGCAAAGCGACGAGCAACAAGGCGTCATTCTGGAACTGGTGCTGCGCAAGAACCTGCTGTGGCGCTCGGATGCCTTCCGCGAAAAGCTGATTGCCTCCAATCTCAGCCAGATCGTGATCGTGGTCGCCACCGAACCCGGCTTCTCGGACCTGCTGATCTCGCGCTGCATTGTCGCGGCCGAGCACCAGGGCATCCACCCGCTGATCGTGCTCAACAAGGTAGACCTTACCGCCCGGCGGGATGCGGCGCGTGCGCTGCTCGCGCCCTTCGTCGCCCTCGGTTATCCGGTGCTCGAACTCAGCGCCCATGAAGGCGTGGAGGCCTTGCGCCCCCATCTTGCAAACGCACAGAGCATTCTGGTCGGCCAGTCGGGCATGGGTAAGTCGACGCTGATCAACGCGCTGATCCCGGAGGCGCGCGCCGCCACCCGCGAGATTTCCGAGGCGCTCGATACCGGGAAGCACACCACCACCTTCGCCCGGCTTTATCCGGTGTCGGAACAAGGCTGGGTCATCGACAGCCCGGGCCTGCAGGCCTTCGGGCTGGCCCATGTCGGCGCCGATGAACTGGCTGAAACCTTCGTTGAACTCCGCGAGCACCTGGGTCACTGCCGCTTTCGCGACTGCAGGCATGAAGCCGAACCCGGGTGCGCGATCAGCGCCGCATTAGTCGCCGGCCGGATCAACGCCCGACGCTTCGACCACTTCCTGCAGATCCGCGCCGAGATCGAGCAGGCCGGGGCGCAGCGCCGCGGTTGGTAGTTTCACAAAGGGACGAGGAACACCCCGACCTGGGACGACTCGGTGAAATTTCAGCCGAGGCGCTCAGACTGTCGCCTCCGCCGGCTTGCTCACCGGCACCAGGAAGTCGTCGGCGATCCGGTTGCCCAGGTCCTGGATACGCCCCAGCGCCTGCACCACGTAGTTGTGCAGGCCCTCGCGCACGATGTCGTCGATCTTGCCGAAACGGGTGTTCGCTTCCATCTGGCCCGCGCGCCGCTCCGTTTCGGCCGAGTGATCGTTGGAGACGACCCGCAGGTTGTTGTAGACCTCCTTCATGCAGCGCGCCAGCGAGCGCGGCATGTCGACCCGCAGCAGCATCATCTCGGCGACCCGCGACGGCGTGATCAGGTCACGATACACCCGACGGTAGATCTCGAAGGCCGACACCGAGCGCAGCAGTGCGCTCCACTGGTAGAAGTCGGCCGCGCCGCCCTCGACCTCGCCGGCGGGCAGCAGCAGCTGGTACTTCACATCGAGAATGCGCAGCGTGTTGTCGGCGCGCTCCAGAAAGGTGCCGATGCGGATGAAGCGCAGCGCCTCGTCCTGCAGCATGGTGCCCAAGGTCACGCCGCGCGACAGATGGGAACGGAACTTCACCCATTCGAAGAATTCGCTGACCCCCTCGTCATTGAGTTTGTGAGGGGTGAAATCGCGCATCTTCAGCCAGGTGCTGTTGGTGGTCTCCCACAGCTCCGAGGTCAGCGTGCCGCGCACCGCATGGGCGTTCTCGCGCGCCGCGCGCAGGCAGCTGCGGATGCTGGTCGGGTTCTCCGGGTTGAAGATCATGAACTCCAGCACCGCGTCGGCGCTGATCTCGGCATAGTGCTGATGAAATGCGTTCTCCAGCCCCATGATGCGCAGGGTCGCGCCCCAGGCCTGCTCGGCCTGTACTTCCGATTGCGGCATCAGCGACATGCGGTGGTTGACGTCCAGAATCCGCGCGATGTTCTCGGCCCGCTCCATATAGCGTGCCATCCAGTACAAATGATCTGCAGTACGACTCAACATGCTCCGCTCTCCGTCAGCCTTCCAGCACCCAGGTGTCCTTGGTCCCGCCGCCCTGCGAGGAATTGACCACCAGCGACCCTTCGCGTAACGCGACCCGGGTCAAGCCGCCCGGAACCAACTGGATCTCCTCGCCCGACAGCACGAACGGGCGCAGGTCGAGGTGGCGCGGCGCGATGCCGGACTCGACGAAGGTCGGGCAGGCCGACAACGCCAGCGTCGGCTGGGCGATGTATCGCTCCGGATGGGCGAGCAGCAGCTTGCGGAAGGACGAGATCTCGTCCCGCGTCGAAGCCGGACCGACCAGCATGCCGTAGCCCCCGGCACCGTGGACTTCCTTCACCACCAGCTCGGGCAGGCGGTCCAGCACATAGGCGAGGTCGTCCTTCTTGCGACACATGTAGGTCGGCACGTTGTGCAGGATCGGCTCCTCGCCGAGGTAGAAACGCACCATCTCGGGCACGTAGGGGTAGATCGACTTGTCGTCGGCCACGCCACTACCGATCGCGTTCGCCAGCGTGACCCCGCCGCCCTGGTAGGCCTCGAGCAAGCCCGGCACGCCGAGTACCGAATCGGGGCGAAACGCGAGCGGGTCGAGAAAGTCGTCGTCCACCCGCCGGTAGATCACATCGACCCGCTGCGGCCCACGGGTGGTACGCATGTACACATGACCATGATCGACGAACATGTCCAGCCCTTCGACCAGCTCCACGCCCATCTGCTGGGCCAGAAAGGCGTGCTCGAAGTAGGCGCTGTTGTAGGCGCCCGGGGTCAGTACCACCACCGTCGGATCGGTCACGCCCACCGGCGCCACGCTGCGCAACATGTTGAGCAGCATGTCCGGATAGCGATCCACCGGCGCGACCCGGTAGCGCGAGAACAGCCGGGGGAAAAGCCGCATCATCATCTTGCGGTTCTCAAGCGTGTAGGACACTCCGGACGGCACCCGCAGGTTGTCCTCGAGCACGTAGTAGTCACCCTCGCCGGCACGCACCACGTCTACCCCGGCGATATGGGCATACACGTCGCCCGGCACATCCACGCCCTGCATCACCTTGCGGTACTGGGCGTTGTTCAAGACCTGCTCGGCCGGAATGTGGCCTGCCTTGAGAATTTCCTGATCGTGATAGATGTCGCGGATGAAGGCATTGAGCGCCTTCACCCGCTGGCGCAGTCCGTTGGCAAGCACGTTCCATTCATGCGCCGGAATGATGCGCGGGATGATGTCGAACGGAATCAGCCGCTCGGTCCCTTCGTCCTCGCCATAAACGGCGAAGGTGATGCCATAGCGATGAAACAGCGCATCCGCCTCGGCGCGCTTCTGCGCGATCTTCTCTTCCGGCATCTCCGACAGCCAGGCCGAATAGGCGGCATAGTGCGGCCGGACCTTGCCCTCCGGGTCGTACATTTCGTTGTAGAACGTCTTGACCGTCATGATGCTGCGCTGTCCCCCGTCACGAAGATTCCCTGGCCCGACCCGAATACAAGTCGTTACCGGAACATGACAGCGAAAACCATGCCAGTGCGATGGGGCTGGCAGGAGGCCGGATTCATGCTGATTAGGGGCTGTTCGGGCGCGTCATGGCACAGCCTTGGTGCATGCACCGCTTCTGTGCGTCAGCTCTTGGTGCATGGGGTGACCCCGCCAATCCGCCACAATCCGCTATCGCTTGATTCCCGCTCCGCGAGCCCACGGGGAGCCACCAATGGATCGAAGCCCAGAAAGCAGAAACCCGCCTTGCGGCGGGTTTCCGTGGTGACTGCGAGGGCGACGGATCAGACGCGCTCGAACACCGCTGCGATACCCTGACCACCCCCGATACACATGGTCACCAGCGCATAACGGCCATTGATCCGCTGCAGCTCGTACAGCGCCTTGGTGGCGATGAACGCACCGGAACAACCGACCGGGTGACCCAGCGCGATCGCGCCGCCGTTCGGGTTGGTCTTGGCCAGGTCGAGCTCCAGACCCTTGGCCACCGCGAGCGCCTGCGCGGCGAAGGCTTCGTTGGACTCGATCACGTCCATCTGGTCCAGGGTCAGGCCAGCTCTCTTGAGCGCGATCTTGGAGGCCGGAATCGGACCTTCGCCCATGATGTGGTTGGGCACGCCGGCCAGCGCATACGACACCAGGCGTGCGATCGGCTTGTAGCCGGCCGCAGCGGCGGCATTCGCCTCGCCGAGCACGAAGAAGGAAGCGCCGTCGTTGATGCCCGAGGCGTTGCCAGCGGTGACGGTACCGTCTTTCTTGAAGGCCGGGCGCATCTTGCCCAGCGACTCCATGGTGGTGTTGGCCTTGACATGCTCGTCGGTGTCGAACACGACGTCGCCCTTGCGCGACTTCAAGGTGATCGGCACGATCTGCGACTTGAAGCGGCCTTCGGCGATCGCCGCGGCGGCGCGACGCTGCGACTCGACCGCGAACGCGTCCTGGTCTTCACGGGTGATGCCCCACTTCTCGGCCAGGTTCTCGGCGGTGATACCCATGTGGCCGGCACCGAACGGATCGGTCAGCACGGCGACCATCGCGTCGATCAGGGCGGTGTCGCCCATGCGGGCACCGTTGCGCATCGCGGTGGAGAGGTAAGCGCCACGCGACATGACCTCCACGCCGCCGCCGACACCGAAATCACAATCGCCGAGCATGATCGCTTGCGAGGTGGTCACGATGCCCTGCAAGCCGGACGAGCACAGGCGGTTGACCGCCATCGCCACCGACTCCATCGGCAGGCCGGCCTGAATGGCTGCGACACGGGCGACATAGGCGTAACGGGACTCGGTCGGGATGCAGTTACCGACGGTCACGTAGTTGATCTGCTGGGGGTCGACGCCGGAGCGGGAAACCGCTTCCTTCATGACGGTACCGGCCAACTCGGCGGGTTCCATCGTGCTGAGAGATCCACCGAACGCACCGATAGCGGAACGCACCGCACTCAGCACCATTACTTCACGATTAGCCATTTTGCTCCCTCCTCAAAGGTTTAACGCCCGACCCAGCTGGCGATGCCCAACAGAGCCAGTAACAACAGAACAAGCACCAGAACCCGCCACACCAGCTTGGCGGCGGCCTGCATGTAACCGACGTCGGCCTTGCTACCCAGACCCATTTCAGGCCGGTCGACAACGCCTCCGGATTCGTGGATGGGCAAACCCAAACGCACGCCCAGCGCACCCGCGCCGGAAGCGATGAGTATACCCGATGCCTTGTCCGCCCATAGCATCGATTGCGCCCGCCAGCAGTAGATCGCATCCTCGAAATTGCCGATCACCGAAAATGCCATCGCCGTAAGCCGCACCGGCACCCAGTCGATCGCATCGAAGGCCCGTTGTGCGAAGCGACCGAATGGCGCGCGCATGCCCTCACCCGGCGCGGCGCCCCGCCCCCAATCCTGAGCAAAACGCTCCGCCACCCGATACAGCACCGCCCCGACCGGGCCAGGCAGGATCACGAACCAGAAAACCGGCCCGAACAGGTTCCGGTGCGCGGCCACCAGAGCCCGTTCGATCGCCAGCCGTGCCACCTCGCCCGCACTCGCACCGGCATGGTCCCGACCGTCCCACTCGCCGAGAATCGTCCGGGCTCGCTCGGTATCCCCGGTGCTCAAGGCCAGCACGATGTCGGAGAAGCAGTGATTCTCGCGCCGATGTGCCATCACCAGATACAGGACGAACACATTGAACGCGAATGCGAACAGGGGGTGGAGCCAGGCCAGCACCATCCAGGCAACCCAGGTGCTGACCACCAGGCCTGTGACCACGACCCACCACCGGGCTCGACCAGACGACTCACTTTCGTCGTCGTGCGGCCAAAACCTGTCCGCCACCCGGGACAGCGGCGCCCTCACCCATCGCCCCGCGTCGACAGGGCGAAGCTGCTCGATCACCAAGGCGACGATCAGGGTAAGCATATTCATCTGGAAACCTCTCGACTGATCACGGTTGACCAAGAAAACGCGCTGCTTTCCGCATCGCAGCATGCCTCAAAATATCAGCCTGGCGGGGCGAGTCAATACGTAAAGCCGTGACCCGGGCGATGCGACACGATTCATGCCGGACCGCCACGCAGGCTTTGGGCGCCGTTTCTGAGCGCGTCCATCCTGCTCGTAGCAGGCAGGTTTCACAAACGGCCGAGAAAGCGCGACAGCGACACCAGCATGCCGGCGGTCGCGCCCCAGATGTAATAATCGTTCCACGGCATGGCGGTGTACTCCCGCATCCGCCCGCGATACTCCATGCGGTGCCGCTTGTGGTTGGCCGGGTCGAGCAGAAAACTCAGCGGCACCTCGAAGGCTTCGGCCACCTCGAACGTATCGAGCGCGAGCTCGAACGGCGGATGGACCAGCCCGACCACCGGCGTCACCCGGAAACCGGTGCCGGTGAAGTAATCGGGCAACTCGCCGAGCAACTCCACCCGGTCCGGCTCCAGCCCGATCTCCTCCTCGGTCTCGCGCAGTGCGGTCATCACCGGGGTCACGTCATGCGCCTCGACCCGCCCGCCGGGAAAACTGATCTGGCCGGGGTGATGATGCAGGTGATCGGTGCGTTTGGTCAGCAACACGGTCAAGCCCGGTTGCCGCGCCACCACCGGCACCAGCACCGCGGCCGGCCGATAGTGGTCGTCCGGACCACTGCCGTCCTCGCGTACCGGTTCGGTGGCGTCGCCCAGCATAAACCGTGTCCGCAGCGCATCAGCGTCGAAATCTGTCATAAAGGCAATCCACTGCAAGTCGTCGTATTATCGCATTGCGCCCCCGACGCACGCGGAGTCTCTCGATGAAAGTAGATCGCTACCAAACCATGAGCGAAAGCGATTACCTCGCCCTGGAAGCGCGCTCGCCGGTTCGACACGAGTACATCGCGGGTGAGATTTTCGCGATGACCGGCGCGAGCATTCGCCACAACGTAATCGCACTCAATATTGCCACCGCGTTGCGGCAACATCTCCGGGGCAGCCCCTGCCGCGCCCTGATGGAAGGCGTCAAGCTGCGCCTGCGCAAGGAGAGCAGCTACTTCTACCCGGACGTGATGGTCACCTGCGAGCCCAGCCTGCTCGATCTCGCCGCCGACGCGGAACTGGTCGAGGAGCCGGTGCTGGTGGTCGAAGTGCTGTCGCCGGCCACCGAAGGCATAGACCGGCGAGAAAAGCTCCGCGCCTACCGCACCCTGCCCAGCCTCAAGGAATACGCCCTGATCAGCCAGAACGAGATCCGGGTGGAGATCTACCGGCGGCGTGGCGACATCGGCTGGGACATCGTCACCTACGAGCCGGGCGACACGGTCGAGTTCGCCGGAATCGAGTTCGCGATGCCGATCGCAGACATCTATTTCGAAGCGGGAGTCATCTGACGGCTAAAGATTTCTGCGGATCGGGTCGAAAACAAGCCATACCGACCTTTCATCTGCCGAAACCATCATGCCGCGCCTCACCTCACCGCAAGTCCTCTGCTCGTTCGCGTCCGTCCTGATTCTTGCCGCGTGTCAACATCCGCAAGCGGTCCGTCCAGACCACGCCACCGTCGCGCCGGTCGCAACCGCTTACCCGGTCAGCTCACAGCACGCGACTCAAGGCCCCGCCCCGATTCAGCCGGTCGCCCCGAGTTACCGCGAACCGGTAAAAATCGTCGTCACCGGCTATGGGAACATGGGTGACACGACCCGCGATGCCACCCACGGCCAGCGCGCACTGATGGCGATCCGGGCAGCGAGGGTGGATGCCTACCGTAGTCTCGCCGAACAACTCTACGGTGTCAGGGTCAGCAGCGGCACCTCGGTGGGCGCTTTCCACACCCACCACGACAGCGCCCGCAGCCATGTCGACGCCTACCTTCGCGGGGCACGGGTGGTGAATGCGGTCAGCGTCGGCGAAGGCAACTACGAAGTCACCGTCGAACTCGAGGTCACCGAGGCCTTCATGCAATGCCTGCGCGACGCCTCGCGCTGCGCCCCGGGCGAAGCCCTGCCACCCGCTCCGCCCCCTGCACCGGCCCGTAGCGTCGCCGGCCCCTGCGGTTCACAACCCTGCCCGGCCCTGCCGGCCGACTCGTTCTACACGCCCAATTGAGCATCGAGAGCATCATGGATCGGGATCATCGCCAGGACCGGGCATCGCAAGGGCAACGGCGAAATCGGCGGCACAGCCGATTCACGAGCCTTGTGCTATGTGGATCGATTGCGCTGTGGTTGATCGTCATGAGCCTGGCGCCCGTGCCGGCATTGGCCACCCTCACCGTGATGACGGAAGGCGAAGCCACCCTCCGTGACGGCGACGTCCCCTTCGCGCGCGAGCTCGCCATCCAGCGCGCGCTGTCTCGCGCCGCTGAAACCGCCGGATTCACGATCCGTGCCGAAACCCGGGTCGGACCGGACGGCGTGAGCGAATCGGCCCGCATTACCAGTCAGGCCTGCGTCAGTCACTACACCACGCTGTATGAATACGTCGGCCCCGACACCGTCACGGTGATGCTCGATGTCTCCCTGGACCCAGACGGTACCTGCGAACAGGCCGAACAGGCCGAACAGGCCCTGCGCTGCGAACCGGGCGCCCGCAAGCACCTGCTCGTCACCGGCTTCGCGTTCGAGTTTCCGGAGCAGCGCCGGCTGGAGGAAGACGTGAGGGTCGAGACGCTGATCGCTCGTCCGCTGGCCAACGCCCTCGCAACCCAGCGCGCCACCACCAGCGCCGCTGCCGCCAACCTCTTCCCCTACCGCAATGCCGCGGCCGCGCCTGAAACCGGCACATCACCCGGCGCCCCGCACCCGCTCGCCGAGTCGGCGCAGGCAGCCGGCGCGGACTATGTGCTGTCCGGGGTATTCCGCGACTTCCAGATCGGCAAGGAGCTCATCGGATTCGGAACCCGGCGCATCACCATCGAAGCCTTCCTGCACGACGGTGGCGACGGCTCGGTACTCGCCCGCAAGACCTTCACCCGAGACGCGAGCGGGGCCATTCTGGTGCGGCGTGCGCCGGCGTCCAACTCAGCCACTGCACGCGGAAACACCATCGAGACCGCCCTGCACGCGCTCATCGGAGACATCGCCAGCTGGGCCGCGGGTCAGGTCGCCTGCCAGCCCTGAACGGAAGGGGTGCAGCGGAGACTGCCGGACAGGATGCGGATGGGTTTTTAGCGGGCGCGGCAACTTCACCCCATCCCTCCCCTTGAAGAGGAGGGAGCTTCCCCGTGCAAACTCAAATGCCACATTGCGTGGCACCCCTACTCTAACGCATCGCCACCGGGCGGATATCGCCGGTCGCAAAGCGCTGCGCGAACGGTCGGGTGGACTCCACCCCCTCCTCGTAGCGCAAGACCTCGAACTCCCGCGCCCCCGACGCCTCCGCGATCTGGCGGGCACTGCGCCGGAAGATCCGCGACGCCTCGCCCTCGCCGCCGGTCACCAGTCGCTTCATCTTGAGATCGATCCGCCAGATCTCCTCATCGACCCGGCGCGCCGAAATCGTCCAGTTCGGCGCGAGCGGGTCATAGATCGCATAGGCGATCAACACCCCGGCCTGGTACTCCGGCGTCAGCATCGCCAGTTCGGAGGCCATCATCACCGCACCGGCCGCGCCGGCGCCCAGGCCGACGGCCTGCCTCATTTCCACGCCATCACCCGGCCCAGTGGCGCAACCCACCAGACTCAGCAAGGCGCACCCGAGGACAAGCGGTCGCCAAGCCAGGCCGTGAGCTAGGCGAAAACGCATCGGCTTGCACCCGAACCTGGTCGCTTTATCCCCCCCGTGTTGCCGTCGCTCATCGCTACATTCGCATCCCATGCACCCCATTCCTCCGCTCTCGTCCTGCCTGCACCGACCACCACCCAGCCAATGCCGATGACCGCTCGCCCTGACCGCCTCTGCGATCGGCGCGGGACAGTGCACACCGGCCCCGGCAAGATAGCGCAAAACCGTTCGATCATCGGACCGATACGCCAATATCGCGAAACATCGTAATATTGGCGCAAGATGCAAGATCCTTGGCAGGGCCAATCGATCGCCCTGCCCCAGACGCGACAAACCCGCTCGGTGAAACACCTCTTGTAACCCCGGAAACCGGCACGCCCCCGGCTCAACGATGACGACTCCGTCCGAAGAAACCGCCCGCATTCCGGTCGACCGGCTACAGCCCGGCATCTTCATCTCGCTCGCCGAGCGCTGGCTCGACCACCCGTTTCTGTTCAACGAATTTCGCATCAGCAGCCAGAAGCAGATCGACACCCTGCGCGAGATGGGTGTAGAGAGCGTCGTCTGCTACCCCGCACGCAGCAAAGCCAAACCCCTGCCCGCCCCGGCCGAGGCCCCGGCACCCCGGCCGCCTTCCGCACTGCCCAGCGCCGAAGAGCTGGCGCTCGCAGCCGAGCGCCAGCAGCGTATAGAGCACATCCGCCTGTCGCGCGAAAAACTTGCGCGCTGCGAAAAGGCCTATGGCCGAACCGCCGGTGCCATTCGCAACCTGATGCAGCAACTGCATTCTGCACCTGGTCGCGCCACCACCAACGCACGCAAGGTCGTGTCCGACACGGTCAGCGAACTCCTCGCCGACCAGAGCATCGTGCTCAGCCTGATCGGCCAGAAGCGCAGCGACGACAACGCCTATTTCCACGCGCTCAACGTCATGATCCTGTCGCTGATGATGGGCAAATCCGAAGGCCTCGACGAGACCACGCTACTCGACCTCGGCATGGGCGCCCTGTTCCACGACCTCGGCAAACTGCGCCTGCCCGACGTCATTGTCAAAAAGGGCAACGAGCGCAATCGGGCCGAAGAAGACTTCTACCGATTGCACACCGTCTACGGCGAAGAAATCGGGCTGGAAACCGGCGTGCTGAGCAGCGCGTCGCTCGACATCCTGCGCCACCACCATGAACACATCGACGGCTCTGGTTTTCCCGATGGCCTGACAGGAGAGCGCATCAGCCATCTCGCCCGCATCGTCGCCATCGCCAACCGCTACGACAACCTCTGCAACAGCGCCGAAAACCAAGGCATGACACCGGCCGAAGCCCTTGCCCAGATGTTCGGCAAGGAACAAAACCGCTGGGACCCCACCCTGCTCGCCCGCTTCATCAAGCACCTCGGCGTATTCCCGCCCGGCTCGATCGTACAGTTATCCAACGGCGCCATCGGCCTCGTCTTCGCGGTCAACCGCGCCGACCCGCTCCGCCCCAGCGTCATGCTCTACGACGCCACCCTCCCGCGCAGCGAAGCCAACATCGTCGACCTGGTCAGCGCCCCGGAAGTCACCATCGAATCCGCCCTGCGGCGCAGCAAGGTCCCGGCCAAGGTCATCGAATACCTCGCACCGCGGCAGCACGTGGTGTATTTCTACGATTCGGAATCGGACAAGCGTCCGGGATAGTCCGAGCAACTGGTAATGCAACCGCTATCTGCCCTAGGGTCGAATTCCAGCGGCAACAAACCCGAATCGACATCCGGAAACACCTCATCTAGCGGCTGCAACCCAGCCAGCGTTTTTAACAAACTGGGCCTGCACACCGGCTCGATCACCAACCGGTCATCGTCCTTGCGCATGATCACCTCCTCTACGTCGCACTCGAATTCACGCGGGATGCACACTGCTCGATTGCATCCGTTTCGAAACAATCTGACATGCCGCTCTTCAAAACGGCGGACAGCAGTCCAACTACGATGGTTGGACACACCTGCAAGCGGCACAGCATAATGATGCGACTCGCCACCCCAGCGAAACAGGGACTGTGATCGGGTCTACAAGCCTCGCCCGGCACACGCCTAACTTCTGGAGCACCACCATGGCCCTGCCTCAGCCCACCCGGCCGTTTTCCGTCACTGACTATCTTGCCTGGGAAGCCGAACAGCCCAACCGGCACGAGTACTTTCATGGTGAAACCTTCGCCATGGGCGGCGCCAGTCGCAGGCATGTCACCGTCTCGCTCAATCTGGCCGCAGCCTTGGAGGGAGTGCTGGAAAACACCCCCTGCCGCACCTACATGGCTGACATGAAACTGCAGGTCGACGCCGAACATGCCTACTTCTACCCTGATGTATTCGTTACCTGCGACCCAGCCGACCATCAGGCCGAATACATCATGCGCGCGCCCATCGTGGTCGTCGAAGTACTCTCCCCGACCACGGCCGGCTACGACCGCGGCGACAAGTTCGCCGCCTACCGACGCATGGCCTCGCTACGCGAGTTCATTCTGATCGACCCGGACAAGCAAAGCATCGAACACTATCACCGCACCACAGGCAACACCTGGGAGTTGCGAGACCTCGAACCCGGCCAGGCGCTGCAGCTACCCAGCCTGGAAGTCGAAATCCCCTCCGAGCGTATCTTCCGCAATCTGGACTGAGCCCGCTTCGGCAGAAGCAGCCAGAGAACGGGGCTTGAGCGCGTGCCGCCTCTGCTTCTCCGGTATCAATACTCTTCTGGGCGGCGGGCCCGTATTGCGTCGTTATATCGGCTCAATCCGTGAAGACACTCAGTGGCACTTCGTTGGGGTGGGATGGGTTTTATTCGCGCGGGAAACACTCCACCCCCTCCTAATCTCCCAAAGGGAATGGGTTATGTGCTTCTACCAACGAAGCGCCCCATCAGAAACCGCATGGCATTCATGCAATCACCCGCCCGGAGCCTCGCTCCGCCCCTCAAGCTCCACCCGCGCCGACCCAAGCACGGAATAGAGATCGATTTTTCCGCGTTTCCAGACAATTCCTCGATCAACGGTAAGCTATGCTGACCTGTACGTCCGAACTCCTATTCGTCAATATCGACCCAGCGAATTCAGCTGATATTTTAAGGACTACGCAGATGAAGCACCGGGGCATCATCCTCGGCGACGACCTCTTCGTCGGACTGGGGTTGGCCGCTCTTATGCGCTGCGCCGCCGCAGGCTGCGCTTCTGTATTTGCCTACCCAGTGCAAGATCCACAGCGCGCGACGGCGTGGTCAGCCTCGACCGAGACGGACGAGCTACCGTCCTGGACGGGACGCCAGTTTTTCCCTCCAGTTTATATGCTGTCTCCGGGCTGTATTTCTACCACGGCGAAGTCGTCGACATCATCCGCCACACCCCGCCGTCCGCGGGCGGCGAAATCGAGATCAACGACTTCAACCGCCACTACCTCACTGCCGGGCGTCTCAAAGTTCGCCCCCTCGGCCGCTGCTACGTCTGGCTCGATACCGGCACGCACGAATCGATGCCCGAAGTCAGCCAGGAAGAGGTCGCCTGGAGGATGAAATGGATCAGCGACGACGAACTCGAAGCCCTCGCCACCCCTCTGCCCAGCTTCGGATACGACTGCGGCACCACCTACCTGCGCGAACTCCTCCCAGCCCACGTGGAGCACTGACATGACGCCCCCTTCGCCACCGATCACCGTCACCCAGCCCTACCTGCCCCCACTGGAAGAATTTATCCCCTATCTCGAGCATATCTGGAAAAGCAAGCGACTTACCAACGGCGGCCCCTTCCACCAGCAGCTGGAAACCGAACTGGCGCGCTACCTCGGCGTCGAGCACCTCAGCCTGTTCGCCAACGGCACCCTCGCGCTGGTTACCGCCCTGCAAGCGCTGCGCATCACCGGCGAGGTAATCACCACCCCCTACACCTTCGCCGCCACGACCCACTCTCTGCTGTGGAACAACATCAAACCGGTGTTCGTGGACATCGACCAGCACACCTGCAACCTCGACCCCGACCGCATCGAGGAAGCCATCACCCCGGCCACCACGGCGATCCTGCCGGTGCACTGCTACGGTTTCCCGTGCGACGTCGAACGCATCGAACGCATCGCCGACACCTACGGTCTGAAAGTCATCTACGACGCTGCCCACGCCTTCGGCGTTCGCAGCAACGGACGCAGCATCCTGCGCCACGGCGACCTCTCCATCCTGAGCTTTCACGCCACCAAGGTGTTCAACACTTTCGAAGGCGGCGCCATCGTCTGCCCAGATGCGAAGATCAAACAGCGTGTCGACTATCTCAAGAACTTTGGCTTCGCAAACGAAGTCACCGTGGTTGCACCCGGCATCAACGGCAAAATGAATGAAGTCAGCGCAGCGATGGGTCTGTTGCAGCTCAAGCACGTCGACCAGGCACTGGACGACCGCGCCACCATCCACCGACGCTACGTACAGGCCTTTCAGGACGTCCCAACACTGCATGTACAGCAAGCCCCCGCCGGCCTCGTCTGGAATCACGCCTACTGCCCGTTGTTCGTCCGCCCCGGGCATCCGATCAACCGTGACACGCTTTACGAAACCCTGAAAGCAAACGGCATCCATGCCCGCCGATACTTTTACCCGCTCATCAGTTCGCTGCCAATGTATCGCGGCCTGCCCAGCGCCGCAGCCACACACCTCCCAAACGCGCACCTGCTCGCCGGGCAGGTCATCTGCCTGCCCATCTACCCATCCCTGGGCACGGAAGACCAGGCACGGCTGATCGATGTTGTTCTGCAGTCCGCGCGATGAGCAAGCGCATCCTGGTTTTCCCCTGCGGCTCGGAGATTGGGCTGGAGATCCACCGGGCCATGCGTCACTCCAGGCACTTCGAACTGGTCGGTGGCGCCAGCACTGACGACCATGGTCGCTTCGTCTACGAAGAGTTTCTCGGCAACCTGCCCTTCCACGACGACCCGACCTTCCCTGCCCGGATGGCGGAGGTCATCCGCGAGCACCGTATCGACGCCGTCTACCCCACCATGGACGCGGTTGCCGAAACACTGCAAAACCTGGCCGGCCGGCTGGGTGTGCGCGTCATCGGCAGCGACGCACGCGCCACCGCCCTGTGCGCGTCCAAACGCGCCACTTACGACCTGGTCGCCGGCAGCATTCCGCTTCCCGGGACCTATCTGGCACTCTCCGACGTCGAAATTTACCCCATCTTTATCAAACCGGATCGGGGATACGGCGCACGCAACTGCCTTCGCGCTGACACCGAGGAGGCCGCCCACGAGTTCGTCTCACGCGCCAAACCGGGTGAGATACTGCTGCTCGAATATCTGCCCGGACGAGAATGGACGGTAGATTGCTTCACCGACCGCCATGGCGTGCTCCGCTTCCATGGCGTGCGCCAGCGCAACCGGATCAGCAATGGGATCAGCGTGAATACGTCGCCCAGCGAGGAATTCGCCGAGGAATTTGCGCACTGGGCCCAGGCTATCAACGACCTGTTGAAACCGCGCGGCGCCTGGTTCTTCCAAGCCCGGCAGGACACGGCGGGCCTGCCAAGGTTACTGGAGATCGCAGCCCGGCTCGGCGGCTCCTCGGGTCTGTTTCGCTGCCAGGGTGTCAATTTCGCCCTGCTCAGTGCCTTCGACGCCTTCGAGCACGATGTCGAGATCGCGCTGAACACCTACCGTATCGAACTCGACCGCGCCCTAGGCAACCGCTACAAGGTCCACATCGACTACAGCCACGTGTTCGTCGATCTGGACGATTGCCTGGTGGTCCACGGGCGGCTCAACCATCAACTGGTCGGCTTTCTCTACCAAGCCCTCGCAGCAGGCAAACGGCTGACTCTGATCACCCGGCATGCGCAGGACCCCGCCGAAACGCTACGCAAATTGCGTCTGCGCGACTTGTTCGACCAGATTGTGCACATCACCGACGGCAGCCCGAAATCCGCGTACATCGTCACAGCCGATGCCATCCTCATCGATGACTCGTTCGCCGAACGCCATGAAGTCGCGCTACGCTGCGGCATTCCGACTTTTTCCCCCGACATGATCGAAGCGCTGCTTCATTCGTGAGCCATGTCTTACCCTCATCCGTCCCACCTACCATGACCGCCAACCTACCCGCCGTCTCCATCATCATCCCGGTGTATAACTCGGAACGCCATCTGGACGACTGCCTTGCCAGCCTCCAGCGGCAGACGCTGCGCAACATCGAAATCATCTGCGTCAATGACGGATCACTCGATCGCAGTGCAGAGAAACTTGAACGCCATGCGGCAGACGACGACCGCCTGGTGGTAATCCATCAGAAAAACGGCGGGCCCGCTGCAGCACGCAACACTGGCTTAGCGAAGGCCCGGGGCCAGTACATCGGATTCGTCGATTCGGATGACTGGGTCTCCGACGACTACTTCGAGACCCTGTACCAGCATGCCGAACGTAACGATGCCGACCTGGTGCGTACCGAATACTTCGAAGTCTTTGGCGAACATACCAAGCCCTCGCACGCCAATCCGTATCTGGCCCACCGATTTCTCGCCGGCGAACCGCTCAAGGTGATCGACCATCTCTACGTGATCTGGAATGCCATCTACCGCAACAGCTATCTGCGGGAGAACGGAATCGCCTACTTCGACACCAACTGCGACGGCGTTGAAGACGTTCCGTTTACAGCGCGCGCAGCGCATTTCAGCCGGCGCAGCCTGCCGATGCTGGGCCCGCAGTACTTTTACCGAAAGGAAGTAGAAAACCAACTTACAACGGTTTCGCTCAAACGCCTGGACCACACCCTAACCGCCACCCGGATAACCGCGGATTTTCTGAACTCGGTCGAGCACAGGAATCTTCACGACTATCTCTCTTCCTTCAGGAAGAACCTGATCAATCTGAATTACTGGCACAAGGTCAGCCTGCCGCTGATCTCCGCGGACCGACACGAACACTACCTGCAACAGGCCACGGCCATCGCCGGCCTGTGCCGACACCCGGATCTACTGCGCAGATACTACCGGGACCCATTTCTTGAGCCTTACCTGAATGGCGACCTCCGCGCATACCTCGACCTCTACCGAGCCTGACGCGCCCAAGCGAACCCACACCATGCCTAATGCACCCGCCAGCCAACATACGGCATCGCAGCCCCTGGTTTCGTTCGTGGTTCCCGTCTACAACGCAGCCACCTACCTTGATCAATGCCTGGACAGCCTCCAGACCCAATCCGCGGGAAACCTGGAAATCATATGCGTCGACGACGGCAGCACCGACGACAGCCGTGCCATCCTGCAACGCCGGGCCCAGCACGACCGACGCTTGGTGGTACTGGAACAGCGTAACAGCGGCCCCGCCGCCGCGCGAAACCGCGGCATGACCATGGCCCGCGGCAGATACCTGGGGTTCATCGATGCTGACGATTGGGTAGATACCGACTTCACCGCGCGCTTGCTGGACGGAATCCAGAGCAACGCCGCCGACCTTGTCCGCGCCTCGATCATCAACGAGTTCCCAGACCACAGCGAAGCCTGGCACGGCAACACCTACCTCCAGCAGCGCGCGGAGAAGGGGGATAATCTAGGTCTGAACGACCACGGCTACTATGCCTGGAATGCGCTGTACGACCTTCATCGCCTGCGCTCGCTCGGACTAGACCGCTTCGACACGGGTTGCGATGGTCTGGAGGATATGCCATTCACCGTCCGCGCCATGCATTCCCTCTCAAGAAGGCGTGCGGTACCGGAGGCGGTATATCACTACAGGCGAGGCCTCCCCACCCAGCTCACCGCCATCTCGCCCACGAAGATCCAGAACGCTCTGATTGCCAATCGCCTCTGCATCGATTTCGCTAACGGTTTCGCGTATGGCAACCCGGAGGATTACGCTGAAGTCGTTTCGAGAAACCTGGCAAACCTTTTCAGCCATTTCTCCCGCGGTGTATCGCAAATTCCGCATCAGTTCGACACGGCTGCGCAGACCGACTTCTATCTGCAGGTGTGCGAACTGTTCCAGCGGCACGCACGCCACGAACTGATTATCCGCTACCGGCCGAACCCGCTCTTCGCGACGCTGGACAAAAATGGCTTCAGCAGGTTTCTTGCGGTAGCCTGCGCGCAAACGTAGAAAACCATCGACCAACGGTACCGCCGCTCCGAGAATCAAGAGTCATGACGACCACTTTTGCGAAATACCTCCACCTCTCCCAGAATATAGAAGGTTGGTTCAACAAACCCTCCGCGGCGATCTGGGACACTCTTCTAGGTTTTCAGGAGAAAAGCGGCATTAAGGGAAATCTGGGCGAAATCGGCGTATGGGAAGGAAAATCCGCACTACTTGCGGCGATGCATCAAAGAGTTGGGGAGACACTGCTTCTGATTGACCCCCGCCAGAGAGCCACAGCGCAGCAGACTATCGAGGAAGCATGTCCGGAAACCGAGCGCATCTACTTCCCGAAAAAATCAAGCCTGTTCAGGGGAACGGACCTCTTTCAGCACAATGCATCCTCATTCCGATGGTTCCACATCGACGGCAGTCACACTGCGCAATTTGTTAAGTTGGATTTAGAGATCGCCGATTTCCTGCTTGATGATGAAGGAATAATCACGCTGGACGACTTCTTTAGCCCCTCATACCCCCAGATCACAGAGGCTTTGTTCGCATTCCTTACAAATAGCACATGCCGACTCAAACTGATTCTCGTCGGATTCAACAAGGGCTATTTGTGCCGTCCTCTAGCCGTGCGCCGATATACTCACTTCTTCAAGGAAGAGCTATCCCGTGAAATGGCGGAAAGGGGATTCCCGCAGATCACGATTATCAAGTCCACTGCATCCTATGATTCGACATGCTTCGGGATCGGACCTAGCTGGGAGAATTTCGATCTTGCCTACCGCGGTCCAGACTGGGATCGGAAGAATATTGAAATTTAGTTTTTACCCCCGCCGATATACATTTCATGCCAAGCCTTCGATCTCACACTCTCACCTGTCCATTTTGCGAGAAGAAAATAGTCTATCTATATAAGCTAAACGAATTCTCTATTTATCGTTGTAAAGGATGCGGCACCATTAGCTCAGACCCAAAGCCATCGAAAGAAGAACTCAGGGATTATTATCAAGGTTTCCGCTTCCAAGGACATCTTCAGAATTATCAGCGAATTAGAACAGAAGCCACGCGTGAATGGCTGAGATCCTTTGTGACACCCGGTGCAAGCATGCTGGACTTTGGTGGCGGGGGTGGGTTTTACGCAAAAGCCTTCGAAGACTTTGGCCTCGGATCGTCAACTTATATCGACATTGATCATGATGCCTGTTCGTTTGCCAAAAATAAGTTAGGATTGAAGGAAGTCATCAATGGTTCAATCGATACATTGACGACCCCATTCTTAGCAAAATTCGACATTATCATATGCAGACACGTTATAGAACATCTCATAGATCCAGTTGGATGTTTGCATAAACTCATTGATCTGCTTAAATCAAACGGAACGCTCTTTATATCCTGCCCCAATGGCATCTCTAAAGAAGGATTATTTTATCCTGCCTATTGGATGAAGTTCGTCGAGCCTCTCGCTCAGTCGAATGGCTGGTCAAAGTCTAGAGCGCTGCTGAATAGCGTGAGCAGAAACTTTGGCTGGGGCATGGATCCACCTCGGCATTTGTGGGCAATTTCTCCAACAGGACTGCGCGAAGCATTGGACCGCAGAGCAGACATTCACTACAGTGTAAAATCTGCGCAATTGTCGGATCCTCTATACTCCCCTTACTTTAAAAGCGAAACGAGGCTCGGGCGCTGCCGTGACCAGCTTATCAATATGCTTATCCAGCGGGGATTCAATGGAATGCACTTGGTTTCTGAAATCAGGTGCATCAAAAAAGAAGATCACACATAGTTTTTATTCATTTTTCTATATTCATTTTTAACGAATGAAAAATTACATTCCCAGAAAGAGAATTGCGGTCACCGGCGGAGCGGGCTTCCTAGGCTCCCACCTCATCGAACGCCTACTTGACCGTGGCGATGAGGTAATCTGCGTCGACAACCTATTTACCGGCACCAAGCTAAACATTGAGCACCTGAGCGCACACCCCCGGTTCGAATTCATTAGGCATGATGTGACTTTCCCCCTGTATGTCGAGGTTGACCAGATCTACAACCTAGCCTGTCCGGCCAGCCCTATCCACTACCAGCACGACCCCGTCCAGACCACGAAGACCAGCGTGCACGGGGCCATCAACATGCTCGGTTTGGCGAAGCGGCTGCGGGCGCGTATTCTCCAGGCCAGCACCAGTGAGGTCTATGGAGATCCGGCCGTCCACCCACAGCCCGAAGGCTACTGGGGCAACGTTAACCCGATCGGACCGCGCAGTTGCTATGACGAAGGCAAGCGGTGCGCCGAGACCCTGTTCTTCGACTACCACCGCCAGCACGGACTCGACATACGGGTGGCACGTATCTTCAACACCTACGGCCCCCGCATGCATCCCAACGACGGACGGGTGGTAAGCAACTTCATCGTTCAGGCAATCAACGGTGAAGACATCACTCTTTACGGCGACGGGCAGCAGACTCGCAGCTTCTGCTTTGTCGACGATCTGGTGGATGCACTCCTGCGCTTCATGGAGTTGCCCGCCGGCGACGGTGGCAAACCTGGATTCCCGGGCCCCATCAATCTGGGTAACCCGCACGAGTTCACCATCCGCGAGTTGGCTGAACTTGTCATCGAACTGACCGAGTCGAGATCGAAGCTGGTGTTTCGCCCCTTGCCCGCCGACGACCCCAGGCAGCGGCAGCCCGATATATCCCTGGCCAGAAAGCTGCTCGACTGGGAGCCCCGCATTCCACTGGAAGCCGGCCTGAAGAGAACCATCGATCATTTCGAGTCGGTGCTTCGTACCCAAACGTGATGCCCCGCATGCCGGCTCTGCCGCACCCTGTTCGGGAGTAGATCGTCTCGCACTGCCCGGCATCCAGCCGCATTTCCTCCAGACTCATCCGCTATAATTCACCGCTATGCAGAAACAACGCGGACGGACCGACGGCTGATTCCGGTTGCCCCAATCACCGCCGACCGATACCTCCGCCCAACGGCACGGGACAACGCCATGCAGAAAGACGATGAGAGCGGCGGCGCCCGCCCCTCCCGGCATGCCGCCGGAATCAAGGAGGTTATCCTAAACCGACGCTCGGTACGCCAGTTTGCCGCCCACCCAGTCGCGGACGATCACTTGCAGGACATCCTGTTGGCCGGCATTCATGCGCCCAGCGGATCAAACGCGCAGAACCAGCGCTTTCTGCTCGTCACCGATCCAGCGGAGCTGGAACGCATCGGCGCGATCCGCTTCGTCTGGCCCTACCCGAACGCCGGAAGAATGCGCGGGTCGAAACCCACCGGGCTGATCGGCGGCGCACGCGCCGCGATCATCGTCTTTGCCGACGCCGCGCTATCGGACTTCCGCGACAACGGCGAATACCACATCTGGGAAGCCCTAGAGATACAGAACTGCGCTGCCGCCATCCAGAACATGCTGCTCATGGCAACCGCGCTCGGAATCGGTAGCTGCTGGATATCAGCACGTGAACCGATGTCCCGTACCCGACTTTTGTCCCGGCGAAGCTGGCGGGAAACGCTCGCCAACTACGACATCCCGCCCACCTGCAAGATCCAAGGCATCGTCATTCTCGGCCACCCTCGCGGCGGCCTTAACGATGCCGGTTTTCCTGTGGGTGAGAAGGCCCACGGCGCCAGCATCTGGAGCAGCACCGCACGCGGCCCAATTGAGAAGTACCTGATCAAGGAACAGGACGCCAGCGAATCCCCCACCGCAGCGCAACCGTCCCCACTGTGCCGCTTCGCACTGGGAACGCTGGCCCGCCTGATGAACATCGCGCTATCCGGGGCCAACGCTATCGACCGCCTGATCCTGCGCCTGGAACGCCCTTTCATCGCCAGGCGCTGACCCGGCAAGCTCTTTCAACCAGCTACCGAAAAAGCGAGATAGATGTCTCCCCTACGCACCCTGGCCCGATTCTTCGGACTGGCTCCCGCCGTCAGCCTGCGCTCGAAGAGCCCCCGAGAGATCGTCATCGTAGGCGGTTACGGCTACGGCAACACGGGGGACGAGGCGCAACTCGGGGCCAACATCTCGCGCTGGAACCGGTTGAAGGAAGGGGTCGACCTGCTCGTGCTCTCACCCAATCCCTCATACACCCGCGGCCAGCATCGCTGCCGCTCCGGCTACGCCTCTCGGGTCGTCTTCTTCGGCGCAAACCGCTCGACACACTACATCCGGTCAAGCCCACGTTTCCTGCTGACATTCTGGCTGGTACTGCTGCGCCTCGAATTGAGCGCCCAGTGCCTACGGGCCGGCCTGCCCGCGATGTTCGCCTCGGCGGCGGAAACCAAGCTTCTCTGCAACCTGCAGAACGCCTCGCTGCTGCATGTCTCCGGCGGCGGATTCCTGACCGGGCCGACCCGCAGCCGGTTGTGGGACACCTGCCTGCTGCTGCGCCTGTGCCGCCGCCTTGGCACCCCTTACGTGCTGACAGGTCAGACCATCGGGCTGTTCGAGAATGCTGCAGATCGATGGCTGGCCCGCAGCGCCCTGCAAGGCGCACACTTGATTACACTGCGCGACCCGGAAGAATCCGTCCGGGAACTTCGGCAGATCGGCATCTTTGGGCCGAATGTGGTCCCCACCTTCGACGACGCCCTGTTCTGTGACAAGGCGGACGATACAAGCCTGACCGCCGTCCTCGCCAGGGCGGGCCTGAACGCTGGCCAGCCCTACCTGGCCGTCAATTACCACTGGTGGGGCATGTCGGCCCAGATGCGCACGCGATCCGCCCAACGCTTGGCCGAAGTACTGGTTGCCGCCCAGCCAAGGCATGGTGTCAGACTGCTTCTCGTGCCGATGGTGCCGAGCGACGTCGAGGCGCTACGCGCCCTTGCTGCGCTCCTGCCGGACGGCAGCTACACCGTCTTCGACTACGCATACGAGTACCCATTAGTCCGTGCCGCCATCGCCGGCGCCAGCGCCCTGATTTCCTTCAAACACCATCCGGTGATCTTTGCCCTAGGCGAGTCCGTACCCTGCCTTTCCATCTCAGTGGATGGATACTACGACCGCAAAAATGACGGGGCGATGGGAAACTTCGGGCAGCATGAATTCAGTCTGCATCACGCCGATTTTTTCGGCGACCGTTTTTCACAGTCGCTGGAACACCTGCTTGCGGAGCGCGTGAACATCGCCGGCACAATCGGCGAGCGGCTCGCGGGCGCCCGTCGCCATCAGGACGATCTGTTCAACCGGATCCTGCAGCACGTCGGCCTGCTCACTTAGACACTATGGCTTCATCCATGCACGCTCCAACGGTCATCATTCCCTCGCTCTACCTGGGCTGGCTCGATATCAGCGATAACGCCTTGGTCGCTGCGCTGGCCGACCGGGGCATCAAGGCAATCCTGATTCCGTCGCCCGTCGTCAGCGCATCCGCCGATGGTCGCAGGCATCCCCTGCTCGACGATGCCGCCCGCTACATGCTTGCCATCCAGAACGAAAGCTGCACGCTGGGCGACATTCCAGACCTCCCTGGCCAGGCGGCCGTGGTCCACGCACGCCTAGCCGCGATGTACGACCATTATCTGTCGTACCTGGCGGCCACACCAACTGATCTGGTCTTGCTCATCCAAGGCATCGAACCAAACAACGCAGCGTTGCGTGCCGCCGCCATCGATCTCGGCCGCCCCCTGCTCGCCCTTGAGAACACCTCCTGGCAGCGCCGGATGATCTGGGAGAACATCAGCGGAACACCGACCATCCAGAATCTCGCGCGCAATCACTACTTCCGCTTCAAGGGGAACTTCCCGGAAGCGGTGCTTCGGCAGTTCGCCGAGGACTATTTCTCCGACATCCGCGAACAGAAGTCGCCGGAGCATCGTTCGCCGGCGCACGCACTCCCCGCTCCCAGCGAAAAGCCCACGGTACTCTTCCTAGCCCAGGTACTGACCGATTCTTCCCTGATTTTCGGCGTCAACACTTGGCGCAGCCCACTCGACTTGATGCTCGAAACCGCCTCGTGGTGCGCTGAGAGCGGCTATCGGCTAGTCATCAAGCTGCACCCGAAGGAATGTTCGGGCGCGGACCCTATCTTCAATCGCCCCTACGACCGGCTGACCTTCCGCAAGATGGGCGAATCCCCGCACCTGCGAATGGCACTCGCCGCGTGTGACGCCATTGTAGACAGCGACAACGTTTACGACACCCTGGCGTTGATCGCCACCGCATCCGTCGTCGTAACGATGAACTCCCAGGCCGGCCTGGAAGCAGCCATGCTCAACAAGCCCGTCATCACCGGAAGAAACGCTTTCTACTCCGATCTCGGCTTCACCCTGGATGGCTGCGATCCGGCCGCGCTACGCGCCAGCCTGCTGCGGGCACAATCGTGGCGGCCGTCATCCAGCCCGCTGGAGTTCGGCTATGTATTCTTCCAGCACTATTGCGCCGAACGCTCGGTGCACGGAGCGGCCGATCTGATCGTCCGGCAACTGGGCGGGCAAGGATCTTGCACCCGTTGACCGGGCGACGGCGAGCCGACGAGGAGAATGAAGTGAGTGAAAAAGTGGTATTGACCTATGGAACGTTCGATCTCTTCCATATCGGCCATCTGAATCTGCTGCGCCGCCTCAGACAGCTCGGCGACCGCCTGCTGGTGGGCGTATCAACCGACGAATTCAGTAAGCTGAAGGGCAAGCAGCCGATCATCTCATTCACCGACCGGGCAGAAATCATCCGCGCGCTACGCTGCGTCGATGGCGTGTTCCCTGAAGAATGCTGGGAACAGAAGGCCGGAGACATCCGCAAACACTGCGTTTCCGTGTTCGGCATGGGCAG
The DNA here is from genome assembly GCA_030604735.1 of Azoarcus sp. Classification (GTDB taxonomy): domain Bacteria; phylum Pseudomonadota; class Gammaproteobacteria; order Burkholderiales; family Rhodocyclaceae; genus Azoarcus_F. The sequence continues at coordinate 47,512 of JAUVVG010000024.1, forward strand.
CGACTGGGAAGGGCGTTTCGACGAGCTGAAAGCCTACTGCGAGGTCATCTACCTGCCTCGCACCGAAGGGATTTCCAGCACGGAAATACGCAAGACCCTGAAGATCCTCGACCGCGCGCATACCCGCGAACTCAAGCAAGCACTGGATCTGGTGTCCTCGATCGTCGAACGTCTCGACTGAAGCGGGACACCCGGTCCATGGTCAAACGCCTGCTCTTCCATCTCCTTCACCCCTTGTGGCAGCTGGTCGACCGGTTGGTCCCGAAGCGTGCGGATTACTGGGCGTTCACAACTCACCACCTGCATGCCGACCGCTTCATCGAAAACCAGCGTGCCCTGTTCGAGCATGTCAAGGCCGAACCTGACATCCGCAAGATCGTCTTCCATCGCGGCCCACATGCCGATTTCGGCCTAGAAGGCGCGGTCAATCACGAGATCGTCAGGCACGGCACCCTCCGGGGCCTCCTCCTGCTCGCACGCTGCAGGGTCGTCTTTCTGACGCACTCGATTGCCATGGACTACTCCCTGCGCTGGGGCGGCAAGAGCTTCAGCGTACTGAAGCTGGCACTGCGCAACCGGGTGGTCGTCAACCTGTGGCATGGCATCCCGCTGAAACGTCTGCTGTACGCGGCAAACGAAGAAGTTTTCCGCCATACGGATCGCATCCGCTATCGCGCCCGCGAGAGGCGGGGTTACGCCGGCCTCATCGCCTCCTCAGACATCGACAGCTATGCCATGGCCGCAATGTTCCATCCACTGAACCTTCTGCAGGTATGGACAACGGGCCTACCTCGCAACGATTTCCTCACCCAACCCGAAGATCGCCTGCCCGGATACATCACCGACTCCCTGCGGCGTCTCCGCCAACTCAAGCAAGGCAAGAAACTCGTGCTCTATGCGCCGACATATCGCCAAACGGATGTCGGCGGCGGCGCTCTCTACTACCGATTCTCGGACGCCGAAATCGGGCACCTCCGGGCATTCCTGCAGGCCAACGACGCGATTCTTGGATATCGCCCTCACTATTTCAGGAACAGCGAGCAATACTTCAATCTCGATTCTTATGTGGACGATGAACTGATATTCGATGTTTCGCAGGAAATCATTCCAGAATTCTCGGCCCTTGCCAGAGAATGCGACCTTCTCGTCACGGATTACTCCAGCGTCTATATCGAAGCACTGTATCTCGGCAAACCCGTCATCTGCTTCGGCTACGACATCGACCACTACAAGGCCCACGGGGACGGTTTGCTGTACGACATGGACCTCGTTTTTCCCGGCCCCATCGTCAGCAATTTTGGCGACCTGATTGCCGCCATGGGCGAAAGGCTCGGTACCGATCAATGGATCATCGACGAAGAACAGGCCACCGCGAGACGGATATTCTTCAAGTACAATGACGCGCGGAATTCGCTCCGCGTCGCGCAGAGAGTGCGCGCAATTCTGGCGGACATCTGAACCCCGCACGCTGGACTCCCGCCATGGAGATACCTTGAATAACAGCAATTCCGCCGAACATCGCCACCCCTATTACGTCGTTGCCCCCGATTATCGCGAAACCTCGGCGGGCGTTCGCGTGATGCATCGGCTTTGCCACATGCTGAATACCCAGGGGCAGGAGGCGTACATCGCCGGCGCGCAGATTTTCCACCCCGATCTGCTGACCCCCGCCCTCGACGACGAGACCACGGCAAAGCACCGTGCGCAGGGACTGATTCCGATCGCCATATATTCGGACATTGTTACCGGCAATCCGCTCCATGCGCCCGTATGCGTTCGCTACATGCTGAACAAGGAAGGCGTCATAGAAGGCAACGCGATCAATGCCGGCCCGGATGATCTGTTCTTTTACTACTCCCCGGCATTCACGCCCGACGCGAAGGGCAAGTTCGATCTACTGAGGCTGCACACCCACGACCTGAATCTGTTTAAACCGGATCCGGAACGCACCAAGACAGGTCCATTGCTGTACCTGAACCGGATCCCTCCATCAGCGATCGATTTCTCGCTCCTTCCCGAAGACATCGAAGTACTATCCAACCAGAACCCGCTGAGCCTCGCCGAACTGGCGCGGAAACTGCAGTCGGCTACTGCACTGTATTCCTACGAAAGCTCCGCCACATGCACGCTTGCCATGCTGTGCGGCTGCCCGCTGGTCGCCCTGACCCTCCCTGGATACGAGCAGTTGGGATTTTCGAGCCAGGCGCTATCCATATACGCTGGTCGCGGCTACGCGTTGACCAACACGGAAGAAGACTTGCTGGCGGCACGCGACGGCCTACCCCTCATCAGGCAGTACCTGCTCTACGTTGCCCAGCAAGTCGGCACCGAAATCAGCGCATTCATCGACAAAACCCAGCAGAAAGCCATTGAAATCGCTCTGAATCCGCCCCACTCCCTGCTGCGTGACAACGCCTATCAGAACTGGATTGCAACCCGCCGACGTGCGGCAGGCGTCTCCGGGCAAGAGCGTATCAGCCCACACCTAAGCACCCCGCCCCAATTCCACCTCGTAGTCGTTGACGACGGGAAAGCCCCGCAGCAGATTGCCCGGACATTGCGTTCGCTCGCCGGGCAACAATACCCCCGAGTTTTCGTTACCGTCACCAGCCCGCTCCCCGCCCCCGAGGACTCAAAGTCACAGCGCCTGGAATGGCTGCAGGGGAAAAACGTCTGGGAGTTCGCGGCGCTGGCGCTGCGCAAGAAGGCTGACCCCAATGTCTGGGTGGGTCTTGTGGTGGCGGGTGATGCACTCGCCTGCCACTCATTGCAGGCTCTTGCCGGGCACCTGGATGCCTACCCACAGTTGCAAGCTGTCTACACCGACGAAGACATCATCGAGGATTACGGCACACGCCACTCCCCCCGCTTCAAGCCGGATTTCGATCCCCGACTGCTGCAGGAAAGCGGCTACACAGGTGGACTCCTGCTGGCGAAGAATGGAGTCTGGCAGGCGGCCGGCGGATGGCGGCATTCACCCGGCCACGATGACGAATTCGACCTTGCCCTGCGGCTTGCGGGGGTTGTCCCAGCTGCATCCTTTGGTCATATCGCTGACGTGCTGTATCACCGCGGCAGCCGCCATCCCGCGCTTGCAGTCACCGGCGACTCAAACCTTGTTCATCCACCACCTGGCCTCGTACCCGAGCCCCCGGAGGCGCCGCAAGAGCCCGGCGCACCACTGGTCTCCATCCTGATTCCTACCCGCGATCAGTTGCCCGTCCTGCAACGCTGCATCGAAACCCTCTTCGAACAGACGCAGGACACGCCCTTTGAGCTGATCCTTGTCGATCACGACACCCGCGACGCAGATGCCCTCGCCTTCCTGGCCGGATTACCCACAATCGCGCCCGACCGTATCCAGGTCGTCAGGGCTCACGGTGACTTCAACTTCAGCGCCCTCATCAATCTAGGCGCACGCCACAGCCGCGGTGAATTCCTGCTCCTTCTCAACAACGACACCGCCGCCCTTCATCCTGAATGGCTGCCAGCGCTACTTGCCGAAATGAAGGACCCGGAGGTGGGCATCGTCTCACCTCGCCTGGTATTCCCCGATGGCCGTATCCAGCACGCAGGCGCGGTACTTGGCCTTTCGGGCGCTGCGGACTATCCCTGGGTTGGAGCCTCTATGGACGATCCCGGCTATCTCGGCCTACTCACCAAAGCACATTCTGTTTCGGCCGCAAGCGGTGCGGCGCTACTGATTCGGCACAGCTTGTTCAAATCGCTCAACGGCATGGATGAAGACTACGCAATCGCCTACGGCGACATCGATCTTTGTCTTCGCGCTACGCAAGCCAACTATCGCTGCATATGGACACCCCATGCCACGCTAATGCACGAGGCGGGTATCACCCTGAAGAAAGTATACGAACCTCCACCGGCATCTCGGGCAGCGCAGGAACGTTTCCAGCAGGATAGACGTACCTTGTTGAAACGTTGGCTACCCAAACTCGCCCGGGACCCTGCCTACAACATCAACCTATCTCTCAACTCTCGCCGTTTTGAACTCGAAACGGACCCCGTTTTGCAGCCCTTTTCTCCTTGTATCTCGAAGCAACCACGAGTACTTGCGCTTCCCGCCGACGACAGTGGCTCAGGCGTCTATCGTGTTTGCCACCCAACCCAAGCGGCGACCCAAAAAGGTATTGCCGCTACACGACTTTCGGCAGGCTATCCGCAAGCAGTTCACTTCGAGCGCCTTGGGATAACGACGCTGTTTTCACAACGTCAGGTCGATGACAATCACCTTGACGCCCTTACGGAACTGCGCGACTTACTCCCGTATCTGCGTATCGTGATGGATTTTGACGATTTGCTGACCGGGCTTTCGTCCAACAACTTCTTTCATCGAACCGCCTGGAAGGACATGGATCGACGCCTAAAGGCGGTAGCAGAACTCAGTGACTGTATCACCGTTTCAACAGCACCGTTGAAGGAGGAAATGTTCGCCTATCATGACGATGTACGTATCGTTCCAAACGGTATTCATCCTGCACAGTGGCCAAAACCATCACCCAACAGGAAGGGCCTTAGCCATAAACTCCGTGTGGGTTGGGTCGGGGGAATCAGTCATGCCGGCGATCTTGCCGTGGTTCGGGAAGTGGTCGCAAAGCTCGCAGACAAGGTGGAATGGGTGTTTCTCGGCATGTGTCTTGACGACATGCAAAAGCATCTCCACGCCTTCCACCCCGCCGTGCCGTTTGCAGACTACCCAGCACGCTTTGCCAGCCTCGGCCTGGATCTCGCCATCGCCCCGCTCGAGATCAACCGCTTCAACGAATGCAAAAGCAATCTGCGTCTGCTGGAAAACGGCATTCTGGGCATCCCGGTCATCGCCACCGACATCACTCCCTATCAATGCGGCCTGCCAGTGACCCTGGTGGACAATCGCCCACAGTCCTGGATACGTGCGCTTCGGGAGCGCATTGGCGAGCGAGAGGCGCTGCAGCGCGAGGGGGCGACACTTCGCGAGGCCGTGCTGCGCGACTGGACGCTGGATAAAACCTTGCCGGATTGGGTTGCTGCCTGGACAGCGTGAGTCTAAAGGCAGTGAGGAGGTGCGCAGGTGGCTAGACGAAATCGGCAAAACCGGCCGGCAATCACTACCGGCAAGCTCCACAAGCGGCAAACTCTGCCGAGACACCCCCTAAGAATTGCCGCAACCGCATGAAATAAAGACAAAAACAAACCTGGCACGCATCTCGCTAAGGAGTGTTCAGAAGGCTCGGAGGACGGAAGTGATGATCCCAATCCAGCCGATCCGAGCAACCTCCGATCCTGATATTCAAGGAGATGCAAAATGGCACAGGTCATCAACACCAACGTTGCTTCTCTCAATGCGCAACGTAACCTCAACAACTCGGCCGCTTCGCTTTCGACGTCGCTCCAGAGACTTTCTTCGGGCCTACGCATCAATAGCGCAAAGGACGATGCGGCCGGGCTTGCGATCTCGGAACGCTTCACCTCCCAGATACGTGGTTTGGATCAGGCGCGTCGAAATGCGAACGATGGTATCTCCCTGGCGCAGACGGCCGAGGCAGCCTTGCAATCAACCGGGGACATCCTGCAACGTATTCGGGAACTCGCGATTCAATCCGCCAACGCGACGAACTCCGCAGGTGATCGCGCAGCGCTGAACTCCGAGGTTCAACAGCTCACGCAGGAGCTTCAGCGGATCGCGACCAATACCGAGTTCAACGGGCTGAAGCTGCTCGATGGTTCCTTCTCTTCCGCCTCCTTCCAGGTCGGAGCGAACGCGAACCAGACCATTACCGCCACATCGGGCAATTTTCAGACCAATGCCTATGGCAACTTCCGCATTGGTGGTTTGGCGGCCACCTCCAATACTCCAAATGGAGTAGGCGACCTGGTGGTCGGTACGACGCCACGCGCTCAGCTAACGACAGCACAGATCCCGGACTCCAGAATTGCCGGAGACACAATCACCATTTCAAGCAGTTTGGGTAGCAAGGCCATCACGTATGCTCCGGACGCGAGTGCCGAGCAGATCGCTGCAAAAATAAACCAAGCCGAAACCGGTGTCCGCGCGACAGCCAATACATCCTTCATACTCGGCGCCGACGATCAGGGCAGCAATGCAGCGAGTTTCCAGCAAGGCGCCAGCTACACATTCTTGATGGCCACTGACACCACGGCAGGCAGTGACCCGGGGTCGTACACTACTGTCTCTTTCTCGATCGGGGGTACGGCGAGCGGCAGCGCCGCTGGTTCGGCGAGTCACCTGAGCGCAGCAGTGCAGGCCTTCAATGATGTCTCTGGTCGAACAGGTTTCGTTGCAAAGATTGTAGAAACAGACAACGGCTTCTTCGGCATTCAGCTAACGAGCGAGGCAGGAAAGGACCTTCGGCTGATCAATGCGTCGGAAACAGGCAATGACCTAGCGCTTGAAGATCTGCGCGCAATCGATGGCGATCCCACTAATAGCAGCGACCTATTGACGGGCGGAGCCCTCGCCGCGAACAACACATCGACGAGTTGGACTGATACCGATGCCGCCTGGATCACAGGACAAATCATCCTCGACTCCGATCGTTCCTTCTCAATCATATCGGGAGCGACGAATACGGACATTCTGCTCATCGCAGGCACCGCGGGCGGGGAACTTCAAACCGCCGAGAACATGGATATCAGCACGGTCGATGCTGCTTACAGGACGCTAGCCCTGGTTGATTCGGCACTAGCAGCCGTAACCGGCCAAAGGGCACGTTATGGCGCACTGCAATCGCGTTTCGAAAACACGATCATGAACCTGCAAAGCACATCGGAAAACTTGTCAGCCTCGCGCTCACGAATCCGTGATGCCGACTTCGCTGCAGAAACAGCCAATCTGACGCGTGCTCAGATCCTGCAACAGGCGGGTACCGCGATGCTCGCTCAGGCCAACCAGATCCCGCAGAGAGTGCTGCAGTTGCTGCAGGGATAAGCACCGTTACAGTTAGCTTTGCGAAAAGATCGGCTGGCGCATCACGGGAGGCGCCAGCCGATCTTCATATGCCGAACGCCGACAGCAAAACAGACTAAAGTTTTTCCGATGCGGACCGTTAATGGAACCAAGAGCAGTATCAGGCTCGAAGCCAGACCGGAATCCGGACACACTGGCACCTGAATAATCAGCCAAATCGGAGGCTATCATGGCACAAGTCATCAACACCAACGTTGCTTCGCTGAATGCGCAGCGCAACCTCAACATGTCTGCCAACTCTTTGCAGGCATCCCTGACACGTCTGTCTTCTGGTCTTCGGATCAACACTGCAAAGGACGATGCAGCAGGTCTGGCCATTTCGGAAAGATTTACCGCCCAGATTCGCGGCCTGGATCAGGCGCGGCGTAACGCCAATGATGGCATTTCCTTGTCGCAAACTGCGGAAGCTGCCATGCAGTCGTCAGGCGACATCCTGCAACGAATCCGGGAACTCGCAGTTCAATCGGCTAATGCAACCAACTCCGCCGGTGACCGTGCTGCACTTAACTCCGAAGTTCAGCAGCTTACTCAAGAGCTTCAGCGCATTGCTACCAGCACCGAGTTCAATGGTCAAAAGCTGCTTGACGGATCTTTTACTTCGGCACAGTTCCAGGTGGGCGCCAACGCCAACCAGACCATCACCGCCACCTCGGGAAATTTCCAGGTAAACGCCTATGGTAACTACCGTATTGGTGGTCTGGCGGCCTCAAGCAACACGCCAAACGGCGTAGGCGACCTGGCTGTGGGTTCGACCGCCGATGCCAAGCTGACCACCTTCGGCACTGATGGCAATACATCGGTGATCGCCGGCGACACCATTACGATCACCAGTAGCCTGGGCTCGAAGGATATTACGTACGAAGCTGACAGCAGTGCAGAACAGATCGCAGCCAAGATCAACCAAGCCCAGACCGGCGTGCGTGCAAGCGCCATCACTTCCTTCGTGCTGGGCGCGGACGATGCGGGTGGCGGTGCAGCTGGCTTCCAGCAGGATACCAGTTACGTCTTCCTGCTCGCCACAGAGACCGAGGCTGGTGCCGACCCGGATGCCTATACCACGGTTGCCTTCACCCTTGGCGGCACCGCTTCCGGCTCCGCCGTCAATCAGGCGGCCCAACTCAACGCCGCAGTCCAGGCTTTCAACGACGTCGCAGGCAAGACTGGCTTCACCGCCAAGATCGTCGAAACCGATAACGGCCAGTACGGCATTCAGCTGACCAGCGAATCCGGCAAAGATCTTCGGATCATGAACGATTCCGCCACCGATAATGACGTCATTCTCGAAGACATGACAGTTCTTGACGGTGACAAAGACACGGAATCCGGCAGCACCGCAACCATCGAGGCCGCAGGCAACACCAACGCTTGGGCAGCGGGGAACGCAACTTGGGTGACCGGGCAGGTCGTCCTCGACTCAGACCGTTCCTTTACCCTAACAGTAGATAACGATACAGACATCCTTACTTCGGTCGGAACGGTTGGCGGCCAGTTGCAGACCGTCGAGAACATGGACATCAGCACGATTGAGGCGGCTAATCGGACCCTGGCCTTGGTGGACTCCGCCCTGTCGGCAGTCAATTCACAGCGCGCCCGTTACGGTGCCCTGCAAAACCGCTTCGAAACCACGATCAGCAACCTGCAGGCCACTTCCGAGAACCTATCGGCCTCGCGTTCGCGGATTCGGGATGCAGACTTCGCGGCTGAAACGGCCAACCTGACCCGGGCGCAGATTCTGCAGCAGGCGGGTATCGCGATGCTGTCTCAGGCCAATGCACTGCCGAACAACGTCCTGAGTCTGCTCCGTTAATTCAGGTAAGATAGCGATGAACGGCGCGACGGCTCAGGGCCGCCGCGCCGTATTGCTTAGAGGAGCCGGAAAATGAGCATCCCTAACGTAACCAGTCTTTCCCCGCCGATGGCCATGCCTGGCGCAGCGGAAGCCGTCAGAACGGCAGACGCGCCGGTTCGCGCCGCCTCGCTGCCTTCGAGTCAGCCAGGAAAGGTAGCGGGTGCGCGCGAAAGCCCGCCTTCCCCCACAGCCACCTCGGATGCAGTTCGAGCGGATGTGAAGATGGATGACCTCAAGCAGGCCTTGAGCGAAGTGCAGTCGGCCATCAGTCTGGTCACCAATGATCTCCAGTTTTCCCTGGACGAGGACACGGGCAAGACCATCGTGAAAATCGTCGATCGGGAGACCGACGAGGTGATCAAGCAGATTCCGTCGGAAGAGATCCTGCGTATCGCCAAGGCGCTGGACAAGTTCCAGGGCCTGTTGATCCGGCAGGAAGTCTGAACCCCAACCCAGGAGACAACGATGGCCATTACCGCCAACGGCATCGGTTCCGGTCTGGACATCAACGGCCTCGTCGGCCAGTTGATGCAACTGGAACTGCGGCCGCTCAACCAACTCAACACCCGCGAGGCCAGCTTTCAGGCAAGGCTCTCGGCCTTCGGTCAGTTGAAATCGGTGTTGTCTCCAATCCAGAGCGCACTGTCCAGTCTCAAGGATGCCAGCCGCTTTGGTGCGATGCGTGCCACCGTGGGCGACACCGCAATGGCGACCGCTACCGCTACAAACTCGGCCGTCCGTGGCTCTTATAGTCTGGAGGTTCTCCAGATCGCACAGGGTCAGCGCGTCGTCACGAACGAAACCACTGCCCCGAGCGTGGGCGCGGGGACACTCACCTTCAACTTCGGCAGTTATTCCACGGACACATCCGATCCTGACAACCCGGTAACGAGTTTCACATCCACATCCAGCGCGACCGTGACACTCGAGCCGGGCAAGGACTCGCTCAACGACCTGCGTGACGCCATCAACAATGCCGGCATCGGCGTGCGGGCCCAAGTCATCAACAACGGCACGGCCGAACAACTCATCATCGCGGGAAACGGCGAAGGCAATAACTCGGCCTTTCAGATCGAGGGTAGCGGTGGTCTGACCGGATTCAGCTATGACCCTACCACTACAGGTAGCACGCTCAGCGAGATCGAAAAGGCGCAGGATGCGCGCATCCGTCTCGATGGGGTGGTGCTCACCCGCACCAGCAACAGTATTTCCGATGCGATCGAAGGGGTCACCCTCAACCTGCTGAGGGGCGATCCGGACAAGAAGACGACCTTGTCGGTCAATAACGACCGCACGGCAGTGAAGACAGCTATCGAAAACCTCGTCAAGACCTACAACGAGTTCAACACCACCGCGCGTGGCCTGACCGCGGTGGACCCTGAACAACAACGTGCCGGCATTCTTACAGGTGATGCCACCGCACGCGGCATACAGTCGCAGATGCGTAATGCGTTCAGCGCGGTTTTTGGTGCAAACTCGGCCGATGGCGGCGTAACGACACTCTCGGCCATGGGTATCTCGTTCAACCGGGACGGTTCTCTGACCATCAACAGCACGCGTCTGGATGCCGCGTTGAACAACCCGGATGCAAAGGTAGCCGAGTTCTTTACCGGCGCAGACGGTAAAGGCGGCTTTGCCAACAGCCTGGACCAACGACTGAGAAGCTTGCTCGACTCGGGCGGCCTGCTGGATGCGCGTACCGACGGAATCAACAGCTCGATCAAGGCGCTCGACCAACAACGCGAGCGGCTGGCGCTTCGACTGGAGATGATCGAAAAGCGTTACCGGACTCAGTTCACAGCGCTCGACTCGATGATCGGGAGCATGAGTCAGACCAGCACCTATCTGCAGCAACAGTTGGCAAACCTGCCCAAGATCAACAGTAATAATTGACGCGAATTCCCACAGGAGTGACCCACCATGTTCGGCGCAGCAAGCAATCGCGCGGCAGCCTATGCCAAAGTGGGCGTCGAGACGGGCGTCTCGACGGCTGATCCACACAAACTGATTCTCATGCTTTATGACGGCGCACTCGTTGCCATCGGAAGCGCATTGCACGCGCTCGACAACAAGGACGTTCCGGGAAAGGGAAAGGCCATTTCCAGGGCTATCGAGATCATCGCCAGTGGACTGGATGCCAGCCTCGATCAAGAGGCCGGCGGGGAACTCGCCATGCGTCTTTCGGCATTGTACGAGTACATGACGGATCGCCTGCTTTACGCCAACCTCCACAACAACCGCGCTGCTCTTGAAGAGGTAGCACAGTTGCTGGCGGGGTTGCGCGAGAGTTGGGAAAGCATTGCCCCTCAGGCCAAGGCCGCGGGCTATTGAGACGACAGATGCAACAGGAAATCGCCCTTCTCGAGCAGATGCAGGTCACAGCCGACGGCATGGTGGTCGCCGCCGAGGCAGGCGATTGGGATAGTTTGACCGCGCTCGAGAAGGAACTGGCAGCCTTGCGCAGGACACTCACGCATTTCAAGGACCTGCCCCCGCTGTCGACCGAAGAACTGGCCCGCAAGCAACAACTGATCGAGGCCATGCTCGCCTCGTTTATCTCAGTGCAGGCTTGCGTACTGCCGTGGATGGAAAGCACCCGCAAGCTGCTCTCGGGTAACGCCAGGGATCGGGCGGTCAAAGCGGCATACGGCCAGCCCACCGGCTAGCGGACCTGATCCGAAGAACGTGCCATGATTCCCTCCGACCTCGCAGCACGTCTCAGGATGATCACGGAGGCGAGCTTCTTCGACAGCGAGCCGCCGGTACAGGGTGTCGCAAAGGTCCGGGAGCTTCAGGCTCGACTTCCCCAACTCCTGCCCGGACAACCTTTTACCGCCACCATACAACGCCCCCTTCCGGATGGCACATTCCAGGCCATCGTGGCCGGGCGAGAGTACACGCTGGCGCTCAACCATGCGGCCAAATCGGGGGACACCCTCGAACTGATCGCTACCCGCAACGGACCGAATGCCGTCTTCGCCCAGCTCGCGAACACGCAGGCAGGTGCAGGCGCCGAAGCTCAGCTTCGTCCCAGCCTGAGCCCGACCGGGCAATTGATCAGCTTTCTCCTGACCGGACAACCTGTGTCCAAGCCGGTGCAACTAGCCGGCGGGCAACCGCTGCTCAATGCTGCGGCACTGGCCGCCGCCGACACGGCGATGGCAAAAGGTGCGGCGCAGACGTCCAACCTTTCAGCCCCTGCATCTGCGCTGTTTGCACCTGTGCTCAGGCAGGCGCTTGCGCAATCGGGCCTGTTCTACGAATCACACCAGTTGCAATGGCTATCAGGCAAACTTGACCGGGCCGCACTGATGCGTGAACCCCAAGGTCAGCATGCCCCTCCTCGCCCCGGCGGCGCACCCAGTGGGCAACCCGGAGCTACCTCGACAACGTCGACAGCCGGGGCTGGCGGCCTTGCTCAGGCTGGCCTGGCAAGGATGGGGGCTAACATGGCTGCCATTACCGGCCTGAACGAGGCCACCGAAACCGATGGGCGCAGCGCCCGCTTGTCAGATGTCCTACGCGATGCGGTGCAAATGCGGCAGCCTGTCATTCCGGAGCGTTTGATGCCGATATTGCACCAACAACTCGATGCCATGGCGACCCAGCAGTATCAGCTGTACGGTCAGGCCTGGGCGGGTCAGGCCTTTGAATGGGATATCGAAGACCAGCACTCCGGTAATCGTGAAGGGCAAGAAGGTTCTGATGAATGGAACAGCACCCTGCGCCTGACCATGCCACGGCTGGGCAGCGTGGAAGCCCACTTGAGGCTCAGCCCGGCCGGAATCGCCCTTCGCCTGATCGCTGACGATGACGAAACCGTGGCAGCGCTCGGCGGCGCTCAGGCAGCGCTTGAGAGTGCGCTGGAAGCCGCGGGTCTGAGCCTGACCGGTTTTGTCACGGAGAAACGTCGTGATGAGTGATCTGCCGGCCTCGGGCACCCGCGAAGAAGCGGTCGCCCTCACCTACACCGCAGGCGATGCGGCCCCGCGGGTGGTCGCCAAGGGCCGTGGCCTGATCGCCAGAGAGATCATCGAACGGGCACGCGAAGCAGGGGTATTCGTGCATGAGTCACCGGAACTGGTCGGCCTACTGATGCAGGTCGATCTCGACGAGCGCATCCCCCCTGCCCTCTACGTCGCGGTGGCCGAGTTGCTGGCCTGGCTTTACCGGCTCGAGAATGGCGACAAGGCCGCGGCGCTCAACGAGATTCCGGCCAACAATGAGCCGCCGGAAGGACAGCAGCGGCCGTGACGAAAGCACAGGATTGGGCTTTCGGAGGGAAGAAGTTGCACTAGCGCAGCGTCATCTGCCAATCCGTATTCAGCAACATGTCTCGATGCGATACAGTTCTGTCGGCCCGGGCTCGCTCCCGGAGAGCTCGAAGTCGTCTGCCTTGCACAAATAATTCACGAAACCCTTGGCACGACTCTGTGAAACCGCGCCGGTTCTCATAAAATGGGGCATTCGACAACATGGCGGTTTGCTCAGGGTGACTGACCCGATCACCCGAAGCCTGTACTGACACTCCAAATGACTGAACCAACTCCGGCCAAAGCAGCAGACTCCTTGCTGGACCCCGACAAGTTTCCCAGCTACCAAATACATAACGCCAAGGAAGTCGCGCTGCTGATGCAGACGCTGAAAGACAAACGTGCGCTGCTGACGGCTTATATCGACGGGGGTCCCTTCTCTTTTGTGACCGTGGTGCTCGGCGTGGTTCAGGACCATGGTGGAATCATTCTCGACGCGAGCGGTGACGAAAAGATCAACGCACGAGCATTGGCAGCCGAAAATCTGGTGTGTGCCAGCCGGGTTGACGGGGTCAGGGTGCAGTTCAGCGCACGCGCTCCAGTCGAGTTTCCTTACGACGGCTATCTTGCCATCCGTTGTGATTTGCCCGACATCGCACTGCGCCTGCAGCGTCGAGAATCCTTCCGGCAACCGGTGCCGCTTTCAAACCCGGTCACCTGCACCATCATGATCGATTCCGGCGACGGAGCCAAACACACGGCCAGTGTTCGCGTGCTTGACATCAGCAACGACGGAATAGGTATTGTCGCATCCAGCGAATTGAGCGTTTTCGAACCCGGTACGATGTTCGAAAACTGCATTCTGACCATTCCGGATACCGGTTCGACCGACGTAGTCCTGCAGTTACGCAACGTCTACAAGATTCGTAATCCTCGCGGAGGTGAAAGTTTTCGTGCCGGGTGCCAGTTCGTGAACTTGCCGAACCGGATCGTGACGCAGATACAGCGATACATCTACAAAGTGGAGCGGGATCGCCGCTTGCTGGAAACCAACGGGTAAGCACTCCAAACCACACGACTCAAACGAATCGGACCGCTTTCCAAGAGGAAAGCGGTCCGATTTTCATGTTTCGCGTTGTTCTGCTCTCCCCATCAGATATCGATGCGGATGGGCAAAGAATGCAGCAAAGTCACACTGGCATGTTCATGATATCTTGATTTGAACATCAATGCGCTATCTTATTGATTAAATTAATATACTTTCTACAAAAAGAAACGCTATACCCACATCTTTGCCCACACGTGAGTCAGACAGCTCGAGGACGGAAGCCAGAGTACGGCGCCGTCGTTGCAGTTCTCATCCGCCAAAAGTTGCGCACTTTTTTTCGCCTGATACGATAGCACACGTCGGAATCAGAGACGTGTGGCACGCCCAAACCGCTCGCTCCCGGCACTAGGACACAGGGATTACACTCACTCAGGACACCGTTCAGCGGGCGTCACCGAGACCATTGAAATGTATCAGCAAGAACAACTACTGCGGTTACCTGATGTACTGAAACTCATCCCGGTATCGAAATCCACCTGGTGGGCAGGCGTCAAGTCTGGTCGCTACCCTGAAGCAGTCAAGCTGGGGCCACGCATCACGGCATGGCGAGCGAGCGACATACACCGGCTTTGCTCTTGACGTCTTGAGGCATCGTGTTCGCACGGGACTCCGCAGAGTCCTGTGTGACGCGACCTTGGCTGACCTCGCTGCTGTGGGTGCGAATAAAGGTGCTGGCTGCCGATTAAACCACAATGGCTCGCGAAGCCGCGCGGCGGTCTCCAAAGCAACGGAGGATCGATTCCCTCGCCCCGGTCGACGTGGAATCGCGGCTACGTGTAACGTGGAGGAGGCATACCGCTCCCAAGGTGAAGCTGAAACCGACGGCATGGAGGATACTCATGGATCAGACGACAAAACTAAACACGGGACAGTTGACCAAGGTGGCTCTTAGCATGCGCCCCGGTCGGATGATCCGGCCTCCGCAATTTAGGACTCTTGGTGTCGACTCCTTACAACTCATAGTGGAGCGGCAAGGGAATCGGCGCCTGTGAAATCGCGACGTCCATCACCCCAGGAAGCGCGTTTGGCCCGCTTTAAGGCCCGAATGGCAGACCTCGGCATCGGAGTGAGAGCAACGGGTGGAGACAAACTGCTTTCAACGACGCTGCCAGGCTGGAAACGTGGCGCAGGATGACACCAATCATTGCTTTAGATGCGGACGGTGTCCTAGTCAATTACCATGAGGCTTATGCGCGCGCCTGGACCATGGCTTTCGGCGCGCGACCCGCAATGCGCGATCCGGAGGCGTATTGGCCGATGGATCGTTGGGAGGTGCGACGACTGCAAGGCGACCAACTCGAGGCGTTTCGGACGTTATTCGACGAGAAGTTCTGGTCGAGCATTCCTGCGATCACGGGAGCGGTCGAAGCATGCAACGATCTGGTGACGGCAGGTTACGAACTAGTCTGCGTGACAGCCATGGAACTGCACTTCGAAGTTGCACGCCTGCGCAACCTTCAAGACCAAGGCTTCCCCATCTCGCGTGTGATTGCGACTCAGAGCGTGCAGCCAGGCGTCAGCCCCAAGGCCGCGGCGCTGCGGTCGCTTGATCCTGTGGCGTTTGTGGATGACTACCTGCCCTACATGCTCGGAATCCCCGAGGACATTCACGCGGCGCTCGTGCTGCGGGAGCCGAACGGATCACCGAACGTCGGTGACGAGTTGGAGCACGTGGATTCGCAACACTTAGACCTCGCCGACTTCGCGCGCTGGTGGCTGAACGAACGCTTATAGTGCTCAGAGTCCACCGGCGCAGATCACATACCATCCTCCGTTGCGAAGTTCATACTGGTATGTGGTATGGAAGACCGTGCTTTGAGAGGTGCGAGCGCATGACCAAATAGTTTGCGGAAACAGACACTCCGTCAGACCAAGGCCGGTAGCCGCTCACCCGAGAGTTCAATCGCCATACAGGACGCACATGGCGTATGGTTTGTAAGGATGACGGTTAACTCGCAACGGGTCGGCAAACCCAAGTTAGTCGCGCCCTAATTCAGGCGTTACCCCCGCCGTGAGTGGCATCGCGAACATCAGGAACGCCTTAAGCAGTTTGCCGTCCATCGACACCAATTTCACGTCCGGCCGTATGCCCAGCGCAGCAAACTCAAAGTCATACGCAGAACGGTCGATGTCGCAGTGCCAGTGGGCTCAATCCTGCCACTGCGACATCGACCTTCACTGCTAATCGGCAACGGGCTGGTAGCATCAGAAGCTGACGAGACACTTCTGCGCAGGTACGCCCATGCACCCTCAAACCCATTCGACGCCGTCTGTTGACAGCCGTGGGACGCGCGCTGCGCTGATCTTTACCCTGACGGCCGAACGACTTTCGATCTTCTACGAGCACGCTCAGTGGATTACCGATGCGCAGGGTGCGACCTTGATCGCCGACTGGCTAGGACGCAGCAATCGAAGCCTGCCGCTGGCTGACCGTCGTCAACTGTCAACGCTCAGTGATGGGCTCGCCCGCCAGATAACCGACACGCTCTCGCGAGAAGCCGGCCTCTACACCGCGCACGAGATGATGGAAGCGCTCGACCCGAATTACGACTCGGACCTGGCGCGCTCCATGATGGAGGAATGCACGCAGTTGCTCGACGCGGACTAACCAAAGAGGTGACCGCCGTACCTCACCAGCGCGCCGGAAGCGGCGATTCTGAGCGTGCAAGCCGGCTCCTCAGCGGCGGTGAATCTCACCTCGGGGTCACGAGCAAGCTGACCGATGATCAGAACCACATTGAGAGAACTCATGGAGGTGTTCCGTTATGTTCCGTTACGTTACGTTATGAATCGGGGCGTATGGTCCACGATACGACCAACTCCTCCCCCGCCTCACGTATCGCTTCCAACAGTTGTTCGCGGAAACTGTCCCGGCCCAGGTGCTCCTCCAGTTTGAGCAACCCGTAATCGACGAGGACTCCGGCGACCAGTCCAACTCCAGCACCGATCACCGCGCCGATGGCCGTTCCGGGTCCCGGCACCACCGACCCGATGGTCGCACCACCGGCCATGCCCCCGCCGACGATTGCTGCGCGTGAAAGGACGACTTTTGCCAAGGGCTGCACCGCCAGTTTGATCAATCCCTTGGCATGCAACTTCGCCATGACCTTGGACACGATGACGGTGGTTACCAACCCCCCCGCACCGCCAACCCCGACCCGCGTACCCAATGGAATCGTCTCGTCCAGCGACGGCAGCGCAAAAAGGTTATGGAACGAGAGGTCCTGCGCAACATTCAGCGGCGCGCCTTCGGGCAAAGTCAGTCGATAACGTTCCAGCAGCACCGCACTCTCGGCAGCAAATCGCTCCGTAAGCGCTTCGTGTTTGGCGATGGCTTCGGTCAGAAGCGTCTCGTACTCACTGAAGGGATACCGTCCAGTAGCGTCTTCTCCTCGACCTGGAACACCATGGTCATCGGCGGCATGTCGAGGTTAGGGATGTTGCCGTGCCGGAGCGTGATCTTGCCGGCATTCTGGTCGATACGACGCACCTCGGCCTCGACCTCGGGCAAATGCCCGTCGGCAAACGAGGCGACACTGATCAGGCTTGTCACCATCATGACGGCAACCGTTTTACTTCTCATTTTCCACATCTTCCTGACCCTCCGATCACTGTGTCGACCTTGATGCGTCCCGCGTGGTGCTGGCCATCCGCTGCGATTCGACCTTGACGGTCGCAAGCATGCCGGCCTGATAATGACCCGGCAACAGGCAGGCGAATTCGAACTCCCCGGCGCGATTGAAGGTCCAGACGATCTCGGCCGTCTCGCCCGGCGGCACATGAGCCATATAGGGTTCGTCATGCTCCATGTTGGGGAAGCGCACCATCAGCTCGGCGTGCTCGGCCAATGATTCCGGATCGCCGATGACCAGCTCATGCATGACCTGACCGGCATTGTGCACCACGATGCGCAGCGTTTCGCCTTCGCCGACCTGAACCGCGGACGGGGTGAAGCGCATGTCGTCGGTCATCACGACCTCCAGGGTGCGGCTCGCCTGGTCGGCGTCGCCAGCAATCCCCCAGCCGGTCTGCTCCTTCACGACGTGCTGTCGCGGAGAATGCTCCTGGGTACCGTGGGCATGCAGGCCCAGGCTGGTCATGCCGAGCGTCAGTCCTGCAACGATCGGGGTGAGGATTCGTTTTTTCATTATTGGCGATACTCCATAGGGTTGGGGCAAAACTCGTTCTGGCCGCTTGGTGGCGGACACTGTGTCTATTCGAAACGGTAGCGATCAATGCTGATGCGAACCACTGCCCGGTTTGCGTACCTGCATCTTGAGCGCGGAGCGCCGTAGCCCCGGGACCTCGCCGGTATTCAGGCGCTCGGCGCTGAAACGCGCCGGTTCCGGCAAATCTCCCTGCCATTCGAAGGCCTGGGTGCCAGGCGGTTGGGTGTACCAGCCCGGGTCGGAGTAGTCGCCCGGTTTCTGGTCGCGACGCACCTTGAAGGTGGTGAACATGCCGCCCATTCCGATCGCACCGTGTGGGCCGTGGCCGGCCATCATCGCCAGGGTCTGCTCGGGCAGCATCATCGGCATGTCCTTCATGTCGGCCATGCCGCGCTCGCCCATCATCATGTACTCCGGCTCCAGTTGCTGGATCCGTCCGACCAGCCCGCGGTGGTCGATGCCGATCAGGGTCGGCACGTCGTGGCCCATCGGGTTCATGGTGTGATGGCTCTTGTGGCAGTGGAAGGCCCAGTCGCCCTCTTCGTCGGCGATGAACTCGACCTGGCGCATCTGGCCCACCGCGATGTCGGTGGTGACCTCCGGCCAACGCGAGCCCGGCGGGGTGGGTCCGCCATCGGTGCCGGTGACCTCGAACTCGTGGCCATGAAGGTGGATCGGGTGGTTGGTCATGGTCAGGTTGCCGACGCGGATGCGCACCCGGTCACCCAGTCGCACATTCATCGAGTCGATACCGGGAAACGCCCGGCTGTTGAAAGTCCACAGGTTGAAATCCAGCATGGTGTTGATCTTCGGCACCAGGCTGCCCGGATCGATGTCGTAGGCGTTGAGCAGAAAACAGAAGTCGCGTTGCACCTCGTTGATCAAGGGGTGACGGGCGCGGGGATGGGTGACCCAGAAGCCCATCATGCCCATCGCCATCTGCACCATCTCGTCGGCATGGGGGTGATACATGAAGGTGCCGGGCCGCCGGGCGATGAACTCGTACACATAGGTCTTG
>JAUVVG010000083.1 GCA_030604735.1 Azoarcus sp.
CCCGTGGTTCGTCGGTCCCCTGGTCGGCGCGTTCATTGTCCTTCCCCTGACCACGTCGGCGCTGGCTATCTCCGCGCGGCGTCGCGCGCGGGCCTGCGCGCGCCACGCCTCGATGGGCGCTGTCGCTTCGGGCTTGGGAACGTCCTTTACTCGCCCTTGGCGATGCCGTCCAGCCTGGGATCGGCGCCACCCCGCCAGCCCTCGGGAATGCGTTCAATGCCGTGCAGGCCGCTGGTCATGCGTGTTTCGACAACCCGATGGCCTAGCGTTTCCAGTGCCCGGCGGTGACGCACGATCGGCGTGCCCTGTTCGAGCTCCAGCGCCTCGCCGCGATGGACGAAGTTGGGCAGCGCGACCGCGTCCTGGATGTCCATCTGCCAGTCGAGCACTGCCACCAGGGTACGGGCGACATGGCCGATGATGCGGCTGCCGCCACGCGAGCCCAGCACCAGGACCGGTCGTCCCTGGTCATCGAGCACGATCACCGGCGACATCGAACTGCGCGGCCGCTTGTGTGGCCCGACTGCGTTCGGGTGCGGTCGGCCGTCCTGTTCCGCCTCGAAGCTGAAATCGGTGAGCTGATTATTCAGCAGAAAACCGCCGCTCATCATCCGGCTGCCGAAGGGCGCCTCGATCGAGCTGGTCAGGGCGACCATGTTGCCGTCGGCGTCGACCACGCTGAAGTGGGAGGTGCCGCCGCGTTCCGTCGACCTGCTGGATCGGGCCTCGCGGATGACCGCGCGCCCGCCGGGCTCGCCCGGCAGGGCCTGCGCCATCGCCTTGCCGGGGTCGATCAGGCCGGCGCGCGCGCGCAGATAGGCCGGGTCGGTCAGGCCGGTGATCGGCACTGCGACCTGGTCGGGGTCGCCGAGATAGCGCTCGCGGTCGGCGAACGCGAGGCGGCTCGCTTCGGCGACAAGATGAATGCCGATGGCCGAATCCGGTCCATAGTCGGACATCGGAAAGTGGGACAGCATGCCCAGGATCTGGATCAGCGCAATGCCGCCGGACGACGGGGGAGGCGCCCCGCACACCTGCCACTGTCGATAGGGGCCGCATACCGGATCACGCAGGACGGCGCGATACACGGCAAGGTCGTCGGGGTCTAGATCGCTCGGCCACAGCCAGCTCGTTCGCGCGCGTTCCACCAGAGCCTGTGCGATCTCGCCATGATAAAAGCTGTCCGGGCCGTCGGCTGCGAGTTGGGTCAGCGTGTCTGCAAGGGCAGGATTGCGCAGTGCGGGCGTGTCGCCCTTGTCTTTTCCCCTTAGCTGCGCCAGAAAGTGACGACGCAGGTCAGGAGAGAGCCACAGGCTGGGATCCTCCTCCGCGAGTTGCCGCTGCAGCCGGGACGGCATGGGGGTGCCTTCACGCGCCAGGGCTATGGCCGGTTGCAGCAGATCGGACCAGGGAAGTCGGCCGTGGTCGTGGTGAGCGGCGGCCAGCATCGCGACCAGACCCGGCACGCCGACCGAGCGCCCTCCGGGAACCACTGCCCACAAGGGCAGAGCCTGGCCGACCAAGGTGAAGCGGTCTGGCGTGGCAGCGGCTGGCGCAATCTCCCTGCCATCGTAGAACTGCAACTGGTCGCGCTCCGCGTCCCGCAGCAACAGGAAGCCCCCGCCGCCGACGCCGGATTCCGGTGCTTCGAGAAAACCCAGGACCATTTGCACCGCAATTGCCGCATCCACGGCATGCCCGCCGCGCCGCAGTACATCGAGACCGACCTCGACCGCATGCGGATGGGCGGCGGAAACCATGAAGCGGGCGGCGGTCCGTTCCTCGACCGGTGGTCCTGGTTCCAGCAGGGCCGCGGCGTCCGGGTTGTCACGACTGCAGGCGGGCAAAAAGACGAGCATCGCGGCGGCCAGCAAGCACAGCGCGTGCCGACGGCAGGCACGGCGGTGGCCGTGCCGCGACAGCGGAGCTGGATCAGGGACTAAACCGCGCGCGACCGGCGGCCCGCCCGTGAAAGAGGGCGTAGGGGTGGGCTGCGGTGTCAGCCGCACACCGCCGACAGCAACTCGATTCGACCCGTCTTGGCGGAGGCGAGCAGTTCATCGATCTTGGCCCGGTCGTAGCTCTCCGGGATCAGGTCGAGCAGACCCGGACGCTTGACGCCGAGCAGGTTGTCGAACGGATTGGGAGACTCGGCTGCAAGCGAGGAGACGAAGATCACATCCGCCAGATTGGCCGGTGGCCAGGCGCCACCGTAGGGGTTCTCGTACTGGAAGGCATCCAGCACCGCTTCGGGCAGGCTGAATATCTCCAGAATTGCGCTGCCGATCGGTTCGTTCCAGGTGTTGACGAACTCGGCGAAACGGTCGAGGTGCTGTTCCATCGCCGGATAATCGCTCGCTCGGGCGAGCAGGAAGAACTGCCCGATGTCTACCATCATGCCGGAGAACATCGCGGTATCGGCCGGCGCGGCTCTGGTTTCACGCGCGATCGCATGCGCCCAGCAGGCCACGTCTATCGAATGCATCCACAGCCCGGACGCGATCAGGCGCATGTTCTGCGAGCGATGGTCCTGGGCAAGCTGTTCGGCCGAGACCGCGAAGGCCAGGCAGCGCAGCGACGCGAGACCGATTCGGCGCACGGCGTCCCCGACGTTGGTGATCTGCGGGCCGTAAGGGTTCATCATCACCGCGTTGGCCATCCGGACCGCCTTGGCGCTCAGGACCGGCTCGGCCTTGACCACGTTCGCGATGTCGTCGAGCGAAGAGTTGGGATCATCGGCCAGCTGCTTGATTCTTACCGATACGTCGAGTGCGGTCGGGAAGTTCAGGCGACCCTCCAGGAGTTCCTGTTCCACCTGCTCGCCGAAAGCCTGCACCTGTGTTTCGAAATCCTGCATCTGCTCACTCCGGGCGGGTCATTGGATCCGCAAAAGTTAACCTGACCCGCTCAGCCGGATGGTTTATGCGAAACGGCGGGCGTACTGGGTCGGAATCCTGGCTCAGGCGCCAGGCTGCTTAAGCCAGGCCTTGCCGTCCTCGAGCTTGTCCACCTGGGCCAGGGTCGCGACCGGAACGGCGAGTGCTTCGATGGCGGCATGGCCTTGCTTGAAGCGCTTCTCGACGATGAAGCCCGCGCCCAGCACCTCGCAACCGGCTTCCCTGACCATCTCGATCAAGGCGACCGCGGTACGCCCATTCGAGAGGAAGTCATCGACCAGCACGACCCGGCTGTTCTCGGGGAGATAGCGCTGTGAGATCACCAGCTTGGTCTCGCCGCCCTTGGTCGGAGACGGAATCACGCGCTGCAGGAACGGGGACTCGACCTCGGGAGCGTACTTCTTCGCATAGACCATCGGAACATTGAGCGCCTGGGCGACGATCAGCCCCGGTGCGATCCCGCTGGCTTCGGCGGTGACGATCAGGGTCGGGTGAAAGGCCGACAGCCGGCGTGCGAGCTCCCGCCCGAGCTCGAGGATGAAGGCGGGTTCGATTCGGTGGTTGAGGAAGTGATCCACCTTCAGGATCTGATCACCGATGATGGTGGCTTCGTTTTCGATACGGCGCACCAGCGGGCCATACGCTTCGGTCAGTTCGGGGTTCGGAGTCATCAAGAGGTCTCGGGCGGCGCACGGTCCGCTGTCGTCAATCGGGCGGTGTATAAAGCTGGATGGCTTGCAATTGTAATCTACCGCCGGGATTCAGTGCTCCGCGTTGGCGTGGTCCTGCCAGGCTTGCGCGATCTCGGCCCGGGCCGAGTGCAGTGCCGCGACACATTCCTTGTCGATCTTGACCCCGGCCAGGTTGTCGAGATGGGCGAAGGCCTCGTCCAGGCTCCAGGGGCGCTTGTAAGGCCGGGTGCAGGTGAGGGCATCGAAGATGTCCACCGTGGTCACCATGCGTGCGACCAGCGCGATTTCGTCGCCTGTGAGTCCATCCGGGTAGCCGCTGCCGTCGATGGCCTCATGGTGCTGGCCGACCACCGCCTCCAGCGTGGCCATGCCGGGCGCGTCGTTCAGTCGGAGTTCGGCGCGCATCTTGGAGATCATGTCCCGCCCGATCACGACATGTTCCTTCATCCTCTCCCAGTCCAGGCAGTCGAAGGCGCCTGGTTTGAGCAGGATCGCATCGGCGATGCCGATCTTGCCGATATCGTGAAGCGAACCGAACACCGCGAGTTCGTCCGCGAAGCCGTCGGGCAGGCCATGGGCCCGGGTCATCTCGCGTGCCAGGATGTGGAGATAGACGCTCATCCTGCCCTGATGGCAGCCGGTCTGGTGGTCGCGCAGCAGCACGAAATCGTGCGCGATCATGATGCTGCCGACCAGCGAATGTACCGCGCCGATGCCATCGCGGATCCTGTCCGCGACGATCGGGCTCCAGTCCTGCAGTTCGCTCAACATCGTCTGATCGTTCGTGTCACGAACAAGCCCCTCGAAGACGAGGAAGCCGACGAAGTGATGGCGGCTGCCGATCGGACAGACCAGCAGAGCACTGCCCCCGTCGCGCGTGATCCAGGCCAGCAAAGGATCGAGACCAAGGTGGTCGCTGCTAGGGGCCATTGCGCGGTGGGACTCGAACAGCGCCGGGTTTTCGTCCAGACGTGCTATCGAATCCGGGCAGGTCGTCACCCGGCCATCGCTGTCGGACCAGTGGTCGAGCAGGGTGCCATCCTTGTTCGCGCTCAAGACGCCGAGACGTCTGACGCGCGGGTGTCGTGCCGAGATGCGACTGGCCAGCGGGCCGAGCATGGCCGGTATCGTCCCGGCGATGAAGGCTTCTACCGCCTGGGCGATGTTGTGATGGACGAACAGGTTGGGATATGCGTTGGCCATCTGCCTGCCTTCCGGGAACGGGTTGCAGAAATCATTCTGCATTCCATTCTATGCCAGTTACCCAAATCGGGAAACTTGTTGAAGTAGGGCAGATGGCCTCACCGAAAGTTCAAAGTGCGGTGCTGGCGCCGATCGCGGTGATGCCGGCGGTAGCGATCTGGGCATCCTCGCTGGCCTTGACGCCCGAGACCCCGACCGCACCGACGATGTCGCCGTCCACGACGATCAACTCGCCACCCTCGATCGGGAGCACCGGCATGTCGAGCGCGGCGAAGCGGCCGTTGTTCACCATGTCTTCCATGACCTTGCTCGGCTTGCGGGTCATCACGCAGGTTCGGGCCTTCTCGGGCGCGACCTGGGCGCTCATCAGCGGGGCGTCGTCCATGCGCTGCAGCCACAACAGGTGTCCGCCGGCGTCACAGATCGAGATGGTGACTTTCCAGCCTTTCTCGACCGCGAAGGCTTCGGAGGCCGCGGCGATGGTCTTGACATCGTCCAGTGTCAGTTTCTTGCAGGTTTTCACGGGTTCATCTCCTTGGGAGGCGAGTGGCTCAGGGCGTGTGTCCGCCCTCTGAATGTGCCGGATCGAGCCGGCGCGGACCGGGATCATCTCATGAAACGCAAGGGTAGCGCGTGCGCCATGCCAGGCCGGTGAGCGTGTCACCGGCGGGCAGGTATTCGCAACCTATCCAGCCGGAATAACCGCAGCGGTCGATGAAATCGAACAGGAAGCCATAGTTGATCTCGCCGCTGCCTGGCTCGTGCCGCCCGGGCGTGTCGGCCAGCTGCATGTGCCCTATCCTGGGCAGCAGGCGTGCGATGGTATTGGCGAGCTCGCCCTCGCTGCGTTGGGCGTGATAGATGTCGTACTGGATCATCAGGTTGTCGGCGCCGACGGCATCGAGCACCGCTTCTGCCTGGTGGCTGCGGTTCAGGTGGTAGCCCGGGATATCGAAGGTGTTGATCGGCTCGATCAAAAGCGTCAACCCTGCGCGACCGATCTGGTCGGCGGCAAAGCGCAGGTTGTCGAGATAGGTCGTGTGGATTGTCTCCGGTGCGACCCCGTCCGGTGCGATGCCGGCCAGGCAATGGAGGCGGCCGCAGCCCAGCGTGCGGGCGTAGTCGATGCCTTGTGCGACCCCTTCACGAAACTCTCCGACCCGATCGGGCAGGCAGGCGATGCCGCGTTCGCCGGCCGCCCAGTCCCCCGCCGGAAGGTTGATCAACACCTGGGCCAGACCAAGGCGGGTCAGCCTCTCGGCTTGCAGCGCGGCCGGCCAGGCATAGGGAAACTGACATTCGACGCCCTTGAATCCGGCCTTGGCGGCGGCCTCGAATCGGTCGAGGTAGTCGAGTTCGGTGAACAGTAGCGACAGGTTCGCAGCCAGTCTGGGCATCGTTGGGCTCCGTATGATGGGAACGCTCCGGTCGCGTTGAAGGGGGACGACGCGTCGGGAGTCTCTGATCCGGACGATCAGCATTCGTTGCTGCAGGTGAGGGTCCGGGCGAATAGAATAGCAAGGGAATGGCGTCGCCGCACCGAAGCCGGGAGCCGGATCGCAGCCTCGTCCTGGTTTCCCGCTTTGTCCGATTTTCCAGTTGTCGCCCGCTCGAAGGAAATCCCCGACTTGAAACTCTCCCGTTTGTTTCAGCCCCGCAACCCGCTGTTCTGGCTGATGTTGATACTCAACGCGTTGTCGTCCGTGCTGTCCTGGCTCATCCATACGCGCGAGCTCGGTACCCCGGTGACAGTGGTGCTGGCCTTGTTCGCGCTGGCCAACGCGCTGATCGGCATTTGGCTCGCGATCCGCTTGATGCGTGAAGAACCGGTGCCGCAGTGAGGCCGCCGGACAGCCTGCGCTGGGCGGTCGCCGCCCTGGTGACGATGTCGCTGATCTGGGGCTACAACTGGGTGGTGATGAAGAAGGTGTTGCGCTTCGTCGACCCGTTCGACTTCTCGGCGATTCGCGCCTTGTGCGGGGCCCTGCTGTTGTTCGGCGTGCTGATCCTGTTGCGCAAACCGGTGCGCCCGGTCGCGGTCGGGCCGACCATCGTGCTCGGCCTGCTGCAGACCGCGGCCTTCACTGCGTTGGTGCAATGGGCGCTGGTCAATGGTGGCGCGGGCAAGACGGCGGTGCTGGTCTATGTGATGCCGTTCTGGTTGTTGCCGATGGCGTGGTTGCTGCTCGGCGAGCGGATACGTGGCCTGCAGTGGGTCGCGATCGCGCTGGCCGGGCTTGGGCTGGTCTTCATCCTCGAGCCGTGGGCGGCGCAGGCCAACCTGTTCAGCAGTGCGCTGGCGCTGGCCGGGAGTTTCATCTGGGCGAGCAGTGCGATCGTCGCCAAGCGCCTGCGCCAGAAGTTCGAGGTCGACCTGTTGTCGCTGACCGCGTGGCAGATGCTGTTCGGTGCGATCGTGTTGGGCGTGGTCGCGCTGATCCTGCCTTCGCAGCCGATCGTCATGAACGCTTATTTCTGGGGCGCGCTGGTCTTCAATGCCCTGTTCGCAACCGCGCTGGCCTGGTTGTTGTGGCTGTATATCCTGAACCGGTTGCCGGCCGGGATCGCCGGGCTTTCGTCGCTGTCGGTGCCGGCGATCGGCGTGCTGGCGGCCTGGATTCAGCTCGGTGAGCGTCCCTCCGGCGCCGAGGCGATCGGCATGGCGCTGGTCGCGGTGGCGCTCGGCCTGATCAGCCTGCTCGCGATGCGGGCACGCTCGGTTCAGTCGCGGGGCTGAGCGTCCGCGACCGCCTGGGTTTGCAGCGAACGATACTTGCGACCCAGCCACAGCGCGAGCATCAGCCAGACCAGCGACAGCGGCACCATAGTCAGCGCGAGGCCGGACAGGCCCAGGCCCAGCCAGGCCATCGCGGTGTAGGACCACGATCCGAGTTGGTCGCCCAGCCGATAGACGAAGGTATCATTGAAGTTCTTCGCCTTGTACTTGTCGGTGCGCGACACCACCGTGTAGAGCACTTCGCGCGCCGGTCGTGATAGCGCGAAGTTGCCAGCCCGGCGCAACACCTCGAAAACCACCACTACGGCCAGCACCGGGGCCGCGCCGAGCGCGCCAAAGCCGATCAAGCAGACCACCGGCAGAAAAGCCAGCCCGAAGCCGATCCCCAGCCAGCGCAATAGGCGACCGGTCAGGAAGATCTGGGTGCCCAGGGTCAGCACGTTGGTCGCCATGTCCATGCCGCCGAAGAGGCGAATCCGGCCCTCGGGGTCGCCTTCGAAGACCCGGGCCACGATGTCGATACGCTGGAAGTACAGAAAGGTCGCGGCGATGGTGTAGAACAGCATCAGCAGCGCAATCCCGAGCAGGAACGGTGATTTCACCACATGGCGGATGCCGTCGCTCAGGCCACCGCCGATCACGTCGCCGCCATGGGTACGCGGGTCGGTCGCGGCGAATTCCGGCCCACCCAACTCGCGGGCCTCGTCCCTGGCCTCCTGCATCAGCCGGTCTTCATGCCGGTCCAGGGCTTGCGCGGCGCGGGCTGCGATCTCGAGGAACAGCGCCGACACCAGCATCAGATTCACCGGCCCGAGTACGCCGACCAGCCCGGTCGTGATCGTCGAGCCGAGCAAGGCGCCGAGGGTGCCGCCGACCGCGACCACGCCGAACAGGCGCTTGCTCTGGGTGGGCCGATACAGGTCGGTCATGAAGGACCAGAACACCGACACCACGAACAGGTTGAACACGCTCAACCAGACGAAGAAGAAGCGCCCGACCCAGACGCTTTGCGCCGCGTCGGCCCAGCGGAACAGCAGGAAGAAACCGACCAGGTTGAGGATGAAAAAGCGGTAAGTCAGCGGTACGAAGCGACCGCGCGGGAATTTCGACACCAGCGCGGTATAGACCGGATGCAAGAGCAAGGTCCCGATCAAGGTGCCGGTAAACAGCCAGGCCAGATTCTGGACCCCACCGAGCACGCCCATCTCGTCCCGTATCGGACGCAGGATGTAGTAGGCGGTCAGGATCAGGAAGAAGTAGGCGCACGACCAGGCGAGCGCGGCGACTTCCCCGGGGCGCACGTCGATCGCGCGCCGGCCCAGTCGGGTGATCAGCCAGGACATCGCGACCCCCTTCGTGTGGCTGCGCACGCCACGCACGCGCGGTCATGCTCGAGACCGGCCGGCATGGCCGGACAAGGGGGCGAGGACGCAATCGCCAGGAGGCCTTCCGAAAGCGCCCGCGGGCATGTTCCCGATCCGGCGCCCCGGGGTGCGGGGTGTGCCGCCACCGTGTCAGGCGCTCGCGATCAGGTCGGCCATGCGTTGGCGGGTGGCTTGGTCCGGCATCGGTGCCCGTGCGGCGCCAAGGTTGTCGATCAGATAGTCCGGCCGGGCGGTGCCCGGGATGGCAACGGTGACCGCTGGATGGGACACCACGTACTTGAGCGCGAACTGGGCCCAGCTGTCGATGCCGACCTCGCGCGCCCCTTCCGGGACCGG
Organism: Azoarcus sp.; assembly: GCA_030604735.1. Classification (GTDB taxonomy): domain Bacteria; phylum Pseudomonadota; class Gammaproteobacteria; order Burkholderiales; family Rhodocyclaceae; genus Azoarcus_F. Next base: position 9,251 of record JAUVVG010000083.1, read on the forward strand.
GCGCTCACCAAAGGCCTGGAACACCCGCCCCCGGCCGAAGGGCAGGTTGGTCAGCACCGCGATGCCGCGCTCGGCCGCGAGTGGCAGGATGCGGTCCTCGGCCGAGCGGTTGTCGATCGCGTAATCGACCTGGATGAAGTCGAGCGTCTCGCGCGCCATCACCGCGGCGAAGTCGTCGTACTGACGCTCGAAGGAGGTGCTCATGCCCAGGTAGCGGATCCGGCCGGCAGCCTTCCAGTCGCGCAACACCGGCAGCATTTCGTTGATGCCGGCGAGGTTATGCACCATCAGCAGATCGAAACGGTCGGTCTTCAAGCGCTGCAAGGAGCCTTGCATCTCGGCCTCGCCGGCGGCCGCACCGTTACGCCCGGAGCCGACCTTGGTCGCGAGAAAGATCTGGTCGCGATTGCCCAGTTCGGCCATCAGGTCGCCGATCACGGTCTCCGCGCGTCCGTAGGAGGGTGCGGTGTCGATCAGCCGTCCGCCGAGCTTGGGCAGCCGGTCGATCACTTCGCGCAGCGGCGCACGCTCGGCTGCAGCCTCACCGACATCGAAGCGCCGTGCGGTGCCGATACCGATCACCGGTAGCATTTCCCCCGTTGCCGGAATCGGCTTGGAAACGAGCGCTGCATGCGTATCTGCGAAGGCCGGAAGTGAGGTCAGCAGGCCGAGCTTGGCCATCGCGAGGCTGGTGCCGATACCAGCGCCGAGTTTGATGAAGCTCCTGCGGTGGGTAGAGTCGCCTGGTTTCTGCATTGCTGGCCTCCTCGAAAGTCCTGTTTATTGACACTACGAGGAGTATGGGCACACAAACCCGGGAATGGTTCAGCCGTCACAGGCCGCGGCCATCGACCCCAACTGGCCGCGAGTCGGGAGCGAGTCGGGAGCGAGTCGGGAGCGAGTCGGGAGCGAGTCGGGAGCGAGTAGGTAGCGAGTAGGTAGCGAGTAGGTAGCGAGTCGGGGAGGGCGGCTTCCCCGCGGCGACTCAGCCCGAGCGCATGCCGCTGTTGGTGCGCGTAGCGGCCGAGATCCCTGCTGTCTGAGCCCGCAGGGCGAGTTCAGGGATCGCAGCGAAGCGCGCCTTACAGCGGCAGCGCGAGTGGCTGTCGTAGC
>JAUVVG010000020.1 GCA_030604735.1 Azoarcus sp.
GCGCGGTCATCGTCATGGACGAGACCACCTGCATGGTCAAGGCGCTGGAGCGGTTGTCCTACTTCTACTTCGAGGAGTCCTGCGGTCAATGCACGCCTTGCCGTGAAGGGACCGGGTGGCTGTACCGGGTGGTGCATAGGATCGAGAACGGTCTGGGCAGGATGGACGACCTCGATCTGCTCAATTCCGTGACCGCCAACATCATGGGACGTACGATTTGCGCGCTCGGCGATGCCGCGTCCATGCCGGTGCAGAGCTTTGTCAAGCATTTTGGTGACGAGTTCCTGTACCACATCGAAAACAAGAAGTGTCTGGTGCCGCCGCAAGTGCAGTACGAAGGCAGCCAAATCTACGTGAGCCCGTCATGCTAGAACTCGAAATCGACGGCAAGCCGGTTACTGTCAATGACGGTGTCACCGTCATGGAGGCGGCGACCCAGGCCGGCATCTACATCCCGCATTTCTGTTACCACAAGAAGCTGTCGATCGCGGCCAACTGCCGGATGTGTCTGGTCCAGGTCGAGAAGGCGCCCAAGCCGTTGCCGGCCTGTGCCACGCCGGCGACCAACGGCATGAAGGTGTTCACCCGCTCCGAGCAGGCGATCAAGGCCCAAAAAGGGGTGATGGAGTTCCTGCTGATCAACCACCCGCTCGATTGCCCCATTTGCGATCAGGGCGGCGAGTGCCAGCTGCAGGATCTCGCGGTCGGTTACGGGGCGAGCCAGTCCCGCTACCAGGAAGAAAAACGGGTCGTGTTCAACAAGAACCTCGGCCCACTCGTCGCGACCGACATGACCCGGTGCATCAACTGCACCCGCTGCGTGCGCTTCACCCAGGAGATTGCCGGCGAGATGGAACTGGGCCAGGCTTTCCGTGGCGAGCATGCCGAGATCATGCCCTTCATCGAAAAGACGGTCGACTCCGAACTCTCCGGCAACATCATCGACCTGTGCCCGGTCGGGGCACTGACCTCCAAGCCGTTCCGCTTCGCCGCCCGTACCTGGGAGCTGTCGCGCCGCAAGTCGGTGAGCCCGCATGATTCGCTGGGTTCCAACCTGATCGTCCAGGTCAAGCATGACGTGGTCAAGCGGGTGCTACCGCTCGAGAACGAAGAGATCAACGAGTGCTGGCTGTCCGACAAGGACCGCTTCTCGTATGAAGGGCTCAACAGCGAGGAGCGGCTGACCCGCCCGATGATTCGCCAGGACGGCGAATGGCGCGAGGTCGACTGGCAGGCTGCGCTCGAGTTTGCCGCCAACGGTGTGAAGTCGGTGATCGAGGAGCATGGCGCGAATGCGCTCGGCGGACTGGGTTCGGCCCACTCGACCGTCGAGGAGCTTTACCTGTTGCAGAAGTTCATTCGTGCGCTGGGCAGCGACAACGTCGATTTCCGCCTGCGTCAGTCGGATTTCCGCGCCGATGCGAAGCGTAGCGGCGCGCCTTGGCTGGGCATGCCGATCGCCGAGGTCGGCATGCTGGATAGATTGCTGGTGGTGGGCAGCTTCCTGCGCAAGGACACGCCCCTGCTGGCGCAAAGGGTTCGCCAGGCGGCCAAGCGCGGCTTGCGCCTGAGTGTGATCCATCCGACCGCCGACGACTGGCTGATTCCGGTCGCGCAACGTGCGCTGGTCGCGCCGTCGGAGATGACCGGCATGCTTGCGCAAGTGTTGTTCGCGCTGGCCGAGCTCGAGGAACAGGCCGTCGGCGAGGCCTTCGAGGCCGTCCGCCCGGCAAGTGTGTCCGATGTGGCGAAGGCGATCGCGGCCGAACTCGCCGGCGGCCAGAACGTGGCGTTGTGGCTCGGAAACTTCGCGGTCCAGTCCGATCGTGCAAGCGAAATCGCGATGCTGGCCCAGGAGATCGCCCGGCTTTCCGGCGCGCGCCTGGGTGTGATCGGCGAGGCTGCCAATAGTGTCGGGGGCTACCTGGCCCGCGCGGTACCGGGTAAGCAGGGGCTGAACGCGGCAGCGATGCTGGCCGAGCCGCGCAAGGCCTATGTGTTGCTCAATGCCGAACCGGACCTCGACTTTGCCGATGGCGTCGCCGCGATGCGCGCGCTGGGCGGGGCGCGGCTGGTAGTCGCCCTGTCGGCCTTCAGTTCGCCGGCCCTGCGCGAGGTGGCCGACGTACTGCTGCCGATCGCCCCCTTTACCGAAACCTCCGGCACCTTCGTCAATTGTGCCGGCACGGCGCAGAGCTTTGTTGCGGTCGCGCGCCCGCAGGGGGATACCCGACCGGCCTGGAAAGTGCTGCGGGTGCTTGGCAATCTGCTGTCGCTGGATGGCTTCGATTACAACGATTCCGAAGCGGTCAAGGCGGCGGCCCTCGCCGGCGATATCGCGGCGCGGCTGGACAACCGTGTCACCGGTATCGCGCTCGACGCAGCGGTGGCCCGGCCTGCCGGCAATGGACTCGAGCGCATCGCCGACGTGCCGCTTTATTTCGCCGATCCGCTGGTGCGGCGCGCCGGCTCGCTGCAGCGCGCCCGCGATGCGGCTGCGCCCACGGTGCGGCTCGCGCCCGAGACGCTGGCTGGGCAGGGACTGACCGATGGCAGCAAGGTCAAGGTCCGCCACGGCGATAGTGCGGTCGAACTGACCGTGGTCGCCGATGCGACGGTCGCAGCCGGGTGTGCCCGGGTCGCGGCGGCACATCCAGCCACGGCGATGTTGGGTGCGATGAGCGGTCTGATCAGCCTGGAGCGTGTCTGATGGAAGGAATGCTGCAACCCGTCGCCCAGTTCTTCGGCCCAGTCTGGCCGGTCTTGTGGGCGCTGGTCAAGATCTTCGCGATCATCGCGCCGCTGATGCTGTGCGTGGCTTACCTGACGCTGGCCGAACGCAAGGTGATCGGCTTCATGCAGGTCCGGATAGGTCCGAACCGGGTGGGGCCGGGCGGATTCCTGCAGCCGATCGCCGACGGCCTGAAGCTGCTGTTCAAGGAAATCATCATCCCGTCCGGCGCGAGCAAGGGCTTGTTCATCCTGGGTCCGGTGTTCGCACTGGCGCCGGCCTTGGTGGCGTGGGCGGTGATTCCGTTCTCGGAAGGCGTGGTATTGGCCAACATCAACGCCGGCCTGCTGTTCCTGCTTGCGGTGACGTCGCTCGAAGTGTATGGCGTGATCATCGCCGGTTGGGCGTCGAACTCCAAGTACCCCTTCCTCGGTGCGATGCGTGCCGCGGCGCAGATGGTGTCCTACGAAGTGGCGATGGGCTTCGCGCTGATCTGCGTGTTGCTGATCTCGGCCAGTCTCAACCTCAGCGACATCGTGTTGCAGCAGGGGCAGGGGCGTTTCGCCGACATGGGGCTGGGCATCCTGTCGTGGAACTGGCTGCCGCTGTTTCCGATGTTCGTGGTATTAGTGATCTCGGGTATCGCCGAAACCAACCGCGCGCCGTTCGACGTGGTCGAGGGCGAGGCCGAAGTGGTCGCCGGTCACATGGTCGAATACTCGGGGATGTCGTTCGCGCTGTTCTTCCTCGGCGAGTACGCGAACATGATCCTGGTCTCCGCGATGACCTCGATCCTGTTCCTGGGCGGCTGGCTGTCGCCGGTCGGCTTCCTGCCGGACGGTTTCCACTGGCTGGCGCTCAAGACCGCGTTCATCCTGTTCCTGTTCCTGTGGGCGCGTGCGACCTTCCCGCGCTTCCGTTACGACCACATCATGCGACTGGGTTGGAAAGTCTTCATCCCCATCACGATCGTGTGGGTCATTGTCGTGGCGGTGTGGATGATGACCCCGCTGTCGATCTGGAACTGAGAGGCTCAAGATGGGTGCAAAGGATTACATCGGTAGCCTGTTCCTCAAGGAACTGGTCAAGGGCATGGCACTGACCGGGCGACATCTGTTCGCCCGCAAGATCACGGTGCAGTTCCCGGAAGAGAAAACGCCGCAGAGCAACCGTTTCCGCGGTTTGCATGCCTTGCGTCGCTACCCGAACGGCGAGGAGCGTTGCATCGCGTGCAAGCTGTGCGAGGCGGTATGTCCGGCGATGGCGATCACGATCGAGTCGGATCAGCGGGATGACGGTTCGCGCCGCACCACCCGCTACGACATCGACCTGACCAAGTGCATCTTCTGCGGCTTCTGCGAAGAGGCGTGCCCGGTCGATGCGATCGTCGAGACGCGCGTGTTCGAGTATCACGGCGAGAAGCGGGGCGACCTGTACTACACCAAACAGATGCTGCTCGCGGTGGGCGACAAGCACGAAGCGCAGATCGCCGCGGATCGCCAGGCCGACGCGAAGTTCCGATAAGGGGAGGGCGCTGACGCGCCGGAGAGAACATGGAATTCAAGACTTTCGTCTTTTACGTGCTGGCCGCGATCCTGATTTTCGCGTCGCTGCGTGTCATCACCGCGAGGAACCCGGTTCATGCCGCGTTGTTCCTGGTGCTCGCCTTTTTCAACGCGTCGGGTTTGTGGTTGCTGCTCGAGGCCGAGTTTCTCGCGATCACGCTGGTGCTGGTGTATGTCGGCGCGGTGATGGTGTTGTTCCTGTTCGTCGTGATGATGCTCGACATCAACGTCGAGCGACTGCGGCAAGGCTTCTGGAGCAATCTGCCGGTCGGCGGGCTGGTCGGCATCCTGCTGGTGGTGCAGATGGCGCTGGTCCTCGGAGGTCGCTATTTCGGTCTCGAGGCGATGCCCGAGCCACCGCCGGCGACCGAGGCCTACAGCAACACCCGCGAGATCGGGCGACTGCTTTACACCGAGTATGTCTATCCGTTCGAACTGGCTTCGCTGGTGCTGTTGGTCGCGATGGTCGCCGCGGTCACGCTGACCCTGCGCAAGCGCAAGGGCACCCGCTACATCAACCCGGCAGAGCAGGTCAGCGCCAAGCGCGAGGATCGGGTCCGCCTGGTTTCCATGCCGTCCGAGAAAGAATAAGAAACACGAACTGTCCCGGCGGCGTTCCGGGGCAATCAGGGAGTCTTGAATGCTGTCGCTTTCGCACTACCTCATCCTGAGCGCGATTCTGTTCGCGATCAGCGTGGTCGGAATCTTTCTCAACCGGAAGAACCTGATCGTGCTGCTGATGGCGATCGAATTGATGCTGCTGGCGGTGAACATGAATTTCATCGCCTTTTCGCACTATCTCGGCGACATCGCGGGACAGATCTTCGTTTTCTTCATCCTGACGGTCGCCGCCGCCGAGTCGGCCATCGGCCTCGCGATCCTGGTGGTGTTGTTCCGCAACCTGCGGACCATCCATGTGGATGATCTGGACAGCCTCAAGGGTTAACGATGACGGACATGAAATCGCTCTATCTCCTGGTTCCGCTCGCACCGCTGGTCGGTGCCATCGTGGCCGGTCTGTTCGGCAAGGCCCTCGGCCGGGCCGGCGCCCATATCGTGACGATCGCCGGTGTCGCGATCGCGTTCATCGCCTCGGTGGTGATCTACCAGGATGTCCAGGCCGGCAACACCTTCGATGGTTCGATCTACGTCTGGATGGAAAGCGGCGGGCTGACCTTCGAGATCGGCTTCCTGATCGATCCGCTGACCGTGATGATGATGCTGGTCGTGACCTTCGTGTCGCTGATGGTGCATATCTACACCATCGGTTACATGGCCGAAGACCCGGGCTACCAGCGCTTCTTCAGCTACATCTCGCTGTTCACCTTCTCGATGCTGATGCTGGTGATGTCGAACAACTTCCTGCAGCTCTTCTTCGGCTGGGAAGCGGTCGGCCTGGTGTCCTATCTGCTGATCGGTTTCTGGCATGACCGCCCGACCGCGATCTACGCCAACATGAAGGCCTTTCTGGTCAACCGGGTCGGCGATTTCGGTTTCCTGCTCGGCATCGGCCTGGTGGCGGCCTATGCCGGCAGCCTGAATTACGCCGAGGTGTTCGCCAAGGCCAATGAACTGGCCGGCATGGAGATGGACTTCACCGGCTGGCCGCTGATGACCGCGATCTGTGTGCTGTTGTTCATCGGCGCGATGGGCAAGTCGGCCCAGGTGCCGTTGCATGTCTGGCTACCGGATTCGATGGAAGGTCCGACCCCGATCTCGGCGCTGATCCACGCCGCGACCATGGTGACCGCCGGCATCTTCATGGTGGCGCGCATGTCGCCGCTGTTCGAGCTGTCCGACGCGGCGCTGTCCTTCGTGCTGGTCATCGGGGCGACCACCGCGCTGTTCATGGGCTTTCTCGGCATCGTCCAGAACGACATCAAGCGGGTGGTGGCCTACTCGACGCTGTCCCAGCTCGGCTACATGACGGTCGCGCTCGGCGTGTCGGCGTATTCCGCGGGCGTGTTCCATCTGATGACCCACGCCTTCTTCAAGGCGCTGCTGTTCCTTGGCGCGGGTTCGGTGATCATCGGCATGCACCACGACCAGGACATGCGCAACATGGGCGGTCTGCGCAAGTACATGCCGATCACCTGGATCACGTCCCTGCTCGGTTCGCTGGCGCTGATCGGCTTTCCGCTGTTCTCGGGGTTCTACTCCAAGGATTCGATCATCCTGGCCGTACAGTCGGCCGAGATCTGGGGCGCGGGTTATGCGATGGTGTGCGTGATGCTGGGCGTGTTCGTGACCGCGTTCTACTCGTTCCGGATGTATTTCCTGGTCTTCCATGGCGAGGAGCGCTTCGGCAAGGCCGTGCATGGCCACGGTCATGATGCGCATCATGCCGACGATCATCATGATGATGCGCATGCTCACCATCACGGACTCGCGCCCGGTCAGAAGCCGCACGAGTCGCCGTGGGTGGTCACCGTGCCGCTGGTCCTGCTCGCGATCCCGTCGGTCCTGATCGGGTTCTTCACGATCGAGCCGATGCTGTTCGGCGACTGGTTCCGGAGTGCGATCTTCGTCGCGGATAACCATGTCGGTTTGTCGCAGGTCGAGGCGACCTTCACCGGCCCGATCGGGATGGCCTTGCACGGCCTGGTCACCGCGCCATTCTGGCTGGCGATCGGCGGAGTGGCGCTGTCGTGGTATTTCTACATGAAGCGGCCGGACATCCCGGCTGCGATCCAGCGCAAGTTCCAGCCTATCCACACCTTGCTCGAGAACAAGTACTACTTCGATCGTTTCAATGAAATCGTGTTCGCCGGCGGCTCGCGCCTGCTGGGCACAGGCCTGTGGAAGGGCGGTGACCGGGGCGTGATCGACGGATTCATCATCAACGGTTCGGCCAAGCTGGTCGTGTGGGTGGCGCAACTGTCGAGGCTGTTCCAGAGCGGTCACCTCTATCAGTACGCCTTCGCGATGATCATCGGCGTATTCATCATGCTCACCTTCTGGTTCAACCTGGGGTGATGCCGTGGCCCAGCCGATGAATTCGAACCATTCATACCGACAAACGCGCGCCCTGCCGGGCACACTGAACGGAAAGCAACAATGACGGGTATGCCACTTCTCAGCCTCGCGATCTGGATCCCGATCCTGGGTGGACTGCTTGTGCTGGCCACCGGGTCGGACCGCAACGCACCGCTTGCGCGCGTCATGTCGCTGGCGATCGCGCTGGCCGGTTTCGTCGTGACCATTCCGCTGTTCATGATGTTCGACACCGGGACCAGCGCGATGCAGTTCCAGGAGTTCAGCTCCTGGATTCCACGCTTCAACATCAACTACCACCTCGGGGTCGATGGCATCTCGATGCTGTTCGTGGTGCTGAACGCGTTCATCACCATCATGGTGGTCGCCGCCGGCTGGCAGGTGATCCAGGACAAGGTGGCCCAGTACATGGCGGCCTTCCTGATCATGTCGGGTTTGATGAACGGCATCTTCTCCGCACTTGACGGGGTGTTGTTCTATGTCTTCTTCGAGGCCTCGCTGATTCCGCTCTACCTGATCATCGGGATCTGGGGCGGCGCCAACCGGGTCTATGCGGCGATCAAGTTTTTCCTCTACACGCTGGCCGGCTCGTTGCTGATGCTGGTGGCGCTGCTGTACCTGTTCATGCAGGCCGGCGGCAGCTTCAGCATCCTGGAATGGCACCAGGTCCCGCTGGGCATGAGTGCGCAGACCTACATCTTCTGGGCCTTCCTGATCGCCTTCGCGGTCAAGGTGCCGATGTGGCCGGTGCATACCTGGTTGCCCGACGCCCACGTCGAGGCGCCCACCGGGGGCTCGGTGGTGCTGGCTGCGATCGCGTTGAAGCTCGGGGCCTACGGCTTCCTGCGCTTCTCGCTCCCGATCGTGCCCGACGCGGCGCAGGCGATGGCGCCGCTGGTGATCGCGCTGTCCCTGATCGCAGTGGTCTATATCGGTTTCGTCGCGCTGGTGCAGACCGACATGAAGAAACTGGTGGCGTATTCGTCGATCGCGCACATGGGCTTCGTGACCCTGGGCTTCTTCATGTTCAACAGCCTGGGCATCGAGGGCGCGCTGGTGCAGATGATCTCGCACGGCTTCGTGTCGGGCGCGATGTTCCTGTGCATAGGGGTGTTGTACGACCGCATGCATTCGCGCAACATCGCCGACTACGGCGGCGTGGTGCGCACCATGCCCAAGTTCGCCGCCTTCTTCATGTTGTTCGCGATGGCCAATGCCGGCTTGCCCGGTACCAGCGGATTCGTCGGCGAGTTCATGGTCGTGCTGGGCGCGGTGCAGTACAACTTCTGGGTCGCCTTCCTCGCGGCGACGACCCTGATCCTGGGCGCGGCCTACACCTTGTGGATGTACAAGCGGGTCGTATTCGGTCCGATCGCGAACGACCATGTCGCCCAGCTCACCGACATCAACGGGCGCGAGTTCGCGATCCTGGCGATCCTGGCGGCATGCGTGCTCGCGATGGGCGTGTATCCGTTCCCCTTCACCGAGGTGATGCACGCTTCGGTCGATCAACTCCTGCGGCATGTCGCCGTGAGCAAGCTGTGATGGCGCGGCTGAGAACCCTTACCGGACTGGTCAGAAGATGAATTTCGTTGTCCCCGACTTCTACCCTGCAGCGGCCGAGATCTTCGTCGCAGTGATGGCACTGGTGATCATGCTGGCGACCACCTTCGCCCGCCGCATCGCTCGCACGCTCGCCTACTACCTGACCCAGGGCACCTTGCTCGCCGCGGCCGTGATCACGGTCGCAACCCTGGACGGGCAGGTCACGCTGACTTTCAGCAACATGTTCGTGTCCGACCTGATGGGGGACCTGCTGAAGTTGCTGATCTACTTCACCGTCGCGATCGGCTTGCTCTACGGCCGCGGCTACCTGGCCGATCGCAGCATGGACCGCCCCGAGTACTTCCTGCTCACCTTGTTGATGACGCTGGGCATGATGGTGATGGTCACCTCCAACCACATGCTGTCGATGTACATGGGTCTGGAGATGATGTCGCTGTCGCTGTATGCGATGGTCGCCTTCGATCGCGAGTCGGCCCGGTCGACCGAAGCCGCGATGAAGTATTTCGTGCTCGGCGCGCTGGCCTCGGGTTTGCTGCTGTACGGTATGTCGATGATCTATGGCGCGACCGGCAGCATGGAGTTCTCCGGCATCGCGCAGGCCATCTATCATCAGTCGGCCAACAAGACCGTGCTGGTGTTCGGCCTGGTGTTCCTGATGGCGGGTCTCGCCTTCAAGCTCGGGGTGGTGCCGTTCCACATGTGGGTGCCCGATGTCTATCAAGGGGCGCCGACCGCGGTGACGCTGATGATCGCCTCCGCGCCCAAGCTCGCCGCCTTTGCAATGACGGTTCGCCTGCTGGTGTTCGGCTTGTTCGAGCTCGCGGCCGAATGGCAGTCGATGATGATGTTCCTGGCGGTGCTGTCCATCATCCTGGGCAACATCGCAGCGATCGCGCAGACCAATCTCAAACGCATGCTGGCGTATTCGGGTATCGCGCACATGGGCTTCGTGCTGCTCGGTTTGCTGTCCGGGGTCGTGGACGGAGACCGGAACTTCGCGCTGAACGCCTACAGTTCGGCGATGTTCTATGCGGTCTCCTACGTGATCATGAGTCTGGCCTCCTTCGGCATGATCATCCTGCTGTCGCGGGCGGGTTTCGAGGCCGAGAACATCGACGACTTCAAGGGACTCAACCGCCGCTCGCCCTGGTATGCGCTGATGATGCTGATCGTCATGTTCTCGATGGCCGGGGTGCCGTTCTTCATCGGCTTCTTCGCCAAGCTGTCGGTGCTGCAGGCGGTGGTGGCCGCCGGCTACATCTGGCTGGCAGTGCTCGCGGTGGTGATGTCGCTGATCGGGGCGTTCTATTATCTTCGGGTGGTCAAGGTGATGTATTTCGATCAGCCGGAAGACAGCGCACCCATCCATGCACCCAGCGATGTCCGTGTGATGCTGTCGGCCAATGGGCTGGCGATCGCGCTGCTCGGCTTGTTGCCGCAGGGGCTGATGTCCTTGTGTGCCTACGCGCTGATCGCGTCGCTCTGATTCGCGGATGGCGGAAGACCCTTCGCCCGGACAGCCCCCGGACTGCCCCGCCCGCCTTGTCGACGAGGCTGACGGTCTGACCGAGACCTGTCTTGAAACCGAGCAGGTTTTCCGCGGCGTGCTCCTGGATGTCCGGCGTGACCGGGTCCGGCTTCCCGATGGGGGCGAGGCCACCCGGGAGTACATCCGTCACCCCGGTGCGGTCGTCGTCGTCCCGTTGCTTCCGAATGGGAACCTGCTGTTCGAGCGCCAGTTCCGGTATCCGCTGCGGCGGGTCTTCATCGAGTTGCCGGCCGGAAAAATCGATCCGGGCGAGGACATCCTGACCTGCGCCAAGCGAGAACTGCGCGAGGAGACCGGCTTCGAGGCCGAATGCTGGACCCACCTCGGGGTGATGTACCCGTGCATCGGTTACTCGGACGAGCGGATCGAGATCTTTCTCGCCAGCGCGCTCACCGAAGTCGGCCATGCGCGTGACGAAGAGGAGTTTCTCGAACTGTTCGACTTCAGCGCGGTCGAGGCAGAGCAGGCAGTACTGGATGGGCGAATCACCGACGGCAAGACTATCTCGGCCCTTTTCGTCGCCTTGCCGCATGTGCGTGCCCAGTCACGTAACTAGCCGCTGGGGCCGCGCCAGCTTCGGGCCGCATCACCGATTCCGTCACCACGCCGTATTGTTATTGCACTGACTCATTCCCGGGACTTTCATCGTATGTCTTCATCTTCACTGGCGCTTCTGGCGCAAGAGCCACATCGCCTGATCACGGTGGGTGAGGTCGAAATCACGCTACTGGGCACCGCGCATGTCTCGCCGGCCAGTGCAAGGGCGGTCACGGAGCTTATCGCCAGGGGTGATTACGACACGATCGCGATCGAGTTGTGCGCCAGCCGCCAGCGTGCGATCGTCGATCCGGACGCGATGGGCAAGCTGGACCTGTTCAGCGTGATTCGTTCCGGGCAGGCGCCGATGGTGGCGGCCAGTCTCGCACTGGGGGCCTATCAGCAGCGCCTGGCCGACCAGTTCGGCATCGAGCCCGGCGCCGAGATGCGGGCGGCGATCGATGGTGCGCTGGATCGTGGGCTGACGCTGGCGCTGATCGACCGGGAAATCGGTCTCACCTTGCGGCGAGCATACAAGGCCGTGCCGTGGTGGCAGCGGACCGAGCTCATAGGCGGATTGTTCGCCGGGGTGATGAGCAAGGACAAGATCGAAGAGAGCGAGATCGAGCGGCTCAAGGAGGGCGACATGCTCGAATCGACCTTCAGCGAGTTCGCTGCCCAGTCGGAGACGATCTACGGTCCGGTCATCGATGAGCGTGACCGCTACATGGCGGCGCGACTGCAACAAATCGTGGACGAAGGGCGGGCGAAGAAGGTGCTGGCGGTGGTGGGTGCCGGGCATCTTAAAGGGATCGCGGGTTATCTGGAGGCGCGTTCGGAGCCGCCGACCGACACTTTGCGCCGGCTCGAGCAGGCCCCGCCCAAGGCGCGCTGGCCCAAGGTCCTGCCCTGGGTCATCGTCGCGGTGATCCTGGGCGGTTTCGTTTTCGGCTTTACCCGCAATACCGAGCTCGGTTTCCAGATGGTACTGGACTGGGTCCTGATCAACGGCGGCCTCGCCGCGCTCGGGGGCATCATCGCGCTGGCGCATCCGGTGACCATCGTCACCGCGGCGCTGGCGGCCCCGCTGACCTCGCTGAATCCGACCATAGGCGTCGGCTTCGTCACCGCCGCGGTCGAGCTCTATTTACGCAAGCCACAGGTCAGCGACTTCGCCACCTTGCGCAAGGATGTCACCGCCCTCAAGGGCTGGTGGCATAACCGGGTCTCGCGGGTCTTGCTGGTCTTCCTGTTCACGACCCTGGGTTCGGCGATGGGCACCTATATCGGCGGCGCGAGGATTTTCGGCCGGCTGTTCGGCGGGGAGTGACCTGCGTCACACCGCTTACTGCACGCGCGTAATATCCGGGTCGGAGTCGGCGCGTGATGATGCGCTGTGTCGGAACGGGTGGATATAAGTCGGTGAGAGTATGGACAGGATCGTTGTGTCCCCACTCGCGAGCGCGAAATTTCCGTAACGCTTGTCGCGTGTGATCTCGGGGCCGAGCCAGGCGGGGCGCTCGACTTTCTGCCCGGGGTGGGCGAGTTCGAGTTCGGCGACGATCAGTCCGGCGTGGCGTCCATGGAACACGTCGACCTCGAAGAATTGGCCAGCATGTTCGACGATATGACGGGTCTTCTCGATGATGCGACTGCCGCAATACCGCGCCAGCATCTGGCGTGCGTCGGCGAGCGGGATCGGGTATTCGAATTCGTCCCGGGTGATGTCCAGCGAGGGGCCTTTGAGGGTCAGATAGGCACGTTCGCCGCGAATACGGACACGGGTCGTCATTGCCCCGGCTTCCTTGGCGACGTATCCCTGGACGATCTTCTCACCTGTATTCCCAGTCAGAAAACCGGTGTCCCGCACCAGGAACCGCCGTTCGATTTCTGTCGCCATGAGCCAGCGCTCATCCATTAAATTTGGACCAAGCGGATTCTAGCAAAAGCTTTGCGTGAAGTCCCGGTTCTCGTGCGTAGCCGTAGAACAAATCGTTGCTGGGCCGGATCTGACCGATTCTGTCCAGAATGGGGTCGCGAGTTCGATGGCGGTTTCGCAACGCCCGGGTGGGCCCGTGATCATGTTCGGACTAGGGATGACCCGAGGATGATGGGGAGCACGCGGGCACGGTATCATCCGCCTGTGTTCGGCTCTTGATGCGGTGCACTATGTCGGACTATCTTCCGATCAGCGATCCAGTACTGGTGTTTGCGCTGGTGGCGTTGCTGATCCTGCTCGCACCGCTGGTGATGGGGCGATGGCGGCTTCCCGGGGCGATCGGGCTGCTGCTGGCTGGCGCCATCCTGGGGCCGAACGCGCTCGGGGTGCTGGAGCGCGATCAGTCCTTTGTCCTGTTCGGTACGGTCGGGCTGCTCTACATCATGTTCTCGGCCGCGCTCGAGATCGACCTGGTCGTACTCAAGAAGTACCGCGCCCACAGTCTGATCTTCGGTTTGCTGACGTTTGCCATTCCAATCTCGGTCGGCATGCTGGTCGCGCGCTATCTGCTTGGTTTCGAATGGCCTGCTGCGATCCTGCTGGCGAGCCTGTTCGCATCGCACACGCTGCTGGCTTATCCGATCGCGAGCCGCCTGGGGATCGTCCGCAACCAGGCGGTCACGACCGCAGTCGGTGGCACCATCGTCACCGATACCCTTGCCTTGCTGGTGCTCGCCGTCATCGCCGCCTCCGCGCAGGGCGAGACCGGGGAGCACTTCTGGCTCAAGCTGATCGGTAGCCTGGTGATCTATGTCTTCGCGATTCTGTACGGCCTGCCCAAGGTCGGCCGCTGGTTCTTTCGTAATGTCGGTCGAAACGGTGTGTCCGAGTTCGTGTTCGTCCTCACCACCGTGTTCGGCTGCGCAAGTCTGTCGCATCTGGCCGGCTCCGAGCCTATCGTCGGTGCATTCCTGGCCGGCCTGGCGCTCAACCGGCTGATTCCGCACAACAGCACGCTGATGAACCGGCTCCAGTTCACCGGTGAGGCGATCTTCATCCCGTTCTTTCTGCTGTCGGTCGGCATGTTGCTCGATGTGACCGTGTTCATCGCCGATGCACGTGCGCTGACGATCATGCTCGGGATGCTGTTGTCGGTGACAGTGACCAAGTGGCTGGCGGCCGAAGCGACCCGGGTCGTGCTCGGTTATAGCCGTGACCAGGCCCGACTTGTCTATGGGCTGAGTATCGCGCAGGCTGCCGCGACGCTGGCGGCGACCATGGTCGGCTACGAGATCGGCTTGTTCGACGAAGCCGTGGTGAATGGCGCGATCATGATGATGCTGGTGACCTGTGTATTGGCGCCTTGGTTCGTCGAGCACTACGGACGCAAGATCGCCCGTCACAGCGCATCGGACAGTGAGCGGACAGACGAGCCCAGGCAGCGTGTCGTGGTCAGTCTGTCGCAGCGTGCCCCTTATGCGCAGCTGCTGGACCTGGCCATAATGCTGAAAGATCCGAATCAGGGACAGCCGGTATTTCCTTTGACTGTGATCGAGGACGGCGTCGGTGCGAACGAGCAGGTAGCCGTGGCAGAAAAGGTCTTGTCGCGGGCGATTGCCCACCTGGCCGAGGCCGATGTGTCGGCGCATCCGGTGACCCGCATCGACCTGAACCTGGCCTCAGGCATTCTGAAGGCGCGCCGGGAGGTCAATGGCACCGAGGTGGTGATGGGGTGGAGCGGACGAACGACGACACCCGAGTTCTTTTTCGGTTCGCTGCTCGAGAACATGCTGAGTGACCGGGAATACACCTTGATCGTCAGCCGCCCGCGTGATCCTTTGTCGACTTGTCGCCGGCTTCTGCTCGCGTTGCCGCCCGATTCCGAACATGAACCCGGCTTCCCGCTTGCGATCGGGCTGATCAAGCGATTGGCGCGCCAGCTCGATGCGGAGGTAGTGATCCTGTCCGAGGACAGGCGCGGTGATGCGGTGCAGCAACGGGTGAGGGCGGTCAAGCCGGGGTGTAAGGTGTCGCGCATCGGTCTGGCCCGCTGGTCGGGGCTGGTCAGGGTGATCAAGGACAGCGCCAGCGACGGCGACATGCTGGTGCTATATGGTGCGAGGCCGGGCGGGGTGTCGTGGCGCACGGCGACCGGGCTGCTGCCCGGTCGGCTGGCGAGCATCTTTCCTGCCATGAGCCTGTTGCTGATCTATCCGGCCGAACCGCGCGACGAGGAGGCGGCGGCGCTGGCATTCGGGCCGCCCGCACCCAGTCTGATGATGGATGTGGGCGAGCGCCGCGGTAGCGTCCGGGTCTGACGCTTTGCTTCTTACTGAGAGAGGTTCAGATTGCCGATACCGTCCTGACCTTTTATCAGGAATACGCCGCGTTTCAGCGTCTCCTTGCAGGGGCCGAGGCGGCGTCCGTCATAGCGGACCGTGATCTCGGCACGACCGTCCAGCGGCGGATCGTATTCGAGGGTCAGTTCGCCTTGCAAGGTGTACTCGAAGTCGCCGAAAAACGCGCCTTTCGCACTGACCCGGCTGTCACCCGCCTTGCAGCTTGCCGTGTAGTAGCTGCGCGCCTTGTCCTTGTGCCACTGCGGGTCCGGGCAATCGCTGGGGGGGAGGCTGGGATGGCCGAGCGGGGCGTCCTCGCCCTTGTTGTCCACGCAAATGTGAAAATCGCCCACCGCGTCGGGTATCCCGTCGATCGACGTCGTCATCAACCACAGGCCCGGCATCCGCTGCGGAGGATCGATCGGGACGCGCGGTTCTGCGTGAACGGCAGAACCTGTCGCAAGCATTGCAAGAATCAGGGCGATGCGCATGGTGACCTCGATTTGGGTGAAAGTCGATCTGCCGGACAGGGGTCATTCAACCATGGCCGGGCAACGCCGAAAATGATGCGAATCAAGCATGACGATTCAGGATTCGGGCACGTCCTGATTGCCCGGTGAGAGCCGGGAGGGCGGGAAAACTCGCCGGTACAAGGCCTCGCTGGCAAAGGCCATGAAGGGCAGCGTGACGATGAGCAAGGGCGTGACCATCGCCGATATCAGCATCACCACGGCAAGCAGCACGGCCCAGCTCAGCTGGACCGGAAAGCTCATGAATACGGCGCGTACGCTGGCACTGATGCCGGTGACCAGGCTGGCCCGGCCCTCGATCAGCAAGGGCACCGCGTAGGCACTGATGCAGAAAACGATGAAGGCGAAGAAGGCGCCCATCGTGAACGCCCCGAGCTGAAAGCGAAGCAGCAAGGCCGAGTAGGGCAGAACGCTGATCCAGCTCGCTGCAGTGTCGCCGATCATGAAGCTGTAGAGGATGCCGGCATCGGTCATCCAGATCAGGAACAACAGGATGCACACCAGCGACAGGCCCAGCAGTCCCCGCGGTACGCCGGCCATGCCGCGCACGATGTCCTTCCAGCCCGGACGTCGGCCTGCGCGCTGCGCCGCGCTGATGGCGAAGAATCCCGACAGGATGACCGGCCCGACCAGCAGAAATCCACCCGCCAGCGCCCAGGTCATCGGGGCGAGGCCGAGTCTGAGCGCTGTGCCCAGAAGCGCTGCACCGATGAGGCTGAACACGGCCGCGAAGCTCATGCCGAGAAAGGGCGAGTGCAGCAAGGGGGTGCGCGCTTCGCGCAAGGCGCCGAGAAGATCGCTGAAACCGATGCGGACCGGTTGGGGGCGGGACGGATTCATCTCTGGCGTCCGGAAGTCTGGGAGCGTCCATGCTCGCCCGAAGCTGCGTCCGGAAACCATGATTCAGATCAGGTTTGCAGTATTGCTCGCCTTACATGCCGAAATAGCGCCCCGGACGGTGATTGATCGCGATCACCAGGTTGAAGGCGAAGGCGCCCAGAATGGACAGCAGCGCAAGCACGGGGTCGATGTAGATGAAGGCCACTGCCAGAATCAGTGCATCCGCCGCCATCTGCAGCTTGCCGGCGCGCCATCCCTTCTTGCGCTGTAGAAGCAGGGCGACGATGCCGAGGCCGCCGAGGCTGGCATTGTGACGGATCAGCATCAGCATCCCGGCACCGGCGAGCAGCCCGCCCATGACCGCTGCGAAGACCGGATCGAGCCTGTCGATCACGATCAGGTGGGGCAGCCATTCGGTGTAAAGCGACAGCAGTCCCACCGCGCAAAAGGTCTTGAGTGTGAATTCCCGACCCATCGCATAGAGTGAAAAGGCGTAGAAGGGCACGCTGATCAGGAAATAAACCAGTCCGAAGGCATGGCCGGCGCCGTAGTGGATCAACAAGGCGATGCCGGCCGTACCCCCGGTCAATAGTCCGGCATGCTTGAGAAAGACCACCGACAGTGCGACGACCAGGGCGCCCACCAGCAGCGCCTGGGCGTCCTCGAGCAGACTGTGCCGCGGTGGGAGGGCGGGGCTGGACATGCAGCCGTCAAATTTCGACCACGATGAGCGAAATCATGCGCATGCGGGCACCATCGGGCAGGACCACACACTCCCATGAGGCCTCGACCTGCTCATCCAGGGCGTCGAATATCTTCGCCGTCAGTCGAACGAGTATCGTGTCATCGGCCTGGCGCGTGACGGGCCAGGTGTCCAGGGGCGAGATCTCAGCCCGCTCCGGCGTATCCAGCGTCGCGAGCCAGGCATCGCGGCAAGTCTCGCGGGCGAGGGTTTGCTGAGAGGTCATGTCGTCCGCGGTCGCGGCAGCCGGGGGCTCCGACTCGCCGCCACAAGCAGACACGAGCATGAAGGCGAGTGTGGCGACGCCCGCCCTGAAGGCAGGGCGGAATGGGGAGAGAGCGGTACTGGATCGGATCGAATGATTTTTGGTCATGCGCGCTATTGTATCGGACTCACGCAGGCCGCTCAGCATGGCGTTGCGTGTGCGTCCAGGAGGCGTGACGACATCAGTCGCCGCTGTTCGCATCGCGTGCCCTTTCGGTGACCGCGGTGATGAAGTCGGTTTTCGCCTGCGCATAGGCCAGACGATTGGACCGGGTGGCCGCGGCCAGGTCGCGTTTCAGGATTTCGTATTCCTGCGCCACGTCGGGGTGCGCGATCAGGTAGTCGCGAAAGCGCAGTCTGTCCCAATCGGCCGAGTCCGGTTCGAGCATGTGCAGATGATGGGTACGACGACCGTTGCCATCGCGTTTGATGAACCAGGTGTATTCGGGAACGAGCGGGTCGCGCCAGGACGGGCGCCAGAAGTACTCGTAGCCGAGGTCTTTCAGTATGGGGGCGATTCGTTGATGGACCTCGCGCAGCGAGGGCACTTCGATCAGCATGTCCACGATGGGCTTGGCGGCGAGACCGGGCACGGCCGTGCTGCCGAAGTGCTCGATACGGCCAATCAGTTCTGGTGGCAGCCTGGCCTTCAGAAAGGACGCCTCTTCGGCGAAGCGATCCGGCCACGTGGGGTCATAGGGCAGGATCCGGACTTCTTCGGTCCGGGCGCGTTCGACGCTGTTGGCATGACTTTCCCCCATGGCAATCACCCGAGCGGTGTGCGATCCAGCGTGTATTCTAACCGTGTGGGCTTTTGGCGGCAGGCGTGAGGGGCTTCCTATACAATTCGGGTCTTCATCGTCCTTGCCAACCTGTTTCGTCCTTCCGACTGCGTCAGCCAGGCCGACGGCCGGAGACCGCACTGCGTGTGGCCCGGCTATGGCCGGTAGAGGCGGCGAGGGGCGCCAGCCACAACGAGTCGCCGTGTCCGAAACACTCACTGTCAAACTTCAATATGTCCTGCCCAAGCGGGCGCTTACTGCCCTGGCCGGCAAGCTTGCCGGACTGAAGGGCGGGGCCCTGACCACCGCTGTCATCCGCTGGTTCGTCAAGCGCTATGGGGTGGATATGAACGAAGCCGCGATATCGGATATCGCGGCTTATCCCACCTTCAATGAATTCTTCACCCGGGCGTTGCGCGAGGGCGCGAGGCCTCAAGCCGAGTCGGACTTCCTCTGTCCGGTCGATGGTGCGATCAGCCAGCTGGGCCGGATCGAGCAGGACCGGATCTTCCAGGCAAAGGGGCACGATTACACTGCCCGGGCGCTGGTGGGGGGTGACGCTGCGTTGGCCGGACACTTCACCGATGGGCAGTTCGCAACCCTGTACCTGAGTCCGCGCGACTACCACCGCATCCACATGCCGTGTGCCGGCAAGCTGTTGCGGATGATCTATGTGCCGGGCGAGCTGTTCTCGGTCAATCCGGCGACCGCACGCGGCGTACCGGGTCTGTTCGCGCGCAACGAGCGGGTGGTGTGCGAGTTCGAAGCCGGCTTTGGCCGCTTCGTGCTGGTTCTGGTCGGTGCGACCATCGTCGGCAGCATGGCGACGGTCTGGCATGGTGTGGTCAATCCGCCCCGTCGGCCCATGATAGAGGTCTGGCGTTACGACGACCAGGACATCCGGCTGGACAAGGGGGCAGAGATGGGCCGCTTCCTGCTTGGATCGACGGTGGTGATGCTGTTTCCCGAGAATGCGATCGCGTTCGACGCGGCGTGGCATCCCGCTGGCGCGGTGCGCATGGGTGAAGCGATGGGGCAGCACCCGGTGGCGACGGATTGATTCGACCAAGGTGAGCACGACGACCGGACGATCCGAGCGACGAGCCCTTGGCCACCTTGGCGGAGTTGTTGTGCCGTGACTTGATGTCGGTTAAGTCATCGGCTGCCGGGTGCTGCCATCATCTTCCCGTTTCATCAGAATCAGGAGGATTCGATATGGGAAGGGGTAAATCGGGAATGTCTTGGGCGTCGGCCGTGACAGCTGGCGTGCTCTTGCTGGGGGGCGCGTCTCTGGCGCAGGCGGACGCGAGTTCCAGTGCGGCGAATGAACTGAAGACCACCTTGAGCGGCGCGACCTTCTCCGGTACGTATCTGCGTGCCGGCACCCCTTACACGATGGCGTTCGGCGAGGATGGTCGATTGTCCGACAGTGCCGGTCGGGAAGGGCGCTGGTGGGTGGATGAGAGCGGTGACTACTGTCGTGAGTGGGAGACCGGGCCCATGGCCGGCGTCACCACTTGCATGGAAGTGATCATCCACATGGGGCGGGTCGCGATCTATTCCGGTGACGAGAAAATGCTGGAAGGCGAACTCGTCCCCGGTTCGTGAGGGGCTGACACTGCGGTGGGTGGCGTCCGCTATCCGTTCTTCCAGAACCACATGATCACGATCACCGCGGCGACCATCAGGAACGTGCTGCCGAATACCGTGGCGACGATCGGATTCTCGCGAATCCGCTGAAGGCCACCCGGGGTGAAGAAACGGTGCAGGCAGGCCTTGCACCGCCATGCGCTCTCTCGACGGTGCGCGAGGCGCTCCTGGTCGGACTGCCAGGGGGAGGCGCAACAGTCGCTGGTGTGACAACGGGGGCAGGTCGGCGGCATGACGGCTCCTCGACGATAAAGCGATAACGGCGGATGTGACGCACACTGTAGGTGCTCACATCCGCCGTTTCATTGATGCCGGGCAAGTTACTGAACGGTTTGATGTCGGCGCCGGGAGTTGGATCACGGTCGGGAGGGGAAGCTGCTGTGCAGGGGCCCCAGGCTGCGCAGAGATGCGGCGATATATGCATTGCTCACGCCGTCCTGCGCTTCGGTGGGGGTTCAATCGAGCACGCCCAGCGCATTGCCGAAAATCAGACCCGGCTTCGCGATCTTCAGCGTAGACGTTGGAATTGTGAATCGGATTAAACGATCATGGCCAAACAGGGATGTGCGTGCAAAATTTGATCCGGTGAGTGTGGGCCGTGAGGGCTATCATGGGGTCAATACCGATCTCGTTGGATGATGCCCCATGCCCGTGCAGTTGTTACTCGCCATGCTGAGAAATCCCGCATCCACCGGCTCGTTGCTGCCGTCGTCTCGGCAACTGGCCAACAGCATGGCCAGTGCAGCATACGGCGCTGATCTGGTGATCGAGCTCGGTGCCGGAACGGGATCGGTGACAAGGGCATTGCTCGGACGCGTGCCGGCCTCGGCCTTGATCGCGGTCGAGATTCAACCTGCCATGGCGACTATGCTGCGGTCGCGCTTTCCGGGCGTCGATGTGCGTCACGCATCTGCAAAGCACGTTCTTGATACGCTGGCCGACAGGCCGGGCAAGGTGACCGTGGTGTCCAGCTTGCCCTTCAGATCGCTGCCACGACACGTTGCGACAGAAACCGCAGAGAGTCTGTGCCGGTTTCTTGCCGTGTCGCCGTCACGAAAGCTGGTGCAGTTCACGTATCAGCCGCGCGCACCGTTCAAGGCTTCACACAATCTCCATTGGACGCGCACCGGCTTCATCTGGAAGAATACGCCCCCTGCAGGCGTGTGGGAGTTGCAGTCCGTGCAGGCTTTTGAAGCGGTCGATTCGGCACGATCGGCCTCTGCTTGAGAAGGTAGCTTGTCAATGAGGTTCTTGCCGCCTCAATGAGCAGGTTTCGGCACATCCTGCCCATCACCGATGGCTTGACCGAAATTCAGTCGCGGCGAGAGGGGTTGCTGCGGTAAGGGTTCCCGGAGCCTCACTCCGAGAACCCTGTGTAGAAGATCAGCCGCAGGTGCCGACGGCGCCGCAGGCGGTGCAGAAGTCGCAGCCGTCCTTGCGGATCACCGAGTAGTTGCCGCAT
Source organism: Azoarcus sp. (assembly GCA_030604735.1). Taxonomy (GTDB): domain Bacteria; phylum Pseudomonadota; class Gammaproteobacteria; order Burkholderiales; family Rhodocyclaceae; genus Azoarcus_F. The sequence goes on from JAUVVG010000020.1 coordinate 21,491, forward strand.
TCGGTGCACAGCGAACCCTGCATCACCACCGGGTCGCTGTCCTTGTGCGGGGCTTCCAGGATGCCCATTTCACGCACCGGGTAACCCTTCTCGTCCAGCACGCCGAGCATGGCGTAGCGGTGGATCATCAGCTGGGCGATGTAGGCGACCGTGCTCGGGTAGTTCTGCTGGCGCTTGGTGCCCGGCACGAAGGCCATGAAGTCGCCGAGCGGTTCCGGGTAATTGAGCAGCTTGCGCAGCTTCATGCCGATCCAGGCCGGATCCATCACGCGCATGTCGAGCGACAGGATACGGGTCAGGCCGTCCAGCGCCCGCGGGTAATTGCCCGACAGCCACACCGAGTACGGGCGGGTGACGCCGTCCGGCAGCGTGATCTCCTTCAGGCCGAGCACGAAGTCTTCGCCGGTGGCCGGGTTGGCGATATCCACCGTCCAGGACAGGGTGCCGTCGGTGCCGGTCTTGGGCTCCTGCTGGCTGAACAGGCTGTCCAGCACCGGGGTCGGGGTGCCGTCGATCTGCAGCGCGCCGAGGTGCTCGCAGCGGTAGCGCACGACCTGGGCGAAGGCCGACACGACGCCAGGGAACATCTTCTTCTCGCCATGGGGCGGGAAGGGCATCTCGAAGGACTTCTCGCCTATGGTGCGGGCCAGCGTCTCGAGCTTGAGCGCGAGCCAGCCACGGTCATTGGTGCGCATGTCCATCGACAAGGTCTTGGCGACCGCGCCCAGGCCACGCGGCTGGTCCGCGCCATTGACCCAGACTTCGAAGGGGAAGCCGTTGATGCTGACCGGCTGGGTGTCGACATGGCCGACGAAGAGCGCGAACTCGCCCTGCGGCGTGCCCAGCATGTAGGTCCAGGCCATGTTGCCATCCGGCATGTCCGGCCTGCCGGGCCAGCGCAGGCTGGACAGTACAGGTGCCGGCAGGCTCTTGATCGCGAGGCGGCGGTTGGGATTGGACAACTCGACATCCTGCGGTTGCTTTTGCTCGGCGCTCGGTGTGACCGACAACACCGAACCGAGCACGCTGTTCGGGCGGTAAGTCGCCAGTCCCTTCAGGCCGGCTTTCCACGCGGTCATGTACAGATCTTCGAAATCGGCGTACGGATAGTCGGCCGGCACGTTCACCGTTTTGGAGATCGAGGTGTCCACATACGGTGCGACCGCCGCGACCATGTCCTTGTGCGCCTGGGCCGAGATCTCGAGCGCGGTGACGAAGAAGTCCGGGAGCTTGTCTACGTTGCCGCCCTGGTGCTTGTACAAGCGCCATGCGTAGTCTTCGACCGCATACTCCTTGAAGGTGCCGTCGGCCATGCGCTTGCGCCGGGTATAGGTGTAGGAGAACGGCGGCTCGATGCCGTTCGAGGCGTTGTCGGCGAAGGCGAGCGAGATCGTGCCGGTGGGCGCGATCGACAGCAGGTGCGAGTTGCGGATGCCATGCTTGCGGATCTTGTCCTTGATGTCGGCCGGCAGGCGCGAGGCGAAGTTGCCGCCGGAAAGATACATGTCGGCATTGAACAGCGGGAAGGCGCCGCGTTCGGTGGCAAGCTGGACCGAGGCCAGATAGGCGCGATTGCGCATGAACTCGGAGATACGGGTCGCCATCTGACGGGCCTCGGCCGAGTCGTAGCGCAGGCGCAGCATGATCAGGGTGTCGCCCAGACCGGTGAAGCCAAGGCCGACGCGGCGCTTGGACTGGGCTTCGTTCTCCTGCTCGGACAGCGGCCAGTGGGTCACGTCGAGCACGTTGTCCAGCATCCGGATCGCGACATCGACGACCTTGCCGAAGCGCTCGAAATCGAACTCGGCCTTGTCGCCGAAAGCGTCGCGCACGAACGGAGTCAGGTTGATCGAGCCCAGATCACAGCAACCGTAAGGCGGCAGCGGCTGTTCGGCGCAGGGGTTGGTGGCTTCGATGGTCTCGCAGTAATACAGGTTGTTGTCCTGGTTCATGCGGTCCAGGAACAGGATGCCGGGCTCGGCGTGATCATAGGTCGAGCGCATGATCTGGTCCCACAGGTCGCGGGCGCGTACCTTGCGGTAGACCCAGGCGCCATCGTCCAGCTGATAGGCACCGGCTTGCTTGAGTTCGTCGATCGGCTCGGCCTTGTGGGTGAGTTCGACATGTGCATCTGCCTCGACCGCCTTCATGAAGGCGTCGGTGACACCGACCGAAATGTTGAAGTTGGTCAGATCGCCATGATCCTTGGCGTGGATGAATTCCTCGATGTCGGGATGATCGCAGCGCAGCACGCCCATCTGGGCGCCGCGGCGGGCACCGGCCGACTCGACGGTTTCGCAGGAGCGGTCGAACACGCGCATGTACGAGACCGGGCCCGACGCATTGGACTGGGTGCCCTTGACCAGCGCGCCCTTGGGACGAATAGACGAAAAATCATAGCCGACGCCGCCGCCGCGGCGCATGGTTTCGGCAGCCTGGGCGAGCGCGGTGTAGATGCCGGGGCGACCGTCGATCGACTCGGTGACCGAGTCGCCGACCGGCTGGACGAAGCAGTTGATCAGCGTCGCCTGGAGCTTGGTGCCGGCGGCGCTGTTGATCCGGCCGGCCGGTACGAAGCCGGATTCCTGCGCTTCGAGGAATTTGGCCTCCCAGTAGGCACGTTTGTCTTCGGCTTCGACACTGGCGAGCGCGCGGGCAACCCGGCTTCGGACCTCACCGATGGTCTGTTCGTCGCCCTTGGCATACTTCTCGATCAGCACTTCGGCGCAGATTTCCTGCGGAACGAGGTTGGAAGCATCCTTCTGGAGTTTGGTTTGGGTCGATGTTTTCGCGCTCATGATCGTCTTCCGGGTCTCCCGCTGGTTATGTTTTATACACACCGAAGGATAGCTTGTAATCGGCTCGGATGCAAAAAAATAAAATACAATAAAAACAATCAGTTAGAATATTAAGCGGTATATAGATTCGAAATATAACACTAGATATAGTATCTCGAGAGGTGAGTTGTTTCCCCCAAAATCCTTTGCTTTCAATGACTTTTAGGACATAGAGCGCCCGTTAGGTTGTCTTGTGCATCGGAATCCGGCGCGACTGTGTCTGGGCATGCGGCCCGATCGGTCTTACAATCGTTTGAAACACGATCGCAGGGGGCCGCAATGCAGGATCTGGACGCGTGCGTGATGGATGTGCTGGCTCGGCATGGCCGTGATCCAACCCGTCTGTTGCAGATCCTGATCGAGTTGCAGGACGTGCTCGGTCACCTCAGCCCGCCCTGTCTCACCCGGGTGGCCGAGGGACTCTCGCTACCCCGTTCCCGGGTCGAGGGGGTCGCGGGCTTTTACAGTTTCCTGCATGCGGAGCCGGTTGGACGCTACCGGATTCACTTTTCCGACAACATCACCGACCGGATGCTCGGTGCGCCTGCGCTGATGGAGACCTTGTGCCGCAAGCTCTGGATAGAGCCTGGCAAGGTGTCGGAGGATGGCCTGGTCAGCGTCACCACCACCTCCTGTACCGGCATGTGCGACCAGGGGCCGGCGCTGCTGGTCAATGGGCGCGCGATTACCCGGCTGGACCACCACCGGGTGAACGAGATAGCGGAACTGGTCCGGCAGTCGGTGCCACTCGACGCCTGGCCGGCCGCGTTCTTCATGATCGACGACAATATCCGCCGACGTGACGCCCTGCTGGGTGCCAGCTTCGAGCCGGGCTCGGCGCTGAAAGCGGCAATCAGTCAGGGCAGGGCTGACTGGCTGGAACAGATGAGACTCTCCAATCTGCGCGGCCGGGGCGGGGCGGGTTTCACCACCGCGGTGAAATGGCAGAGTTGTCGCGACGCCCAGGGCAAAGACAAGGTCGTGGTCTGCAATGCGGACGAGGGGGAGCCCGGCACTTTCAAGGACCGGGTATTGCTGACCCGCTTCGCCGAACAGGTGTTCGAGGGCATGACGCTCGCCGCCTGGGCCACCGGGGCTTCACTAGGTTTGCTCTACCTGCGGGGCGAGTACCGTTACCTGACGACACCATTAAGGGCGGTGCTGGACAAGCGCCGTCAGGCCGGTTTGCTCGGGAAGGACATCCTCGGCGAGACCGGTTTCAACTTCGACATCGATATCCACCTCGGGGCGGGCGCCTATGTCTGCGGCGAGGAGACCGCGCTGCTGGAGTCGCTGGAGGGCAAGCGCGGCACACCGCGCATCCGTCCGCCGTTTCCGGTGACCGTCGGCTATCTTGGGCGACCGACGGTCGTCAACAACGTCGAAACGTTGGCCAAGACCACCCTGATCGCACTGGAGGGTGGGGCCGCCTTCGCCGCGACTGGCACGCCGCAGTCCACCGGCACCAAGCTTTTGTCTGTTTCTGGGGACTGTGCGTTTCCGGGTATCTACGAGTACCCGTTCGGGGTCGCTATCGAGCGCGTGCTCGAGGATTGTGGCGCGAGCGATGCCCAGATGGTGCAGGTGGGTGGCGCGTCCGGGGTGACGATCGCCGGCTACGAATTCCACCGCCGGGTCGCATTCGAGGATGTGCCGAGCGCCGGGGCATTCATGGTGTTCGATTCCAGCCGGGACGCGTTCGAGATCGCTCATAATTTCGTCGATTTCTTCGCTCATGAGAGTTGCGGTTTCTGTACCCCGTGTCGTATCGGCACCTCGCTGCTGAAAGGCTACATGGACAAGCTCGCGCAGGGTTTCGGGGCCAAGATGGACCTGGCCGACATCGAGTGGATCAACCGGTTGTTGCGTAATGCGAGCCATTGCGGTCTGGGCACAACCGCGCCGAATCCGGTGGTCGACACCCTCATCAAGTTCCGGCCGGCCTATGAGCGACGGCTCAAGTCGCTCGATTTCGAGCCCGCCTTCGATCTGGACGCCGCGCTCGACACCGCGCGGCGCATGACCGGACGGGACGATGCCGGTGCCCATCTGAACGGTGAAGCGAGCGCGAGGGAGGCGCAGCGATGAACGGACGATTCATGCTCGATGGCCAGCCGGTCATGTTCGAGGAGGGGCAGACGATTCTGCAGGCGGCCAAGGCGGCGGGGCACTACATTCCTTCACTGTGCTGGCATCCGGATTTCCCGCCGCATGGCTCATGCAAGCTGTGCATCGTAAAGGTCGGAGGCCGGCATGTCTCCTCGTGTGCGCTGCAGGCCAAGGACGGCATGGAGATCGAGAGCAATACACCCGAGATCAATGGCGAACGGCGGGCCTTATTGCAGATGTTGTTCGTCGAGGGCAATCACTTCTGCCCGTCCTGCGAAAAGAGCGGAAACTGCGAACTCCAGGCGCAGGCCTATGAACTGGAGATGACCAGCGCCCGCTTCAATTATTTCTTTCCGGTGCGACCGGTCGATGCCTCGCATCCTGACATCCTGCTCGACTTCAATCGCTGCATTTTCTGTGAGCTCTGTGTGCGGGCGAGTCGCGATATCGATGGCAAGAGCATTTTCGCACTGACCAATCGTGGCATTCACAAGCATCTGGTCGTCAATGCCGAGTCCGGTCGACTCGGTGATACCGATTTTTCGGCGCTGGACAGGGCCGCGAGCATTTGTCCGGTTGGGGTGATCCTGCCCAAGCGGGTCGGATTCGCCGTGCCGATCGGTGAGCGGATCTACGACGAGAAGCCGATCAGCCTGGTTTCGATGGAGAAGGAACGATGAGCGACAAGCCCAAACTGCGGGTCGCGACGACCTCGCTGGCCGGCTGCTTCGGTTGCCACATGTCCTTTCTCGACATCGATGAGCACCTTTTCGAGCTGGCGCAGCTGGTCGAGTTCGACCGCTCCCCGCTGACCGACATCAAGCACTGCGGTCCGTGCGACATCGGTTTGATCGAGGGCGGCGTGTGCAATGCTGAAAACGTGCATGTGCTGCGCGAGTTCCGTCGCAACTGCAAGACCCTGGTCGCGGTCGGCGCTTGTGCGATCAACGGGGGGCTGCCGGCCCAGCGCAACCACCTCGATCTAGGCGCGTGCCTGCAAGAAGTCTATCTGTCCCGCGATGGCATCGCCAACCCCGGGGTGCCTGACGATCCGGAATTGCCGCTGCTGCTCGACAAGGTGCACCCGATTCACGAGGTGGTGCGGGTGGATTATTTCATTCCGGGCTGCCCGCCCTCGGGCGAGGCGATCTGGAAATTCCTGTCCGACCTGATCGCGGGCCGTACCCCGCGCCTGCCGCATTCGATGCTGCATTTCGACTGAGTCTTGCCATGAACACGTCATCGCTGGAAACCGCCGAGAACCGCGAATCGCTGAGAAAGGTCGTGATCGACCCGGTATCGCGGGTAGAGGGGCACGGCAAGGTCACCTTATTGCTGGACGAAGAGGGTGAGGTGCGCGAAGCGCGGTTGCACATCGTCGAGTTCCGTGGCTTCGAGGTCTTCATCCAGGGCCGTCCCTACTGGGAAGTGCCGGTGATGGTGCAGCGGCTATGCGGCATCTGTCCGGTCAGCCACCACCTGGCCGCCTGCAAGGCGCTGGACCATGTCGTCGGCGCGCAGTCGCTGACCCCGACCGCCGAGAAGATGCGCCGGCTGATGCATTACGGTCAGATCCTGCAGTCGCACGCGCTGCATTTCTTCCACCTATCCTCGCCCGATCTGCTTTTCGGCTTTGAGTCCGAAGTCGGCAAACGCAACATCGTCGGCGTAGCCGCCGCTCACCCGGAGGTGGCGCGTCAGGGCGTATTGCTGCGCAAGTTCGGTCAGGAGGTGATCCGGGCCACCGCCGGCAAGCGCATTCATGGCACCGGCGCGGTGCCGGGCGGCATGAACCGCCATCTCGCACCGGATGACCAGCGCATGCTCAAGGCCGACGTCGCCAAGATGATCGAATGGAGTCGTGCCGCGGTCGAACTGGTGAAGCGCCTGCATCGGGCCGATCCCGTCTTGTACGACGCCTTCGGCACTTTTTCGTCGGGCATCATGAGCCTGGTGCGGGCAGATGGCGCAATGGACTTGTATCACGGGCAGTTGCGTTTTCGTGATGCGAACGGCGCGATCACCCTGGACGCGGTGCCGGACCAGGACTACCACAGCGTGATCGGAGAGCAGGTCAAGCCGTGGAGCTACATGAAGTTTCCCTACCTGCGTGATCTCGGTCCGGACCAAGGTTGGTACAAGGTCGGGCCGTTGGCCAGGGTTCAGAACTGCGACTTCATCCCGTCGCCTTTCGCCGAAGCCGAACGGCGCGAGTTCATCGCGCACGGCCAGGGTGGGCTGATTCATGCGACCCTGGCTTATCACTGGGCGCGCATGATAGAGATGCTGCATGCCGCCGAGGTCATTCGCGACCTGCTTGACGATCCGGATCTGATGGACGGGCCGCTGCTCAGCACCGGCACCCATGCCCGCGAGGGTGTCGGCATCATCGAGGCCCCGCGCGGCACGCTGATCCATCACTACCAGGTGGGCGAAGACGATCTGGTCAGCATGTGCAACCTGATCGTATCGACGACCCACAACAACCAGGCGATGAACACCGCGATCCGTGCGGTCGCGCAGCGCTATCTGAGCGGGCATGAGTTGACCGAGGGCTTGCTCAACCACATCGAGGTCGCGATTCGCGCCTACGATCCCTGTCTGTCGTGCGCCACCCATGCCCTCGGGCAGATGCCGCTGGTGATGGAGTTGGTGGGGCCTGGCGGAGAGACCCTGAGTCGCGTGACCCGCGGATGAGTCGTCCTGCCGTCGTCGTGATCGGGGTCGGTAATCCCTCGCGCGGGGACGACGCCTTGGGGCCCTTGCTGCTCGACCGGATCGAGGCGGCCGGCTTCGGGCAGGTCGTGATCCGTCGCGATTTCCAGCTGCAGCTCGAACATGCGCTGGATTTGTGCGGCGCCGATCTCGTGTTATTCGTCGATGCGATGACCGGCGAAGGTGACGACGGGGTCCGCTTTGGCGAAATCGGCCCCAAACCGAATCTCGGCGCGCTCAGCCATGCGCTCGCTCCCGAGGTCGTGCTCGACGTTTATCAAAGGATCGAAAGTCGTTCTCCGCCCCCTGCGTTCGTGCTGGCGATGCGGGGGCGGTCGTTCGAGTTGGGGGACGGGCTGTCCGAGCTTGCCGACTCTGCGCTTGGGGTTGGGTGGCAGCTTTGCGAGGAATTGCTGCGCGTGCCATCGCTGGAAGATTGGCGTGAAATGACGCGCCGGATCGGTCATGCGGCCAATCGGCGTGGCGACTATTCATGACGCACGCACGGATTGTGAATCCGGCACCGCCCAGGCGGTGATCAAGCGGGGCTTTCGAGAACCGGAGCGCGGGACGGATCAGCTACCGTTGCCGAGTTTCGGGAAGAGCAGCGCAAGATAGCCTGTCAGGTTGAGTTCGGAAGCTTCCCGCAGTTCGCCAAAACTGGAAGGTTCGAGGTCCAGCGTGGTCCAGATCAACGGCGGCACCCCGTGTGTGGCCTCCTCACTGGTTTCGCCCTTGCGATCGGCCTCGACGATTCTGGCCGCGACATGCAGCATCGCCGCTTCATAGGTGAACTCGCCGGCCAGTCTCGGATTGATCTGGGCGCCGATGATCTCGGCAAAGCAGGCTGGCAGACGCCAGTGGTCCATCAGCGCGGCACCGACTTCGGTGAAATCGCAGCCGACCAGACGTTGCTCGACTTGGTCGAGCGGCTCCCCGGTTTCGTCGGCTGTCATGCGCGCTTGGTCGGCGAGGGTCGGCACGGTCTGATAGAGGACCAGGTGACCGAGGTCGGCGAGCAGGCCGACGACGAGGAGTCTCTCGGCGGTCGGTTGTCCGCAGCGCCTGCCGACCTCGCGCGCGGCGATCCCACGCAGCACGCTGTCGCGCCAGAACCGGTTCATGTTCATGTGGTCTGGCCGGATACCTTCGAAGACCGACGAGATCGACATCGCCAGAACGAGGTCGTGGACCTGCTGCAATCCCAGGATGGTGACGGCCCGGTGCAGCGTATCGATCTTGCCGCCATAGCCATAGAGTGCGCTATTGACCACCTGCAACAACCGCGCGGTCAGGGCCGGGTCGGCCGAAATCACGCCGGCGACCTCGCTCATCGAACCGTCGGGCGCATCCAGTGTTTCACGGATACGGATATAGACCGAGGGCAAGGACGTCAGCGCTTCGATTTGGGTGACGAGTTCCTGGGCTGAATGCATTTGGCAATTCCTGAGTGTTAGCGTGATTATCAGTCATGACGTCATCGAGGTGAACTGCTCTGTCAATTGAGGACAAACTCTCGGCCCCAGGGTTCGTGCGTTCCGGTGCGAGGGCGTCAGTCGCGGCAGCTTCCATGATCCCGAACGGACGAATACCATGATCGCTCTCGGTATTCTTTAAGGCTCTCATCATCGAGCCAGTTCGAACCGTTTCCCGACAGGGACCGGAATCGTCGTTTGTGACGAATCCAGGATAGCGCCTCCAGGGTAGCGCATCGGCGGCAGGACGCGATGACTTGGGGATTTCGACATGCGGATCATTAGCTGGAACATACAGTGGGGTCGAGGCGCGGACGGGCGGGTCGATCTCGACCGGACGATTGCCACGCTCCGGGCGTTGGGTGGGGCCGAGCTGATCTGTCTGCAGGAGGTCGCGCAAAATGTCACTGGATAGGCAGGGGGGGAAGTGGGCGATCAGGTCGCGTCGCTCGCTGCGGCGTTTCCCGACCATGAAGCCGTGTTTGCAGCCGGCGTCGACGTCCCGGCACCGGGCGGGGGACGAGCCTGTTTCGGAAATCTCCTGTTGTCGATGCTGCCCGTCCAACAGGTGATGCGACATATGTTGCCGTATCCGGCCGATCCGGCGGTGCCCGGCATGCAGCGCAGTTGCATCGAAGCGGTGGTGGCGACAGCGCAAGGCAAGATGAGGGTCATGACCACGCATCTCGAGTACTACTCGGCCAGACAGCGACAGGCACAAGTGGGGGCTTTGCGCGCGATCCAGGAAGAAGCCGCGGGTCATGCCGCATCGGGGCCCGCCGCGGGTGGCAAGGAGGACAATCCGGTTTTCGCGCACCGGGAGCGGCCGGTATCGGCGGTGCTATGCGGAGACTTCAACTGTGAACCGGGCTCACCGGAATACGTCTGGCTGGCGAGTCCTTCGCCTGTTCCGGGCGCAGGCTGGCGGGACGCTTGGTCGCTCGTGCGACCGAACGCGCCGCACGCGCCTACCGTCGGGCTGAATGGCGCGGACTGGCCAGACAGACCGTATTGTTGCGACTTCTTCTGGGTGTCCGAGGATCTCGCGAAGCAAGTCGTCGATCTGAAGGTGGAGGCCACCACGGCGGCCTCCGATCACCAACCCGTAATCCTCGTACTGCGGGACTGATCCGGATCAGGGAAGCGGTTCGATCAAGTCCCGGTAGGCGTGCCAGCTCGCATGGCCGATGATGGGCATCAGCACGACCAGGCCGAGGTGAAAGGTCATGAAGCCGATCAGGGTCAGGATCACGACGGTGAGAGCCCAGACGAACATCGTGCCCGGGTTCCGGAACAGCGCCCCGACACTGCCGAGCATAGACGTGATCGCATCCTGGTTGCGGTCCAGCATCAACGGGATCGAGACCACGCTGATCGCGAAGGCGATGGTCGCGAAGACGAATCCGACACCGAAATACACCAGCAGGAACTCGACATTCTCGAGTTTGACCACCTGCGACAGAAAGCCGGTCAGATTGGGAACTTCGGTGGTGTAGAACAGCGCGAAGATGACCAGCGAGGCGCGTGCCCAGACCAGGAACACGACGCCGAGTACGACCGCGAAAATCCCGATGTTGCCGGCATTGCGTCGCCACACCGTCAGCGTCGGCGTCAGCGCGCAACCCGCGCCCAGTTCGCGACGGCGGCTGATCTCGTACAGACCCATCGCCAGAAAGGGGCCCAGCAGCAGGAACCCGGACGCCATCGCCATGGTGTACTCATAGGCATGCTCGAACACGAAGGTGATCAGCAGGCCCATGCCGGCGAAACAAAAGCCGTAGAACAGGCTGGGAATCGGACACCAGCGAAGGTCGGAGAAGCCCTTCTTCAACCAGGTGATCGGAGAGCTCGCCGGGATGTCCCGCGGCTTGGGGAACGGCAGACCTGCATCTTCTTCCAACTTCGCGTTGCTCGACTGCGACATGTGTCTCTCTCCTGTAGGGTTCTTATGTCGTCGGCGTAACGGTGGTCGCTGTTTCCGATCTGCGTCGGATGAGCGGGCTGACCTCGATGGTCATGTTGTTTGTGTCAGAAACCCCCGTATCGAATCGGTCACTGCATCCGGCGCCTCGGCCATCGTGGCGTGGCCTGCGTCTTTGATCGTTATGATACGCGCTCCACCGGGCGCGTTGGCAAGGGCTTGCTGCAAGGGCTGTGTGGCACGAAACGGGGTCATCTGGTCGCGGTCACCGCAAATCATCGCCACCGGGCAGCGCACCAGCGCGGCTGCATCGAGTCCGGCCCGATAAGCATTGCAGGCGGCAAGGTCGGTGGCCAGCACGCCTTCGGCCTGACGCTCCATCAGACGCCGGTTCATCAGCGTCAGCGCGAAACCCGGCGTGGGGCTTTGGCCGAGCGCGGTGGTGGGCGCGAACGACCACTGGTTGATCATCGCATGGGCCAGGTCACGGTCGGCGCGCGCAGCGTCGAGCAGGGCGGGCGCGACCGGCATCGGGGCCACGCTGCCGATCAGTACCAGCCGTGACACCCGGTCGGCGTAGTGGGCTGCCGTGTGCAGGGCGATCAGCGAACCCATGCTGTGGCCGACCAGGACGGCCCGTGGGATGTCGAGAACGACCAGCAAATCGTTCAGCCAGCCGGCGAGGTCTTCGATGCTGGCCAGGGGCGCCCCTTCGGAACGGCCATGCCCGGGCAGGTCGGGCGCCAGCACCGAGTAACCGTGGTGGGCGAGCGCCCGCGCCTGGTGATTCCACACGCTGTGGTCGTGACCTGCGCCATGGATCAGCACCACCGCAGGCAGGGCTGGGTCATGGGGCTTCCCGCCGGTGTATAGGTAGCTGTCGGCACCCGATATCCGCAACTTCATGCCCTCACCTCTTTCCGAGCCGCTTCGAGACCACGCGCAGACCGCGGTTCAGGTCTTCGATCAGGTCGTCGATATGCTCGAGGCCGACGGACAGCCGGATTGTTCCCTCGCCGCTGCCGGCTCGTGCGAGGTCTTCCTCACTCATGCGGAAGTGCGTGGTGCTGGCCGGATGGATGACGAGCGACTTCGCGTCGCCGACGTTGGCCAGGTGCGAGAAGACCTGCAGGGCTTCAATGAAATCTCGACCGGCCTGACGTCCGCCTTCGAGGGTGAAGGACAGCACCGCGCCCGCACCCTGCGGCAACAGGCGGCGTGCTGTTGCGTGACCGGCATGGCTGGCCAGACCGGGATAGGCGACCGTCTTCACGACCGGGCTGGCAGCGAGGTGCTCGGCGACCGCCTGGGCATTGGCGACATGGGCGCGCATGCGCAGCGGCAGGGTCTCCATGCCCTGCAGGATCTGGAATGCGTTCATTGGCGACAGACAGGCCCCGAAGTCGCGCAGGCCCTCGCGTCGGGCACGCAGCAAAAACGCCGCGATCGGGGATTCCTCGGCGAAATCCATGCCGTGGAATCCGTCGTAGGCTTCGGTCAGGGTCGGAAAACGGCCGGCAGCCTCCCAGTCGAAGCGACCGCCGTCGACCAGCAGGCCACCCACGGCGACGCCGTGGCCACCGAGAAACTTGGTTGCCGAGTGCATGACCAGATCGGCGCCGAGCGCGATCGGCTTCTGCAGGCAGGGGGTGACCAGCGTGGCATCGACCATCAACGGAATCCCGGCGGCATGCGCGATCTCCGCGACCTCCGGGATGTCGAGCACATCCAGGCCCGGGTTGCCGATTGACTCGCCGAACAGTAGCCGGGTTTCGGGGCGGATCGCCTGCCGCCAGGCATCGAGGTCGGTCGGGTCTACAACGGTGGTGGCAATGCCGAAGCGGGGCAGGGTGTAGCTCAGCAGGTTGTGCGAGCCACCATACAACGCGTTCGATGCGACGATATGGCCGCCGGCGCCCGTCAGGGTGGCGATGGCGAGGTGGAGCGCCGCCTGGCCGCTCGCTACCGCGATCGCACCGACACCGTCCTCCAGCGCGGCGATGCGTTCCTCCAGGACGGCATTGGTCGGGTTCGAGATGCGTGAATAGACATGGCCGGGGCGCTCCAGATTGAAGCGAGCTGCCGCCGTGTCGCTGTCCTCGAACACATAACTGGTGGTGAAGTAGATCGGTGTCGCGCGGGCGCCATGCTCGCGGTCGGGGCTTTGGCCGGCATGAAGCGCCAGCGTTTCGGGCTGAATGGGCTTGGGTCGGCTCATGAGATCGGATGCGGTTGGCTGGCGGGGTGCTCAGGCGAATTCGTCCGGTTCGAGCATGCGCTCGATCACGCAGATCTTGTCCTTGAGGGCGAGCTTGCGCTTCTTCAGGCGCCGGATCAGCAATTCGTCCTTGACCTGCACCGCCATCAGTTGTTCGATTGCGGCGTCGAGGTCGCGGTGCTCGTCGCGGAGCAGCTCCAGGCGGGCCTGCAGATCGGTGTCGTTGCTGAACTCATCACTCATCGAATAACCTGCGTCGGCGTGGTCAGGGCGAGCCCGGCAGGGCGGCGATCCGCTATGGTATGCGCCACCCGGGGCAATGACAACTTGCGGAACGGGGTTTTGTCGCAGCGGACTCACCCTCGCCGCGCGGCAGCGACAATCGTATGGGCGGGTTCGGCCCTCTTCCGGCAGCCCGCATCGGGACTATCATGTCAGCCAGTGACACTTCGAAGTCGTTGTGACGATTCGCTGCGGTTTCTCTTTTCGTGGGGAGAGAGGGCTCGAGAGTGAGGCGACTTTCATGGATGGGGCTGGCGACGGCCACGCCCGTCAGCAAGGGATAGCGCAATGAGCAAGGCTTTCGTCAAGGAAGGCGACGACGGTGATGACGAGGAAGTCCTCGGTCCGGCGTTGCAACTGCCCGCCGGGGCGAAGAACTACATGACCCGACGTGGTTACGATGCGTTGCGGCAAGAACTCGATCTGCTGGTGCGGGTCGAGCGGCCGAAGATGGTCGAGACCGTCGCATGGGCGGCGGGCAATGGTGACCGCTCCGAGAACGGCGACTACATCTATGGCAAGAAGCGCTTGCGCGAGATCGACAGGCGGATCCGTTTCCTGATCAAGCGGATCGAAAGTGCCGAAGTGGTCGATCCTGAGCGCCAGCAGGGCATGGATCAGGTTTTCTTCGGCGCCACCGTCACCCTCGAGGATCTCGAGGAAGGAGGCGAGCAGACCTGGCAGATCGTCGGGGTGGACGAGGCGGATGCCTCGGCTGGCCGGATCAGCTGGATTTCTCCGCTCGCCCGCGCGTTGATCAAGTCGCGCGAGGGCGATGTGGTGCGCTTCATGAGCCCGGCCGGGCCGCGGGAAATCGAGGTGCTGACGGTGCGTTATTGTTGAGTCGACCGACCGGGGCTTGAAATTCCGCTCGCCCACTCCCATATGAAGCGCGTCAAACCGCACAGGGAGTTTTACCGATGACGAGCGCACAAGCCGATACCGCCCAGACCCTCAATTTCCAGGCCGAGGTGAAGCAGTTGCTTCACCTGATGATTCATTCGCTTTATTCGAATCGCGAGATATTTCTTCGCGAGCTGATCTCGAACGCGTCCGATGCCTGCGACAAGCTTCGTTTCGAGGCACTCGACAATGCCGCGCTGTTCGAAGGCGATGGCGAGTTGAAGATCCGGATCGGTTTCGACACGGCCGGCAAGACGATCACGGTATCCGACAACGGGATAGGGATGAGCCGCGAAGAGGTCATCACCCATCTCGGGACGATCGCGAAATCCGGTACGCGGGAGTTTTTCGGCAAGCTGACCGGTGACCAGCAGAAGGACGCCCACCTGATCGGCCAGTTCGGTGTGGGCTTCTACTCGGCCTTCATCGTTGCCGACAAGGTCACCGTGCTGACCCGTCGTGGCGGACTGAGTGCCGACCAGGGCGTGAAGTGGGAATGCGCGATGAGCGGCGACAGCGCCGGCGAGTACACCGTCGAATCCATCGATAGACCGACCCGCGGCACCGAGATCATCCTGCATCTGCGCGAAGGTCAGGAGGATCTGCTGTCCGGTTGGAAACTGCGCAGCCTGATCCGCAAGTATTCGGATCATATCGTCCAGCCCATCCTGATGAAGAAAGAGCAGTGGGACAAGGACAAGGGCGAACAGGTCGTCACCGACGAGGACGAGACGGTCAACCAGGCCAGCGCCCTGTGGGCGCGCAGCAAGAACGACATCAGCGACGACGAATACAAGGCCTTCTACAAGCATGTCGGCCATGATTTCGAGGAGCCGCTGGCCTGGACCCACTCCCGGGTGGAGGGGCGCCACGAATACACCCAACTGCTCTACATCCCGAAGAACGCCCCCTTCGACCTGTGGGACCGCAACGCCCGTCACGGCATCAAGCTCTATGTGAAGCGGGTGTTCATCATGGACGACGCCGAGAAGCTGATGCCCACCTACCTGCGTTTCGTTCGCGGCATCGTCGATTCGGCCGATCTGCCGCTGAACGTCTCGCGCGAGATCCTGCAGGAGTCCAAGGACATCGACACGATCCGGGCGGGTTGTACCAAGAAGGTGCTGGGGCTGCTCGAGGACATCGCCGAGAACGACAAGGAAAAGTACACCGGTTTCTGGCAGGCGTTCGGCAAGGTGCTGAAGGAAGGCGTCGGCGAGGACTTCGCCAACAAGGAAAAGATCGCCGGCCTGTGCCGCTTCGCCTCCACCCATGCCGACACTGCCGATGAGGTGGTTTCGCTGGCCGACTACATCTCGCGGATGAAGGAAGGGCAGGAGAAGATCTATTTCGTCACCGCCGAGACCTTCAATGCGGCCAAGAACAGCCCGCATCTCGAGATCTTCCGCAAGAAGGGCATCGAGGTGTTGCTGTTGTCCGACCGGGTGGACGAGTGGATGATCGGCAACCTGACCGAGTTCGACGGCAAACCGCTGCAATCGGTGGCCAAGGGCGGGCTGGATCTGGGCAAGCTCGAGGACGAGGCCGACAAGCAGGAAACCGAGAAGGCTGCCGACGAGTTCAAGGATTTGCTCGACAAGATGAAGACCAGCCTGGGTGAGCGGGTCAAGGAGGTGCGTGTCACACACCGTCTGACCGATTCGCCGGCCTGCCTGGTCGCGGACGAGCATGATCTGGGCATGAACCTCGCCCGCATCCTCAAGGCGGCGGGCCAACAAGCGCCCGATTCCAAGCCCATCCTAGAGATCAATCCGTCGCACCCGGCGGTGTTGCGCCTGAAGTACGAGGAGTCGAGTTTCGATGACTGGGCGGCGGTGCTGTTCGACCAGGCCTTGCTCGCCGAAGGCGGTACGCTGGACGACCCGGCGACCTTCGTGAAGCGGATCAACCAGTTGATGCTGGCGATGAGCGGTCAATAAGGTGTTCGCGCGTGCCGGCAGTGGCAACATAGCCGGCATGTGCCAAGCCAGGAGTTGACAGAAGAGCGGGCGGCGGTGAGCCGCTCGTTTTCACGTCGCCTGCGTGTCGGGCGAGGCGCGATTTGCCGTTCCGCTATCGCTGCGATGCCGGAGGCTCACTGGACTGCTCGGTCTCCGACGTGTGTAAGCCCTTCGCTTTGGCGAGTCCACCGTCAGTCACTTTGGGTGTTGCGGAGTCGACCGAATCCACCGTGTCGACCGTCGTGAGATTGTCGCGGTCGTGCGCGACCGCGGTGTCGGCTTGCTGCGTTGCTTCGTCCGATGGTGCCTTGCTAGCCGAAGCCTCTGCGTCTGCGGCCTGTCGAGCAGATGAATCCGGCTTGGTGAGTTCATCGGGTACGACCCTTGTCGCCTCGGGCGAATGGCTTCGGCCGGATTTCGGATCGGGGTAGGCCGATACGAAATCCTTGGGCATCTGCGTTGGCGTATCCGGATGGGCCCGCCTGCGCTGTTTTTCCGCCAGTTCGTCCTGCACCTCGCGTTCCACCCGGCGAAGCGTCGGGTAGGCCAGGGCCTGATACAGCGGCACTGGCGACACGGATCGCGAGAAGCCGTGCGCGATCACCGCGGTGGCCATCAGCGGCAGCAGCATCTGGTGGTTCGCGGTCATCTCCATCACGATCACGAAAGAGGTGATCGGGGCCTGGCACATGCCGGCTAGAAAGGCGACCATCCCGAGGGTCAGGATCGCGGTAGCCTGTTCCGGTGGCAGGAAATAGGCGATGTTGGCGCCCATGCCCGCGCCGACCGCGAGCGAGGGGGCGAACACGCCGCCCGGAATGCGGCTCAGGAAGGCGAACCAGATCACCGCCATCTTGGCCAGCAGGAAATAGAACGGCAAATCGCTGCTTCCTTCGAGCGCGGCCTTGGTCTCGTCGTAGCCGGTCCCGTAGGTGAGTCCGCCGGTGACGAAACCGACCACCGCGGTCGCCAGTCCGCACCCGGCCGCGAACAGGATCGGTCGCTCGGATGACCATCGCCCGAGTCGGCCGGGCAGGCCACGCGAGGAGGCGATCAGCCCGCGCGCGAACAGGCCGCCGAGCAGACCGCCCGCGGTGCCGCAGAAGATCACCGGCCAGATGCCGCCGGGCCATTCGAGCGTGGCCGGCGTGCGTCCGAAATAGGTGTAGGTGCCGAGCACCCCGAGAGACATCAGGCCGGCGAAGATCACCGAGGTCAGCGTGGTGCTGTTGGCCTGAAAGGCCCGATAGCGGCACATCTCCTCGATCGCGAACATGATGCCGCCCAGCGGCGTATTGAATGCGGCGGCCACCCCGGCACCGCTGCCGGCGATGATCAGGTCGCGGCTGGAGGCGATCCGGTTCTTTCTTCGGCTGGCCAACATGTGCATGATCGACGCGCCGATCTGCACCGAAGGCCCTTCACGCCCGACTGAACCGCCGGAGAGCAGGGCGCCCAGCGTCAGGAAGACCTTGGCGATGGCGATCTTGAACGAAAGCAGTTTGCGCCGGATCCGTCTGTCGTCGGTCAGCGAGGCCGCGATCGCCTGCGGAATGCCGCTACCCTGGGTCGCGGGCACGTAACGCCGGGCGATCCAGGTCATTAGCGCGAATCCGGCCGGTGCGATCAGGAAGGTCAGCCAGGACGCCTGCGCCATCATCGAAGCATGTGCTTCTATCGCCAACTCGGCGCCGATCGCGAACAGGATCGCGATCAGCCCGGCCAGCAAGGCGGCACCGACCAGCAGGACGCGCCGGCGCCAGCGGTGAAGCGAAAGCCAGGGCAGGGCATAGCGTCGTCCGCCCCGTCGAACTTGGCGGTAGGTTTCGGTCAGGGGCTTGCCGAACTTGAACATCCGGTGGGTGAGGCTCGGGTTTTCGAGGTTGTAGGGGTGGGTCGATCGCTTTCGAGCCCGGGCGTTTTCGCATCCGCCGGTCTTCGCTTCGCCAGTGTGACGCGATTGCTACGCCTTCAAGCGATATTTCGATACGATACGCCCGATACAAGCCCCTGTTAACGATCCCGCCGCAATTTTTTTTGGAGCAATATTTCATGCCACGCAAGAGTGCCCAGCCCCAGGCCGAATCCAGTGACGCGATGAAGAGCGCAACGCCGTTGTCGGTTCTGCAGCGCTTCCGGGTGTTGATTCGAACCGCCCAACGGCATTCGCAATGGATAGAGCGTCAAAGCGGCATTACCGGCGCCCAGTTGTGGGCACTGCAGGAACTTCTCGAAAAGCCCGGGCTGCGGGTGGGCGAACTGGCCAAGCTGATGGCCTTGCATCAGTCGACCGCGTCCAACATGATCGACAAGCTCGAATCAGCCAGTCTGGTGCGCAAGGAGCGCACCACCGTGGATCAGCGCGTGGTCCGGCTTTACCTGACCGATGCCGGGACCGAACTGCTGGACCAGGCGCCGTCGCCGGCCCGAGGTGTCTTGCCGGAAGCGTTGCGCATGATGCCGGTGGACGATTTGCACAGACTCCAGGCTGATCTTGACTCGCTGTTGCAACAGATTCGCCATCTCGACGAAGGTTTCGGCATGCAGCCGCTGCCGTTTTCGGAATAAGTCCTGCCGCGGCTTGGTCACCAGCGAGCACTTCGACGGGATCGTCTACTTGCCGGATGGGTCCATTTCTGCGAGTTGGGCCTGATCGAGCCGGTCTGAGACCAGCTCGTCTTGTCGTCAGTGTTTGCGACTGAGCCGGGTCATGGCCTGCTCCAGACCGGAAAGCGTAGTGGGATACATCCGTTCGCCGACGATCTGGTGGATGATTTCGATCGATTTCCGGTAAGGCCACAGCCGCTCCGGCTCCGGGTTTAGCCACACCGCGGAGGGCCACGCGTCGAGCAGACGACGTAGCCAGGCGGCACCCGGTTCGGGGTTGAGATGCTCGATCGACCCGTGTGGATGGAGTATCTCGTAGGGACTCATTGTCGCGTCGCCGATGATGATCAGCTTGTAATCCGGTCCGTATTTGTGCAGCAAATCGGTGACCGCGATTCGCTCGGCATGGCGTCGATGGCTATCGCGCCAGACCGTTTCATAGACGCAGTTGTGAAAATAGTAATGCTCGAGGTGTTTGAATTCATTGCGGCAGGCCGAGAAGAGCTGCTCGCAGATCCGGATGTGGTCGTCCATAGAGCCGCCAACATCGAGGAATAGCAGCACCTTGACTGCGTTGTGCCGTTCGGGCCGCATCATCAGGTCCAGCCAGCCGGCGTTGCGCGCGGTGGCGGCTATGGTGCCGTCCAGGTCGAGTTCCTCGGCGGCACCCTCGCGCGCGAATCGTCTCAGCCGCCTGAGCGCGACCTTGATGTTGCGGGTGCCGAGCTCGACCGAATCGTCGAGATTGCGATACTCGCGTTGTTCCCACACCTTGACTGCAGTGCGGTTGCCGGCCGACTCGCCCCCGACCCGAATGCCTTCGGGGTGGTAGCCGCTGTTGCCGAAAGGCGAGCTGCCGCCAGTGCCGACCCACTTGGAGCCCCCCTGGTGCCGACCCTTCTGCTCTTGCAGACGCTTCTTGAACTCGTCCATCAGCTTGTCCCAGCCGAGCTTCTCGAGACGCGCTCGCTCCTCGGGGCTGAGATGACGTCGGGCCATTGCACGCAACCAGTCTTCGGGTAGATCCACTTCGAGCCCGGGCAACTCGGTGACATGGCCGAAGTACTCGCCGAAGGCCAGGTCGAATCGGTCATACAGCGATTCGTCCTTGATCAGGCACAGCCGCGAATAATGGTAGAACTCGTCGATAGACGGGGTGCAGACATGGTCGCGCAGGCCCTCGAGCAAGGTCAGGAACTCGCGGGTGGACACCGGCAGGCGGCGCGATTTCAGATGGAGGAAGAAGTCGATCAGCATCGTCGCCCCGTCGTGGCGATCGCAGCAGTCGCGGTCGTCGTAGCCGTCACAATCATTTCGGTCTTCGCAGCGGTTGCAATCATTTCATGCGCTCCGCGCTCAGCGGTGCTGGCGTGCCATCGCAAGCAGACGCTCGTAGAGGTGGAGATCCTGCTCGTTCTTGAGCAGCGCACCGGCCAGCGGTGGCATCACGGGCTTGCCGTCCTTGCTGCGCAAGGCGTCTTCCGGAATGTCCTCGGCCATCAACAGCTTGAGCCAGTCGATCAGTTCCGAGGTCGAGGGTTTCTTCTTCAAGCCGGGGATGTCGCGCAGGCCGAAGAAGACTTCCAGGGCTTCACGCAGCAAGGTCTCGCGGATATCCGGGAAATGCACATCGACGATGCGCTGCATGGTATCCCGGTCGGGAAAGCGGATGTAGTGGAAGAAGCAGCGTCGAAGAAAAGCGTCCGGCAGTTCCTTCTCGTTGTTCGACGTAATGAACACGATGGGGCGGTGACGGGCGACGATGGTTTGCCGGGTTTCATAGACATGAAACTCCATCCGGTCGAGCTCGCGCAGCAAATCGTTCGGAAACTCGATGTCGGCCTTGTCGACCTCGTCGATCAGGACCACGGTCGGCTGCTCAGCGGTGAAGGCCTGCCACAGCACACCCTGGACGATATAGTTGCCGATGTTGCGTACCCGGTCGTCGCCAAGTTGCGAGTCGCGCAGGCGGGAAACCGCGTCATACTCGTAGAGACCCTGCTGGGCTTTGGTGGTCGATTTGACGTGCCATTGCAGCAAGGGCAGACCAAGCGCGCTGGCGACCTGCTCGGCAAGCATGGTCTTGCCGGTACCGGGTTCCCCCTTGATCAGGAGCGGACGTTGCAGACGGATGGAAGCGTTGACCGCGAGCATCAAATCCGGCGTGGCGACGTAATCGTTGGAGCCCTCGAAACGCATCATGAACAGGTCCTGTAATTGGAGGCTTGATTATAGAGGGCTTTCCCGGGCCGTCGTTCAGGGAAGTCGAGTGCTCATCGAGCGGGCTAAGCTCTTGGGTGGCGTGCCCAAGAGAGCATGAACGTCGGCTTGCACAAGCATTCGAGCGCAACGCCAGGCGCTCAACTGCGGTTTCTGGGATTATTGTTTGCAATCAGTCAACAAGCCGACGTAGAATTTTTTGGTCGTTTCACAACTTAAACAGAATTCCAACAGAGGAGACCTTATGGAGGGACGACATTTACTGCTCGCCGCGGGCATGGCCCTGGCGTCGGCAGGCGCAGTTGCGGTCGAGGGTGACCCTGAACGCGCACGTGGGCATCTGTCCATGTGCATTGGTTGCCATGGCATTCCAGGCTATAGAACTGCCTTCCCCGAGGTCTATCCGGTGCCCTTGCTCGGGGGACAGCATGCGGCCTACATCGTAAAATCCCTGCAGGCCTACCGGGACGGTACCCGTAACCACCCAAGCATGCGGGCCATCGCCGAGAGTCTGACCGACCAGCAGATGGCCGATCTGGCGGTCTATTATGCAAATCAGCAGGGAGGGCAGTGACGATGCAGAAATCGTTCGCATATCTGCTGATCGGCGCGTCGCTGGTGTTGTTCTCCAGCCAGGCCATGGCGGGCAACCCGGATCGTGGCCGGGAAAAGTCCGCCGTATGTGCTGCCTGTCATGGCGAGACCGGGACCAGCCCAGTGCCTGACTTTCCGAACATCGGGGGTCAGCACGAGCAGTATCTTTACCGGGCCTTGCTGGATTACAAACTGGGTAACCGCCAGGACCCGATCATGGTCGGACAGGTGGCGGAGCTATCACGGCAGGACATGCGTGACCTGGCTGCCTTCTTTGCCAGACAGCAAGGGCTTTATCTGAAGCGCTGATCACGTCTTCCGATCGAGTCTCGTTCGCACGCCCGTGCCTTTCTCGCGAAAGGCGCGGGCGTTTTCGCGTTGGAACGAGGCGTGTCCGTGGCCGATTCCTTTGAGCGCGATTCAGTCGGCTCGCAGGATAGGGGCCGGGCAGTCCAGGGCCTGGCAGACCGCTCTGAGCAGTTCCGCCTCAGTCGGGGTGATCCGGCCATCGTGGCTGACCGCGGTCGCGGCAGACTCGATCAGCCGCTTGCGGAAAGCCGGCCGAGTGGCGGCGAGGTGGTCGAGAATGCGGTCCAGCTCCTTCAAGGAGGGCCTTGACTCTGGACTCGGGTCGGGCCAGGGGCCGTCTACCGGCGCATGCGCGATCGCAGCCCGGTATGCGGTTATCATCTGCTCGGGCGTGCTGGCGCCGACCCGGGCGAGGGCGCCGATCAGGGTCGCGACATCGGATTTCAGGGTTTTCAGCGATACGTTCGACGCGAAACTCGAGCGGGGAGGCAGCAGATTGGCACGGAGTAGCCGACGCAGCACGAACTCGAACACCGAGGTCTTTCCGTCCGCGGCAATCAATTGGTCCGCCAGATCGGCGATTTGATGACGGGCTTCGGAGGTCAGCGGAGTCAGCGTCGGCAGTGCGAGATCCAGCAGCGGCAGGCGCATACGCGGACCTTGTGGTCGCAGCCACGCGGCGATCCGGTCGGTTTCCGCTTTTGCCTCCTCGCCGAAATGACTTTCGATCAGGGCACGTTGTTGTTGTGCGGTACCGGCATCCGGTGACAGCAGCAGCGCGAAGATGACCGCGCGGGCGCCCGTTGTCTGGTGAGCGGCCTCATTGATCTCGTCCGGCAATCCGACCAGCAGCGCATGGGTGCGCGCGATGTGCTCCGGCTGCAATTGACCGATCGATTCCGTGAAGGCGGTGGGCGAAAAGGCCTGTGTCGCCCCGGATCCGGTCAGGCTAACGGCGACCTCCGACGAGGGATTGACCTCCACCATGGCTGCATCGGCGCGGCGGGGTTGGGTTTCCGGCTTGAAGCTGCGGTCGAGTCGGCGGATGCGTTCCTGGACCGGGGGATGGGTTGCGAGCAGGCGTGAGAAATGCGCGCTGCTGCCGAAGAACATGTGGCTCGCTTCTTCTGCTCGCGGGTGTTGAATGTCCGAGCCGATGCCGGCGATCTTCTTGAGCGCACCGGCGATTCCGTCGGGATTGCGGGTGAATTGCACCGCGGCCGCATCGGCCAGGTATTCGCGCTGGCGTGACACGCCGGCCTTGATCAGGTTGCCGAACAGCACGCCGATATAGCCGACCAGCACCAGCGCCAGTCCGCCGATGAGGATGGGTGCCGCGTTCTTGTTCGACCCCCGCCCGCTGCGCATCAACACGCGCCCGGCCAGGGTCAGCAGCAAGATCCCGTGCAGGACGCCGATCAGGCGCAGGTTCAGCCGCATGTCGCCGTTGAGGATATGGCTGAACTCGTGTGCGATCACGCCCTGCAACTCGTCACGGCTCAGTTTCTCCAGCGTGCCGCGGGTCACCGCCACCACGCCTTCACTGATCTTCGAACCGGCGGCGAAGGCGTTGATACCGTGTTCGGCGTCGAGTACATACACCGGTGGGGCAGGGATGCCCGATGCGATCGCCATTTCGTCCACCACGTTGACCAGACGTCGTTCCAGCGGATCGCCGGTAGCGCGCGAGATCTGCCGTCCGCCCAGTTCCTCGGCAATCGCCTGGCCGCCGTTGCGCGACAGGGCGATGACCTTGAAAGCCGAACCGAGCAGGATCAACCCGCCGACTCCGAGCGCGGTCAGCAGGAAGAGATCCGGGTCCCACAACTTGGCTGGCGCGCCGGTCTCGGCGGCGGCGCCGAAACCCATCGCGACCGCGACCGCCAGATAGACCGCGGCGACGATGCCGATGACGGCGAGCATGAACCAGACGACCAGGATGCGGCTGCTGCGCCTTGCGTCGTCCTGCGCCTTGAAAAAGTCCATTGCGGCCGCAGCGCGCTCAGGAGGTGAAGCTCACCTTGACCGGCGCGCGCGCCGCGGTGTCCTCCATCTCCCACTGCTCGGCATGCTTGAAGCCGAAGTTGTTGGCGATGATCGCGTCCGGGAACGATTCGCGCTTGATGTTGTACGCGGTGACGGCATCGTTGTAGGCCTGACGCGAGAAGGCGATGCGATTTTCGGTGCTGGCCAGTTCTTCCTGCAGCAAGGCCATGTTCTGGTTGGCCTTGAGGTCGGGATAGGCTTCGGCGAGCGCGAAGAAACGGGTCAGCATGCCACCCAGCGCCGCCTCGGCGCCCATCAGGTCCCGCATCGCAGCCGGGTCGGCCGGGTCGCCTTCGACCCGGCGGGAAGCGGCTTGTGCGGCATTGCGCGCCTGGATGACCGCTTCGAGCGTCTCCCGCTCGTGCTGCATGTAGCCCTTGGCGGTTTCGACCAGATTCGGAATCAGGTCGTAACGCCGCTGTAATTGCACGTCGATCTGGGAGAAGGCATTCTTGACCCGGTTGCGCAGGGCGACCAGGCCGTTGTAGATCATGATGATCCACGCGATGACGGCGACAATGGCGCCGATGACGATCCAGGTTGTCATGATGGGTGCTCCGGCTGTGCGGGGAAGATGTCGCATCCTAACCCGGGAGCATGGCCGTTGGGTAGCGGCGATGATACGGCCCCTGGTTCAAGGGAAGGCGATGGCGCGCAGCCTTGTAGGCTTGCGCTCCAACGGCCTCAGTTGGCCGAGGCCTTGCGCATCACGCAGTCAACGTAGGCGATGCCATCCGGCTGGCTGCGGTTGCGCTGGGCATTGAAGAGGGTCTCGCCCAGGCAGTCGAGCACATCATGCAGCGCGTCATGGCGATTGCCGCGGCGCAGCTGACAGCGGGCGAAGGCTGCGCGCAGGCCGGGCGGCTGGTCGATCGACAACTGTTCCTCTATCGCCAGATGCAGCGACAGATGCAGAAAGGGATTGATCTGCCCATCCTCGGGACTGAATTCCTTGTGGAGGGCGTCCGGATCTTCCAGCAAGGCATGGTACTCGGGATGAAGTACGATCAAATCCGCAGCAAGCTTCTCGAGCGGAGTCAGGGGTTCATCGGCAAGGTACTTGCGCCATGCCAAAACGAAGAAGTTGCGTGCCTGGTCGCGTGATGGATCGAACATGGTTCAGCTCGTCTTGTCCTTGAAGTCGCACAGGTCACGCACCTTGCATCCGGCACAGGCCGGCTTGCGCGCGGTGCAGACATAGCGGCCGTGCAGGATCAGCCAGTGGTGGGCGTTCTTGAGGTAGTCTTTAGGCACACGACGCATCAAGGCCTTCTCGACCGCGACCACATCCTTGCCGGGCGCGAGACCGGTCCGGTTCGACAGGCGAAAGATATGGGTGTCCACCGCCATCACCGGATCACCGAACACCGTGTTCAACACCACGTTGGCGGTCTTGCGGCCGACTCCCGGTAGCGACTCCAACGCCACGCGGTCGTGCGGCACTTCGCCGCCGTGGCGTTCCAGCAGCAGGCGTGATAGCGCCACCGTATTCCTGGCCTTGTTGCGGTAAAGCCCGATCGTGCGAATCTGCTCGGCCACGCCGTCCTCGCCCAGCGAAACCATCGCCTCGGGGGTCGGCGCGAGCGCGAACAGGCGGCGTGTCGCGATGTTCACCCCCTTGTCGGTGGCCTGCGCCGACAGTACCACGGCGACCAGCAACTGGAACGGCGAACCGTACTCGAGCTCGGTGGTGGGCTCGGGATCGGCTTCGGCCAGACGCCTGAAGAATTCCCGGATGGCGTCCCGTTTCATCGACCGACGATCATCCCGCCGACGCGGCTTCGGCGTCGCTGACCGCGGTGACCGGTTTTGGCCGTCGCGCAGCGCGAGCGGCGGCCCGCATGTTGATCCAGTTGAACAATGCGATCAGGCAACCGAGCGCGAAGAACGCGCCGGGCGGCAGGATCGCGATCAGGAAATCATGATACCCGTCACCGAAAACCTGGATCGGCGACAGCGACGGGAAGATCATGTCTATGCCGGAGAACAGGGTGCCCCCGCCGATCAGTTCGCGCACGCCACCGAGTACCGCCAGGACCCAGACCAGGCCCAAGCCCATCATGACGCCGTCTATGGTCGATGAGATCGGGTCGTTCTTGGCTGCATAGGCTTCCACCCGGGCGAGCACGATGCAGTTGGTGACGATCAGCGGAATGAAGATGCCGAGCACGAGATACAGCTCGTGCAGCCAGGCGTTGAAGCTGAGGTCTACGATGGTCACCAGGGATGCGATGACCAGGATGAACACCGGGATGCGGATCTCGTAGGGAATGAAGTTGCGCAGCGAGGCGATCGCGAGGTTGGCGACCGCCATCACCAGAATCGTCGCCAGACCCAGGCTGACCGCATTGACCATGTTGGTGCTGATCGCCAGGATTGGACACAGCCCGAGTAGCTGGACCAGCCCCGGGTTCTGCTTCCACAGGCCGTTATAGGCGTTTTCGCGAAAACTTCGCATGTTCATTCGGTCACCTCTCCCAGGCGGCTTCCGGCCTTGGCATCGAACAGGGCGACATGGTGGGTCAACGCGAAACGCGCCGCCCGGCCGGTGGCCATCGTGACTGCACGGGCGCTGATGGTCGCGCCGATGCGGTAGTCGAACACGCCGCCGTCGCGGCGGACCCGCCAGCTTTCTTCGCCCACTTCCTGGAACGAGACGCCGGTGAATTGATTGATCCAGGGACGTGCCCGTTCCTTGTCCTTTCGTGGATCGATGTAGTCGCCAAGGCCGGGGGTCTCGGCATGATTGGTCGCGCGGACGCCGCTGACCCGACCGGTGGGATCGATAGCCACGGCGAGCTGGATGCGCCCGGCGTAGCCGTCGGGTGCGACCACCTCGATGATCAGCGCCACGGGCTCACCGTCGCGTCGTGCCCGGTAGATCCGTCCGCCCCGGTCCAGACCGAGTTCCGGTGTCGGACCGAGTTCGACATAATCGTCGAGCAAGGGGTTGTTGTAGGCGCCGGCGGGCAGGATCTCGTTCATCAGCCGCATCCGCTCGGCGAACTGGGATGCTTCTATCGCCGGGCGGGTGGCACGATAGGTGAGGCTCATCATCGAGGTGAACATCAGCGTGAAGATCACCATGATGCTGGCCGTGCGAATCGAGGTCCGGGCCGCGGTATAGCGCGTCATGGCAGCTTCCTCGAACGCTGCCCGAACACCGGCGGCTGGGTCTTCATGTCGATCAACGGCACACACATGTTCATCAACAGGACTGCGAAGGCGATCCCTTCCGGAAACGCGCCGAAGGCGCGGATCAGATACGCCAGGATACCGATTCCGGCGGCGAAGATGAGTTTGCCACGCGGGGTGGTCGCCCCGGAGACAGGGTCGGTGACGATGAAGAACGCGGCCAGCATGGCACCGCCGCTGGCGAGGTGGAACAGTGGCGAGGCGAACTGGGCCGGATTGAACAACCAGAACAGGCAAGCGGTGCTGGCCAGTCCGACAATGAAGGCGACCGGCATGTGCCAGGTGATGGTGCGACGGAACAGCAGGATCAGCCCACCGACCAGATAGCCGAGCGCGATCCATTCATAGCCGCGGCCGCCGAGCGTGCCGAAAGTCGGTTGGGTCATGACCGCGTCGATCGTGCCCGCGCCGGTTCTCAAGCCGGTGCGCATCGCGTCCAGTGCGGTGGCCGCGGTGACCGCGTCGATATCGCGCATGCCGCCCAGGATCAGGCCGAGCTGTGTCTGGAAGTCGAGGCCCCCGGCCGGTGGCCACTGCGACATCAGCGACGGGTAGGCGACGATCATGGCGCAGTACGCCACCATCGCGGGATTGAACGGGTTCTGGCCGAGACCGCCGTAGAGATGCTTGACCGCGATGATCGCAACCAACACCGCGATCACGGTGATCCACCATGGCACGATCGGCGGGAAGCACAGCACGATCAACCAGGCGGTCACGACCGCCGAAAGATCACCGATTCCGAGCAGGACAGGGCGCCCACGCAGTTTCAGTACCAGCGCCTCGGCCGCGACCGCCACGATGGTCGCGATCAGCAGGTTGACCAGGATGCCGGCGCCGACCTGCCAGACATACATCGCGATACCAGGGATCAAGGCGAGCAGCACAGTCAGCATGACGCTGCTGACGCTGGCGGGTTTGCGGATGTAGGGAGAGTGGATCATGAGTGGTTTATCGGCTCCCGACCCGGGCGTTCGCCATGGGCGGTCGGTTTCCGCTGTCTGCCACGAAGCGGATCAGCGGGTTCATTTTCTTTCCTCGTTGACATGTACCGCCGTTCCCGTCGAGTCTGCGGCATCGTTAGCTTGCGGCAGCTTCGATTCCACGGAGGGGGGCGACGCCTGGTTCGGCGTCGACGAAGCCGTGGAGGTCGCTTTCGAAGACAGGTCCAGCGATTTGCGGCGCGCATCGATTTCCGCGATCTCGGCAGCGGTCTCCGGCGGAAGATCGGTCGTATTGCGTGCTTCGACTTCGGCCTTTTGCTGCTTGGCGCGGGCCAGCGCTGCGGCGATCAAGGCCTTTTTGGGGTCGTCGGACGAAACGGCGGGTTTGTCGTCGCCCCCTTTCTCGATCGCGACCGGTTCACCGGTCTTGGCAAGTTTGGCTTTGGTCTCGGCGGCTTTCGCTGCGAGTCGGGCTGCTTTCTCGGCCTTCTCGCGCTCGATCCGGTAGTTGCGGAACTCAAAACGATCCCTGGCCTGGCTCGCGGCGGTGTTTTCGCGCTCGCGTGCCCAGATCTCGGTCTTGGCGAAGCGGTAGTAATCGACCAGCGGAATATGGGATGGGCAGACGAAGGCGCAGCAGCCGCATTCTATGCAGTCGAACAGGTGATACTCCTGCGCCTTGCCGAAATTGCGCGACCGCGAATACCAGTAAAGCTCGAAAGGCTGGAGATCGGCCGGGCAGGCGCGGGCGCATTCTCCACAGCGGATGCAGGCGAGTTCAGGCTCCGGTTCCGGGAACAGCGCCTGGGAGGCGGCGATGATGCAGTTGCTGCCCTTGACGATAGGGACAGACAGGTCGGGCAGGGCGAAGCCCATCATCGGCCCGCCCAGCAGATATCGGTCGGTACCCGGCTTCGGTTGCATCAAGGGCAGCAGGTCCGCGATAGGCGTGCCGATCAGCACTTCGTAATTGCCCGGTTGGGCGGCGTTGCCGGTCAGCGTGACCACCCGCGACAACAGCGGCTCACCATGCCGGATCGCGCGATGCACCGCATGGGCGGTACCGACGTTGAAGCATTGCACGCCGTACTCCCCTCCCAGCTTGCCGTGCGGAATCTCGATGCCGGTGAGTACACGGATCAGTTGTTTTTCGCCGCCGGCCGGGTAGCGGGTCGGTACCGCCACGACTTCGATCGGCGCCTTGCAGTCGGCCGCCGCCGCCCGCATCGCGGCGATCGCCTCGGGCTTGTTGTCCTCTATCCCGACCAGGATACGACGGGCCCCGATCAGTTCGAACAGGATGATCGCGCCATCGATGATCGTGACCGCGCGCTCGCGCATCAGCCTGTCGTCGCAGGTGATCCAGGGCTCGCATTCGGCGCCATTCAGGACCAGTGTCTCTATACCTGATCCGGCACCCAGTTTGACGTGGCTGGGAAAGGCCGCCCCCCCCATGCCGACGATGCCCGAGTCACGCAGGTAATTGAGCGTGCTCTGGCGGTCGGATGCGAGATGATCGTAGGGCTGATGTGGCACCCAGCGCTCCTCGCCATCGGGTTCGATCACGACGCAGGTGGTGGCGAGTCCGGACGGGTGTGCCATCGGATGCTCGCGGATTTCCACCACTGTCCCGGAGGCCGGCGCATGGACCGCGGTGCCAAGGACGCCTTCGGCGTCGCCGATCCGTTCGCCCTTGAGGACGGTCTGGCCGGGCTCGACCCGGCACACTGCCACGGCACGCGTGTTGTGTCGCAAGGGCACGATCAGTCGGGTCGGAAGCGGAGCGGGGCGAATGGGCGAGCCGGCCGACTCGTTCTTGTGGTGCTCGGGTTTGACCCCGCCATGAAAGCTGAACAGGCGAGCGCTCATGCTTCTTCCTTGATCTTGATCACCGGATACTTCCATTTCCAGGTCTCGACCGTCTCCTGCACCGGTTCCATCGTGATGCAATCGACCGGGCAGGGCGCGATACATAGCTCGCAGCCGGTGCACAAGGGCTCGACCACCGTGTGCATCTGTTTGGCCGCGCCGACGATGGCGTCGACCGGGCAGGCCTGTATGCACAGCGTGCACCCGATGCAGGTCTGCTCATCGATGAGAGCGACCGACTTGGGTTTCTCGACACCGTGCTCTTCGGACAGCGGCTTGAACTCGCGCCCCAGCAGGTCGGCCAGATGCCGTATGCCTTCCTCGCCGCCTGGTGGGCACTGGTTGATGTCAGCCTCGCCGTTGGCGATCGCCTGGGCATAGGGCTTGCAACCGGGGTAGCCGCATTGTCCGCATTGGGTCTGGGGCAGGATCGCGTCGATCTTCTCGACCAGCGGATCCCCCTCGACCTTGAAACGGATCGAGGCGTAACCCAGGGCGGCACCCAGTACCACAGCGATGCCGGCCATGATCAACAAAGCGGTCATCATGGCCGTGGCGCATCCTGTGATTTCCGCATCACAAGCCGGTCATCGCGCCGGCGTCGCGAACCAGAAATCGCGGCGGGCACGGGCAAGGACGGCGTTGCGGGCAGGTGCGCTGTGAGAGTCAAAACGAATTCTTCACTGGAAACGGTCAAGGCCGGCGAAGCCCATGAAGGCCAGGCTCATCAGTCCGGCGGTGATCATCGCGATCGCGGTGCCGCGAAACGGGAGCGGCACATCGGCACCATCCAGACGCTCCCGGATTCCAGCGAAAAGCACCAGCGCAAGGGTGAATCCGACCGACGAACCGAAACCGAACAGCAAGGACTCGAGCAGGTTGTGGGCATAGCCGACATTGAGCAAGGGCACACCCAGCACGGCGCAGTTGGTCGTGATCAGCGGGAGGTAGATACCGAGCACCTGATGCAACAGCGGGCTGGTCTTCTCGATCACCAGCTCGGTGATCTGGACGATGCCTGCAATGACCACGATGAAGGACAGCGTGCGCAGGTAGGTCAGGTCGTTCGGCGCCAGCAGGTAATGATCGATCAGATAGCTCGTACCCGCGCCCAGGGTCAGTACGAATGTCGTTGCCGCGCCCATGCCGATCGCTGTCTCGAGCTTCTTCGAGACGCCCATGAACGGGCACAGTCCGAGCATGCGGACGAGTACCACGTTGTTGACGAGCACGGCGCCGATGACAACGAATAGGTAGCTGGTCATGATGGGGTTCAGGGTCTAAGCGGCGGATTATCGCCCGCCCGGGCTGGGCACTCAACCCTGATTGGTTCAGGGTTCAGCCGTATCGGGCCGGATCACGACGTCGGAGCGGTTCCTCGCGAACAGGCGCGAACGCATTCGGACACCAGGGTCGGACCACGATAAATCATCCCGCTGTAGAGCTGGACCAGGCTCGCGCCTGCCTCGAGCTTGGCAGCCGCGTCCCGGCCACTGAGGACTCCGCCAGCGGCGATCACCGGCAGTTCTCCAGCCAGGGCTTTGCACAGTTCGCGCACGACCTCGGTCGATGCCTCGAACAACGGTGCCCCGGACAGCCCGCCTTGCTGGTCCGCATAACGCACCCCGCTGACGCGATCGCGTGAAATGGTGGTATTGGTTGCGATGACGGCATCGATGCGATGCCGCCGGAGTGCGTCGGCGATATTGACGACCTGGGCCGGCTCGAGATCCGGTGCGATCTTCAGCGTGAGCGGTACGTAGCGCCCGTGTTGCTCGGTCAGTTCGTGTTGCCGTTGCTTGAGTCGTCCCAGGAGGTCGTCAAGTTCCGACTCGCCCTGCAACTGCCGGAGGTTCTGGGTATTCGGTGACGAAATGTTGATCGCGATGTAGCTCGCCAGGGAATAGACCTTGTCGAGGCAGATCAGGTAGTCGTCGGCCGCCTTGTCGATCGGGGTGTCGAAGTTCTTGCCGATGTTGATGCCGAGGATACCTTTGTATTTCGCGCCACGCACGTTCGCGACCAGAGCCTCCACGCCATGGTTGTTGAAGCCCATGCGGTTGATGATGCCCTGGACCTCTGGCAGGCGAAACATGCGGGGGCGCGGATTGCCCGGCTGTGGGCGCGGCGTGATCGTGCCGATCTCGAGAAAGCCGAACCCCAGGCGAGCGAGTCCGTCTATGGCTTCGCCGTTCTTGTCCAGCCCGGCGGCCAGCCCGATCCGGTTCGGAAAACGCAGGCCCATCAGTTCGACCGATTCGCCAGCGATCGCCTGGCCGGCGGGAAGAACACGACCGGCGGCGTGCAGGGCCGAGATCGCGAAGTCGTGGGCGGTTTCCGGGTCGAGCGAGAAAAGCAGGGGACGAGCGAGCTGATCGAGCATGAAACGGGGCGATCTAGGGCGTGATGGCCCGCCATTCTCCCTCGATTCGACCTTCGAGTGGTCGGAATCGTATCTTGTAGGCCATTTTATGGCTTTGCTCTATCCAGTACCCCAGGTAGAGATAGGGTAGTCGCAGGCGCCGGCAGGCGTCGATCTGCCACATCACGCCGTAGGTGCCATAACTGGCTCCCTTCACATCGGGGTCATAGAAGGTGTAGACGCTGGACAGGCCATCGACCAGTCTATCGATCACGCTGAGCATCCTGAGTTGCCCCTGCTCGCGAAATTCGATCAGACGGGTGTCGACATGGCTTTGCAGCAGAAAATGGGTGTACTGCTCGCGGTTGTCCTGGTCCATGCCGCCACCGGCATGGCGCGAGGCCTGGTAGCGCTGGTATAGCGAATAGTGCTCCTCCGAGAACTGCAAGGGGTGTTCTATCGCGACCAGGCCTCCATGCCGCTTCCACGCGCGGCGCTGGCTGCGGTCGGTGCTGAAGGCCGCGACCGGAATACGCACCGGTACGCAGGCCCGACAGTTGTCACAATACGGGCGGTAAGTGAAGACCCCGCTGCGACGAAAACCGTTGCGCACCAATTCGCTGTAGATCGGAGTGTCGATCAGGTGGCCGGGCGTGGCGACCTGCGAGCGCGCGACATGGTCGCTCAGATAGGAGCAGGCATAGGGCGCGGTGGCATAGAACTGGATGAGGGCGTAGGGGTAGTCGTTCTGCATGTAGTCGCTTCCCTCACTCTCCTCGGTCAGTCAGCCATTTCCCGGGCGGATCGCCGGTGACGGTCCACTCTCGCAGTCCGGCGCAGAATTCGGCCCGATCGATTTCCATCGCGCCCAGCGAGCGCAAGTGGGGCGTCGTCATCTGGCAGTCGATCACGGCGAACCCGCTGGCCTCGAGATGGCGGGCGAGGTGCACCAGACACACTTTCGAGGCGTCCGGGCGCCGGCTGAACATCGATTCGCCGAAGAATGCCCGACCCAGCGCCATGCCGTAAAGTCCGCCAACCAGTTCGCCTTCGAACCACGCTTCGACACTGTGGGCATAGCCGAGTTCGTGCATGCGGATGTAGGCCGATTGCATCTCGGGCGTGATCCAGGTGCCGACGACCTCGCCCCGTGGTTCGGCACAGGCCCGGATGACCTCGCTGAAGGCGGTGTCGAAACGGATGTCGAAACGCCTGTTTCTGAGGGTTTTTCGCAGCGAGCGTCGAACGATGATTTGCGACGGTAGCAGCACCAGACGGGGGTCGGGGCTCCACCACAGCAAGGGCTCGCCCTCGGCGTACCAGGGAAAAATACCCTGTGCGTAGGCGGCGAGCAGCCATTGTGGTTCGAGCCGACCACCCGCCGCGAGCAGGCCGTTCGGTTCGGACAATGCGGTGGAGACCGGCGGAAACACCGGGTCGTCCGTGAGCCAGGGGATCATGCGCGAGCGGCTTGGGCAATCTGGTTGGCGCGTTGCGCGTGGGCCGCCTGGTCCGAATTTTCGTGAAAAGTGATCACGTGATCGACGTCCAGACGGATCCCGATCATCTCGCCGATCGCGTGGTTGTGATGGCTTGGGACCAGCGACAGTACACGGGCGCCACTGCTCAGTTCGAGGGTGTACAGGATGTCTGCGCCACGGAAGGCCTTCTTGGCGACCTTGGCCTTCATTGTGCTCGCATCGTCATGGATGATGTCGTCCGGGCGCAGCAGGACCTCGACCGGGCAGTGGTGTTCACAGGCTCCACAACCGACACTGCATTCGACCGGGATCACGCTGTTCAATGTGCCGAGCTCCATCCGGACCTGATGGTCGTTCAGCACTTCGGCCGGTAACAATACGCCCTGACCTATGAAGTCCGCGACGAATCGATTGCCCGGACGATGATAGAGGTTGTACGGTGAGTCCCACTGCTGGATCCGGCCCTGGTGCATGATGCCGATCTCGTCGGCCACTGCGAAGGCTTCGTTCTGGTCGTGGGTGACGAGTACCGCCGTGGTGCCGGTCGCCTTGAGGATGTCCCGGACCTCGTGCGAAAGTCGCTCGCGAAGTTCTACGTCGAGGTTGGAGAACGGCTCGTCCAGCAGGAGCAGGCTGGGGCGGGGGGCGAGCGCACGGGCAAGGGCAACCCGCTGTTGCTGGCCGCCGGACATCTCGTGTGGGTACTTTACGCCCTGACCGGTGAGGCCGACGATGTCGAGCAACTCATCGATCCGGGCGCCGCGTTCGCGCGGCTCGAGCTTGCGCAGACCGAAGCCGATGTTCTCGGCGATCGTCAGATGCGGAAACAGGGCGTAGTCCTGAAACACCATCCCTATTCGTCGCCGCTCGGGCGGCACATGCCGATCGGCCGAACTGACCAGTTCGCCGTCGAGGCGGACCTGGCCTGATTTGACCGGTTCGAATCCGGCGATGCAGCGCAGTACGGTTGTCTTGCCGCAGCCCGAGGGGCCGAGCAGACAGCCTATGCGCCCCTGATCCAGCGTCATCGAAAGCTTTCTGACGATTTGCTGTTCACCGAAGGCGAGATCGAGATCAACGAGTTCCAGATGGGGCATGACGTGTCGGTGCTTCCGTTAGCGTATCGTTGCAAGTATCGCATCAGGGAAATCTAAATGCGATCAATTATAATTCCGCGTCGCCGGCCTTTGAGAAGGTGGCTGCGGTTCTATCTGACGAGGTATCGATGAGACGTGTTTCGGGGCTGCGAGGTTTCCTGCAGGGCGGGTCGGGCCTGACCGTGTTCGCGGTTTTCATGGCCGTCCTGATCGCGATGCCGGTCCTGTCGGTGTTTTCGAACGTGCTGGTCAGCGGCACCTCGGACACCTGGTCCCACATGTCCCAGACCGTGCTGCCCGAGTTCATCCGGAATACCGTGATCATGTGCATCGGGGTCGGGCTGGGGGTGTCCAGCATCGGCATTACCGCTGCGTGGCTGACGACGATGCTGGACTTTCCGGGGCGGCGCTTCTTTGAATGGTCGCTGGTGCTGCCGCTTGCGGTGCCAGCCTATGTGATGGCCTATGTCTACACCGACTTTCTCCAATTCGTTGGCCCGGTCCAGTCCAGCTTGCGTGAAACCTTCGGCTGGCGGGCGGGTGACTACTGGTTTCCGGACATACGCTCGGTCGGTGGGGCGGTCGCGATGTTCATGTTCGTTCTTTATCCGTATGTCTACCTGCTCGCGCGGACTGCGTTTCTGGAACGTGCCTCCGGGATGATTGAGGCGGGCCGTTCTCTGGGCCTGGGACCGTGGCGCAGCTTCTTCAAGGTGTCGCTGCCGCTGGCCCGTCCGGCTCTGGTGGCGGGGACTGCGCTGGCGCTGATGGAGACGCTGGCCGATTACGGCACGGTCGCCTATTTCGGGGTGCAGACCTTTACCACCGGCATCTACCGGGCCTGGTTCTCGCTCGGCGATCGGACTGCGGCGGCCCAGTTGGCGGCCCTGCTGCTCGGTTTCGTGGTGCTGGTGCTGGTGCTCGAGCATGCGAGCCGGGGGCGGGCACGATTCAACAATACCTCCCGTCAGCAATCCCCGCCCGCGCGGATCGTGTTGTCCGGCTGGCGTGCCTGGCTCGCCAGTTTCGCCTGCTTCATGCCGCTGCTTCTGGGTTTTCTGTTGCCCGGCGGTTTGTTGCTGGAGATGGCGCTGATGTCCGGTGACGCACAGTTCGGCCCCCGTTTCATCACCCTCGCGCGCAACAGTTTCGTACTGGCCTCGGTGACGGCGTTGCTGGCGGTCGCGATCGCGGTCTTGCTCGCCTACGCGGCGCGTCTGGCCCGTTCCCCCGTTCCGGCTGCGGCCAACAGGATTGTCGGGCTGGGCTATGCGGTGCCGGGCTCGGTGATCGCGGTCGGGGTGCTGATCCCGGTCACCCGCCTCGACAACTTCATCGCTTCCGGTTGGGAGACCCTGTTCGGCATCAACCCGGGCCTGGTGCTGACCGGCGGCATCGCCGCGCTGGTCTATGCCTATCTGACCCGCTTCCTCGCTATCGCGCTGCACACCGTCGATTCCAGCCTGGGCAAGATCACGCCGAGCATGGATGACGCTTCGCGCAGCCTCGGTGTCGGCAAGTTCGAAACCTTGCGCCGGGTGCATGTACCGATTCTGCGTGGCAGCCTGCTGACTGCGGGCTTGCTGGTTTTCGTCGACGTGATGAAGGAGCTGCCGGCGACCTTGGTCATGCGGCCGTTCAACTTCGACACGCTGGCGACCCAGGCGCATACCCTCGCCGCCGACGAGCGCCTGGCCGAAGCATCGACCGCCGCACTGACCATCGTCGCGGTCGGACTGGTCCCGATGTTCGTCATCTCCCGCCAGATCGTGAGGAGTCGGCGCCGCGCCCCGGTCGTCGTCCAGCCTGCGGTCGTCGCCAACCCGGGCGGGGCATGAACGGGTACGGGCGTTTTCTCGCGTAGGCACGGCTGTTCTCGCTCGTGATCGTGTGCCTGTCCTTACCTTTGGCCACTTTCCAAGGCGATCGAGCGCACTGATCCTGCGTCATCTTCAATGCCCGCATCGATCGTTGTACTTGCTTTTCAAAGTGATTTGGTTTCAGTATTGCGTATGGAATGCCGATATGCCGCTTAGCTGACTTGATATTTCTGTTTCGGCTCGGATGTCGGGTGATTCGGTGCGATCAGCTCCTGACCGCTCGAGAATGCCCTGGCCTTCGGCAAGGGAGGCGCATGCGCAACAATCAGCCAGTGACGTCGATCGAGACACCGGTACCCGATGGCCGTTTCATCTACAGCCGGACCGATCTGAAGGGCGTGATCGAAGAGGCGAACGACTTGTTCGTCGAGCTTTCGGGCTACAGCCGCGACGAATTGGTCGGGGAGAACCATAATCTGGTGCGTCATCCCGACATGCCGCCCCAAGCCTTTGCCGATTTGTGGCGGACGATCAAGGCTGGAAAACCTTGGAGTGGTTACGTCAAGAATCGTCGCAAGGACGGTGGTTTCTACTGGGTGCATGCCTTCACCTCGCCGGTACGTGAGAACGGCCGCATCGTTGGCTACGAGTCGGTCCGGCGCAGGGTGCCCGAGGAAATTCGGGACAAGGTGGGAAAGGCCTACCAGCGCATACGAGACGGCGCTGCGCTCGAGATTCAGGGCGGCAGGGTGGTGCGCAAGGGCTGGCTGGGAAAGCTCGCCGGCACCAGCCTTTCGACGCGGCTGCTGAGCGCGGTCGGGCTTGCCGGTATATTGTCGCTGATGTTGTTTGCTCGCACCTTGAGTCTGCTCGGCGAGGCGGGCGTGAC
This sequence comes from Azoarcus sp., assembly GCA_030604735.1. Lineage (GTDB taxonomy): Bacteria > Pseudomonadota > Gammaproteobacteria > Burkholderiales > Rhodocyclaceae > Azoarcus_F. Next base: position 59,345 of record JAUVVG010000020.1, read on the forward strand.
TTCGGATCAGGCCTTGGTTTGGGAACTCTCGGGCTATGCGGGTGGCGCCGTGGTGGTCCTGTGCTATCTCGCGTTTGCGCTGGTGCGCCCGATGTTGAGGGATTTGGCCCAACTCGATAGCGCGATGTCGGCGACCCAGCGGGATGGCGACTTGCGACGTGTGGTCAGGATAGATCGTCATGACGAGATCGGCGAGATCGCCGACGCATTCAATGCGATGATGGCTAATCTCCAAGCCATCCTGATCAACGTGCAGGCCGCAGCGGGACAAACCCTGCATCAGTCGGAGTCTGTTGCCCGTGCAAGCGAGGAGGTCAACCGGACTGCGGCGACGTCGAGCGAGGCCTCTGCCGCGACAGCCGCAGCCGTCGAGCAGGTCACGGTCGCGATCAACCAGGTCGCCGACAGCGTCTCCGAAGCGGCCGAATCGGCCCGAACCAGCGCTAGCGATGCCCAGGAGGGGATAGACAAGGCCTTGAGGGCGGCCGACGAGATCCGCAGGCTGGCAGACACGGTGAATGACACTTCACAGGCGATGCAGCGTCTGGTCAGCTCCTCCGACGAGATCGGCAAGATTGCCGGCGTGATTTCGGAGATCGCCGCCCAGACCAATCTGCTCGCGTTGAATGCGGCCATAGAGGCCGCGCGCGCCGGCGAGCAGGGACGGGGATTCGCGGTCGTCGCCGATGAGGTTCGGAAGTTGGCCGAACGCACCAGTCACTCGACGACCGATATTGTCGGCATCATTTCGGCCCTGACCGCAGAGACCGAGCAGGCTGTCGCAAGTGTGCGGGTAGGCGACGAGCAGGTACAGGTGAGTGTCGATCAGGTGATGGCGTCGACCCAGGCGCTGGAGGCGATCAAGGTGTCTGCAGGTCGAACCCTGGAACTGATTGCAGAGATCGAAGCTGCGACGAGAGAGCAGTCGGTCGCTGCGACCGATATAGCGCAAAATGTGGAGCGGATTGCGCAGATGTCGGAGAAGGGCGCCGAGGAGGTGGGATCTATCGCCGAGTCTTCATGCGAACTCGCTGGCGTTGCATCTCGACTCAGTCAGAGCCTGGCCAGGGTCAAAGTCTGACGCATCCGTTAATCATCGGTATCGCCGGATCGGGTTTCTTCGGACCCGGTCGCGAGCACCATCTGAGGAGCCTGTCGGCCATACTTGCGTCGGTGCGAAAATGAAAGAACCGCCCGAAGGCGGTCCTTTGGGTGCTTTAGCGACTGTCTCAGCGATAGCCGGCACGGTCATAGATGCGCTGGGCTTCGGCGATCTTGTCGGCCAGGTCACCGATGGGCTGGGTGTCCGACTTGAACTCGCCCAAGGTTTCCAGCGCCTTGTTGCCGGTGACCACGCCCTGGACGACCGGCCATTCGTTGTTGCCGTCCGCAAAGTAGATCTGGGCCTGATCCGACGCCAGGTACTCGAGGAACTTCACCGCAGCTTCCTTGTTCGGCGCGTTCTTCAGCATGCCGGCACCCGACACGTTGATGTGCGTGCCCCAGCTTTCCTGGTTTGGCCATACGTAGCGGACGCTCTCGATAACCTGCTTGTCTTCAGGCTTGTCGGAGTTCATCAGGCGGGCGAAGTAGTAGCTGTTGGCGATCGCGACGCCGCATTCACCGGCCGCGACTGCGCGGATCTGGTCGGTGTCGCCGCCACGGGGCGGACGGGCGAAGTTGCCGACCAGGGCCTTGGCCCAGGCCTCGGTCTGTTCCGCGCCAATATGGTTGATCATTGCGGCGCCGAGCGAGAGATTGTAGGGGTGGCTGCCCGAACGGGTGCATACCTTTCCCTTGAGGGCCGGATCGGCGAGGCTCTCATAGGTCTGAACCTGTTCCGCGCTGACCGACTCTGGGTTGAAGACGATCACGCGGGCGCGGGTGGAGAAGGCGATCCACTTGTCGGTGCGAAGGTGGGCCGGGATGCGCTCTGCGAGTACCGATGACTCGACCGGTCCGAAAAGGTCCAGATCTTCGACCATCTTCAGACGCGAAGCGTCGACCGTGATCAGCACATCGGCCGGGCTGTTGGCCCCTTCGTTACGCAGGCGCTCGACCAGTTCGTCGTCGCGGGCCTCGATACGGTTGACCTTGATCCCGGTCAGGCGAGTGAATTCGCCGTACAAGGCCTCGTCGGTCTGGTAGTGGCGGGCGGAGTAGATGTTGAGCTCCTGATCGCTGCTCCAGGACTGGGCCGGGCCGAATCCGATGGCGGCAAGGATGGAAAACAGGACTGCCTTTTTGTTCATGGTACGGACGCCTTCTGGTGGTTGATTGACGAACAGGCGAATAATAACGAGAGTGATTCCCAGTTGCAAATAATTCTTGTTTGAGTACGATAGACGAGAATTATTCTCAACAAAGGGTGTCATGAACGCATTACTGGTAGGGGCGGATCGGTTGGGAAACATTCCCGAGGTGCTGGGGCGGTTCGGGATTCGGGTCGCAGCGCATGTCAGTGGACGCGACAGTGCGCATCAACGCAAGAATGGGCGTCTCCCGTCGAAGATCGATATCGTGATCCTGTTTACCGACTTCCTGGGCCACAACGTGATGCAGAGCTTCCGTCAGGCGGCTCAGCGCGAGCGGATCGAAGTGGTCTGTTGCAGAAGGTCTGGCTGTGCATTGCAGCAGGCGCTGGGGAAGCGTTTCGAGGAACCGGCCTGCGAGCGATGCCCGCGTTTCGAGGAACGGGCGGACTGAAGCTTCAGCCCTCGTTTTCCGAGATCAGGCGACGTGCGCCGTTGAAGCGGGCAACCCAGTAGCGGCCGTTCATGTCTTCTACGCGAACCTTGCCACCGCTGGCCGGTGCATGCAGAAATTGCCCGTCGCCGATGTAGAGACCGACATGGGAATAGGCTCGTCGCGAGGTGTTGAAGAAGACCAGGTCGCCCGGTTGCAATTCGGCACGGCCAACCTTGGTCCCCAGCCGGGCCATGTCGCTCGCCCGGCGCGGAAGATCCAGCCCCACCGCGTTGCGGAAAACGTTCTGAACCAGACCACTGCAGTCCAGTCCGGTCTCCGGCGACGATCCACCGTACTTGTAGCGAACGCCCAGATACTCCATGCCCTGATCGATCAACCCTTGCGCCGGGCTTTCCGACATCTTGAGTCCGGTCGAAGAGCTTGACGATCGCAGCGAGATACCGAATTCCGTGGCCGATGCCGGGACGGCGGTTGCAATCAGCAAGAAGACGCAGAGCAGGGCAGGCAGAATGGGTCGATTCGTCATCAGGCGCAGTTCTTCATGGGGTCGGTCGCGAGGCTCAACGACCGCTCAATTGTCTCCGTGTCCGTTCGAGATCGGCCAGCGCGCGTGGCGAGAGCACACCGCGCTTCATCGCGCGCGCCTCTGCCGCCAGCATCAACTGCGCGATTGCATAGGCGTCGCCGAGCGCGTGATGCCGCTGGAAGGTCTCGATGCCGAACTGTTTCATCCAGTCATTCAGCCGCACCGGTGTGTGGAAGCGGTCATCGAACAGGGCTGGAAGCAACCAGTACAGGTCCAGCCACAGCCAGTCCGGGGTCAAGCCCAGGTGGCGTTCGAAAGCCCGCTCCAACATGATCCGGTTGAGCCCCGCGTTATATACCACAATTGGGCCGGATCCGGAAAAGGTCAGCAGATTGGTCATCACGCTGCCAGGGTCTGGATCGAGCTGGGCGTAGTAGCTGTCGGCCGGTGTCAGCGTCCCATCCTCCAGCGAAATCGCCCCGACCGACAGCAGGCGATCCTTGTCTATATCCAGCCCGGAAGCCTCGGTATTCAGCACGATATAGCGGGTTTCGAAATGCGAATGGTTCAGGTCGGCATCGGGCAGGGTGTGCCAGTGCGCCAGCGCTTCGCGCGAGGCAGCGTCCAACGAAGTGGTTTCAGACGACCGGGTCGGCAACAGGCGACTGAGCCAGCTCATAGTTGATAATCGAGCTTGAGCCGCAACTGCAGCTTGCGGGCCTGGCGAAACGCTTCCTTCAGGATGCGCCGGTCCAGTTCGTTGAGTTCGTCCGGCTTGACCCGATTGTCGCCTTCGGCGTCGTGCTCGGTCTCGAGGTGTTGCGAGCGCAGGCGCAGCATCTGTATGAAATGAAAGCCATCGACGATCGCGGACAACTCGTCGGGCTGTACCCCCATCTTGGCACCAGCCTGGCGCAGGCGTTGGGCGGTGCTGCTCGACGAGACTTCGGCGCGCAGCGCGAGGATGCGCGCGACATCGACAAACAGGCGTGCGCCGGATTTCTTCAGGTCTATCGTGCCGTCGTCCTCGAGCACGAAGTCGCGGAGTCTGCCCAAAGGGGGCTGGACTTCGAGCGCGTTCATCGCCATCAGCTTGAGGAAGGCGGAATTGCGCTTGGCGGTCTTGTTGAGCCAGATGCGCAGCTTGTCGCCCAGGCTTTCGTCACCGCACAGCACCCGATAGTCGAAAAAGATCGATGCGTTGAGCAGGGCCTGCGGGTCCGGAACGGTGATCCACTTGCCGAAGCGCGATTGCCATTCCTCCAGCGTCAGGCACAGTTCCGGATTGCTGGCCATGATGTTGCCCTTGCACAGCGGAAAGCCGCAGATCGCCAGACTGTCGTTGACGCTTTTGGCAAAGGTGATCAGGCGCTGGCGCAGGGGTTCGCGCGCGTCCTTGTCGGGACAGACGAAAATCAGGCCGTTGTCCTGATCGGTGGACAGGGTCTGTTCATGGCGGCCTTCGGAGCCGAAGGCCAGCCAGGCGTACTTCAGATCGTGTAACTCGTGGCGTTCGAGCTCGAGACGGATGATACGGCGGGTCAGCGCGTCGTTCAGCGCGGAGATGAACTGGGTCAGCTGTTCGGCGCCTATGCCCTGAGCGATCAGGTTTAGCGCGAGCTGGCGAATGTCGCGACTGGCGTTGCGCAGGGTTTCGGCATCGGTCGCATTGTCGATGTTGGCGCGAATCTGGCGCAGGCTGATCCGTTGCAGCGAAAAGAGATCGCGCTCGGAGACGACTCCTTTCACCCGCCCCTTGGCATCGAGCACCATCAGATGGCGAACGCCGTGGGTGGCCATCTCGAGCATGGCATCGTAGGCGGTCGCGGTGGCATACAGCGAGTGGGGCGAGGGCGTCATGACCTCGCTCACCGGTCGCGACAGATCGATACCGGGCAGCACGATTCGCGGCAGCAGATCGCTCTGGGTCAGAATGCCGGCGGGTCGCATGTCCTCGTCGGCGATGACCATGGAGCCGATCTTGATCTCGGCCATCTTCTCTAGCGCGGTGCGTATCGAGGTCTCGGGCGAGACCAGGACCAGCTCATGCTTGAGCAACTGGCTGAGCGGCGTGGTCATCGTCTGCTGCTCGGCGGCGCGTTGCGAGAAGGTCGCCTGCAGCTGCTGGCGCGACTGGTTCAGCAGACTGGCGATATAGCGGGTGCAGAACAACTGGAACACCGGGCTCATCTTCATCAGCGTGATGAAGTCTTCCGCCGACAGTTGATAGACGAAGCTGTCTTCCAGCGCGACATAGCTGTTGGTCGAAGGGCGCTGGGCCGAGATCGCGCCGATCGGGAAGCACTCGCCAGGCCCCAGCGCCAGCATCGCGTATTCGGTGACCGCGGTCGGCCCAGATTGCCTCGCCTGCACCTTGCCACGCTGGATGATGTGGAAATGGGGCGGCTGGCCCATCGCGGGGGTCAGGACTTCCGCCCCCTTGATGTGATAGGCAAGATGCAGACGCTCGGCCAGGAAAGCCAGCGCATCGTCTTCCATGCCGTTGAACGGAGAGAACTTCCTGAGAAAGTTCAGGCTCGCGCCGACGAGCATTTCGGGGGCGGTGGCGGTCATTTGATCGGTCTGGTCACAGAATCCTGTCGATTGTATCCCGCTCATCCCAAAGTGGGTATTCTGTCGGCTTTGTCGTCACCCTCAGAGGACCTCGGCCGCATGGTCCGCCAGGCGCGAGCGCTCGCCGCGTTGCAGGGTGATATGGCCTGAGTGAGCCCACCCCTTGAAGCGGTCGACCACGAAGGTCAGCCCGGAACTGCCTTCAGTGAGATAAGGCGTGTCGATCTGGGCAATATTGCCCAGGCAGACCACCTTGGTGCCGGGACCAGCACGGGTGATCAGCGTCTTCATCTGCTTGGGTGTCAGGTTCTGGGCCTCATCGATGATCAGGAACTTGTTGATGAAGGTCCGTCCGCGCATGAAGTTCAGGCTCTTGATCTTGATCCGCGAGCGGATCAGGTCGCGTGTGGCGGCACGACCCCATTCGCCCCCTTCACCGGTCGTGCCGTTGAGGACGTCCAGGTTGTCTTCCAGCGCGCCCATCCAGGGCGCCATCTTCTCTTCCTCGGTGCCGGGCAGAAAACCGATGTCTTCCCCGACCGGTACGGTCACCCGGGTCATGATCACTTCCGAATAGCGCTTGGTTTCGAGCACCTGGGTCAGTGCGGCCGCGAGCGTGAGCAGGGTCTTGCCGGTGCCGGCCTGGCCGAGCAGGGTCACGAAGTCGATCTCGGGGTTCATCAGCAGATTCATCGCGAAGTTCTGCTCGCGATTGCGGGTGGTGATCCCCCAGATGCTGTTCTTGGCGTGACTGTAGTCGGTCAGCGTCTCGATCAGGACCGAATTGCCTTCCTTGCTCTTGACCCAGGCCTGCAGCGGCGTCGCGTCCTCCTGGTAGAGGAACTCGTTGATCAGCAGGTCGCTGGCGATCGGTCCCTTGAGCCGGTAGTAGCTGTGGCTCTCTTCCTTCCAGGACTCCATGTCCTTGCCGTGGGCCTCCCAGAAGGCCTGGGTCAGCTCGCGCGATCCGGTGTAGAGCAGGTCGCTGTCTTCCAGGACCTTGTCGTTGAAATAGTCCTGTGCCTCGAGCCCCAGCGCGCGGGCCTTGATCCGCATGTTGATGTCTTTCGACACCAGGATGACCGGGCGCTTTGGGAAGCGTTCGGCCAGGTGCATCACCACCGCGAGGATCTGGTTGTCGCCCTTGACCGTGGGCAATGCGTCCGGAAGCTTGAAGTTGATCGCCTCGGCCTGCAGGAAGAGCTTCCCGCTGGCCAGACCGTTGGACGGCCCGTCGAGTGGAATGCCCTCCTTCATGTCGGTGTCTTCTGACGAGACGATCTCGTCCATCATCCGGCTGGCCTGACGCGCGTTTCGCGCCACTTCCGACATGCCCTTCTTGTTCGAGTCGAGTTCTTCCAGCGTCATCATCGGGACGAACAAGTCGTGTTCCTCGAACCGGAACAGACTGGTCGGGTCATGCATCAACACGTTGGTGTCGAGCACGAACAGCTTGGTGCGAGGGATACGTGCGCTGCGTTTGGTCATCTGACTATCACTCCGGAGATTTGCGGAATCACAGGCTTTGCACGAACTCGAGGACTTCTTCGACATGGCCGGGGACTTTGACCCCGCGCCATTCCTGCGCGATTGCGCCGTTCTCGTCGATCACGAAGGTGCTGCGCTCGACACCGCGCACCTGTTTGCCGTACATGTTCTTCAGTTTCATCACGCCGAAGGCTTCGCAGGCGACTTCGTCCGGATCCGAGATCAGCTCGAACGGGGCTTCGAGCTTGGCCTTGAAATTCTCGTGCGACTTGAGTCCGTCGCGTGAAAGCCCGAAAACCGAGCAGTTCGCCGCATCGAAGGCCGCATGGTGGTCGCGAAAAGCCGCAGTCTCGTTGGTGCAACCCGGCGTGTTGTCCTTGGGATAGAAGTAGAGGACAACCTTCCGGCCTTTCAGCGCCGACAGGGTGACGGTCTGGCCACTGGTCGCCTGCAAGGTGAAGTCGGGAGCAGCAGCGCGCATCTCTGTATTCATGGGGGATTCCTGTCTTTGAACTCGAGCCTCAGCGTAGCGGAGATTCATTGCATTTGACAATCATGCCGGGCGATTGAGTTTGGGCTTTTCTTCAGCCGCTCGCGACGACTGTCATACTGCATCGCACAACCGAACCGGCTATCATGAGAGCCCGTCAGCAGCCGGACCCGAATTTTCTCCGTGGACTATTTCCAGACCATCATCCTCGCCCTGGTGCAGGGGATAACCGAATTCCTGCCGATCTCGAGTTCGGCGCATCTGATCCTGGTTCCGGTCCTGACCGGCTGGCCCGACCAGGGTCTGGCTTTCGATGTTGCCGTGCATGCCGGCACCCTGATCGCAGTCATCGCCTATTTTCGGCATGAGCTGCTGCGGATGACGGTGGCCGGCCTGGGGTCCTTCGCTGGACGCTGGAATGCCGACGCCAAGCTCGCCTGGATCGTCGTGGTCGGCACCGTGCCGGTGGTGGTATTCGGTTTGCTGGGCAAGTCCTACATCGAGACCGTGCTCCGCAGCCCCTTGGTGATCGCGACGACTGCGGTCGTGTTCGGTCTGGCCCTGTGGTGGGCCGACGCGACCGGCAAGCGCACCCGCAGCGAGGAGAGCCTCGGCTGGCGCGACGCGGTCATCGTCGGGTTGGCACAGGCGGTTGCGCTGATTCCGGGGACGTCGCGTTCCGGCATCACGATCACCGCCGGGCTGATGATAGGGCTGACCCGTGAGGCGGCTGCGCGCTTTTCGTTCTTGTTGTCCATCCCGACCCTGATCGCCTCGAATGTGCTTATCGGGCGCGACGTGATCAATAGCCCCGAGAGCGTGGATTGGGGCATCCTGGGCGTGGGCATCGTGGTCGCTGGAATCAGCGCCTATGCCTGCATCAAGCTGTTCATACGTCTGCTGTCGCGCACCGGCATGCTGCCCTACGTGATCTATCGTGTGGTGCTGGGGCTGATCCTGTTCTGGATCTTCTGGTGAGGGTGAAGCTCTAGGAGGAGCCGGTCAGACCGGATCGAACATCACCGCAGCGATCACGGCGCGCCCCTCGCTGGCTAGGATGTTGTAGGTGCGACAGGCTGCCGCGAGATCCATGATCTCGAAGCCGACGCCGGCCTCGATCAGCGGGCGCAGCAGGACATGTTGGGGAAAGCGCAACTGACTACCGGTGCCTATGATCACGACTTCCGGTTGTAACGCGAGCAGCAGGCCGAAATCGTCTGCGGTCAGCGCGTCGAAACCACCGGCTGCCCACCCGGACAGGATCCGGTCGCTGCCGATGACCATGTTTCCGTCGTGACGCACCTTGTTGATCATCAGGTGTCCGGCACCATAGCCGGTGACCAGGTTCAGGTTCGGATTGCGCTCGAGGTTGAGTTTCATGCGTGTTCGTCCGTTGGGCGAAATTGCCGGGCGCGCCCCGGTTGGATAAGATTATAGTCTTTCGTTTCGATTGTTCATGCGCTTGTCGTGCATGGGTCGGACGTGACTCGTATAAGGATGGGTTGCCATGGGTGTGACCAACAAGCTGCAGCTCGCCCCGGTATCGGTGGCCGAACCCGAGATGGAGGTGCCGAGCGACGAGCTCGCGCTGCGCACGGTGCGCAAATCCGCCAAGCTGGCCGACGTCTGCTACGACATCCGCGGGCCGGTACTCGCGCGTGCCAAGCAGATGGAGGACGAAGGCCACCGCATCATCAAGCTCAACATCGGCAATCTGGCGCCGTTCGGTTTCGAGGCGCCGGAAGAGATCGTTGTCGATGTCATCCACAACCTTCGTGACGCCTCGGGTTATTCCGATTCGAAGGGGATGTTCGCCGCACGCAAGGCGGTGATGCACTACACCCAGCAGAAGAAGATCGCCGGTGTCGGGATCGAGGACATCTATCTCGGTAACGGGGCTTCCGAACTGATCGTGATGGCGATGCAGGCGCTGCTCGACAATGGGGACGAGGTGCTGGTGCCGGCCCCGGACTATCCGTTATGGACCGCGGCAGTCAGTCTCGCCGGCGGACGGCCGCGCCATTATGTCTGCGACGAGCAGGCCGGCTGGTTGCCGGATCTCGACGACATCCGGTGCAAGATCACGGCCGACACCCGCGCGCTGGTGATCATCAACCCGAATAACCCCACCGGTGCGCTCTACCCGGAATCCTTCCTGCTCGAACTGATCGAGATCGCGCGTCAGCATCAGCTGATCGTCTTCGCCGACGAGATCTACGACAAGATGCTGTACGACGGCGAGACCCACACCTCGATCGCATCGCTGGCCGACGACGTGCTGTTCGTCACGATGAACGGCTTGTCGAAGAACTATCGCGCCTGCGGCTACCGGGCCGGCTGGATGGTGGTGTCCGGCGAGAAGCGTCACGCCCGCGATTACATCGAGGGGCTGAACATGCTCGCGTCGATGCGCCTGTGCTCCAACGTGCCGGGGCAGTGGGCGATCCAGACCGCGCTCGGTGGCTATCAGAGCATCGACGAGTTGATCGCACCGGAAGGTCGGCTGACCCGCCAGCGCGATCTGGCCTGGCAGTTGATCAGCGCCATCCCCGGTGTCAGCTGCGTCAAGCCCAAGGCGGCGCTTTACCTGTTTCCTCGCCTGGACCCAAAGGTGTATCCGATCGCGGACGACCAGCAGTTCATTCTCGAACTGCTCGAGTCCGAGCGCGTACTGCTGGTGCAGGGCAGCGGTTTCAACTGGATTCAACCGGATCACTTCCGGCTGGTGTTCCTGCCGCATGAAGACGACCTGCGCGATGCGATCGGCCGGATCGCCCGCTTCCTGGAGCAATACCGCCGGCGCCACGGTAAGGCGTAATGGTGTCTCACCCGTGGTTTCGGTCTGGCCCGGCGCGGGGCGTCACTTCCCCGGCCGGACGAGATCGAAGCATCGCTTTTCCTCTCATTTCAACTGACAAGTGCATCTCATGAAACCGATCAATGTGGGCCTTCTTGGCATCGGGACCGTCGGTGGCGGTACCTTCAACGTACTCGAGCGCAACCAGGAGGAGATCACCCGCCGCGCCGGCCGTCCGATTCGCATCGTGACCGTCGCCGACAAGAATCTCGAGCTTGCCCGCAAGGTGGCCGGTGGCGACGTCAAACTGACCGACGATGCCTTCTCGGTGGTGACCGATCCGGAGATCGACATCGTCGTCGAACTGATCGGGGGCTATGGCGTCGCGCGCGAGCTGGTGCTGAAGGCGATCGACAACGGCAAGCACGTGGTGACCGCAAACAAGGCCTTGCTCGCGATGCACGGTAACGAGATCTTCGAGGCGGCGCAGAAACGCGGCGTGATGGTTGCGTTCGAGGCGGCGGTGGCCGGCGGTATCCCGATCATCAAGGCCTTGCGCGAGGGGCTGAGCGCGAACCGGATCGAGTGGCTGGCCGGCATCATCAACGGAACGACCAATTTCATCCTGTCCGAGATGCGCGAGAAGGGTTTGCCGTTTGCCGACGTGCTGAAGGAAGCACAGGCACTCGGCTATGCCGAAGCCGATCCGACCTTCGACATCGAGGGAGTCGATGCGGCACACAAGGTCACCATCATGAGCGCGATCGCCTTCGGCGTGCCGATGCAGTTCGGCGCGGCCCATGTCGAAGGCATCACCAGGCTCGAGGCGATCGATATCGCCTATGCCGAACAGCTTGGCTACAGGATAAAACTGCTCGGCATAGCCAAGATGCGTGACGAAGGGATAGAGCTGCGTGTCCACCCGACGCTGGTACCGGAAAAGCGCCTGATTGCGAACGTGGAGGGGGCGATGAACGCGGTGCTGGTACAGGGAGATGCGGTCGGGTCTACGCTGTACTACGGCAAGGGCGCCGGTGCCGAGCCGACCGCGAGCGCGGTGATTGCGGATCTGGTGGACGTCACCCGCCTGCATACCGCTGACCCGGAACATCGTGTCCCGCATCTGGCCTTCCAGCCGGATCAGGTGCGTGACCTGATGGTGCTGCCGATCGAGGACGTCGTGACCTCGTACTACCTGCGCATGCGGGTCGACGACAAGCCCGGCGTGCTGGCCGACATCACCCGTCTCCTGGCCGACAGCGAGATTTCGATCGAGGCGCTGATCCAGAAGGAAGCCGAGGCGGGCGAGGCGCAGACCGACATCATCATGCTGACTCATCGAACCGTCGAACGGAACGCGAACGTCGCTATCCGGCTGATCGAGGCCTTGCCGGTGGTCAAGGGCCAGGTCACCCGCATCCGCATGGAAGCGCTGCAGTAACAAGACCTTCACATCATGTTGTCGGGCCGGTGGCGAGCGATCGCACCGGCCCGATTTTTTTTGTCGTTCAATGCGAGGTCGTGCATCGAACCCGCGCCAGCCTTTACAGGTCGACCCCGATAAGCAGGGTTCGACAAGATCGTCGAGCTGGATGGAAAACGGGGATGGGGGAAGGCCAGGCCATGAAGATCCCATGCAAGGGATACGTCTCGCGCTTGCGGGTCGGGCTTGAACGCCTGTCGCCAGTCGCCTTGCTGATACCGTTTCTGTTGGCCTGCGACCCCTTCGCGAAGCCGGAATCGCTGATGGATGAATACGTCAAGCGGCTGGGCAGGGTGCTGGAGATCGAACCGACCCTGTCCGCGATTCCGGTCGCACCCGAGTTTCCGCGCATGCGCGAGCGGGTGCGTGACATTCCGCAGATCAACGTGAGCATGCTCGACTTCCTGGGCTTGTACGGATGCGAACTGCAACATGTGGTAGGGCAACGCAACTCCACGCTCGGGCGGGTGATGCATCCGACCACCCGCCTCGATTATGAAGTACGTTTCATCCGTGCGGCCGAGGAGTGCATTCCCGAGCTGGACCGGGACAGCCTCAAGCAGCGATTGGCCGAGGTGGTCTCGATCAAGCGCGACACCTTGGGCGACATTGCATGGAACGCGTTCTGGGGTAGCCGCGAGATCGAGGCGGTGTTCACCCGCTCGCGCGGAGCGATGCCGGTGCGGGGTGACCCCAATGCGGTGTCGCAAGCCGCATCAGACTTGCAGTTCGTCGATGCGCTGTTGCAGCGCGTTCTGGCAGGCGAGCTGACCGTCGAACTCGGCGGGCTCGACCCGGTGTATCAGGGTTGGCATCGCCAGCCGGTTGCCGGGCAGCTGATTCAGAGTGCGATTCTTCTGACCACCCGGTTGGAAGATGCCGCCTCGCTGCTCGAGGCCAGGCTGGGTGAGACACCGTTGTGCGAAAGGCCGATCCGCACCCGCCGCGCGGAGACCATGCAAAGCATGTTCCTGTCGGTCTTTGCCGGTGAAGTCCAGCCCTATCTGGCGGATGTGCAGCGAGCGCGATTCGCGTTGATTCCGGCTATCACCTCGCTTGCGATGCTGGGTGGCGACGCGCGCAGCGCCCATTTCGATGCCTATGTCGCGGAGGCGCTGTCTCAGCGGGCCGAAACCGGGCTGTGGCATCGCTTCGATCGCGCCGTGGCACGCCACACCCAAGCCTGGCAGGCCCTGCTCGAGCAGTGCGGCATGCGTCCTGGCATGGGTTGAATGCGCTCGACTCTTTCCTTGTGCTCCGAGCAATGTCTGTTCTCCGTGTCAGCGGAACCTCGCAATGGCGCGTCAAATATCTTTCAGTCGCCATTCGATAAGCACACGCGATCCCGTTAGCCCGCAGGCTGATTGCTGGCGATTCCATTCACAATTTTCTCCTTGAGGGCAAGCAATGCGGGTGAAAGCTCTTGGGCTATCGAGTCGATTTTCTCCTGAGTGGAAAGGCTGATGTTCAACGCATAGATAGGGCAATTTTTCAGGATGATCGGAGTCGACAGCGCGACCACCTGCGGTTGCCAGGATACGGCGCAGAATCCGAATTTCCTTACTGATGCAATCGATTGTGCAATTTCGATTTCCAGCTTTTGCCAGCATGATTTCCTTTCGCTGATCGAAGCCAGAAATTCCCGCCTAGTGGAGTCGGGGAGCGCCGACAGGTAGGCGCGACCGAGAGAGGTCAACTCGATAGGCACGCGCTGCCCAGCCACTACACTCCTCAGTGACACCTTTCGGCTATAGCGTACCGACTCGAGGTAGATCATCTCGTCGCGGTCTGCTGTTGCGAGCCCGACATTGACGCATAGCTTTTCGGCGACAGCACGCATCATTGGCGAGGCTACTTGCAGAATCGGATAGCAGTTTCGCATCGCATGGGCGAAGCAAAGGACGGGCGCCCCGAGCCGATAGGCGCGGGCATGAACATCATGCTCGAGAAGTCCGACACCGGTAAGCGTCTGTGTAAGCCGACTCACGGTCGAACGCGGCAGGCCGGTTCGCTCCGCCAATTCCCCGTTACCGAGCAGATCGGAGCCCGGGCGAAACGCACGCAATATTTCGATGCCTCGCTCAAGCGAGCGATTCTGACTCGTCGAATCGTTTTGCGGTCGCGGTGGCGCAGGAGTTGGCCTGTTCATTTCGCAGTACTCGGTCGAACGCGCAGAATTTCCAGCAACTGGAATAAAAGCCAGTGTATCCCTCGGATTTGACGTATGTCGAGGCGATTGGGTCAGACAGGCTTGTCTCGACAACTCAAATCGATTCCATTCCATTCCATCGTAGCCGTAACCCTGGGCGGTGTCCCAGGAAGTGGTGTAAGAGTTGGGGGTGTTGGGTTCGCC
>JAUVVG010000091.1 GCA_030604735.1 Azoarcus sp.
ATGCGACTACTCGTCGTCGAAGACGAACCCACCCTCGCAACACAGCTGAAAGAAGCGCTCACCACGGCCGGTTACGCCGTCGATTGCGCCGACAACGGCCGCGATGCGCACTTCGCCGGCGAGGTCGAACCCTATGACGCGATCGTGCTCGATCTCGGCCTGCCAGTCATAGACGGTCTCACCGTGCTGCAGCGCTGGCGCGCAGCCGGGCTGACGATGCCGGTGCTGATCCTGACCGCCCGCGACGCCTGGCACGAGAAGGTCGCCGGCATCGATGCGGGCGCCGACGACTACCTGACCAAGCCCTTCCATATGGAAGAACTGCTCGCCCGGTTGCGTGCGCTGATCCGCCGTGCCGCCGGCCAGGCCAGCGCGGAATTGCGTTGCGGCCCGCTCACGCTCGACACCCGCAGCAGCCGGGTCATGCTGGATGGCCGCACACTCACGCTGACCAGTCATGAGTTCCGCTTGCTGTCTTACCTGATGCACCGCCAAGGCGAAGTCATCTCCCGCAGCGAGCTGACCGAGCATCTCTACGCACAGGACTTCGACCGCGATTCGAACACCCTCGAGGTGTTCGTGGCCCGTCTGCGCAAGAAGCTGCCGCCGGAGATGATCGCGACCGTGCGCGGGCTCGGCTATCGCCTGCAATGTCCCGCGTGAAGTCGCCATCCCCGGTCGGCAAATGGCGCGGCTCGCTGCGGCTCAGGCTGCTGCTCGGCACCCTGACCTGGATCCTGATCACGATAGGCGCGACCGCCTGGGGGCTGTCCAGCCTGTTCAGCCAGCATGTGTCGCGCCAGTTCGAGACCGAACTGGGCAATCACCTGAACCAGCTGGCCGCCCTGATCGCGTTGGACGATGTCGGGCGACCCATGATTTCCACCCCGCTCAGCGATCCGCGCCTGAACCGCCCGTACTCCGGTCTGTACTGGCAGATCGACCAGGTTCAGGTGCACGACGCAGCTCTGGAGACTGCGCCGACAGCGCTAGTCGAACCGGCCATTCTTCGCTCGCGCTCGCTGTGGGACACCGTGATAGGCGTGCCACCGGATGTGCCGGCCGATGGTGAATTGCACAGCCACCAGGTCGAGGGGCCGAACGGAGAAACCCTGCATCTGCTGGAGCGGGTCTTGCGACCCGCCGCCGACCCCGACCTCGCGCTACGTCTGATCATCGCGGCCGACCAGGCTTGGATTGCCGAACCGATCGCCAGCTTCAACAAGCTGCTTGTCATCAGCCTTGGCATCCTGGCCACCGGACTGATCGGCGCAGCATGGCTTCAGGTGCGCAGCGGCCTGGCCCCGCTGAACCGGATCGGGGCGGCGCTGGCCGAGGTCAGGGACGGGCGCACGTCGAGAATCGAGGGGCGCTTTCCCACCGAGATCCAGCCCTTGGTCGAGGAATTCAATGGCGTGCTCGCGCGCAATTCCGAGATCGTTGAACGCGCCCGCACCCAGGCCGGCAACCTGGCACATGCCATCAAGACGCCGCTCGCCGTGCTGGCGAATGCGGCCACCCGGGAGTCCTCGCCACTAGCCACGCTGGTTGGCGAACAGGTCGAACGCGCCCGCACTCAGGTCGATCACCACCTTGCGCGCGCGCGCGCTGCGGCCGCTGCGGGTATTCCGGGACAATACACCACCGTCCGCCCTGTGATCGAGGCCCTGATCCGGGTGATGGGAAAGGTCCATGCCGATCGCAAGCTGAGCATCACGCTCGGAGCGTGCAATGCCTCGCTCGCCTTCCACGGTGAGACACAAGACCTGCAGGAGATGGTCGGAAACCTGCTCGACAATGCCTGCAAGTGGGCCACATCCAAGGTGGGTGTCGATGCAGTGCAAAGCGAGGATAGGCTGGTGATCCTGATCGATGATGACGGCCCCGGCATACCCGATTCCTGTCGCGCGGCCGTGCTCGAACGAGGCACAAGGGCCGACGAACAAGTCCCGGGAAGTGGGTTGGGGCTGGCGATTGTCAGCGATCTTGCCTCACTTTATGGAGGCCATCTGATTCTGGAACATTCGAAAACGGAGGGACTCGGCGCACGACTCATCCTGCCTTCGCAGTAGCATCCGGTTCTGGCTCTACCGGCGTCAGAGACACGTTGATGATCAGGACGGCGCCCTCAGCCCGCCTTTCGACTCTTGTCGATTCCAACCGGTTGCCCGCATGGGCGGTGAGTCTGGCACGGACGCCAACTTTCCGTTTTTCAAGGCGCGGGTCAGAGCGATACGCTTTCCATTACGCCCCCCTTGACCTCCGTACTTCTGACAATCGTGGCGATGGCGCTCATTGCGACCCTATGGCGCCATGCCTCCCGACCTCGGAGCCTGCCATGCCCGGTTTGGCTGCGTTGACCAATGGAACTGGATAACCCATTTACAAAGGCCAACCGCGCTGAATTCATTTTCGACACGCTTGGTCTATCGTCTGGAATGGTGGTCGTCGATGCAAGTTGCGGTCCAGGGCGCCTCGCAGTGCTCACTCGTCAAGAAAACCGATCACAAAAGGAACAGCACAATGATGCGACTTGAAGGCAAGACTGCGCTGGTCACTGGCGCTGCACGCGGCATCGGGGCGGCGATCGCCACCGCCTTCGTCGAGAACGGCGCGTTTGTCTATCTGACCGATATTGACGATCCCACGGGACAAGCCACTACTGAGAACTTGGGCGGGCAGGCCCGCTACCTGCATCTCGATGTGCGCAGGGAATCGGATTGGGGGGCCGTCATGACGCAAGTTCTCGAAGAACGCGGCGTCTTGCACGTGCTCGTCAACAACGCCGGGATTACGGGCTTCGAGGAGGGCAGCCATGTGCATGACCCCGAGCATGTCTCGCTCGAAGAATGGCATGCCGTACATCGGACCAATCTGGATGGGGTCTTTCTCGGCTGCAAGCATGCGATCCGGACCATGCGCCAGTCGGCGAGCACGGGTTCCATCATCAACATCTCCTCGCGCTCCGGTCTGGTCGGCATTCCGGGCGCGGCGGCCTATGCTTCGTCGAAAGCTGCGGTACGCAACCATACCAAGACGGTGGCGCTCTATTGCGCCGAACAGGGGCTGCCGGTTCGCTGCAACTCGATTCATCCAGCGGCGATCCTGACGCCAATGTGGGAACCCATCTTGGGCGACGGGCCAGAACGTGAAGAGCGGATGCGCGAATTCGTGCAGGATTGCCCGCTACGCCGCTTTGGCCACCCCGAGGAAGTCGCAGCGGTCGCCGTGATGCTTGCCTCCGACGAGGCTGCCTACATCAATGGTGCAGAGCTGAACATCGATGGAGGCATCCTGGCTGGTGCTGTGGCGGCGCCGGTACGCTCGCAATAGGTGTCGCAAAGGTCAGCCACCGTATAATCTCGCTTTCGTTTCGCTTGGGCGGCTTCGACAAGCGCTGCTCTTGACTTGACGAATCGTTCGCGGGGGACTTCTCCCGTCTCCCGCAGCTTACTTTGCTTCACGGAGCCGTCGGTGAGCCTCCGAGAGCGTCACTCCAGGGTAGCTGCCGAGCTGATCGGCTTCTTTAGGGATCGTTGTACCGATAGATTCCGGTCTCTGAACCGTCCGGATTGACTTTAAGGTGCAAGCCCCGATGCTCGTCGTCGGTGAGAATATTGACCCAAAGGTTCTGTGATGACAGGGAACTTGCCAGGACCATAAGTTACCCTGAAGGCTACCCTTCGACCGACGTGAAGATCAGATTGTCTTGATGCAATCAACGATTCACAACTGAAGCGTTACATGCTCTAAGTGCATGTTATTGCGTAACTATTGACTTGGCGTTCCCAGTCCTCACGATGACTTCTTCGGACGATTTAAGCAAGCACACCCCCATGATGCAGCAGTACCTGGTGCTGAAGCAGCAGCATCCGGACACCCTGTTGTTCTACCGCATGGGGGATTTCTACGAGCTGTTCTTCGGCGACGCCGAGAAGGCGGCGCGTCTGCTGGATATCACCTTGACCACGCGGGGTCAGTCGGACGGCAAGCCGATCAAGATGGCGGGGGTGCCCCACCATGCGCTCGAGCAGTATCTCGCGCGGCTGGTCAAACTGGGCGAATCGGCGGTGATCGCCGAGCAGGTCGGGGAACCGGGGGCGACCAAGGGCCCGATGGAGCGGGCGGTCAGCCGCATCGTCACACCGGGCACGCTGACCGATGCCGCCTTGCTGGACGAGCGTCGCGATGCGCTGCTGCTCGCGGCGACGCTCCACCGGGGCCAGCTCGGGCTGGCCTGGCTGAATCTCGCCAATGGCGACCTTGCGCTGCTGGAGTGTCCGGCCGAGCAACTACAGGCACAGTTCGAGCGTCTGCGGCCGGCCGAAGTGTTGATCCCGGACGGCTTGTCACTGACCCTGCTCGAGAATCTCAGCCCGGTGCTGCGTCGGCTCGCCGACTGGCAGTTCGACCAGGAGACGGGACACAGGCTGTTGACCACCCACTTCGGTACGCGGGACCTGGCGGGCTTCGGTGCCGAGGGGCTGAGCGTCGCGATCGCCGCATCGGCCGCGCTCTTCGACTATGCCAGCAACACCCAGCGCCAGAGCCTCGGGCATATCACGCATCTGCGGGTGGAGCGCGAGAGCGAGTTCCTGCGTATGGACGCGGCAACCCGGCGCAACCTCGAACTCACCGAAACCTTGCGCGGCGAGAGTTCGCCGACACTGCTGTCCCTGCTCGACACCTGTGTCACCAGCATGGGTTCGCGCTGGCTGCGCCATGCCTTGCACCACCCCTTTCGCGACAGCGCGATCGCCGCTGCACGGCACGCGGTCGTCGCCGAACTCCTGGAAAGCGGTGACGGGGTCGGTTTGAACGCCTTGCGCTCGGCACTGCGAGGGGTATCGGACATCGAGCGAATCTGCAGCCGGATCGCGTTGCGCAGCGCCCGCCCGCGCGACTTGTCCGCGCTCCGGGACAGCCTCGCACGCCTGCCCGAGGTACACGCTGCCATTGGCGTGGCGACCGCATCGCTGCTCAAGTCTCACGCCGATGATGTCGCCACGCCGCAGTCGGTACTCGCGTTGCTGGTCGCGGCGATCGCGCCCGAACCGTCGGTGGCGCTGCGCGACGGCGGCGTCATCGCCACCGGCCATGACCCGGCGCTCGATGAACTGCGAAGCATCCAGACCCACTGCGGCGATTTTCTGCTGGCGCTGGAAGCCAGCGAACGCGAGCGGACCGGCATCGCCAATCTCAAGGTCGAGTTCAACCGGGTGCATGGCTTCTACATCGAGGTCAGCCGGCTCCATGCGGACAAGGTCCCGGAAGACTACCGCCGCCGACAGACGCTGAAGAATGCCGAACGCTACATCACCCCCGAGCTCAAGGCCTTCGAGGACAAGGCCTTGTCCGCCCAGGATCGGGCGCTCGCGCGCGAGAAGCAGTTGTATGAAGACCTGCTCGATACGCTGGCCAATGAAGTGCCACGCCTGCAGCGCATCGCACGCGCATTGGCAACGCTGGACGGGCTGGGTGCTTTCGGCGAAGCCGCGGTGAGATATGACTATGTGCGCCCGGTCTTTGTCGACCAATCTGGTTTGGAGATCAGCGGCGGCAGGCATCCGGTGGTGGAGCGCCAGGTCGAGCATTTCATCGCTAACGACTGCGTGCTCTCACCGACCCGACGCATGCTGATGATCACCGGCCCGAACATGGGCGGTAAATCCACCTTCATGCGGCAGGTCGCCTTGATCGCCCTGCTCGCCCATGTCGGCAGCTTCGTGTCGGCCGAGTCGGCCCGGCTCGGTCCGCTCGACGCGATCTTCACCCGTATCGGCGCTTCCGACGACCTCGCCTCGGGGCGGTCTACGTTCATGGTCGAGATGACCGAGGCCTCCGCCATTCTGCATGGGGCGACCGCGAACAGCCTGGTCCTGATGGACGAGATCGGTCGCGGCACCTCGACTTTCGACGGGCTGGCGCTGGCCTTCGCGATCGCCCGCCATCTGCTCGATCGCAACCGCTGCCTGACCCTGTTCGCCACCCATTACTTCGAACTGACGAGGCTCAACCAGGATTACCCGGAGTGTGCCAACGTGCATCTCGACGCAGTCGAGCACGGTCATCGCATCGTGTTCCTGCACGCGCTCGAGGAGGGGCCGGCCAGCCAGAGCTACGGCATCGAGGTCGCGGCCTTGGCCGGGGTACCCGGATCGGTGATCCGGGATGCCCGCCGTCGCCTGCGCGCGCTCGAGAATCGCGAGGTCGCCGCCGGTCCGCAGGCCGACCTGTTCGTCGATATGGTCGATCCGGACCCGGAGCCGCTGTCCCATCCCATCCTGACCGAGCTGGCCGATCTCGACCCGGATGCGCTGAGTCCGCGCGAGGCACTGGAGCGGCTCTACACCCTCAAACGCATGTTGTCCTGAGCCCCGAATGAGCACATCGATAGACATCAGCGAGGAAGGCGGCATCCGCTATCTCCATTTCGGTTCGGAATGGGTACAGGGTGCGATGCGCATCCGCTCGCCGAATGCATTGGAACTGATCTATACCCGCGAGATGATGGCCGGGCTGTTGCTCCAACCGGAGCCCTGGCCGCGCACCGCGCTGGTGATCGGGCTCGGGGCGGCCTCGATCACCAAGTTTTTGCATAAGCATTGCCCGCAAACCCGGATCCAGGTGGTCGAGATCGAACCCCGGGTGGTCGCGGCCGCACGGCAGTTTTTCGAGTTGCCCGACGATGAGCGGCGGCTCGCGATTCATGTCGGCGATGGCGTGGACTATGTGCTGAACACCAACCGGCACTTCGACGCAATCTTCGTCGATGGTTATGACCAGCATGCCCGGGCGCTGGCGATGGCGGGCCGCGAGGTGATGATCCTGGAGGCCGCGGCCCATTTCGGATCTGGCGCATCCAGCCGCAATAGCGAAGTGATCCATGCCGGGATCTACTACCCGACCGGGTCTC
>JAUVVG010000073.1 GCA_030604735.1 Azoarcus sp.
GAGAGCAAGCCGCTGATCACCGCCTGAAACTCTGCTTCACCCCCGCTGCCCGGGTCATCGGGCAGCGGCTCTCCCCGGAGGCGGCCCTTGGCCGCCTCATTTTGTTTACTGCATGCACAAACCCACTGCTTCGGCTCGAGCATGCCTTGGCCAAGCGCAGCCGATCTCGTTTTTCACCACGACGACAAGTTAACCAGGGTCAAGGTAGCGCTCCCCACCCATGCCTAGACTGCAGCGCATGAGCACGCATACCGACACCCTGTCCCTGAATGTCCTGCCCGGGGCCGAAGCCACCGGTCCGCGTCTGCACGGCGATCTGGCGATCTGGGTTTTCATCATGGCCGAACTGCTCGCCTTCGGCGTGTTCTTCGCCGCCTACGCGTTCGCGCGGGCGAACAACATCGAGCTCTTCGCGGCCGAGCAGGCCGCGCTCGACCAGGACGCCGGCGCGATCAATACGGTGCTGCTACTGACATCGAGCTTCTTCGTCGTGCGTGCGGTGCAGTCGGCCGAGGCCCGCCGGGGCCGGATCGCCTCGCACTGGCTCGCCGGGGCGATGCTATGCGGGGCCGGCTTCGTCGTGGTGAAGATCGGGGAGTACGCGGCCGCATTCGGCGAAGGCATCAGCCTGTCGTCCAGCACCTTCCACATGTTCTACCTGTCGCTCACCTTCTTCCATTTCATGCATGTGTTGCTCGGCATGGTCATCCTCGGTGCGCTGTGGCTCAACGCACGGCGAAACCGCTACGGCCCGGGCGACATGAATGGCATCGAAAGCGGTGCGGCCTACTGGCACATGGTGGATCTGGTGTGGCTGATCCTGTTCCCGCTGGTTTATGTGATGCGCTGAGGGATGACGATGAGCAAACACCTCCCGACGATCGACGACGCAGTACCCGGCAAGCAGCGCGCGGCCGACATGGACACCGCCATGACGCCCCGCTCCAAGAGAAGCGGGCAGCCACATGAACCGCCCCACGCAGCCCATGGCACGCCGCGCCGCGCCTTCGCGATCTGGGTCTTCCTGATCGCAGCGACGGGGCTCGCGTGGGCGGTGGGCGAACGCGGCATGGGGGGGCCAGCCATCGTCACGCTGCTGTTCGGACTGGCTTTCATCAAGGGCAGCCTGGTGATTCTCGACTACATGGCGATCAGGCATGCCCCGTTGTTCTGGCGTGGATTGACGCTGGGTTGGCTCGGCGCGGTCTGCATCCTGATCGGACTGGCTTACTGGAAAGGAATGAACCTATGAAACTCGAAAACCCGGGAACCGAGCTCCCCTTCTACCAGGCGAGCAGCGACGAGATTTCCGTCTTCGAACATGCCTGGAAGAACCGCCTGCCGCTGTTGATCAAGGGCCCCACCGGCTGCGGCAAGACCCGCTTCGTGGTGCATATGGCGGCGCGCCTCGGCCTGCCGCTGTACACGGTCGCCTGCCATGACGACCTGACCGCGGCCGATCTGGTCGGCCGACACTTGATCGGAGACGGCGAAACCACCTGGTGCGACGGGCCGTTGACCCGGGCCGTGCGCGAAGGCGGCATCTGCTACCTCGACGAGGTCGTCGAGGCGCGCAAGGACACCACCGTGGTCCTGCATCCGCTTGCCGATGACCGCCGCATCCTGCCGATCGACCGCACCGGCGAACTGCTCCAAGCTCCGCCCACGTTCATGCTGGTGGTGTCGTACAACCCAGGTTACCAGAACCTGCTCAAGGGCATGAAACCCTCGACCCGGCAGCGCTTCGTCAGCCTGCGCTTCGACTTCCCCAGCGCGGCCCAGGAGAAGCAGATCCTGCTCGGCGAAGCCGGGTGCGAACCGGATCTCGCCACCCGCTTGGTCAACATCGCCCAGTCGCTGCGCAGCCTGAAGGACCAGGATCTGGAAGAGGCGGTCAGCACCCGCCTGCTGGTCTACGCCGCGCTGTTGATTCGTGATGGCATGCCCCCCCTGACCGCCTGCCGCGCCGCGATCGTCGAAAGTCTGACCGACGATCAGGAGGTTGCCGAAGCGCTGATGGAGGTGATCTCGGCGACCTTCGGCCACTGACTCCCCAAAGCCCGATCACACTGGCCGGATCGAACCCACCCGACGAACCGACCCGAACCGACATTGGAGCGCAACGCATGACCGACACCCCAACCGCCAAGCAGCCCAACCTGCTCAAGGAGAACATGCCCGGCCCGATGCTGGCCGTCGCGGCCGAAGCGCTCTTTCTCGCCAACCTGATGATCATCCCGGTCCTCGGCTTCGTGCTGATGGTCGTGCTGTGGAACAAGCACAAGCACCACGAGAACCCGATCGTGCGCAATCACTTGCAGCAGACGGTGTTCACCAGCATCTGGGGCGGCGCCATCCTGGTCGGCGTCAGCGTCTTCGTGTTCGTGCTGGGCGGGCTCGACAACCCGATCTCTTGGGTGGTCGGGGTGCTCTACTTCGTCTGCGTCCATGCCGCGCTGATCCTGCTCGGCGTGATCGGGCTGAACAAGGCCATCCTGGCGCAGAAATGGCGCTACCCGATTCTCGGGCCGGTCATCGAGGAAGACTGAGTGAGTGACCGAACGAGCACGCCCACCATGACCTACCGCAGCATCCCGATCACACCGGTTGCAAGCCTCGGTCGCAAGCCGACCCAGCGCCGACGCGCACTGTGGCAGGCGGGCTTCTTAACGCTGTTCATCTTCGCGCCGATCTTCGACCTGCTGCGCTTCGATCTCACCACCGGCCACGCCTGGCTGCTCGGCTTCGAGTGGCGACTCGGGCTGGACGCCTTCTTCGCCGGCGAAATCGGCGCGCTCGAGATGGCTGGCAACCTGGTCTTCCGGCTGTTCCTGCCACTCCTCGGTGGCGGAGCGCTGTTTCTCTACGCCGCCTGGAAATGGGGCCGGCTCTACTGCGGCTGGCTGTGTCCGCACTTCTCGGTGGTCGAGACGATCAACCGCGTGATGACCCGCGCCTCGGGCAAGCCCAGCGTGTGGGAGCGGGACACCTTGCCCCCGTGGAAGCCGGACGGCCGCCCGTGGAAGCCGGATCCCCGCTGGTGGGGCGTGGTCGTGCCGGCCGCGATCGCATTCGCGTTCATCTGGGCCGTGGTGTTGCTGACCTACCTGCTGCCGCCGACCGAGATCTACGGCAATCTCTTCGGCGGCGACCTGACCCGCAACCAGACGATCTTCATCACCGCAGCGACCATCGTGCTGTCGGCCGAATTCCTGTTCGCACGCCACCTGTTCTGTCGCTATGCCTGCGCGGTCGGCCTGTTCCAGAGCCTTGCCTGGATGGGCAATCGGGGGGCGATGGTGGTCGGTTTCGCCCGCAAGCGCGCGGCCAGTTGTGCGACCTGCCTGCCCGACCGCAGCTCGGCCTGCGAGGCTGCCTGCCCGATGCGGCTTGCGCCGCGCAACATCAAGCGCCACATGTTCACCTGCACCCAGTGCGGCCAGTGCATAGACGCCTGCAGCCAGACCCAGGCCGACAACCCGGACGGCCCACTGCTCGCATGGGTCAGCGACGAGGCCGCCCGACAGAACGAAGCCGGATTCCGCTCAGGCGCGCTGAGCCGGCGGCGAGAGGAGCAAGCCTGATATGGAAGATACCGTTGGAATGGTCTGGCACCGCCTGATCACCCGGGCGGCCGAGAAACGTTACCCCGAAGCCGGCCTCAAGCTGAAGGAGATCGAGCGCACCGCTGGCGTATTCTTCCGCGCAATGGGCGGCGACCCGGGTCTGCGCGTCGCCGCGGCCACGGTAGACGAACACAATGCCCGGCGCGGGCTTCTGGCGCGCATCGCCGGCGTCGGCAAGCACGCGGCACGCGCCCGGATGGACCCTGCCACGCTGCGCCTACCGCCGGAGATCGACACCTTCCCCGACAAGTCGCTGAACCGCGACCTCTACCTGTGGCTCGCCGCACTGGCCGCCGCGCACGACCAATTGCCGCCCGACGCCGCCTACACCCCGGACGAGCGCGGCGACTTCGTGCGCAACCAGGCCGCGACCCTGGCCGCGCTGACACGCTGGCCGGGCATCGCGCCCCGCTATCGGCGACTGGTCGAGGCCTACCTGCCCTGCCGCCATCCGCTCAAGCGCATGAAGCCGGCCGAAGCCGAACGTGAGCGTGCCATTCAACAGGCGCTGGACGCCCCCGGCAGCGTTGCGGCCTTGCCCGCGGTACCCGGCGACACCTCGGAAGCGCAGCCGGTGCTGCTGTGGCTGAGCGGCTCGCTCGCGGGCGCCAACGCGGCGCTGCGCTCGGGTGAGGCCGATCCGGAGCAAGGCGCCCCCGGCAGTCCGCAAGCCGAGGAGCGCGAGCGTCGTGCCTACCGCGCGCAGCGCGAGGACATGCCCAAGGAAAAGAACGGCGTGTCCATCATGTTCCGTGCCGAGAGCATTCTCGCGGTCGCCGAGTTCCTGCGGATCAACCGCCCCACCGACGACGACCCGGACCCCAACGCCGCCGATGCCGCGCGCGACCTCGACCACTTGTCGCTCGCCCAGGACAAGGACCCGGTCGCCTCCAAGGTGCGCTTCGACCTCGACCTGCCCTCCGCGGCCGAGGACGACATCGTGCTCGGCCCCGGCCTGCCGCTGCCGGAGTGGGACTACCGCAAGCACCTGCTCCGCGAAGACCATGTACGGGTCATCGAGATGACGCCCCGCCACGCCACCGCCTCACCGCTACCGCCCGCGTTGCGTCGCACCGCGCGTCGCCTGCACCAGCAGTTCGCGGCCCTGCAGCCCGGCCGGCGCTGGCTCAAGCAGCGTCCGGACGGCACCGAGCTCGATGTCGACGCCCTGGTGCGCGCCCAGACCGACCGCAGCATCGGCCGCAACCCATCCGACCAGCTCTATCTGTCCCTCGAGAAGCGCGAGCGCGATCTCGCCTGCATGGTGCTCGCCGACCTGTCGCTCTCCACCGACACCTGGGTGTCATCGGACGCACGTGTGATCGACGTGATCCGCGATGCCCTGCTGCTTTTCGGCGAGGCGCTGGGCGCCACCGGCGACCGTTTCGCGCTGTCCGGCTTTTCGTCGCTCAAACGGGCCAATGTGCGCTTTCACCAACTGAAGGGCTTCGACGACCGCTTCGACGACACCGTGCGCGGACGGATCATCGCGATCAAGCCCGGCTACTACACCCGGCTCGGCGCCGGCATCCGCCGCGCCAGCCAGTTGCTGGCCAAGGAAGCGGCAAGCCGCCGCATCCTGCTGATCCTGTCCGACGGCAAGCCCAACGACCTCGACCTGTACGAGGGCCGCTACGGCATCGAAGACAGCCGCATCGCGATTGGCGAGGCGCGCAGGATGGGGCTGGTGCCCTTCTGCGTCACGATAGACCGCGAGGGCGCCAGCTACCTCCCCCACCTGTTCGGCCCGGCCGGCTATGCGGTGATCCGCAAGCCGGAAGAGCTCCCGTCCCGCCTACCGATGTTCTATGCACAACTGACGAGGTAATTCGACATGTGCCCCTTCAACTGTCTGGAAACACGCGATCCATCGGACCGCGCTGCGCCGATCGGCGAGGCCGTAGGGCAGGCGCCTACCCCGCCCGACCCCTTGCTGAAGGTGCTGATGCAGATTCCGCTCCTGAACGGATTGAGCGCCGGCGAGATCGCCCGTTTTGCGCGGGGCGTCAGGGAGGTGAAGATCGGCAAGGGCACGGTGCTGTTCCACCGCGGCGACGCTTGCCAGGGGTTCCACTTCGTGATCGACGGCCAGGTCAAGCTCGCCTTCACCTCGTCCGACGGCCATGAGAAAGTCATCGAGATCCTGCGTCCGGGCCAGACCTTCGGCGAGGCGGTGATGTTCATGGACAAGCCCTATGTGGTGATGGCCCAGGCGCTGACCGAATGCACCCTGCTGCATGTCTCGAAGAACGTCGTGTTCGAGGAGATGGCGCATGAGCCGGCCTTCTGCCGCAAGATCATCGCCGGACTGGCCCAGCGGCTGCATCACCTGGTGGCCGACGTCGAGGCCTATTCGCTGCGCAACGGACGCGACCGTATCATCGGCTACCTGCTGCGCGAAGACGAGATGAACGGCGAAGCCAGCCCCCACGGCCGCGTCAGCATCCGCCTGCCGACCAGCAAGGGCACGATCGCCTCCCGCCTCAACCTCACCCAGGAACACTTCTCGCGGGTGCTGCACGAACTGATCGACGCCGGCCTGATCGAGGTCGAAGGCCGCACCATCCATGTGGTCGATATCGAAAAGCTGCGGATGGCGTTGAGCTGAACTGAAAAAGTGAAGCGCCTTGCACCGATTTCGGTGGATGGCGCTCCGCCTGCTACCCCGCGAAGTCCGGATCTGCTCCCTCAGTGACTGGTCCCCTCTTCCCGCATCACCTTGTTCCACACGTTGTACTTGCCGACCGGCTTGCGCATCGGCAGGCGCTTGACCTCTTCCAGCGTTTCGGCATCGAACACGACGATGGCCCCGTCGAATTCCCAGTGGCTGGCGAGCGCGTAGCGGCCGTCGCGGGTGTACTCGATGTGGGCCAGGGTTTCGCCCGGCGGGCCCATGATTTCGTGCACCACCTCGAGCTTCTGCTTGTCGATGACCTGCAGGATGTGCTTGGCCTCCGGGCTCATCATCGAGTCTACGAAGGCATAGCGGCTGTTCTCGTGGCTGCGCAGGAAGAAGCCCGGGCCACGGGTCGGGATGCGTTTGACCACCTCGAAGGTGTCGGTGTCGATCACGGTGACCTCGGCCGCCTTGAGGTTGGTGCTCGCCATCACCCGCCGTCCCTGCCAGTCCCAGGTGATACCGGAACCGAGGTGGGGCATGCCCTCCAGCGGCAGATCGGCGATCTTGCGCCTTGCATCCAGGCTCACCACCTGGCCGGTGCCATTGCGCGAGGCGCCCATCAGCAGCGAATAGTCCTGGGTAAAGAAGAAGTCGTCCAGCACCTCCTCGACCACGGTACGGCGCACGTTCAGATAACCCGGGACGAACTCGCCCTCGCGCATGCGATAGTCGTGCACGACCCCGGTCGGGATCGGCTCGGCGTCCGGGTCGAAGCTGATTTCCCAGACCTCGGGCAGATCCTTGAGCGCGGCGACGAAGGACTTGCGCGGTGTCGCCTCATAAACGGCCGACACCCGCGAGGTGGTCACGCCGTCCTTGCCGACCACGTCCAGCACCTTGAGCAGATTCAGGTCGCCGTCGAGCAGCACCAGCGTATGCGGCAGGTAGTTGGCCACCGCGACATAATTGCCGTCTGGCGACACCGCGACGTTGCGGGTGTTGATGCCGGCGCGCACCTCGGAGACCACGGTGAGGTTCCACAGGTCGAACTTGGTCACCCAGCCATCGCGCGAGCCGAAGAAGACATACCGCCCTTCCTGGGCGAACTTGGGACCACCGTGCAAGGCGAAACGGCTCTGGAAGCGGTGGATGGGTTCGAGCTTGTCACCGTCGAGCACCGACACATGGTGGTCGCCGGTCTCGACGACGAGAAAGAGGTTCCACGGATCGGCATCGAATACCGGCGTCGGCGACAGCGTGGCCGGATCGACATGCTCGATGCGCGAGGCGCGGATCTCCGCCTCGGTCCATTTGGGCGACGGCACGACCGGGGTATAGATCAGCTCGGTGATCGCGGCGATCTCGTCCTTGCTCAAGGTCTCGCCGAAGGCCGGCCTCTGGGTTGCGACCAGGCCATCGGTGATCGCAGCGATCGCAGCCGGCTTGCGCAGGCGGGACAGGTTTTCCGGCAGCAGCGCCGGCCCCATGCCACCGAGGCGATCCATCCCATGGCAGGTGGCGCAGTGCTGGACATAGTTGTTGTAAGTCTCATCCGCCGCGGCCGGCGTGGCGCCGACCGCCAGCAGTAACGCGACACAGCCGATCACGAGCGAAAAGTGGGACATCGGATTCATCACGGGTTTCATCCCTGTTCCAGGTTGATCGGTACGCGACGCCGTGGCTGGTAGGCGGTCAGCTCGACCCGCTCGCCCCGGCTCGCCTCGGCCAGGCCGATCTCGTCGTCGGATAGGTAACAGGCCGGATCCTCGGCCCAGACGTTGCCGGTGATCTGCTGCGCCCTCACCCGCGAACTTCCGTTGCAGATGTCGAGATACGCGCAACCGCCGCAGCGGCCGGACAGGGTACGCGGATGCTGCTTGAGGCCAGCCATCAGCGGATTCGACACGTCCGACCAGATCTCGGAGAACGCCCGCTCCTTGACGTTGCCCAGCGGCACATGCCACCACATGGTGTCCGGATGCACCACGCCGAGGTTGTCGATGTTGGCGACATTGACCCCACTGGCGTTGCCGCCCCAGGCCAGGAGTTTCGCGCGGATGTGCTCGGCCTTGTCCGGAAAACGCGCCGAGACCCAGTGCAGCATGTAGACGCCGTCGGCGTCGTTGTTGCCGGTGACGAACTCCTTTTCGATACCGCGACGGTGCAGATCCAGACAGGTGTCGAACAGCAGATCCATCGCCTCGCGCGTGGTACGGTGGCGGGCATCGTCGGCACGATACTTGTTACCGCGGCCGGCGTAGTTGAGGTGCGAGAAGTAGAACTTGTCGATGCCCTCGTCCTCGACCAGCTTCAGCAGTGCCGGCAGGTCGTGGGCGTTGTCCTCGGTCATCGTGTAGCGCACACCCACCTTGATGCCGCGGGCCTGACACAGCCGGATACCGTGCATCGATGCATCGAACGCACCTTCGAGCCGGCGGAACTTGTCGTGGGTGGCACCGATGCCATCCAGGCTGACACCGACATAGTCGAATCCGATGTCGTCGATTGCATCGATGTTGCGCTCATCGATCAGCGTGCCGTTGGACGACAGGCCGACGTAGAAACCCATGGCCTTGGCGCGACGTGCGATGTCGAAGATGTCCGGCCGCAGCAGCGGTTCGCCACCCGACAGGATCAGCACCGGGACACGAAAGGCCTTGAGGTCATCCATGACCTCGAACACCTGTTCCGTACTCAGCTCTCCAGGAAAGTCGGTATCGGCCGAGATCGAGTAACAGTGCTTGCAGGTCAGGTTGCAGCGACGGATCAGGTTCCAGATGACGACCGGACCCGGTGGATGGCGCCTCGGCCCAACCGGCGTCGGGTGGTCGAGCTCGCGAATGAACTGTGAGATTCTGAACATGGGCTGGGCCTTTCAGGGTTTGGACGATTACACCCCGACCGGGTCCGGCGCGAAATGATGCCGGTCAATTCCGCAGGCGTAATCCGGTCTTTTTGAGAATCTCGGACGAGAACAAGACGTCATGGCTGCGCAGCGCCTGCCCGAAGCGCGCCAACAGCAAGGCCCGGATCTCGGCGACATGGGCGAGCGCGGCGTCGCGGTCGCGTCCATGTACCATCGCGAACAGGTTGTAGGGCCAGTCCGGAAGATGGCGCGGCCGGCGATAACAGTGGGTCACGAAGGGCAGTGCCGCAACACACTCGCCGGCCGCATCGATCATGGCGTCGGCGATGTCCCATACACTCATGCCGTTCGCGACATAGCCGATCGCAGAGTGGGTGGGCACCGCCCCGATGCGGCGGATCACACCGCGCTTGAGCATTGCCTGCAGCCGCGCCCGGACATCGACCTCGTCGATGCCGAGCGTGGCGGCGATCGCGGCATAGGGGCGGGACACCAGTGGCAAGCCGGCCTGGGTGGCACGGATCAGGGCGCGGTCGATGACATCCAGCCTGCCCCCGTCACCCGTGCTCGCGCCGGGCGCCGTTGCGTCCGAGGCGTGGATGCCGGTCACGCCTGCAGCGCCGGTTCCCTTGCTTGTCGCTGGCGTTTCGATACGCGCGCCCTCGCCTGCCTGTTCGGAGACACTCATCACACCTCCAGCTTCATCTCGACGAAGTACTCGCGTTCCTTTGGAAACAGACGCACCGTCACGCCGGTCTCGGCCTCTATCCGGGCGGCACAGGCGGCAATTCCCTCGGGGCGCTCGGTCGCAAGCACGAACCACATGTTGAGGCTGTGCTCGCGACGGTAATTGTGAGCCACCTCGGGTTGGGCGTTGACGCATTCGAGCACACGCGCCCAGTCGTCGTCCGGTACCGCCATGGCGGCCAGACAAAAGGCGCCGCCGGCCCGTTCGATCTGGAACATCGGCCCGAACCGGGTCAGCACCCGCTGTTCGAGCAAGGTGTTCAGCCGCGCGATCACCATCGCCTCGGTCATGCCTAGCGCTTGCGCGACATCGGCATAGGGCCGCTCGGTCAGCGGGAAGCCCCCCTGGAGGTGGTTGATCAGGCGCCTGTCGAGCTCATCCAGTCTCTGCGGCGGCGACGGATAGCGGTAGGCATCAGCGTTGCCGCTGTCAACCACAGACCCAACCTGGTCGTCAGCCATGGATGCGGCGGTACCGTGGGAAACCGAATGATCGGCATGGATGGTATCGCCGCGCTTGCCGGAAAGGTCTGACCGCTCAGGCATGTGCGGTCTCCGGTAGATAACGCGCACCGCATTGCTTGAAACGGCGCCGGCTGAACAGCACGGCATGCGGGAACTGGTCGAGCGCGAGCTTGCCTGCGATCCGGTCGCGGATGGTCAGCACCTCGTCACGGGCCTTGCCATGGATCATGCAGAACAGGTTGAAGGGCCAGTCCGGGCGCGCCCGGCTGCGGCGATAGCACAGCGTGACCCCGGGTTCTGCGCCTAGCCGCCGGCCCAGGTCGGCCGCCATTTCGTCTGGGATGTCCCACACGCACATCGCGTTCGCGGTATAGCCGAGTTCGTGGTGGCGCACCACGACGCCAAAGCGACGCAATACGCCGGTCGCCAGCCAGCCTTCTAGGGTCTCGAGGACAAACGCACCGGTGACACCGATCTCGCGCCCGATCTCGTCATAGGGTCGTTCCCGAAGCGGCAGCCCGTCCTGCAGCACACGCACCAGCGCCTGCTCGATCTCGCCCAGCGCGCAGGGCGGACCACCCTGGTCGGCCTTGGCCTGCACGCCTGCTTGCGGACCGGCCGTGCTGCGACTGGACGACCTTGCCGGCATGCCCGGCGAAAATTCGCCCCGCAACAATCCGGTCCTTGAAAAGCCGTTATGCAAGGACTCGTCCGCCGACCCCCCGGTCCGACCCTGGCGACCGCGTCCATGCACCAGATCGAAGCCCAGGTCGATATGATGGGCCTCTTCCATCGGCAACACGATGACGGCACAACTGGTCTTTGCCTCGATTTCCGCAACCACCGCCTCGAGCCGCCTGGGGGTCGCCGCGGTAATGACGAACCACAGGTTGTAGCGGTGCTCGCGCTCGTAGTTGTGGTTGACTTCCGGTATCGCGCTGACCCGGGCCGCGATCGCCTCGAAACGGTCGGACGGCGCAGCCAACGCGGCCAGTGCGCTGGCCCCGACCCGACGCGTCGCGAACACGGCCCCGATCCGGCTGACCAGCCCCTGATCGCGCCAGCGCGAGAAACAGGCGATCACCTCGGCCTCGTCTAGCCCGGTCGTCGTGGCGAGCGCCTCGAACGGCCGCTCGACCAGGGGAAAGCCATGCTGCCAGTCGTTGAGCAGACTGCGTTCGCCGGCCTGCATCTGCGCCGCGTCCATGTCAGAACCCGATCCGGACCGCGCGACTGGTGAAGAAGATGCCGCTGGGGTTGGCCGCCGGTAACTCGGTGACGACAGTGCGCCGGTCGGTGTCGTACACCACCACCTTGTTGTCGTCGCGCGAGGACACCCAGACATGCTCGCCGCGTGGGGTGAACTCCATGTGCAGGATGGCCCGACCCGGCGACAAGGTATCGGTGACCTGGTTGGTCTGGGTGTCGATCACCTGCAGCTTGCCGTTGTCGGGGAAGGCGAAGTTAACCCATACCTGCCGGCCATCCGGGCGCGCCATCACGAACACCGGCTGGCTGTGCACCGGAATGCGGGCAACCTCCTGCCAGTCTCGGGTATCCACGACCAGTACCTCGTGCCGACCGATGGCCGGAAGATAGGCCCGCCCACCCGCCACCGCCCAGCCCCGCAGGTGCGGCATCTTGTACACCGGCATCACCTCCTCGCCCCGGCCATAGCCGTCGAGTATTTTGCGCACCCCCTTCTCGGGGTGCCACAGGTCCAGCATCGCCAGACCATCCTCGCCGAACAGGCCGGCGATGAAATAGCGGCCGTCCGGGGTGACCAGGCCGTCATAGGGCTGGCGCCCTGCGGAGAAACGCTCGGTCTTGGGCGAACGCGGA
>JAUVVG010000010.1 GCA_030604735.1 Azoarcus sp.
CAAGAGGTCAGCGGTTCGATCCCGCTTACCTCCACCAAACGAAAGACAGGTCCCCATCGTCTAGAGGCCTAGGACATCGCCCTTTCACGGCGGTAACCGGGGTTCGAATCCCCGTGGGGACGCCAGGTTTCGGTATTCAGCAGCAGCGCTGAGTACTGGCCGGAGCGAATTCGGCAGCAGTTTTGGAGTGGTAGTTCAGTTGGTTAGAATACCGGCCTGTCACGCCGGGGGTCGCGGGTTCGAGCCCCGTCCACTCCGCCAATATCAAAATGGGAGTCCAATCGGACTCCCATTTCATTTCTGGGATGCCCGATCGTGTCCCCTTTCCTTTTGCCCGTGGTCAGGACTCCTCGATGCATTGTGCATTGTGCGGTTCTTGCGGGTATCCTTGCCATGCGCGCCTTGTGCTTGCGTCTTCGTGATCGATGCCCAGCAGGGTGGTACCGATGGTCGGGGTAAGCTAGAGTTACGCCATACCCTCCGGTATGGAGTGGTCGAGCCGAGTTTGTAGCGTTGGTCTACACGAACGAGAGAGGAGAACTATGGATATTCGCAAGGTTGGTATCGTCGGTGCAGGCACCATGGGCAATGGCATCGCTCAGGTGTTTTCGCTGGCAGGCGTCGACGTGGTGATGACGGATGTTACCGATGCGGCAGTCGAACGCGGTATGAAAACGATCTCCGGTAGCCTGGACAGGATGGTCAAGAAAGAGAAGTTGACCGAGGGGCAAAAGGCCGAAGTGCTTGGACGCATTGCATCCGGTACCGAACTCGGCGGGATGGCAGATGCCGACCTGGTGATCGAGGCTGCGAGCGAGGATCTCGACATCAAGCTGAAGATCTTCGCCGAGCTGGATGCTTGTGTGCGCCCGGATGCGATCATCGCGACCAATACCTCGTCGATTTCGATCACCAAACTCGCGGCATCGACCAAGCGGGCCGACAAGGTGGTCGGCATGCATTTCTTCAATCCAGTGCCCTTGATGGCACTGGTCGAGCTGATTCGCGGCCTGCAGACTTCGGATGAGACCTATGCCGCGGTGGAGGCGGTATCCCGCATGGTCGGCAAGACGCCGGTGCAGGTGCGCAACAGTCCGGGTTTCGTCGTCAACCGCATGCTGTGCCCGATGATCAACGAGGCGGTATTCGCGCTCAGCGAGGGTTTGGCGACCGCGGCCGAGATCGATGAAGCGATGAAGCTGGGATGCAACCATCCCATCGGACCGCTTGCCCTGTGCGATCTGATCGGTCTGGATGTGGAGGTCGCCGTCATGCAAGTCCTCTACGAGGGCTACAAGGACTCCAAGTATCGTCCGGCACCGTTATTGGTCGAAATGGTCGAAGCCGGCTACCTTGGTCGCAAGACAGGGCGGGGCTTTTTCGACTACAGCAAGTAATCGTTCCCGCTTCAGGCGGTACAGGGCAATAAAGAACAAAGCCACCTACGGGTGGCTTTGTTCCATTCAGTGGCGCCGCGTCGAGCGCCGCCGGGACACCAGGGTCAGCGACCCGAGCGCATCGCGTCGTAGAACTCGGCGTTGTTCTTGGTCGCGCGCACCTTGTCGAGCAGGAATTCCATCGCGTCGATGTCGTCCATGCCGTAGAGCAGTTTGCGCAGCACCCACACCTTTTGCAGAATGTCCGACTTCATCAGCAGCTCTTCGCGGCGGGTGCCGGAGCGGTTGACGTTGATCGACGGATAGACCCGTTTCTCGGACATGCGGCGGTCGAGGTGGAGTTCCATGTTGCCGGTGCCCTTGAACTCCTCGTAGATGACGTCGTCCATGCGGCTGCCGGTGTCGATCAGCGCGGTCGCGATGATGGTCAGGCTCCCACCTTCCTCGATATTCCGGGCCGCGCCGAAAAAGCGCTTGGGTTTCTGCAGTGCATTCGCGTCGACACCGCCGGTCAGCACCTTGCCCGAGGCCGGAACCACGGTGTTGTAGGCACGTGCGAGTCGGGTCAGCGAGTCGAGCAGGATGACCACATCCTTTTTGTGCTCGGTCAGGCGTTTGGCCTTTTCGATCACCATCTCGGCGACCTGCACATGGCGGGAGGCCGGTTCGTCGAAGGTCGAGGCGACGACTTCGCCGCGCACCGAACGCTGCATCTCGGTGACTTCTTCCGGGCGTTCGTCGATCAGCAGCACGATCACGACCACATCCGGATGATTGGACGTGATGGCGTGCGCGATGTGCTGCAACATCACCGTCTTGCCGCTTTTCGGCGGAGACACGATCAGGCCACGCTGCCCCTTGCCGATCGGTGCGATCATGTCGATGATCCGACCGGTGATGTTCTCCTCGCCACGCATGTCACGCTCGAGCTTGAGGCAGGCGTTGGGGTGCAGCGGGGTCAGGTTTTCGAACAGGATCTTGTGCTTGCAGTTCTCGGGTGACTCGCCATTGATCTTGTCGAGCTTGACCATCGCGAAGTAGCGCTCACCCTCCTTGGGCGTGCGGATCTCGCCTTCGATCGTGTCGCCGGTGTGCAGGTTGAAGCGGCGGATCTGCGACGGCGAGACATAGATGTCGTCGGTGCCGGCCAGATAGGACGTGTCCGGCGAGCGCAGAAACCCGAAACCATCGGGCAGCACTTCGAGTGCGCCGTCACCGTATATCGGTTCGCCTTTCTTGGCTCTGTTCTTGAGCAGTGCGAAGACGAGTTCTTGTTTTTTCAACCGGTTGGCACCTTCGATGCCGTTTTCGGTGGCCATCTCGAGGAGTTGGCTTACGTGGAGGGACTTTAACTCCGATAGTTGCATGGCAGCAGGACGCGTTTGAGCGTAGGTGAATGTGACCGATGGAAGGAGGAACTGAGGGGAGTTGCGGCGGCGCCGGGGAGGGGACGGGTCGTCCGGTGGCGCCGCGAGGGGTTCTTGTGAAGCCCGCTGGTGAATCAGAGATTGCTGTCGAGGAAGGCGGTCAGTTGAGATTTGGACAAGGCGCCGACCTTGGTCGCCTCGATGTTACCGCCCTTGAACAGCATCAGGGTCGGAATGCCGCGAATGCCGAACTTGGCTGGCGTTTCCTGATTTTCGTCGATATTCAATTTCGCGACCTTGAGCTTGCCTGCGTACTCTTTGGCGACATCGTCGAGAATGGGCGCGATCATCTTGCACGGACCACACCATTCAGCCCAGTAATCGACGAGTACCGGCAACTGCTCCTGCAGCACTTCGGCTTCGAAATTGGCATCGGTGACGTAATGAATATGCTCGCTCATGGTTCCTCGCTTCAGGGGTGGCGATGGTGACTCGAATCGGGGGTTGAACCGGATGCGGTTCTGGGGAAGTGACCTGGCGACGCCAGCGTCGAGAAAAACGTCAGAAGAAGTTATGCGATGCGGCCATCCGCGTCAAGGCTTTGCTTTGCAAATCGGCGCGGTCAGACCGATCATCGTGGTAAAAATGCCGTGGACTCCGCTATATTGTGCGGATTGGGCTGCCGACCATCGCGCCGCAGGCCTTTTATCGAACCGTGGAGATTTCTTCAAATGACTTACGTGGTGACCGAATCCTGTATTCGCTGCAAGTATACCGATTGCGTCGATGTCTGTCCGGTCGATTGTTTTCGTGAAGGTCCGAACTTTCTGGTGATCGACCCGGAGGAGTGCATCGACTGCACCCTGTGTGTCGCCGAGTGTCCGGTCGAGGCGATTTTCGCCGAAGACGATGTACCGGCCGACCAGCAGCATTTCATCGCGATCAATGCCGAATTGTCGAGCCAGTGGAAGCCGATCGTCGAGCGCAAGGAGCCATTGCCGGACGCGGAAGAATGGGCTGCGCGCAAGGACAAGTTGTCCGAACTGATCAAGTAGCCGACATGTGAGGGCACACGGAAACCGTCCCCTGGCGCGTGGTATGGGGCGGTTCGACTGGAGTCCCGGGTGTGCCTCGTCGGTCGGTGTCCGGAGTGAATCGGTATTCGATGCACCGGGACGGTGTTTCTGGCAATTTCTTGAGGGTCTCAAAGATGCTGGTCAGCGAAATTCTCGCAATCAAGGGTAAGGTGTTGTACACCATCGCGCCGGAGCGCTCGCTGGCCGAGGCGGTCGAGATCATGACCGAGCAGGACGTCGGCTCGGTCGTGGTGTTCGACGGCGGACGAATGGCCGGCATCCTGACCTTTCGAGAGGTCTTGCAGGCGGTTCACAAGGGCGGGGCACAATGGGCAGAGACGTCGATCCGTGACGCGATGATCGCGCTCCCGATGACCGCCGCGCCAAACATGGAGATGGACGAGTTGCGGCGCCTGATGGTCGAGCATCATCAGCGTTATCTGCCGGTGATGGAAGGGAACACGCTGATGGGGGTGGTGTCCTTTCATGATGTGGCCAAGGCGGTGCTGGAAGAGCAAAGCTTCGAGAATCGCATGCTGAAGAACTATATTCGCAACTGGCCGCAGGAAGCAGGCGAAGCCTGAAACGGGCTTCATCGGTTTATCGACGGGGCCGGGCCTTGTCCGACGCCGGGCGGATGCGACGGTTCCGGTGGAGGTTCAGGCTCGGCCGAATCCCGGCTGCGGCATTTGTTTGTTCCTCCGTTGCCGGAGCCCGGTTGGCCTACCGGAGAGGAGACGGCATGGAAAAGGTTTGGCTCAGCAGCTATCCGGAGGGAATCCCGGCCGAGATCAGCATCGACGAGTTTGCCTCGCTCGGTGACCTGTTCGCGCAGAGTGTTCGCAAGTTCGGACCGCGCACCGCCTATCTCTCCATGGGCAAGGGGATCACCTATGACGAGCTGGATCGCTTGTCGGAAGCTTTCGCCGCCTACCTGCAGCAAGAACTGAAGCTGCCGCCCAAGACGCGCATCGCGCTGATGATGCCCAACCTGCTGCAATACCCGATCGCGATGTTCGGTGTGTTGCGGGCGGGTTATACCGTCGTCAATGTCAATCCGCTGTATACCCCCAGGGAACTCGAGCATCAGCTCCGTGATGCGGGTGCCGAAGCGATCGTGATCGTCGAGAATTTCGCCCACACGCTCGAGCAGGTGCAGTCAAAGGTCGGGCTGAAGCATGTCGTGATCACTTCTCTCGGCGAGATGCTGGGCTTCCCGAAGGCACTGATCGTCGATTTCGTCGTCCGGAGGGTCAAGAAGATGGTGCCCCGCTGGCACCTGCCCGGTGCGGTGCGTTTTTCAGACGCGCTCAAACGTGGCGGTCAACTTCGATCCGACCCCATAGAAGTCGGTCATGATGACATCGCCTACCTGCAATACACCGGGGGGACGACCGGTGTGGCCAAGGGCGCGGTCCTGACCCATGGCAACATCATCGCCAACCTGCAACAGGCCCATGCGTGGATCAAGCCTTTTCTCGCCGAAGGCGAGGAAGTGATCATCACCGCTCTGCCGCTTTATCACATCTTTTCCTTGACCGCGAATTGCCTGACCTTTTCC
Source organism: Azoarcus sp. (assembly GCA_030604735.1). Taxonomy (GTDB): domain Bacteria; phylum Pseudomonadota; class Gammaproteobacteria; order Burkholderiales; family Rhodocyclaceae; genus Azoarcus_F. The sequence continues at coordinate 5,402 of JAUVVG010000010.1, forward strand.
AAGATCGGTGCGACCAATGTGCTGATCATCAATCCGCGTGACATTCCAGGTTTCGTCAAGGAACTGGGCAAGCACAAGTTCACGGTCATCACCGGGGTCAATACACTCTTCAACGCCTTGTTGAACCACCCGGATTTCAAGAATCTCGACTTCTCTGCGCTCAACTTTGCCCTGGGCGGGGGGATGGCTGTCCAGCAGGCGGTGGCCGAGCGGTGGCAGGCAGTCACTGGCACGACGCTGATCGAAGCCTACGGGCTGACCGAAACCTCGCCCGCGGTCAGCATCAATCCGATGAATCTGAAGGCCTTCAATCACTCGATCGGACTGCCGATCTCGTCTACCGAAGTCAGTGTCCGCAACGAGGATGGCGAGGAGGTCGGCTTCGGTCAGCCCGGTGAACTGTGTGTCAAGGGCCCGCAGGTGATGCGCGAATACTGGAATCGCCCGGAAGACACCAAGCGCGCTTTCACGGCGGACGGATTCCTCCGTACTGGCGATATCGCGACCATCGACGAAAAGGGATTCATCCGCATCGTCGATCGCAAGAAGGACATGATTCTGGTGTCCGGTTTCAATGTGTACCCGAACGAGATCGAGGATGTCATCGCGGCCCATCCCGATGTAATGGAAGTGGCGGCGGTGGGCGTGGCCGATGAACACAGCGGCGAGGCGGTCAAGGTCTTCATCGTCCCGCGCAACCCTTCGCTGACCCGCGAGGCGGTTATCGCCCACTGCAAGACCAGCCTGACCGCCTACAAGGTGCCACATCTGATCGAATTCCGCTCGGAATTGCCAAAGACGAACGTCGGCAAGGTCTTGCGCAGGCTGCTCCGCGAAGGCAAGGCCTGAATCCCATTCTCGAAACATGAAAACCTGCTTGTATCGCCGAATACAAGCAGCTTATAATCGCCACGCATTTACCGATTTGTTACTGATGACACTCCATTCCCGTTCCTTCGCCGTAGTCGCTGTCGTACGCGTAGTAGTAAGCGTAGGCAGACGCGCGCCCTGAGGGACAGGAAAAAAGAGCACCCGATTCCAACCCCCGCCGGCGCGCAAGCCCGGCGGGGGTTTTGTTTTCTGGCCGCCGGAACTTGCTCCCGGACCACTGAAGTCAAGGAGAAGCACATGTTGCAAATGACTGGCGCCGAACTGGTCGTGCGCCTGCTCGAAAGGCAGGGCATCCGCACCATCGCAGGCCTTCCCGGAGGCGCGATTCTTCCGATCTACGATGCCTTGTCGGGCAGCGACGGCATTCACCACGTTCTGGCCCGTCACGAGCAGGGCGCGGGTTTCATGGCGCAGGGCATGGCCCGGGTGTCGGGTCGTCCGGAGGTCTGTTTCGCATCGAGCGGACCCGGGGCGACCAATCTCGTGACCGCCATCGCCGATGCGATGCTGGATTCGATCCCCATGGTCGCGATCACCGGCCAGGTGCCCTTGTCCATGGTCGGCACCGACGCCTTCCAGGAAGTCGACATCTATGGGATCACCGTGCCGATCACCAAGCACAATTTCCTGGTCCGTTCCGCCCAGGAATTGCTCGAAGTGATTCCGGAAGCGTTTCGTCTCGCGATGTCGGGTCGACCCGGGCCGGTGCTGGTCGACATCCCCAAGGACGTTCAGAATCAGACGCTGAGCTTCGAGGCCTACCCGGAACCGGCTGTCGCCACCCCATGCCCGGCGCTCGATCACGCAGCGATCGAGGCGGCGGCCAGAATGATCAACGAGGCGCAGCGTCCGGTGCTGTATCTCGGCGGCGGGGTGATTCACTCCGGTGCGGCGCAGCAGGCGGTCACGCTGGCCGAGCAGGCGGGGCTTCCGACCACGATGACACTGATGGGCCTGGGGGCGATGCCGGTCGATCATCCGCTGTCGATCGGCATGCTCGGTATGCATGCCGCGCGCTATACCAACTATGTGCTGGAGGAGGCCGACCTGCTGGTCGTGATCGGGGCCCGCTTCGATGACAGGGCGATCGGCAAGGCGGCCGAGTTCTGTCCCCGGGCCAACATCATCCATGTCGATGTCGACCCGTCCGAACTGCACAAGATCAAGACCGCCCATGTCGCCATCAATGGCGATGTCGAGGCGGTGCTCGAAGCGCTGATTCCGCAAGTCAAGGTGCAACTGCGTCCGGAGTGGCTGGCCGAGGTCGGTCGTCTGAGGGCCGCGCATCCGGTGCAGTGGGCGAGCGAGGAAGATCCGCGCAGCCACTATGGGCTGATTCGTGCGGTCGCCGCTGCGCTGGACGACGAGGCGGTGATCACCACCGATGTCGGCCAGCATCAGATGTGGGTCGCACAAGCCTATCCGTTCCGTCGCCCGCGCCAGTGGCTAACCTCCGGCGGACTGGGTACGATGGGCTTCGGCATGCCGACCGCGATCGGTGCGGCCTTGGCCGCGCCCGAGCGGACGGTGGTGTGCTTTTCCGGTGACGGCAGCCTGATGATGAACATCCAGGAACTCGCCACGCTCGCCGAGGAAGGCCTGAACGTCAAGATCGTGCTGATGAACAACAACTCGCTCGGATTGGTGTTCCAGCAGCAGAGTCTGTTCTACGGCAAGCGGACCTTTGCGTCGAAATATCGAGGTGCGCCGGATTTCCTGAAGATCGCCGAAGGCTTCGGCATCGCTGGCGTCGATCTCGATGCGTCGGACGATCCACGTGCGACCCTGGCCGAGGCGCTCGCGCGTCCCGGTCCGTGCCTGATTCATGCGTCCATCGATCGCAATGAATTCGTCTATCCCATGGTGCCGCCGGGTGCCGCCAATACCGAAATGATCGGAGGCTGAACATGATCGAACAGGTTGCCGAACCCTTGCAGCAGGCGAGTTGTGCCAAGGTCGTGCTGGAACTTGAAGTCAATAATCATCCGGGCGTGATGAGTCATATCTGCAATCTCTTCGCCAGGCGGGCGTTCAACGTCGAAGGCATTCTGTGCATGCCGATGTCCAACCCCGAAAAGAGCCGGATCTGGTTGCTGGTCTTCGACGATCAGCGTCTGGAACAGATGGTGTTGCAACTGGAGAAACTCATCGACGTCTTGTCGGTGCGGCGCCATGGGGCAGACCATGAGGTGTTCGAGAGGCTGGAGCGCTTCTTTCACTGAGTGCTCGGAGAGATATCTTGGCGGCCGGCGCGTCGGCAAGCTGCGCGGTGCGTCGCGCCAGGGACACGTCATTCCGATGGGAGGGCGCGCGAACACGGCGTAAGGTCGTCGTCGGGCTGCGCCGCAGGTTGATTCGCGAACTCGGAGTGCCGGTGGCGGCACAGGAAGGCATGAGGGCTATGCTAAACTTCGCCGCCTGATTTCCAGCGCTTTCGTGAGTCCTCCATGTCCGGCAACAGCATCGGCACCCTCTTTTGCGTGACCTCCTTCGGCGAATCCCATGGCCCGGCGATCGGGTGCATCGTCGACGGATGCCCGCCGGGGTTGCCGATCACCGCTTCGGATATCCAGGCCGAGCTCGACCGGCGCAAGCCGGGCACCTCTCGCCACGTCACCCAGCGTCGTGAGCCGGACGAGGTCGAGATCCTCTCAGGCGTATTCGAAGGCCTGACCACCGGTACCCCGATCGGCCTGTTGATCCGCAACCAGGACCAGCGCTCGCGCGACTACGGCAACATCGCCGAAACCTTCCGGCCCGGTCATGCCGACTACGCCTACTGGCAGAAGTACGGTATTCGCGACCACCGAGGAGGCGGGCGTTCGTCCGCGCGTGAGACCGCGGTCAGGGTCGCGGCTGGTGCGATCGCGCGTAAATGGCTCAAGGAACGTTACGGCATCGTGATCCGTGGCTACATGGCACAGCTTGGGCCGATCGAGATTCCGTTCGTCGATTGGCGGGCCGTGGACCAGAACCCGTTCTTCGCCCCGAATGACGCCATCGTCCCGGAGCTGGAAGCCTATATGGACGCCTTGCGCAAGTCGGGCGACTCGGTCGGGGCGCGCATCAACGTGGTCGCGAGCGGCGTACCGGTCGGCTGGGGTGAGCCGGTGTACGACCGGCTCGACGCCGACATAGCCTACGCGATGATGGGCATCAACGCGGTCAAGGGGGTCGAGGTCGGCGCCGGCTTCGGCTGTGTCGCGCAGCGTGGCACCGAGCATTCCGACGAGATGACGCCCGAAGGTTATCTGTCGAACAACGCCGGTGGCGTGCTCGGCGGCATCTCGACCGGGCAGGACATCAAGGTCAGCATCGCGATCAAGCCGACCTCCAGCATCCGGCTCGACCGGCGTTCGATCGACAAGCAGGGCGCGCCGGTCGTCGTGAATACCCATGGGCGGCATGACCCCTGTGTCGGCATTCGTGCCACGCCCATCGCCGAGAGCATGCTGGCGCTGGTGCTGATCGATCATGCCTTGCGCCATCGTGCGCAGTGCGGCGACGTCCATACCGACACACCGCGTATCGCGGGTCTCAGCCCGGACGGTGTTCAATCGCCGCCTTCGCCGAGCGCCGACTGACCCGGAATGCAGTCGCTGCCGTACTGGCGCCTTTCCAGCTACTACTTCTTCTATTTCGCCTTCATCGGCGCATTTTCGCCGTACTTCACGCTCTACCTGCAGTCGTTGTCGTTCTCGGCCACCGACATCGCGATCCTGATGTCGTTGATGCAGGTCATGCGCATCCTCGCGCCCAACCTGTGGGGCTGGCTGGCCGAGCGGCTGGGTATGCGTGTCCCGATCGTCAGGCTCTCCGCGCTGGCCAGCCTGGCCGGGTTCTCGCTGTTCTTCATGACGACCAGTTTTGGCGGCATCTTTCTGGGGATGGCGCTGATGGGTTTCTTCTGGAGCGCTGCGCTGCCATTGATCGAGAGTGTGACCTTCGATCACCTGGGTCGGGAGGGCCATCGTTACGGCGGGATCCGGGCATGGGGTTCGGTCGGCTTCATCGTCGCCGTGTTGGGCATAGGCTACGCACTGGACGTGTTGCCGGTGGAGGCCGTGCTGTGGATGACCGCGATGGTGCTCGGCGGTATCGTCGTCTGTGCGATGCTGGTGCCGGAATCCGGACGACCACTGGCGCATACGGTGACCGACAGCCTGGCCACGGTGTTGCGTCGCCCGGAAGTCAGGGCCTTGCTCGGGGCGTGCTTCTTCATGTCGGCCGCGCATGGTGCGCTGTATGTCTTCTACTCGATTTATCTCGTCGACAATGGCTATGGCAAATCGGTGGTCGGGTGGATGTGGACGCTGGGTGTCGTGGCCGAGATTCTGGTGTTTCTGTGGATGCCTCGCCTGGCAAGGCGATTTTCCTTGCGTGCGATCCTGCTGGTCTCATTCCTGGCCGCAGTGGCCCGCTTCGTGATGATAGGCTGGGGGGTGGGAAGCGTAACGCTCATCCTGGTCGCTCAACTGCTGCACGGGGTGACCTTCGGCGCTTATCATGCAGCAGCGATCTCGCTGGTGAACCAATGGTTTCCGGGCAAACTCCAATCGCGTGGACAAGCGCTGTATGGCAGCCTGTCGTTCGGCGCTGGCGGCATGCTCGGTGGACTGCTGAGTGGCTTCACCTGGGACAGCCTGGGGGCGTCGTGGACTTTTACGATCGGGTCCGGATTCGCGTTGGTCGGTTATTTCTGGCTGTTGCTCGGGTGGCGGCCAGGGGGGGAGAGGAGTACATGAGCATGCGCTACGTGAAAAGTGTCTTCATCGGCTTGCTGGGGTTTTGGCTGGTGGGGTGCGCCACCGTCCAGACGACTGAGCGCGGTGCCGTGGGGGTCGATCGCGGCCAGATGATGCTGATCTCTGCCCAGGAGATGGAGCAGGCGTCGGCTCAGCAATACCAGCAAGTGCTTGCCGAGGCGCGCAAGCAGAATCTGCTCAACCGCAATGCGGCGCAGCTGAACCGGGTCCGCACCATCACCAACCGTCTGATTCCGCAGACCGCGGCATTCCGATCGGATGCGCTCCGTTGGAACTGGGAGATCAACGTGCTGCAGTCCGACAGCCTCAATGCCTGGTGCATGGCCGGTGGCAAGATGATGATCTACTCCGGGCTGATCGATCGCCTGAACCTCACCGACGACGAGATTGCCGCGGTGCTTGGTCACGAGATGGCCCACGCCTTGCGCGAGCATTCCCGCGAGCAGGCCTCGCGCAGCGTCGCCACCGGCATGGGGGTCTCGGTTGCCGGGGCCTTGCTCGGTGTGGGAAACGTCGGCCAGGACTTGATGAGTACGGTCGCGCGCGTGACCTTCGAGCTGCCGCACTCGCGCCTGCACGAGATCGAGGCCGACCGGATCGGGGTCGAACTGGCGGCGAGGGCCGGCTACGACCCGCGAGCGGCGGTCAGCCTGTTCAACAAGATGTCCTCCGGCGGAGGGGCTTCGCCGCCGCAGTGGCTGTCCACCCACCCGACCCACGCGAACCGGCAGCGCGAGCTGGCCGAGGTGTCGCAACGGGTGATGCCGCTCTATCAGGCGGCGCGGCGCTAGCCCGTCGGGCGGGCATCCAGTCGGCGGGTAACTATTCACCTGCCGCACCGTGTGAAATAATCAACGACTTTATCTTCTCTGGAAAAGACGGGATGAAACCGCAAACGCTTTATGAAAAGCTCTGGACGAGCCACCTCGTCCGCCAGCAGGACGACGGCACCGCGTTGATCTACATCGACCGGCACCTGGTGCACGAAGTCACTAGCCCACAAGCTTTCGAGGGCCTCAAACTGGCCGGACGCAAGCCTTGGAGAGTGAGTTCCATTGTCGCGACCGCGGATCACAACACCCCCACCGACCACTGGGAGCAGGGTATCCAGGATCCGGTGTCGCGGACTCAGGTCGAGACCCTGGATGCGAACATCCGCGAGTCGGGTGCGCTGGCCTACTTCCCGTTCAAGGACCTGCGCCAGGGCATCGTGCACGTGATCGGACCCGAGAACGGCGCGACCCTGCCCGGGATGACCGTCGTCTGTGGTGATTCGCATACCTCGACCCACGGCGCGCTCGGCTGCCTTGCGCACGGTATCGGGACCTCCGAGGTCGAACATGTACTGGCGACCCAGTGCCTCTTGCAGAAGAAGTCCCGCACCATGCTGATCCGGGTCGATGGCGATTTGCCGGCTGGCGTCACCGCCAAGGACATCGTGCTTGCGATCATCGGCAAGATTGGCACCGCCGGCGGCACTGGCTATGCGCTCGAGTTCGGCGGTAGTGCGATCCGCGCGCTGTCGATGGAAGGGCGGATGACGGTGTGCAACATGGCGATCGAAGCCGGGGCGCGTGCCGGCATGGTCGCGGTGGACGAGACCACCATCGAGTACCTGCGCGGCAAACCCTTCGCGCCCACCGGCGAGGCCTGGGACATGGCGGTCTCGTACTGGCGCACCCTGCATTCGGACGAAGGCGCCGAGTTCGACAAGGTGGTCGAACTCGATGCGAGCCAGATCGAGCCGCAAGTCACCTGGGGTACCTCGCCCGAGATGGTGACCACGATCAACGGACGGGTGCCGGATCCGGCGACGATTTCCGACCCGATCAAGCGGGAAGGCCTGGAGCGAGCCTTGAAGTACATGGGGTTGGCACCGAATACCCCGATCACCGAGATCCCGGTCGATCAGGTTTTCATCGGCTCCTGCACCAACTCGCGGATCGAGGATTTGCGCGAGGCGGCCAAGGTCGCCAAGGGTCGCAGCAAGGCGAACTCGGTCAAGCGGGTGCTGGTGGTGCCGGGTTCCGGACTGGTCAAGCGCCAGGCCGAAGAGGAGGGTTTGCACGAGATTTTCATCGCGGCCGGCTTCGAGTGGCGCGAACCGGGCTGTTCGATGTGCCTGGCGATGAATGCCGACCGCCTAGAGGCCGGTGAGCACTGCGCTTCCACGTCGAACCGCAACTTCGAAGGCCGTCAGGGCGCGGGCGGTCGAACTCATCTGGTCAGCCCCGCCATGGCGGCCGCAGCCGCGGTGACCGGACACTTCACCGATGTGCGTAAACTGGTTTGATAGACCGGAGGGCCTCATGAAGACAATCATCGTTTCGGTTTTCCTGATTGCCGGCAGTTTCTTCATCGCTGGCTGCAACACCGTGCATGGCATTGGTAAAGACATCGAGAGGGGTGGCGAGGCCATCCAGAGGTCAGTGAGATAATGAAAGCATTTACCGTACTTGAAGGCTTGGCCGCACCGCTGGATCGCGCGAACGTCGACACCGACGCGATCATCCCCAAGCAGTTCCTGAAATCGATCAAGCGCAGTGGCTTCGGACCGAATCTGTTCGACGAGTGGCGTTACCTCGATCAGGGCGAGCCGGGGCAGGATTGTGCCGCCCGGCCGCGCAATCCGGATTTCGTGCTGAACAAGTCTCGCTACCAGGGTGCGCAGATTCTGCTGACCCGTGACAACTTCGGTTGTGGCAGCTCGCGCGAACACGCGCCCTGGGCGCTGGAGGATTTCGGCATCCGCTGCCTGATCGGGCCGAGTTTCGCCGACATCTTCTTCAACAACTGCTTCAAGAATGGGGTGTTGCCGATCGTGCTGCCTGCGGAGCAGGTGGACGAACTGTTCCGCCAGTGCGAGGCGGAGGAAGGCTACCGGCTCAGGGTCGACCTGCAGGCGCAGAAGGTCATCCGTCCGGACGGGGTCGAGATTGGCTTCGAGGTCGATGCTTTCCGCAAGGAATGCCTGCTCAATGGCTGGGACGACATCGGCCTGACGCTGCTTCATGCAGACGAGATCCGCGCCTTCGAAGCGAAGCGTCGTGCCGAGCATCCCTACTATTTCTCCTGATACAAGGATTGTTCGATGAAGATTTGTGTGTTGCCGGGCGACGGGATTGGCCCCGAGATCATGGCCGAGGCCGTGCGTGTACTCGAGGCACTGGAACTCGGCTTCGAGATGGAAGAGGGACTGATTGGCGGCGGCGCGGTCGATGCGACCGGCGTCCCCTACCCGGAAGCCACCTCTGCTTTGGCGAGGGCAGCCGATGCCATCCTGCTCGGCGCGGTCGGCGGGCCAAAATGGGATACCCTGCCGCGTGAGCAACGCCCCGAGCGCGGCCTGCTGGCGATCCGCAAGGAGCTCGGCCTGTTCGCGAACCTGCGCCCGGCCATTCTCTATCCGGAACTGGCCAACGCGTCCTCGTTGAAGCCGGAGGTGGTCGCCGGGCTGGACATCCTGATCGTGCGCGAGCTGACCGGGGACATCTACTTCGGTCAGCCGCGTGGCATCGAGATGCGCGAGGTCGACGGCGCGCAGCAGCGCTATGGTTTCAACACCATGCACTACACCGAGTCCGAGATCCGGCGTATCGGACGGGTCGCGTTCGAGGCGGCACGCAAGCGCGGCAAGCGCCTGTGTTCGGTGGACAAGATGAACGTGCTCGAGACCACCCAGCTGTGGCGCGACGTGATGAGCGAGCTGGCGGCCGACTACCCCGATGTGGAACTCAGCCACATGCTGGTGGACAATGCGGCGATGCAACTGGTGCGTGCGCCCAAGCAGTTCGACGTGATGGTCACCGGCAACATGTTCGGTGACATCCTGTCGGACGAGGCGTCGATGTTGACCGGGTCGATCGGCATGCTGCCGTCGGCGTCGCTCGACGAACACAACAAGGGCTTGTACGAGCCGTCGCATGGCTCGGCACCCGACATCGCCGGTCAGGGGGTCGCGAATCCGCTGGCAACGATTCTGTCGGCGGCGATGATGTTGCGCTACACCTTCGGACACGAAGAGGCCGCGAAACGGGTCGAGGACGCGGTCAAGAAGGTGTTGGCGCAGGGGCTGCGTACTGGCGATATCTACGAGCCGGGTACGCGCCGGGTCGGTACCCGGGAAATGGGCGACGCCGTGCTGGCGGCGCTGTAAGGGATTTGGGGTCTTGACAAAGGAATGGCAATGAAAAAGGTCGGTTTGGTTGGTTGGCGGGGCATGGTGGGTTCCGTGCTGATGCAACGCATGGTCGAAGAGGGCGATTTCGCTCATATCGATCCGGTGTATTTCTCGACCTCCAACGCCGGGGGCAAGGCGCCGGTGTTGGGTGGCAAGGAGGCCTCCGAACCGCTGCAGGACGCGATGAACATCGATGCCTTGAAGGCGTGCGACATCGTGATCACCTGCCAGGGCGGTGATTACACCAAGGCGGTGTATCCGAAGCTGCGAGAGACCGGCTGGAATGGCCACTGGATCGACGCCGCCTCGGCGCTGCGAATGGCCGATGATGCGGTAATCATCCTCGATCCGGTGAACATGCATGTTATCCAGGACGCACTGGGCAAGGGTGGGCGTAACTGGATCGGCGGCAATTGCACCGTATCGCTGATGTTGATGGGTCTGGGTGGCCTGTTCAAGCACGACCTGGTCGAGTGGGTGTCGGCGATGACCTATCAGGCAGCGTCTGGTGCCGGGGCCCAGAACATGCGCGAACTCATTGCGCAGATGGGGGCGATCCATGCGTCTGTCTCAGACCTGCTCGCCGATCCGGCTTCCGCGATTCTCGACATCGATCGCAAGGTCGCCGAGACCATTCGTTCCGATGCGTTCCCGACCAGGAACTTCCGCAACACCCCGCTGGCTGGCAGCCTGATCCCCTGGATCGATGTGCCGGTCGAGCACGGTCAGAGCAAGGAAGAGTGGAAGGGCGGTGCCGAGTGCAACAAGATTCTCGGCAAGCCGGCCTTCCGCACGCCGGGCAGCATCCCGATCGACGGCCTGTGCGTGCGTATCGGTGCGATGCGCTGCCATTCCCAGGCGCTGACGATCAAGCTCAAGAAGGATGTCCCGCTCGACGAGGTCGGCGAGATCATCGCGACCGCCAACGATTGGGCGAGGGTCGTGCCGAACGACCGGGAAGCGACCGAGCGGGAATTGAGCCCCGCGACGGTGACCGGTACCCTCGGCATTCCGGTCGGACGTCTGCACAAGCTCGCCATGGGGCCGGATTTCCTTGGTGCCTTCACGGTGGGCGACCAGTTGCTGTGGGGTGCGGCAGAGCCACTGCGCCGGATGCTCCGGATTCTGCTGAACGATTGATTCGATCGTCGTCCGGCCCCGTCATTGCGCAATGACCGTGGGCTGGACGGTCTTTCGCGCACGCTGCGGTGTCCTGCCGGTCATGCGCCCAACTCCGCCTTTTTGCGCCGACACCATCGCCGTCTCTAAAAGTTCCATACGAAATAGAGAATTGCTGCGTGAACTTCAAGAAAATGCTAGATTGCTAGCAAAATATGGGTGTTTCCGGCGCTCGACGTGCCATTTTCCGCGCAACCTGGCGCCCTAACGGGTGCTTAGATAACTATGACCGCTATGAAAACCACGCTTAAGGCCACCCTGGTTGCGACTGCGATAGCAACGCTCCCGATGACCGGTTACGCCGCTGGACTGGGTGCGATCAATGTGCTGAGCGGGCTGGGTCAGCCCTTGCGGGCCGAGATCGAGTTGCAGGCTACGCCGCAGGAACTTCAGAGCCTTTCGGCGCGCGTGCCATCGGCCGACGCCTTCAGGCAATCCGGTGTGACGTTCTCACCGCTGATGACCGGTCTGCAGTTCTCGGTGGAGACCAGAGGGAGCCGCTCGGTCGTACGAGTGACCAGTGACCGTCCGGTCAATGAGCCGTTCATGGAAATGCTGGTCGAGCTGAACTGGGCGGGCGGTCGGCTGTTGCGTGAATACACTTTCCTGCTCGATCCGGTCGATCTCGCGCGTCCTCCGGTCGCTGCGGCGCCGGTCGCCCAGCCGAGGCCGGCCACGCCTGCGCCGGTCGCGGCGCCGGTACGTCCGCCTGCGGTTGTGGCAGCTCCTGCGCCGAGCGGGGATTACAGGGTCAGGCGAGGCGATACCTTGCGCGGTATTGCGAGCGCCCATCGTCCCGCCAATGTCAGTCTCGACCAGATGCTGGTCGCGTTGGTACGGCAGAATCCACAAGCCTTCGACGATGGCAACATGAACCGGCTCAAGGCCGGGGCGATCCTCCGGATACCGGACCAGGCGACCGCGGGTGGTATTGCCCAGGCAGAAGCCCGTCGCGAGATCGTCGCGCAGGCGGCGGATTTCGAAGCCTATCGCAACCGCTTGTCCGGTGCGGCGGCTGCACGCCCGGCGCCGCCTCCACCGGCCGAGGCGCGAGAAAGCACTGGGGAGATCACGGCGCGTGTCGACACCCCGCCTGCCGCAGATGCACCGCAGGACAGAGTCGAGGTCACCGGGGCGCCGTCCGCAGAGGGCGGTGATACCCGCATTGCCCGGCTTCAGGCGCTGGAGGAAGAACTGGTCGCGCGCGAGCAGTCGCTCGAGGAAGCCAACGCCCGGCTCGCAGATCTCGAGCGCAGCATTCGGGACCTGCAGCGGCTGATCGAACTGCGTAATCAAAGTCTTGCCCAGTTGCAGCAGCAGCTGGCTGCGGGGGGGCAAATCACCCCCGAATTGCTGCCGCCACCGGTGGACGCGCCGCCGGCCGACCAAGCGCTCGCCGATCCACCGGCGGACGCGGTCGTGCCTATGGATGAGACTTTGTCTCCCGCGACCCCGTCTGAACCGGTCGTGGAAACGCCGCCCGCTTCCGAACCCGCACCTACTCCCGCTCCGGTGCCCGCGCCAGCCCCGGCTCCAGCACCAACCGATACCATCCCCGAGCGGGACCCCTTCGCGCCGCAACCAAGCTTCGTCCAGTCGCTGATGCAGGACCCGATGTTGCTCGCCGGCGGTGGTGGCGTGCTCGCGCTGTTGTTGCTCTACGCCGGCTACAAGGCGCGCAGTCGGCGCAAGGCGCGGGAGGAAGAGGCGAGCGCAATCGCCGCGGCCGACTATCCTTCCGAGGGGCATTCGGTCTTCGGTGGAAAGGGGGGGCAGACGGTGGATACCGGTAGCAGCAGCGTGTTGCATACCGATTTCAGCCAGTCTGGTCTTTCCTCTATCGATGCGGATGAAGGGGTCGATCCGGTCGCGGAAGCCGATGTGTACATGGCTTACGGGCGGGACGCCCAGGCCGAGGAGATTCTGCTCGACGCGCTGAAGGTCGATTCGTCGAGAGAGGCCTTGTATGTCAAGCTTCTAGAGATCTATGCGCAGCGCCCGAGTCCGAGGCAGTTCGAATCGGTCGCGACCGAGTTCTACTCCAAGACCGGCGGTGCTGGCGAGAATTGGGCGAAAGTGGCCGAGATGGGCCGTAAACTGGAACCCGAGAATCCGCTTTACAAGCCGGCGCCGAAGTCTGCTGCCGACGCCGGTCCGGAAACAGAGCCGGGTCGCGACGCACCGCGTGGTGGCGTGCAGTCCGCATCCGCAGCGGGGCTTGCCGCCGCAACACTGGGAACGCTCGCATTGAGCGAGGCAGCCAAATCAGGGTCTGACGAAGCCAGTGTCGACGATAAGCCGCTGAGCGAAATCGATTTCACGACGTCCGGCAGGGTGCAGGCGGAGTCGAACAGATTCGACGATATGTTGAGCGAATCCGAGCGGGGTTCGGATGTAGCGGGTTCTTCCGACTCCGATCAAACTTTAGCTGAGCTTGAGTCTGGTACCGGCCAGGACAGCGCCGATGAGTTCTCGATGCTGGATTTCGACCTCGGGTCGGATGCTGCTTCCGATAAAGGGCGTCCGTCGAATCTGGCACCTCCTTCCGCTATCGATGCGTCCCTGGACACGCGGGCCGATGCGGCGTCTGCGCAAGATGACGATCAACCGCTTCATTTCGATCTCGATGTAGGCGGCATCACGTCACCGGTGGATGCGCCATTGTCGTCGTCCGTGGAGGCGCTCTCGCTCGGAGACGACGCCATCTCCGAGATCGATTTGCCTGAACTTGAGAGCTCCGACATGCGACCGGAATTCGATCTGGACTCGTTGAATGCGACCATGGTTGGGAGCGTCAATGATCTCGACTTCGAGTCGGGTGGTGGCGATCAAACGACCGCCGAGGATTCCACCGAAACGCCTGCGGCCGCGATGAACGAGTCCGCCAAGGATGCCGAGGCGACGATGCTCGAACAGGATTTCCTGCGCCAGAGCATGGCGGACGAGCCTGCGATGGATCTGGAGAAGACCGAGTTCGACAATGACCTCCTCGATTTCGATTTCGACCTGGGTCAGGAGGCTGAATCCGAGTCCAGTGCCAAATCAGCCGAGCCGCCGTCACTCGATCTGACCAGTATCAATCTGGACCTTGAGCTTCCCGGTGACGCATCGGAGGATCAGCTTGGGGAGATCGATGCGGCCGGTCCGGGACCGGTCGGTCGCGATGCTGCGCCTGTCGCAGAGCCGAGTCCCGAGATCGTCCAGGAGGTCGAGACCAAGCTGGATCTCGCCCGGGCCTACGAAGAAATGGGCGACAAGGAGGGCGCGCGCGAGCTCATCGAGGAAGTCCTGCGTGAAGGCTCGACTTCGCAGCGTGACGTGGCTAAGCGCCTGCTGGAACGTCTGGGGTGAGGAGGCGTTCGTAACCCAGGTTTGCCCTATCCTTGCTCGATTGAATAGCCGGCCGCTTTGAATGAGCGAGTCGGCTTTTCATTTCTTTGACCGTGGTTGAATGCACGCAGGCTTGTCGATATTCCTATGGCTGGTGGGGGTGGCGTTGTTGCAGTTCGTGGCGCGTGACACCCTGATCGTGGCGATTGTCGCTTGCGGCCTTGTCGCGATGTCCTATGCCCGGACGCGCTGTCTCCGGTTATTGCGAAGGATTCGCTATCTGCTGCTCGCCATCGTCGTGTTGTTCGCCGGCTTCACCCCGGGTGAGGCCATCTTCATCGATTTTCCCTCTCTGAGTCCGTCACGTGAAGGGTTATGGCTGGCGGTCGAGCATGCGGGGAGGGTGCTCGCAGTCGTTTTTTGCGTCGCGATCATGATGGAATGGTTGCCGTCGCGGCGCTTGGTCGGGGCCTTGTATGCATTGATGCGCCCGTTCGAGAGAGTTGGTTTTCCGGCAGCGAGGGTCGCAGTGCGGACTTTGTTGGTGCTGGAACATGTCGATTCCGATCGCAAATCGGACTGGCGCGCATGGCTGGGCGCGGCGGATGATTCCCTACATGATCCGATCCGGATCACCCGCGAGCCGATGCGAGCGGTGGACTGGATGGTGTTATGCGCCAGCCTTGCGCTGGCCGTGAGCTGGGTGGGGCTACAATGAGGGTCGCAATGGGCGTCGAGTACGCCGGCGATGCCTTCGAGGGGTTTCAAAGCCAGCATCATGGGCGCACCGTTCAGGATCATCTGGAAAAGGCCATCGGTGCGATCGCCGGGCACCCGGTCCGTTTGCATTGTGCCGGACGAACTGACGCCGGCGTGCATGCGACCGCCCAGGTAGTGCATTTCGACACCACGGCGTCGCGTGTCGAGTCGAGCTGGGTTCGCGGGGTCAATAGCCTGTTGCGCAAGCCGGTGGTGGTACGATGGGCAGTCGATGTCGATGACCGATTTCATGCCCGCTTTCTCGCGCAAGGCAGGCGTTACCGCTACTTTCTGCACAATGCGCCGGTCAAACCGGCAATGCTGGCCGGCAGGGTGGGGTGGTTCCATGTGCCGCTGGACGAGTCGCTGATGCAGACTGCCGCGTCACGCCTCCTCGGCTGGCATGATTTCTCGGCCTTTCGTGCGGCGGGTTGCCAGGCGAAGTCGCCGCTCAAACTCGTCCATGAGGCCAGTGTCGAACGTGATGGCGAGTTCCTGATCTTCGATTTCCATGCCAACGCGTTCCTTCATCACATGGTGCGGAATCTGGTCGGTGCCCTGGTGTACATCGGAAAAGGCCGCTATCCCCCCGAGTGGATGTCCGAGGTGCTGGCAGCCGGAGATCGACGTCTGGCTGCGCCCACGTTTCCCGCCGAAGGTCTTTACTTTTGTGGGGTCGATTATCCGGCCGGTTGGCCCTTGCCGGCCGATGGGCGTATCATCGTGAAGCCTCGTCTACCGCTACTCTGAATGTCCCGAACCCGTATCAAGATCTGTGGTCTGACTCGTCCGCAGGATGTGATCGTGGCCGTCGAATCCGGTGCCGATGCGATCGGCCTGGTGTTCTACCCGCCCAGCCCGCGTTATGTGACGCCGGAAAATGCGGCCGAATTGGCGCGATTGATTCCCCCTTTCGTCACCACGGTCGGCCTGTTCGTGAACCCGGAGCCTGCCTTCGTAGAGGAAGTGCGTGCGCATGTTCCTCTGCAGATGCTGCAGTTTCATGGCGACGAGGCCGAGGGCGATTGTGCCGGCTTCGGATTGCCGTGGATCAAGGCGGCGCGGGTGCGGGCCGGGTTCGATCTGTTAGAATTCAGCGCTTCTCATTCCGCCGCTTCCGGCATCTTGCTGGACGCTTTCGTCGAGGGCTACGGCGGTGGGGGCAAGGTTTTCGACTGGACTCTGATTCCGTCTGGAATCGCCCGACCTTTGATTCTGTCCGGCGGGCTCGATCCGGACAATGTCGGTGAGGCGGTCGCGCGGGTCAGGCCCTGGGCGGTCGATGTGTCGAGTGGGGTCGAATCCGCAAAAGGAATCAAGGATGCCGCGCTGATCGCGGCATTCGTCGCAGGAGTGCGTAATGCAGATGGCTGATGCAGCATACAATTTTCCCGATGCCAGTGGCCACTTCGGGCCTTATGGTGGAATTTTCGTCTCCGAAACCCTGATTCCGGCGATAGAGGAATTGCGGCTTGCCTATGAGCAAAGCCGTAATGATGCCGAGTTCATGGCCGAGTTCGAGTACGAGCTCAAGCACTATGTCGGTCGTCCCAGTCCGATCTATCACGCCAAGCGCTGGTCGGGCCTGCTGGGCGGCGCGCAGATCTATCTCAAGCGGGAGGACCTCAACCACACCGGTGCGCACAAGGTGAACAACTGCATCGGCCAGGCGATGCTCGCCCGACGCATGGGCAAGCCACGTGTGATTGCCGAAACCGGTGCCGGGCAGCACGGGGTCGCCACGGCGACGGTCGCTGCCCGCTACGGGATGGAATGCGTGGTCTACATGGGGGCCGAGGATGTCAAGCGCCAGGCCGCCAACGTCTATCGGATGAAGCTGCTCGGGGCGACGGTCGTGCCGGTCGAATCCGGTTCCAAGACCTTGAAGGATGCGCTCAACGAGGCGATGCGCGACTGGGTCACCAATGTCCACAACACCTTCTACATCATCGGCACCGTCGCCGGACCGCATCCCTACCCGATGATGGTCCGTGACTTCCAGTCGGTGATCGGCAAGGAATGTCTGGTGCAGATGCCCGAGTTGACCGGACGGCAGCCGGATTACGTGCTGGCCTGCGTAGGCGGCGGTTCCAACGCGATGGGCATCTTCCATCCTTATGTCGATGTGCCCGGCGTGCGTCTGGTAGGTGTCGAAGCCGCCGGTGACGGTATCGAAACCGGCCGTCACTCGGCCAGCCTGTCTGCCGGTCGGCCCGGTGTGCTGCATGGCAATCGCACCTACCTGCTGCAGAACGAGGACGGTCAGATCATCGAGACCCATTCGATCTCGGCCGGTCTCGACTATCCGGGGGTCGGGCCCGAGCATGCCTGGCTGAAGGACAGCCATCGTGCCGAGTATGTCGGTGTGACCGATGCCGAAGCGCTGAAGGCCTTTCACGACCTGTGTCGATTGGAGGGTATCATCCCGGCGCTGGAAACCTCGCATGCGCTGGCCTATGCGGCCAAGTTGGCGCCGCAGTTGTCCCCGGACCAGACCATTCTGGTCAATCTGTCCGGCAGGGGCGACAAGGACATGCATACGGTCGCCGAGCGGTCCGGCATCCAGTTTTGATTCATTCGCCGCGCGTATCATGCGGCCAACCGGTTTCACATCATGTCCAGAATTGAAATTGTTTTTGAGGCGCTTCAGCGCCAGCAGCGCCGGGCCCTGATCCCGTTCATTACCGCGGGGGATCCCGACTCGGAAGCGACGGTTCCATTGATGCATGCGCTGGTCGAAGGGGGCGCGGATATCATCGAGTTGGGTGTGCCTTTTTCCGATCCGATGGCCGACGGCCCGACCATCCAGCGTGCGTCGGAACGGGCCTTGGCGAAGGGGATGAGTCTGCGCAAGGTGTTCAACATTGTCGCGGCCTTCCGCAAGACAAATGCGGAGACTCCGGTCGTGCTGATGGGGTATGCGAACCCGATCGAGGCGATGGGGGTCGGCGAATTCGTGGGATTGGCGGTCGAGGTCGGGGTGGACGGCGTGCTGGTGGTCGATTACCCGCCGGAGGAGTGCCGGGAGTTCAGTGCTGCGCTGCGCGCGGCCGGGCTCGATCCCATCTTTCTGCTCGCGCCGACTTCGGCGCCGGAGCGCTTCGACGAGGTCGCGGCAGCCGGTAGTGGCTATATCTATTACGTCTCCTTGAAGGGCGTGACTGGCTCGGCCGCGATGGATCTGACGGAAGTCGCGGCACGGATTCCGAAGATTCGCGAGCGGGTCGGCCTGCCTGTCGGGGTGGGTTTCGGTATTCGGGATGCACAAACCGCGGCCAGTGTCGCCGAGGTGGCAGATGCGGTCGTGATCGGTAGTCGCATCATCGAGGAGATCGAGTCCAGTCCGCCCGACCAGGCAGTCACCCGGGTGAGGCAGTTTGTGCGAGGGGTGCGCGAGGCGATGGACGGTGTCAAGGGAGGTACAGCGTGAGTTGGCTCAAGAGACTGTTGCCGCCCCGGATCAAGAAGGCCGAATCATCGGTCAGGAAGTCGATTCCGGAAGGCCTTTGGAGCAAGTGCCCGGCCTGCGAGGCCGTGCTTTACCGTTCCGATCTGGAGACCAATCAGGCGGTCTGTCCCAAGTGCAACCACCACCAGCGATTGCGTGCCAGGGCACGACTCGATCTGCTGCTCGATGCCGACGGCCGGATCGAAATCGGGGCCTCGGTGGTGCCGGTCGATCCGCTTAAGTTCAAGGATTCCCGCAAATACACGGAGCGTCTGTCGGCCGCCGGTAACGAGACCGGCGAAGCCGACGCACTGGTGGTCATGCAGGGTTTCATCCATGGCAAGCCGGTCGTGATCGCCTGCTTCGAGTTCGAGTTTCTGGGTGGCTCGATGGGTTCGGTGGTCGGCGAGCGTTTCATCCGCGGGGTGACGATCGCGGAGGAGCAACGGGTTCCGTTCATCTGTATCACTGCCAGCGGTGGCGCGAGAATGCAGGAAGGCCTGTTCTCGTTGATGCAGATGGCCAAGACGACCGCCGGCATTACGCGGCTGTCCCGACGCAAGCTGCCGTTCATCACGGTGCTGACGGATCCGACGATGGGCGGGGTGTCGGCGAGCTTCGTATTCATGGGCGACATCGTGATCGCCGAGCCGGGTGCATTGATCGGTTTTGCCGGTCCGCGCGTGATCGAACAGACCGTGCGCGAAACCTTGCCGGAAGGCTTTCAGCGCTCGGAGTTCCTGCTTGAAAAAGGCGCGATCGACATGATCGTCGACCGCCGGCAACTTCGGGACCGACTCGCATCGGTGATCGCGCTGCTAACCCGCCAAAGCGCACTTGAAACCTGACCCATTGTGAATGATCTTGCTTCCTGGCTCGAGGTGCTCGAGCGCAGACATGTGGATGCGATACAACTGGGTCTGGAGCGGGTCGCCGAAGTCCGCGACAGGATGGCGTGCGAAACCGACGCCGTCATCATCACGGTAGGCGGCACCAACGGCAAGGGCTCGGTTTGCGCCATGCTCGAAGCTATCTTGGTGGCGGCCGGTTTCCGGGTCGGGCTGTACACGTCGCCGCATCTGCTGCGATATACCGAAAGGATCCGGATCGACGGGCGGGAAGTCGACGAGGCCGTTCTGGTCGATGCATTCAATGCGGTCGAGCAGGCGCGTGGCGAGGCGGCGCTGACCTATTTCGAGCAGGGAACGCTGGCGGCCTGGAAGGTGTTCTGTGACGTTCGTCCGGATGTCGTGATTCTCGAAGTCGGTCTTGGGGGGCGTCTGGATGCCGTCAATGTGTTCGATCCCGACTGTGCGGTGATCACCAGTGTCGCGATGGACCACATGACTTATCTCGGCGACACGCGGGAGAAGATCGGGTTCGAGAAGGCGGGTATCTTCAGGTCGGGCCGTCCGGCGGTGTGCGGCGATCCCATGCCGCCGGACAGTGTGCTTGCCCATGCCGATCGGATTGGGGCGCCGCTGTGGATCAGCGGACGCGACTTCGGTTTTGGTGGCGACCGGCAGCAGTGGGGCTATTGGCGCTACGAGTCGATCCCGGCCGGGGGGCGTTTGCTGCGGCGGGGTGGACTGGCTTATCCGGCACTGCGGGGGGCGAATCAGCTTCTCAATGCGTCCGCGGTGCTGACTGCGCTGGATCTGCTCAAGGACAGGATTCCGGTATCGATGCAGGCGGTGCGGCAAGGGCTGATGCTGGTCGAGCTGCCCGGGCGCTTTCAGGTGTTGCCGGGTCGTCCGTCGGTCGTGCTCGATGTCGCGCACAATCCCCAGGCGGCCGGGGTGCTGTCGGAGAACCTGTCCAACATGGGTTTCTTTCCCGAAACCTGGGCCGTGTTCGGCATGTTGGCCGACAAGGACGTCGAGGGCGTGGTGGGATTGATCCGGGGGCGTATCGATCACTGGCTGCTGGTGAGCCTTCCGGGCGGGCGTGGCTTGGGCGCGGCCGATCTGGAAGAGCGGCTGGTCGCGCTCGGGATAGAGCGCGCCAGCATCGCCTGTTTCGATTCGCCCCGTGCCGGATTTGATGCAGCGCAAAAACGTGCTGCCGAGGGTGATAGAATCCTGGTTTTTGGTTCCTTCATGACCGTGGCCGATGTCGTCGATGGTATGAAGGCTGCAGGGACGAGATCCTGACGTGGCCGAAAACGACAACCTCGAACTGAAGAAGCGATCCCGCCGCCGACTTGTCGGCGCGGCTGCGCTGGCACTGGTCGCCGCGATCATTCTGCCTATGGTGATGGACGACGAACCCGGACTGCCGGTCCAGGACATCCAGGTCACCATTCCGGACCGCCAGGCGGACAGTCTTCTCGCGCGACCGATTGCCGGCCGTCCGACTGGGGGCGACGACTTGCAGGTGGCGCCCGCTCCCATCGAGCAGGCGCCGTTGCAGGGTGAGGAGTGGATCGAAGAGCAGGCCGCCGAGACCGACGATGTCGCTCCAGGGCGCGAGTCCGCTCAGGATGAGCGTGCAGTAGCCACGGTGGTGCCGCCCACACCGGCGCCCGATGCGCCTCAGCCCAGCCCGCCGCCGGCCACTACTCGACCGGCTCCTGCCGCGACCGCGCCCAGTCCCGAGGAAGAGGCGGCGCGTGTGCGCGCGATCCTCGAGGGTCGAGCCGCGGCCGGGGTGTCGCAGTCCTTTTTCGTTCAGGTAGGTGCGTTCAGCGAGGCCGCCAAGGCCAAGGCATTCAGCGAAGACTTGAAGCGTCAGGGCTTCCCAGCCTTCACCGAGGCTGCCGCCAACGTCACACGCGTGCGTATCGGTCCATTTCCATCCCGCAACGATGCCCAGCAAGTGGTACAGCGCTTGAACTCGATGGGAATAGACGGGGTCGTGGCTGCGCGCTGAGCGCGGTGCAGGTGACTATGTATATACCGGCCTGTCAGGGCTGTCCGTGCCGGGACGCCGAGCTTGCCAACACGGCCCCGTTTGTCGCTGGACCTTTGCCCGCTGAACGAGTGGCATCGCTGGCACGCTCGGTATTCGCATGACTGTCTTCGATTACATTTTTCTCGGCATTCTCGCCTTGTCCGCGGCGGTGGGTTTGTGGCGAGGCTTGGTCAGCGAAGTGATCGCACTCGTGGCATGGGTCGCGGCGCTGCTTGCCGGCTGGCTTTACTCGGCCGAGGTCGCGACGATGCTGACCGGTCTGGTCAGTGATCCGATGTGGCGACAGGTTGCGGCTTTTGCTCTGCTCTTTGTGGGCGTACTATTGCTTGCAGCCATTCTCCGGTTCTTGCTCAGGGAATTGCTGCGCGTTGCCGGACTCGGGCCGGCAGACAGATTCTTCGGTACCTTGTTCGGTCTGGCCCGCGGGCTTGCGATCGCGATGGTGCTGGTGATGTTCGGCGGACTGGTCGGCATGGCAGCGGAGCCCTGGTGGGCCGAGGCCATGTTCGCTCCTCCGCTGGAAACGGCGGTGGTTGCCGCCAAACCGTGGCTGCCGGATGTGGTCGCAGAGAAGATTCGCTTCAGATAGGTATTCAGCATGTGTGGAATCATTGGGGTCGTCGCAACGTCCCCGGTCAATCAGCTGCTCTATGATGGATTGCAGGTCCTTCAACACCGGGGGCAGGATGCCGCCGGTATTGCGACCTCCGATCACGGGCGTTTTTTCATGCACAAGGGCTCGGGGCTGGTACGGGATGTCTTCCGTACCCGCAATATGCGCAACCTGGTCGGCAATATGGGCATCGGCCATGTCCGCTATCCGACTGCAGGGACTGCCTGCAATCCGGCCGAGGCCCAGCCTTTCTATGTGAATTCGCCGTTTGGCCTGCTGCTCGCGCACAACGGCAACCTGACCAACGCCGATGAGCTCAAGCGCGAGATCTTCCTGTCGGACTTGCGCCACATCAATACGAACTCCGATTCGGAAGTTCTGCTGAA
Source organism: Azoarcus sp. (assembly GCA_030604735.1). Lineage (GTDB taxonomy): Bacteria > Pseudomonadota > Gammaproteobacteria > Burkholderiales > Rhodocyclaceae > Azoarcus_F. The sequence goes on from JAUVVG010000010.1 coordinate 27,867, forward strand.
CGTGCTCGCGCATGAGCTTCAGGCGGCGGCGAAGGGATTCAAACTGGACACCGAGGCGGTCTTCCGTGCGGTGTCGAATGTGCATCGACGCTGCCGTGGTGCCTACGCCGCAGTCGTGCTGATCGCCGGCTACGGTTTGCTCGCGTTCAGGGATCCGCATGGGATTCGTCCGCTGGTGATCGGTCGGGCCGATACCCAGCTAGGAGCGGAGTGGCTGGTCGCATCCGAATCGGTCGCCCTCGATGTGCTCGGCTACAAGATGCTCCGGGACGTCGCACCGGGCGAGGCGATCCTGATCGATACGGCCGGCCATTTTCACAGCCGCCAGTGTGCCGAGCATACGGTGCAGGCGCCGTGCATGTTCGAGTATGTCTATCTGGCCAGGCCGGATTCGATCATCGACGGTATTTCGGTTTACGAATCCAGGGTCAAGATGGGCGAGTATCTCGCCGAGAAGCTCAAACGCACCCGCCCGAACATCGAGATCGACGTGGTCATTCCGATTCCGGACTCGAGCCGTCCCGCGGCGATGGAAATGGCGCACAAGCTGGGGTTGCCCTACCGCGAGGGCTTCGTGAAGAACCGTTATATCGGGCGGACCTTCATCATGCCGGGGCAAGCGGTCCGGCGTAAGTCGGTGCGCCAGAAGCTCAATACCATTCCGCAGGAGTTCAGGGGCAAGAAGGTATTGCTGGTGGATGATTCCATCGTTCGCGGCACCACCAGTCGCGAGATCGTGATGATGGCGCGCGAAGCCGGCGCGGCGAAAGTCTATCTCGCTTCGGCCGCGCCGCCGGTCCGGCATGCCAATGTCTACGGTATCGACATGCCGACCCGTGGCGAGCTGATCGCAGCCGACCGCAACGAAGACGAGATTTGTGCCGAGATCGGCGCGGATGGTTTGATTTATCAGGACCTCGAGGATTTGAAGGCGGCGGTACGCGAGCTCAATCCGGTCATCGGTTTCTTCGAAACTTCCTGTTTCGACGGCTGTTATGTGACTGGCGACATCACGCCCGAGTACCTTTTCGGCGTCGAGAACCAGCGCGGAGAAAAAGGCGGTGGCCAGGACGATGGCGACGACGGGCAACTGGATCTGAATCTGGTCGCGACCAATGACAATTGATGACCGGTGGGGCCGGAAAGCCATGAATCACCAGGATTTCGATACGCTCGCGGTCAGGGCAGGCACGCAGCGCAGTCAGTTCAACGAGCACAGCGAAGCCCTGTACCTGACCTCGAGCTTCGTGTTCGACAGTGCGGCGCAGGCGGCGGCCCGTTTTGCCGGCGAGGAAGACGGAAACGTCTATGCTCGCTTCTCGAACCCGACCGTGACCATGCTGCAAGACCGTCTGGCCGCGCTGGAAGGCGGAGAGCGCTGTGTCGCGACCGCGTCGGGCATGGCGGCGATCCTGTCGCTGGTGATGGGGACGATGAGGGCGGGTGAGCATGTGGTCGCTTCGAATGGATTGTTCGGTGCGACCCAGCAGTTGTTCAGCGGCATTCTGGCCAAGTTCGGCGTTGAAACCAGTTTCGTGTCCGCGACCGATCTCGACGCTTACCGCGCCGCGATCAAGACGAGCACGAGACTGTTCTTCGTCGAGACGCCTTCCAATCCCTTGACCGAAGTCGTCGACATTGCCGCGGTGGCCGAGATCGCTCACCAGGCCGGCGCCTTGCTTGCGGTCGATAACTGTTTCTGCACGCCGGCTCTGCAACGGCCGCTCGAACTGGGTGCGGACGTGATCGTCCATTCCGCAACCAAGTATCTGGACGGACAGGGCAGGGTGCTCGGGGGCGCGCTGGTTGGCACCGATCAGGTGATGGAAGACGTCTTCAAGTTTCTGCGGACCGCCGGCCCCTGCATCTCGCCGTTCAATGCCTGGGTCATCTTGAAGGGTCTGGAGACCTTGCGCATCCGGATGGAGGCCCAGTCTAACAGTGCGCTGGAACTGGCGCGCTGGCTGGAGACGCAGGCCGGCGTCGCGAGGGTGCATTACCCCGGTCTCGAATCGCATCCACAGCATGCGCTGGCGATGCGCCAGCAACGCACCGGGGGCGCGATCGTCAGTTTCGATGTCGCCGGGGGACGGGAACAGGCATGGCGGGTGGTCGATGCCACACGGATGATTTCGATCACCGCCAATCTGGGCGATACCCGGACCACGATCACACACCCCGCGTCGACGACGCATGGCCGGGTTTCGCCTGAGGCCCGAGCTGCCGCCGGGATTGGTGAAGGCTTGTTGCGAATCGCAGTCGGCCTGGAGTCGGTGGACGATATCAAGGCCGATCTGGCACGTGGATTGGTTGGCTGAGCGTTGTTCTCTGGTGCTTATGCCGGTGGCGCACGCAGCTTGTGTGCGCTGATAGCTCCGTTTTGCAGAACGAGATAGTGGGCCTGGTCATCCCAGTCGGCCAGCACCCAACGCTCGCATAGCCGACCGTCCACCTGGTGCAGGTGGCGAGCGGGGCGGTGGGTATGTCCGTGGATGAGGGTGGGGTAGGCATGGCGACGGAGCAGGTCGTCCACCGCGAGCGGATTGACATCCATGATCTCGGCCATCTTGTCGCGCTTGGCCTGTTCGCTGCGGTTCCGGATTTCGTCGATGAACTGTTTGCGTGTCGTCAGATCCTGCGCGAGGAACTGGTCAATCCACTGGGGATTGCGCACTGTGTCGCGATACTGCTGGTAAGCCTGGTCGTCGGTGCACAAGGTGTCGCCATGGCTGAGCAGGACGTACTGCCCATCCAGTTTGACCAGGCTGGGGTCAGCTAGCAGTGTCATCCCGCATCGTCTGGCGAAGCGCTCGCCGATCAGAAAGTCACGATTGCCGTGCATGAAGCCTAGCCACACGCCATGGCTCGCCAGCGCGGTCAGCGCGTCGGCGACCGCCGAAATCAGGGGCGAGGCGTCGTCATCGCCGGCCCAGTATTCGAACAGATCACCGAGGATGTACAAGGCGTCAGCATCCCGTGCCGGGCCGCTGAGAAATGCGAAAAAGGCCCGAATCGTCTCGGGCCTTTGTTCGCACAGATGCAGATCCGAAATGAACAAGACCTTCATGGTCGGCTCGGGTCTGGTCGAGTGCGCCAGGCGCGGTCAGACGATCTCGGCACGTTCGATGATCACGTCTTCCACCGGCACGTCCTGATGAAAGCCCTTGGAGCCGGTCTTGACCACGCGGATGCTGTCGACGACTTCCATGCCATCGCTGACCTGGCCGAAGACACAGTAGCCCCAGCCTTGAAGGTCCGGTGAGCGATGGTTCAGGAATTCGTTGTCGCCCACATTGATGAAGAACTGCGCGGTCGCCGAATGCGGCTGCTGGGTGCGCGCCATCGCGATCGAGCCGACCACGTTCTTGAGCCCGTTGTCCGCCTCGTTCTTGATCGGCTCTTCGGTCGGCTTCTGATTCATGCCGGGCTCGAAGCCACCGCCCTGGATCATGAAACCGTCGATGACACGATGGAAGATGGTATTGTCGTAATGCCCCGCCTTGACATAGGCGAGAAAGTTCTTGACCGTCTCCGGCGCCTTGTCGGCATCGAGTTCGATCGTGATGGTGCCGTGGTTGGTATGCAGTTTGACTGACATATGCTTCTCCAGGTGATTTTCAGTTTGCTTGCGCTGGTTCGACCAGGCGGGCGGATTCGATGAGTACCGGTTCCACCGGTGTGTTCTGGAATGGGCCGACGGTGGTGGTCGGCAGCTTGCCGATTTTCTGAACCACGTCGAAACCTTCGGTGACCTTGCCGAATACCGCGTAGCCCCAGCCGTCACGCGACGGGTAGTCGAGCGCACGGTTCGGCACCAGGTTGACGAAGAACTGCGCCGTTGCCGAGTGCGGATCGTTGGTGCGCGCCATGGCAAGGGTGCCGGGTTCGTTAAGCAGGCCGTTTTTCGCTTCGTTGCGGATTGGCGCACGGGTTGCCTTTTGTTTCATGCCGGGTTCGAAACCTCCGCCCTGGACCATGAATCCATCGATCACTCGATGGAAGATCGTGCCGTCATAAAAGCCGCTTTCGACATATTCGATGAAGTTCGCGACCGACTCCGGTGCCGCGTCCTCGTATAATTCGATCAGGATCGTTCCATGACTGGTCTTCATCTCGACCAGGGATTGCGCGGACGCGCTTGTGGTGACGACGATGGCCATGAGCAGGGCGAGGAGGAGATTCTTCATGAGCGGTTCCTGTGGCTGGGAGGTGTCTTGTGGATCCGGTCTCGCGCGGTCGCCGCGCAAAGACCGGTCATGGCTTCGGCGCAGGCGGGCAGGGCATGGGCGGCCTTGCCCCGGTGTCCGTCGATGTTATGCGGCGAAGGCGTCCAGGGCTGGCCTGGGCGAGTCCGATTCAGGGGAAAATCATTGTGCTATGATCCCCGGCCGTCGTGGTTGCCGGGTTAAGGGCACGCCCGGATTCTATCAACAGGCCCGGGTTGGCACAATCCGGCCCTGAAGTGGGCTGTAGTCCGCAGTCGCGGCCAGCCGCCATCGCGTCGCGAATTCATTCTGGATCGATCTCATGCTGACCATACACAACACGCTCACCCGCAAGAAGGAAGTCTTTGTCCCTATCGTGGCGGGAAAGGTGCGGATGTATGTTTGTGGCATGACGGTCTATGACTACTGCCACCTCGGTCACGCCAGGGTACTCGTGGTTTTCGACATGGTGACCCGCTGGTTGAGGGCCTCCGGATTCGACGTCACCTATGTCCGCAACATCACCGACATCGACGACAAGATCATCCGTCGTGCCGGTGAGCGCGGGGAATCGATTCGGACGCTGACCGACCGCTTCATCGCGGCGATGCATGAAGATGCCGATGCGCTGGGTGTGTTGCGGCCGGATCATGAGCCGCGTGCGACCGATTACGTCGATAGCATGCAATCGCTGATTGCCAGGCTGCATGAGAAGGGGTTGGCCTATGTCGCCGAGAACCGCGATGTATGTTACGCGGTCAGGAAGTTCGACGGATACGGCAAGCTTTCCGGTAAATCGATAGACGAGTTGCGCGCCGGCGAACGTGTCGAGGTTTCGGGCGACAAGCGTGATCCGCTCGATTTCGTGCTGTGGAAGCATGCGCGCGAGGACGAGCCCGAAGAGGTCAAGTGGTCCTCGCCGTGGGGTTCGGGCAGGCCAGGCTGGCATATCGAGTGCTCGGCGATGAGTAGCGACTTGCTCGGCGAACATTTCGACATTCACGGTGGCGGACAGGATCTCCAGTTTCCACATCACGAGAACGAGATCGCGCAGTCGGAAGGCGCCCATGGCCATGCCTTCGTCAACTTCTGGATGCACAATGGCTTTGTGCGGGTGGATGACGAGAAGATGTCCAAGTCACTGGGCAATTTTTTCACGATTCGCGAGGTTCTCGCCAAGTACGATCCGGAAGTGGTGCGTTTCTTCATACTTCGTGCCCATTACCGGAGTCCGTTGAACTACTCCGATGCGCACCTGGACGACGCCCGCAGCGCGTTGACCCGTCTCTATACCGCCTTGAAGAATGTCGAAGGGGCGAAGGCATCGGTAGACTGGGATGAACCCCATGCCGTGCGATTCAAGGCGGCGATGGACGACGACTTCAATACCGCCGAAGCGGTAGCGGTCTTGTTCGACCTGGCCAACGAGGCCAACCGGACCGGATCCATCGCGATCGCGTCCCAACTCAAAGGGCTCGCTGGCGTCCTCGGATTGCTGACCCGGGAGGCGCGGGTCTACCTTCAAGGCAGCGAGGCGGCAGATGGGGACGCTGCCGCGATCGAGAAGTCTATCGAGCAGCGCGCTGCGGCGAAGAAGGCGCGCGACTTTGCCGAGGCCGATCGAATCAGGGCCGAACTTCTGGCGCGAGGCATCGTGCTGGAGGATTCGGCCCAGGGCACCACCTGGCGGCGTGCGTGATCAACCCGGCTTGTTACAAAAAATATCGCCCGACGGGTCATTTTCAACGTTAAATCAGCCGCTTATTCATGGATTTACCGAAGGTGAGAGTTGAGCGCCGGCCGTACTTTGGTGTTAAACTTGCAACAATTTTGTTGCTCCGATTCGATTTTGTTGCAATGCAATAAATCTATTCGGATTCGCGGCGCTCGCATGTACCGTGCTGGCGCCCGTCATTTTCAGGAGGACATGGATGGCGCTTGTCATTCTTTCCGCCGAGTCGATGACCCGCTCCAGAACGCGCACGGTCAGTGTGAAGGCGTTTCTGGGCACCCTTCTCGGTGGCATGTCGATCGTACTCGCGGGCGGTGTCTGGGTCGGCTACGGCTTGAGCAAGACCCAGCTCGCTTTACCGGATGGGCCGATCGCATCGGCTCACGCCTTCTCTTCCGATACGCTCCCAAGCGCGGAATCGCGCGACATCGTTCTGCCATCGGCGGTTGAGGACAAGCCGTTCGCGCTAGGGTCGGGCTTCACCCTGCCGGCGGAGAGCCGACATCTGGTCGAACGCTTCGGTGAATTGTCAGGTCGCATGATCCAGCTCGAAACAGAAGCGCTGGAGTTGGCCACGAGAATCGGTGTCATCGAAGAATTCGAGGAGCGGATCCGGCCCGAGGAGACCATCGATGTGCCACTGGGCCGGGAGGCGCTCACTCCGCCGGGCTCTCCGTCCGGTGGCCCGATGCTGCGTCCGCTGGAGGGCGAGTCCAGGGTCATCGACCCTCATGCCGGCAACGAGCTGAGCGATCTGCTCAAGACGCCTTTGTCGGAGGATTTGAGCCGTATCGAGCAGGACATAGAACGGCTGACGGAAGTGCTGTCCGAACTGGACTCCTTGGCCACCTCCATGAGTCATGCCCAGATGGCTTTCCCCGGGCGCAAACCGGTGCATCAGGTCGCCATCACCTCCGGTTTCGGCAATCGGGTTGACCCGATCAATCGGCGCCGCGCCTTTCATAGCGGTGTCGACTTCCCGGCGCCGCGGGGTACGCCTATATACGCCAGTGCCGGTGGCAAGGTCATTTACGCCGCCAATCGGCGCCACTACGGCCTGACCGTCGAGATCGATCATGGCGGTGGTCTGGTGACGCGCTATGCCCACGCCTCGAAGCTGCTGGTCAAGAAGGGGCAGGTCGTTTTTCCCGGCGAGGAAATCGCCCATATCGGCTCGACCGGCCGCTCCACCGGCCCGCACCTGCACTTCGAGATTCTGAAGGATGGGCATTTCGTCGATCCCGCTATCTACCTGGCCCGATTCTGATTAAGCTGACTCATGTTTTCGAGATTGGGCCGAGCGGGCTCTGACCTCGCTGGTGCCGAACTCGTCCTGACGTCGAAGCGCAGCCCGTGGGCCTTCGTCGGACCCGTTGCGGCCATCATCGCCCTGATCGCGCTGCTTGTCGTCGGTGTGATCTACATCGAACAGCGCACGGCGGTCGATCTGATGATCGAACAGCTGGAGTTCGAGAAAGCTGCGCTCGAGCAGCGCAACCGGGAACTCGAGCAAACTGCGGAAAGGGCCTTGCTGGACCTCGAGATCTCTGCGGTGACCCAGCTCGAACTTGAGCGCCAGCTCGTCGTGCTCAACGAGCAACTGAAGCAACTCAAGGAAGAGTTGGAATTCGTCAAGAACGCCGGCAACTGACCCTGACGTAGTCGTTGTCCCAGCCATGCAAGGAGGTTCCGATGTTCGGAAAGAAGCAAAAGAAGAACGCGGTCGAGGTGACCAAACTGTCGAGCTTGATCGCGGACAACCTCCATATTGTCGGCGATGTTCACTTCAACGGTGGATTGCGGGTCGATGGACGGATAGAGGGCAATGTTCTTGGAAAACGTGGCGAGAAAAGCCTGATCGTACTCAGCGAGAAGGGTTGCATCGTCGGGAGGGTGCACGCCTTCGATGCCATCATCAACGGGTCAGTCTCCGGCGATCTGGAAGTCGAGCACTTCCTCGAATTGCAGCCGGGCGCCAGGGTGTCCGGCAATATCTCCTACCGTCAGTTGCAGATGGAGTGCGGGGCGACCGTGGAAGGCAATCTGGTGCGGGTCGAAGCGCAAAACGCGGGGGCTGACAAGGCCGCGGCGACGAACAGCCCCAGGGCTGCAGCGCCGGCTGAACGGACCGGACAGGCTTCCTCGTCTGCGGCAAGGGCTGGCGTGGAGGATGCCAGATCGGCTGCATTGGCCGTTCGAGACGAGCAGCTGGAGTCTGTCAAAGCATCATCCCAGGCGGCGACCTCGGCCGCTGGCGCGGCGGCGGCCACCGCGAGCCGTTCGGTGCTTCCCAGAAGAAGTGACGCTCAGCCCGTTGCCAGTCCCGCACCGCCGATGCCCAGTACCGATCCGGTGACGCGTTGAGCAATCACCGGGCGCTAGTGCGAAACCCTTGCTCAGTGGGGGGAAGGCTGGGTCGTTTCTGGTGTTTTCGTGGCTTCTGCAGGCGGGGCTGATTCCGACACCGGCTCCGGCTCCGGACCAGGTTCAGTCACCGCCTCCAGCTCTGGACCAGGTTCCGCTTCCGCCTCGGGCAGTTGCCTGAACAGCGCGACGCCGCCCTTACTGTAGATCAATTCGACATTTTCGGCGGGTACCCGGTCGATCCGGGTCAGCGCTACCTCGCCGGCCTCCGGGGCGCGACTGGGAGTGACCGCTTCACGATAGACGCTGAAACTCGGCGCGGTGAACCGCCAGCTCACCACGGGCTCATCGAGTTCCTTCGCGATCAGCGCAGCCTCCTTGACCGGTCCCTGAAGTACCGCTCCAAACCAGGGCGTGACCGCAAGGCTCAGCACGACGACCTGGGTCGTCGCCGCGAGCACCAGTTTGTGCGCGATCGGCGCGCTCCAGCGTTTCGCCACCCACAGCCAAATCAGCAATCCACCCAGCGTGACCGCGTAGTATTCCAGCCCGGATTCGCTGAATGCCAGCGCGAGCTGGGCGCGATAGAACGCATTGCCGGCGCTGCTCTGCGCGAGCAGAATGAAGATCAGCGGTAGCAGGGGGAGTAGCGCCAACACCGCGGTCGGTGCGACGAAATGCGCCCAGCGATGGCTTAGCGTCTGGTGATGCGCGGCGATCAACAGGAACAGTGGTGTCGCCCCGTAAAGGACGTAGTGCGGCAGTTTGGTGCCGGACAAGGAGAAGAAGATGATGACGAAACCGGCCCAAAGCCAAAGGAACCGGTTCAGTGACGAGGCGTAGTCGGACTTGATCCTGACTAGCGTCGCGATCAAGGGACCGCTCCATGGCAGCAGCAGCGCCGGTACCGCCAAGGCGTAGTAGAAGATCCCGCCGGCGTGTCCCTGCAGCGTACTGGAGAACCGCTCGACGTTGTGCTTGATGAAAAAGCCGTCGATGAAGTCCTGGCCATGAATGAACAGCGCGACGGCATACCAGGGCACGACCAGCAGCGCGAGGATGATCCAGCCCTTGGGGTCGAAAACCGACCGCAACCAGCGCTTCCACTCGCCCTGGGTCGCGCAGTAGAGAAAGGTCACGGTGCCCGGTACCAGCAGCGCGATCGGACCTTTGGTCAGGAAGCCCAGCCCGATCCAGACATAGCTGCGCAACAAGGGCGCTCGCTCGCCGGTTTCCAGATGTCGCCAGGCATCGAACAAGGCCAGCGCGAGAAGCAGGTTGAGCAAGCCATCGGCGGTCGCGGCGCGGCCGATCACGAAGGGTCCGAGGGCGGTCGCCGAGACTGCCAACGCGATGATCGCGGCATCCGGGCCGAAACGCTTGCGCGCGAAATGCCAGGTCGCATAGCTCCACAGCGCGGCCGAGATGGCGGACGGAAGCCGGAAGGCCCATTCGTTTACACCGAAAATCAGATAGCCGATGGCCTGGAACCAATACACCAGGATGGGCTTGTCGAACCGTGGCTCGCCGTTGAGGTAGGTGGTCCGGAAGTCTCCGCGTTCGAACATCTCGCGGGTGGCTTCCGAGAACGCACCTTCATCGACGTCGAACAGCGGTGCGCCCCCCAGACGCAGGAAGAACGAGACGATGGGCAGTGAAAAGATCAGCAGTGTCAGCAAGGCCAACTGGTGCTTGGGCGAAAACAGTGGATTCATGGGGGTTATGCTCGGGGCGGGGAGGAGGGTTCGAGCGACTCGGGCTTGTACCAGGCCTGGTCATACTCGAGTTCGCCTCGTTCACGGGCGAGGTAGGCGCGCGAACTGCCGGACTCGAAATAAATGCGTGTCAGCAATTCGGCGAGTACGCCGGATGTCACCATCTGCACCCCGGCGATCAGCAGGAAGAAGCCACCGAACAGCATCGGCCGGGTGCCGATCGATTCGCCAAAGAAGACCTTGAGGCCAAGCATGTAGGCCAGGATCAGCGAGCCCAGCGTGCCCAGGACGATGCCGATTCCGCCGAAGAAATGCCCGGGACGGGTCCGGTAGCGCATGAAGAAATAGACGAAGACGAGGTCGAGCACGACCCGGAAGGTGCGCGAGATCCCGTACTTGGATTCACCAAAGACACGTGGATGGTGGTTCACCACCTCCTGCGCGATCCGCTTGGGCGTGGTGACCGTGGCGAGCCAGGCCGGGATGAAACGGTGCATCTCGCCGTAAAGCCGGACATTCTTGATCGCACTGGCCCTGAATACCTTCAGGCTGCAACCGTAGTCCTTGAGTTGAACGCCGGTCATGCGGGCGATCAGACGGTTGGCGATACGCGACGGGATCTTGCGCAACAGCAGTCCGTCCTGTCGGTTCTTGCGCCAACCGGCGACCAGGTCGAGATCCTCGGTCAGCAGCCGTTTGACCATTCTGGGACTGTCGATCGGGTCGTTCTGGAGGTCGCCATCCATCGTGACCACCACGCTGCCGCGGGCCGCATCTAGCCCGGCCTGCATGGCCGCGGTCTGCTTGAAGTTGCGCACCAGTTCGACCACCCGCACGTGCGGACCATATTGCTCGGCGCAACGCGCGAGTTCGTCCGGCGTGCTGTCCGAGCTACCGTCATCGACCAGAACGACCTCCCACGGCCAGGGGTAGGGGCCGAGTGCGAGGTGGATCCGTTCTAGCAACGGCTCTACGTTTTCGGCCTCGTTGTACAAGGGCACGACGATGGAAAGTCGGTGCTCCGGTAGTCCGTCCGGGATCTGGGGTTCTGCGTGGGGAAGCGGTGGTTTCGTCATCGGGTTCGAAAGTCGTCTGAATCCTGGTCTGGTGGGTGGTCGGATCCGCTGCCTGCCCGGCTGGGGAGCAGCCAGGCGAATGCGCCTGCGCTCAGTGCGGAACCGATCACGACAAGGTGCAAGACAAGCGCTGCCTTGAGCCCCTGTTCGAGCATTATCCCATGCGGAAGCATTGCCGCGCTCGCACCCGCCTCGTAGGTGCCGAAACCCGCCACGCCTTGCACTGGCAGAATCGATGCAAGCTCGGCACCCAGCACACCCGCACTACCCACCGCGAGCGGAGCGACCAGCAGTTTTGCCAGCAGCCATGCCTGAACCGCCAGTTTGACCATCCAGTTGGCTATCGTCCACAGCCATCCCAGTCGTGCATGGCGGGTCGATTCGGCAAAGGCGAGGCGTACCTTCTCTACCTTGGCCAGCAAGGGCCCCCGGTCAGCCGTGGCGACCGGTCGGGTCCGATTCGCCCAGCGTGGCAAAGCCCAGGCGACGAGCACCAGGAACGCCACTGCCACGAAGCGCACCGGCAGCGGAAGACCGGGCCACACCATGGCAGCGATCGCCATGACGACGAAGGCGTCCTGCAATCGAAACCAGAACAGCGAGGCGAGGGCTCGCGTGAGCGGGGTGCCGAAGGCTTGCCGCAACAACAGTGGAAAAGCGGCCTCGCCACCCCTAAACGGGATGATGTTCACCATCGCGTTATGGATCAGAACGATACGAAGACAGGGGATGAAGCGCGCCGCGCCATCCCGCCTGAACTCATCGAACACCCGCAAGGCCCTGAGCAGATAGCTCGTGAAGAGACCAACCAGCGCAATCGCCAGCATGCCCGGGCTGATACGTTGCAACACCTCTATGAAAGCGCGCCAGCGCCCGTCTGCGAGCAGCCAGGCGAACAGGGCCAGCGTGAGTGAGACCGCGACGATCCGTTTCATTTGGCGCGAAACTCGCCGTAGGCGCTCATTGCAGATCTCGCGTGCCCGATCGCGCGGGCCCATGGAAAACGAAACCCCGGTGGCGTTGCTTGTCGACCTCGCCTGCCCGCGCACGCGCGCTCGAGAGCGATGGCACGGTCATGATGGAGGCGGGTTTCATGAACGTCCGGTACGTCCGAAACTGCGGAACAGGGCGTAAAGCGCCCCCGTGAGTCCGAGCACGGCCAGGCAATACTGAGCCCATGTTCCCTGTGGGTAGCCCAGGTCGTCGAAGAAGAGCCAACCCGCCGAGGCACCGAGAATGACTGCCAGCACGCGCAGGCCCAGACTGCGTTCCCAGAAACGCCAGCGTGCCGACCACCAGACCCCCAGCGCACCGCACAGCCAGCCGCCTGCGCCGCCGACCAGGATGTCCAGCGGCCAGTGTGCGCCGACCACAACCCGGGAGAATGCGGCCAGGACGGCGATCGCGAGTGCAAACCAGGCGAGTCGCTGACGCCCCCTGGCGACACAGCACAAGGCCACCGCGGCGGCGATGCCGAAGGCGGTGACCGAGTGGCCGGACGGGAAAGCATTCGCCTTCAAGGTCTCGCCGATGATGGTGATCTGCTCCGGTGGTAGTACCGCGGCCGGCCGGGCCTCGGAGAAGAACTTCTTGAGGGCATGGGTGAACACGGTCGCCGCGGGTGCCGCGAGCAAGGCTGCCGCGGCCCAGCGCGGCCGCCGGTGGAGCAGGCCGGTCAACAGGGCGAACGCCCCCCCGGTGGAGCCGAGATTGGTCACCCCGGACCAGAAGGCCGCGGGCAAAATTTGCCCGGCCTGGTTCCAGGCCTTGAACCAGGCGGTGTTGGTCTCGACCGAGATGAAGGGTAGTGCGAGCAGCGACAACAGGACGGCCGGCAGCCAGGTCCAGGCAAGGGTGCTTGCTTTGGTCGTCGTCGAAGGCTTCATCTCAGGGCTGGGTGCAAAAGGCTGGATTCTAGCAGTCCGACAGCCGCCTGGCGCCGACCGGGGCTGGATCGCGACGGCAGAACCCCATCGGTTACGAGCGCGCGGCGCGTACCTGGGTGCCAAGTCGGTGTATGCCCGACGCTCTCGCGTCGAGGCTGGGAACGGGTACTCGGCGGGGCGGGACTCCGGCGCGGGACATCGGCACTTCGCGGCCGGTTTGGCCGCGCCGGCGTCGGTTATAATCCGACCCTTTCATGCGCGGGTGCCTGCTGCGTTTGCGAGCTTGTGCTCGCCCCATTCTCATCCAGATCGATCGACATGACCGAAATCCTCAAGTTGCGCGGTGGCGCAGCGCATTCTCCGGCGCGACTTTCACGACTCAAGACAGCGCTGGGCGAGACACTGCCCAAGCTGCAGGACATTGCCGCCGAATTCTGGTTCTTCGTCGAGGTCTCGGCGCCGCTGGCCGATGAGGAGTGCCGCAGGTTGTTCGAACTGCTGGCGGTGAGCGATGTTGGCGCGGGGCCGGACGGCACCCTGCTGCTGATCGTACCCCGGCTCGGTACGATTTCACCCTGGTCGTCCAAGGCCAGCGATATTGCCCACCAATGCGGCTTCGACAAGGTCGTCCGGGTGGAGCGCGGCGTCGCCTACACCTTGCGCCACAAGGGCGGCCTGGACCAGCGGCATTTTTCGGAGATTCTGCCGCTGCTGCACGACCGGATGACCGAGTCGGTGCTACAAAGCGTGGAGGCGGCCGACGCCTTGTTCCACCACTATGCCCCGCAGCCACTGGCCAGCGTAGACATCCTGTCCGGCGGCCGGGCCGGACTGGAAAAGGCGAACGTCGAACTCGGCCTGGCCTTGTCGGATGACGAGATCGACTATCTGCTCGACAATTTCCTTCGTATCGGGCGCAACCCGACCGATGTAGAACTGATGATGTTCGCCCAGGCTAACTCGGAACATTGCCGTCACAAGATCTTCAACGCCGACTGGGTCATCGACGCCAAGCCGATGGACAAGACGCTGTTCGGCATGATCCGCGAGACCCACGCCGCCCATCCCCAGGGCACGGTTGTCGCCTACTCCGACAACGCTTCGGTGATCGAGGGCGGCGTCTGCGACCGCCTTTATCCGGACGCGTCCGGCCAGTGGTCGCATCACGAGGAACTGACCCATATCCTGGCCAAGGTCGAGACCCACAACCATCCGACCGCGATCTCCCCGTTCCCGGGCGCAGCGACCGGTGCGGGCGGAGAGATCCGCGATGAAGGCGCGACCGGCCGCGGTTCGCGGCCCAAGGCCGGCCTGACCGGCTTCTCGGTGTCCAACCTGCGCATCCCGGATTTCCTGCAGCCCTGGGAGAAACCCTATGGCCGCCCGGAGCGGATCGCGTCCGCGCTCGACATCATGATCGAGGGGCCGATCGGCGGAGCGGCGTTCAACAACGAGTTCGGCCGGCCCAATCTGGCAGGCTATTTCCGGACCTTCGAGCAGGAGGTCATGGGCGAGGTCCGCGGCTATCACAAGCCGATCATGATCGCCGGCGGCATTGGCAGCATTCAGGGTCAGCAATCGCACAAGATAGAGTTCGCTTCCGGCACGCTGCTGATCCAGCTCGGCGGGCCCGGGATGTTGATCGGCCTGGGCGGCGGCGCCGCGTCGAGCATGGCGACCGGCACCAACGCCGCCGACCTCGATTTCGCATCGGTGCAGCGGGGCAACCCGGAGATCCAGCGCCGCTGCCAGGAGGTCATCGATCGGTGCTGGCAGCAGGGCGAAGCCAACCCGATCCTGTCCATTCACGATGTCGGCGCCGGTGGCTTGTCCAACGCGATGCCGGAGCTGGCCGACTCGGCCCACCTCGGCGCCCGTCTGGAACTGCGCGAAATCCATATCGAAGAGCCCGGCATGAGTCCGCGCGAGATCTGGAGCAACGAATCACAGGAACGCTATGTGCTCGCGATCGCGCCGGAGCGTCTGGAGGAGTTCCGGGCGATCTGCGAGCGCGAGCGCTGCCCCTTCGCGGTGCTCGGCGAGGCGACCGCCGATGGCCACCTGACCCTGACCGACCGGCACTTCGAGAACAAGCCGGTCGACATGGAAATGCAGGTGCTGCTGGGCAAGCCGCCCAAGATGACCCGCAATGTTTCGCGCCGTGCGACGCACCTGCCGCCGTTCGACGTGACCGACCTCGATCTGCGTGAGACCTGTTTGCGGGTATTGCGTCTGCCAACGGTGGCGAGCAAGAGTTTTCTGATCACGATCGGCGACCGTTCTGTCGGTGGCCTCACCGCGCGCGATCAGATGGTCGGACCCTGGCAGGTGCCGGTAGCCGATGTCGCGGTGACCTCGATGAGCTTCTCCGGCCTGGCCGGCGAGGCTTTCGCGATGGGTGAGCGCACCCCTGTCGCCTGTGTCGATGCCGCCGCCTCCGGCCGGCTTGCGGTTGGCGAGGCGGTCACCAACATCGCCGCGGCCGACATCGCCGGAATCGGTGATATCAAACTGTCGGCGAACTGGATGGCCGCAGCCGGGCATCGGGGCGAGGATGCCAAGCTGTTCGACACCGTGACCGCGGTCTCGGCCTTTTGCCAGGCTGCCAGCCTGTCGATTCCGGTTGGCAAGGACTCCTTGTCGATGAAGACCGCCTGGTCCGAGGATGGGCAGGACAAGGCAGTGATCGCGCCCTTGTCGCTTGTGGTGACGGCGTTCGCGCCTGTGGCCGATGTGCGCCGGACGCTGACGCCGCAACTGGTGCTCGATCCGGAAGCCGAGACCGAGTTGCTGTTGATCGATCTCGGTAACGGCCGCAACCGGCTCGGCGGCTCGGCACTGACCCAGGTTCATGAGTCGGTCGGCGAGCACGCGCCCGACGTCGACCCGGCACAACTGGTTGCCTTCTTCGAACTGATCCAGCGCTTCCGGCGGGAAGACCTGTTGCTCGCCTATCACGATCGCAGCGATGGCGGACTGTTCGCGACGCTGTGCGAGATGGCCTTCGCGTCCCGCTGTGGTCTGTCGATCACGCTCGATACCGTCTGCTACGACCCGTACATGAACGACGTCGATGGGCTGGACAAGAAGCCGGACACGATCAAGGGGCGGCTCAACGACCGCCTGTTCGCCGGTCTCTTCGCCGAGGAACTCGGTGCGGTGGTCCAGATCCGGCGGGAAGATCGCGCCCGGATCACCACGCCCTTGCGCGAGGCCGGCTTAACCTACCATTTCCTCGGCGAGCCGAACGACAAGGACGAGATCCGCCTGTGGCGCAATGCCAAGCTGGTCTTCAACGGGCAGCGTGCCGAGCTGATGCAGGCCTGGGCCGAGACCGGCTACCGGATCGCTGCCCTGCGTGACGACGCCGAGTGCGCCAAGCAGGCCTTCGACGCGCTCGCCGATGCCGGGGATACCGGCCTGTTCGTCGACACCCGCTTCGATCCGGCCGATGATGTCGCGGCGCCGATGATCGCCAGCGGCGCGCGGCCGCGCATCGCGGTGCTGCGCGAGCAGGGGGTCAACTCGCACAACGAGATGGCGGCGGCGTTCGACCGGGCCGGTTTTGCGCCGTTCGACGTCCATATGTCGGACCTGCAGTCGGGCCGGTTCGACCTGGCCGAGTTCAAGGGTTTCGCTGCCTGCGGCGGGTTCTCGTACGGCGACGTGTTAGGCGCCGGTCAGGGCTGGGCCAAATCCATCCTGTTCAATCCGCGCTTGCGGGAGATGTTCGAGTCCTTCTTCGGGCGTGACGATACCTTTGCGCTCGGCGTGTGCAATGGCTGCCAGATGATGGCGCATCTCTCGGCCATCATCCCCGGTGCCGATCATTGGCCGGTGTTCGAGCGCAACCGCAGCGAGCAGTTCGAGGCCCGTTTCGTGATGACCGAGGTGCTGGAGAACCCGTCCATTCTTTTCGATGGCATGGCCGGTAGTCGCATGCCTATCGTGGTCAGCCATGGCGAGGGCAGGGCGGTGTTTCGCCAGCCGGGCGATCAGGCCGTGGCCAGGGCGGCTTTGCGCTACATCGACAACAACGGTGCGGTCGCGGCCCGTTACCCGGCCAACCCGAACGGATCGCCGGACGGCCTGACCGGTTTCACCAACTCGGATGGGCGCTTCACCATCATGATGCCGCACCCGGAGCGATGCTTCCGGACGGTCCAGATGAGCTGGCATCCTGAATCGCTGGGTGAGGATTCGCCGTGGGCACGGCTTTTCCGGAATGCGCGCAAATGGGTCGGGTGATGCTGATCTCCTGTCGGTCGGGTCGGGCGAGTTGAGTTGCGTCAATTCGCTAGGCTCGGTGTTGGCATAGTCTTGTGCATGACGCCATTTCTCGTTTGATCATTGGCATGAAGCTACCCGGGCCCCGTCGTTTGCAGCGCCTTGCCTCATGGATCGCAACCTTCGCCATCCTGATGGCTACGCTTGCGCCGACGGTCAGCCAGGCGCTGGTCGTGTCCGGTCTGGCGGAATCGGACTGGGTGGAGATTTGTTCCGCGCAAGGCACGCGCTGGATCAATGCTGCCGAGGAGGCGCCGGAAAGGCAGCCTGCCCAGGCCCATGCCGAAGTTTGCCCCTACTGCTTCACGCATGCAGGTTCGTTCGGACTCGCACCCCCAGCCGACGCGACCACCGATCCATTCGCGGGAGATCGCTATCTCCCCGTTCCCATCGCCAACGACCCACCTAGGGTCGCCAACGTCTGGTTCCCCTATCAGACGCGTGCGCCGCCGCTGATCGCCTGAACCCGGCACTTCCCTACCGCGACCGACTATCTCCGTGACCGCTGAGGTCGCCTTCGATTATCGGCTTCGCATGCGATGGAGGTTGCGCCCATCGCAGAAAGTTTTGCTCCCTGCTGCAATTCGGGCATCGATAACGCCCGCTTTCTCTGCCTTTCTTCCGGAGTTCATCATGATCAAGAAAACATTTGTCGCTTCCTTTCTCGCGCTGGTGATGGCGCCACTATTCGCACAGGTCTCGGTCGAGGATCCCTGGGTGCGTGGCACCGTGCCGCAGCAACGCGCCACCGGCGCCTTCATGCAGCTCACGGCCGAAACAGACGCGCGCCTGGTCGCAGCCGAGTCCCCGGTTGCCGGGTTGGTCGAGATTCACGAGATGGCGATGGAAAACGACGTGATGAAAATGCGTCGGATTCCTGGCATCGACCTGCCGGCCGGACAGACCATGGAGCTGAAACCCGGCGGCTATCATGTGATGTTGCTGGACTTGAAGGAGCAGATGGTCGGCGGCGCGGTCGTGCCGATCACGCTGATTTTCGAGACCAGCGCAGGTGAGCGATACACTCGGGAAATCGAGGCGCCGGTTGTGGCGCTCGGGGCTGCCAGGCAAGGCATGGGGGGCGGCCAGCCGCATCAGCATCAGCATCAGCACGGCCATGGTCGTTGAGGCGCTGGCCGGCTCGCGGTCGTCGCCGCCAGGACGCAGGCGAATTTCAGACGATGGCCGAGATTCCAACTCAAGATTCCCTCGTGAAAGTCGATAAGATTCAGGCCACCCTTCGCAACCGCGTCGGGTGGTGCTGAGTCCGAGCCCTGTCGGGCGATCGATGAGAGGGAGAAAAGCTGGATGATCGAGTTCGTCAATCGACTGTCGATCCGTTTCAAGCTATGGATGGGCTTCGGCGTACTGCTGGCGATACTGCTGGCCGTATCGGTGATCGGTCTGTTCGCATTGCAGAACAGTCGGGACGCTGCGACAACCATGGTGAGCGAAGTCCAGCCAGCGGCGCTTGCGGCGCTGGAAGTGGATGGTGCCTTGCAACGGGCGACTGCGTCGGTGGGCTTCTACCTGGTCACCCGGGAAGCCGGCTACCGCGACGCGTTCGAATCGGATCTGTCCTCCCTGAGCGGGAAGATGGACGGCTTGCGCACCGCGCTGGCGCGGCTTGATAGACCTGCTCAGCGCAGGCAGGCGGATGAAGTCGCGAACCGGATACAGCGGCTCGCATCGTTCAAGGACGAGCTGCTGCAAGTCGCGGTGGATCCGGTGCTCAACATGCCTGCGATGAACATCACCAATCAGTAACTCAATCCGGTTGCGCGAGAGATGCTGCACTACAGCGCGCAGATGATCGCGGTCGAAAGCGCGGCGCTGGACAGTCTGATTCATCGCGAACTGCTGGCGGCCTTTCATGACCTCCGCTACGCGTTGAGCAATGTAATGAACGGGATTCGCGGATTCGTCGCATTCCGCGATACCGCGTCACGAGAGAATACCGAGCTCTACGCGGCCCGTATTCGTGACCTGCTCGAGGCGATCGCCGCACGGCGCGACATGCTCGATTTCGAGCAGGAAGAGGCCATGGATCATCTGCCGGGTCTGTTCGAGCAACTCGAGCGGGGCTTGCTCGAGCTGTTCGAGGTGCACGGCAGCGATCGCTCGCACCGGGACGCCTATCTGATTCGGACCGAAGTGGCACCCTTGCTCGCAGAGAGCAGCGCGATTCTGGCCGATCTGGTCGGCGCGCTCCAACGCGAGGTCGATCTCACCAGCGATGCCCTGGTGAACCGGGTCGATGGCGCGACCCGCTCGATGACTCTGTTGATGATCATCGGTCTCAGCCTGGGTGTGGCCGGCGCGTTCGTGATCGGCATGATGGTGATTCGGCCGATTCGCGAGGTCAGCGATGCCATGAACGAGATCGCGGCTGGGGACGGCGATTTGACCCGTCGCCTGGATGAGCGGGGCGGGGCGGAGATCCGGGCATTGGCGTCGGCATTCAATCGTTTCGTTGACCGGATTCGCGAGACGCTGACCAGCGTCAACGCCGCGGTCGGCAATCTTGCCAATGCGTCACATCAGTTGGCCGAGGTCACGGCCGCGACCGATCGCGGCGTGGCGACACAGCGTGACGAAACCGATGCCCTGGCGGCCAGTATGAGTCAGATGTCCGCAAGTGTCGTGGTCGTCGGGGAACAGGCCGAAGCCGCGACTGCGCTGACCGAGGCGTCACGACAGGCGGCGCAGGATGGCGGACGGATCGTGACAGCAACGGTCACGTCGGTGTCCCGACTTGCCGAGGAAGTGGCACGGGCTGGCGAGGTGATTGTCCAGCTGGGCGAAGATGCCGCAACGATCACGCCCGTACTCGAAGGCATTCGCGAAGTCGCGGACCAGACCAACCTGCTCGCACTGAATGCGGCGATCGAGGCGGCGCGCGCAGGCGAGCACGGTCGGGGTTTTGCCGTCGTCGCCGACGAGGTCAGGAAGCTCGCCTCCCGGTCTCAGCTCGCGACCGAGGAAATCCGGGTCGTGATGGAGCGATTGCAGGGTGCGGCAGCCCGCGCGGTCCAGGTCATGAATGCCGGCCGTACTCAAGCGCAGGATGCGGTGACGGCAGCCGAGAACGTGACAGGTTTTCTCGAGTCGATCACGTCCTCGGTCGGCAGCATCGGCGATTCGAACGTACGGGTCGCATCGAGTGTGCGGGAACAAACCGTCGTGGCCGAGCGGATGAATGGCAACGTCGATGGCATCCGGGCGGTGGCCGAGCAGCAGGCCGAGCTTGCACAAGGCTTGATGCGCTCGGTCGATGAACTCGAACAAATGGCCGAGTTGTTGAAGTCGCTGGTCGGTACCTTCCGGTTGAGGTGACCGGAACATCGTCCGGGACCCCCTCGCCAGTCGTGCCGCCCGCCCACCACGATGGCCGGGCGGCGGGTCACATACCCTGGTAGATCGGCCCTTCGCCGCCTTGCGGAACCACCCAGTTGATGTTCTGGGTCGGGTCCTTGATGTCGCAGGTCTTGCAGTGGACACAGTTCTGGGCGTTGATCTGCAGGCGCGGGCCGGCGTCCTCGCGGACGATCTCGTACACCCCGGCCGGGCAGTAGCGCTGCTCCGGGGCGTCGTACTTGTCGAGGTTCACCCGGATCGCGACCGAGGCATCCTTGAGCTGCAGATGGCAGGGCTGCTCTTCCTCGTGGTTGGTGTTGGACAGGAATACCGAGGACAGGCGGTCGAAGGACACCACGCCGTCAGGCTTCGGATACTCGATCGGGGTGCATTCGCTGGCCGGTTTCAGCGTGATGTGGTCGGCCGTGTTGTGCAGCGTCCACGGCGCCTTGCCGCGGAACAGGATCTGGTCCATGCCGAACAGCAGGGAGCCCATCCACAGCCCTTTCTTCATCAAAGGCTTGAAGTTGCGGGCCTTGTACAACTCGTCGAACAGCCAGCTCTGGCGGAAAGCCTTGGGATAGGCCTCGAGCTCGTCGCGCTGACGCTCGGCGGCGAGGGCCTCGAAGGCGGCCTCGGCGGCCAGCATGCCTGACTTGATCGCGGCGTGGATGCCCTTGATCCGGGAGGCGTTCAGATAACCCGCGTCGTCGCCGATCAAGGCACCACCCGGGAAGGTGGTCTTGGGCAGCGACTGCAAGCCACCGGCCGAAATCGCACGGGCACCGTAGGAAAGTCGCTTGCCGCCTTCCAGGTAGGCGCGGATCTCGGGATGGGTCTTGAAGCGCTGGAACTCTTCGTAGGGCGAGAGATACGGAGTGGTGTAGTTCAGGCCGACGACGTAACCGATCGCGACCAGATTGTCCACGAGGTGATAAAAGAACGAACCCCCATAAGTGTCGTTTTGCAGCGGCCAGCCGGCGGTGTGCATGACCAGACCCGGTTTGTGCTGCTCCGGCTTGATCTCCCACAGTTCCTTGATGCCGATACCGTAGCTCTGAGGATCGACCCCCTCGCGAAGATTGAACTTCGCTTCCAGCATCTTGCCTAGATGGCCCCGGCAACCCTCGGCGAACAGCGTGTACTTGGCATGCAGTTCCATGCCGGGCTCGTGGTGGGGGCCAGGGGTGCCGTCGCGGTTCAGGCCCATGTCACCGGTGGCGATGCCTTTGACCGCACCGTTGTCGTCGTAAAGGATTTCGGCAGCGGCGAAGCCGGGATAGATCTCGATGCCGGCCGCTTCGGCCTGCTCGCCCAGCCATTTGGCGAGGTGGCCCAGACGGACGATGTAGTTGCCGTGGTTTTGGAAACAGTCCGGCAGCAGGCTATTCGGGACTGCACGCGCACTGGTCTCGGTCAGGAACAGGAAACGGTCCTCGGTGACCGCGGTCTTGATCGGCGCGCCTTTCTCCTGCCAGTCCGGGATCAATTCGTTCAAGGAGCGGGGGTCGAGAACGGCGCCGGAGAGCGAGTGGGCGCCGATCTCGGAACCCTTTTCGATCAGACAGATGGACAACTCCTGGCCCTTTTCGTCTGCGATCTGCTTGAGCCGGATCGCCGCGGCCAGACCGGCCGGGCCGCCACCGACGATCAGGACGTCGAATTCCATGGATTCACGTTCCATCTGATTCTCCTCGTTATGTCTGCACCGGCGCGTTGTCCGGTGCGATATGTGTGCATTCAAGTTTAACCCGGTTGCCCAATGCGCTTGTGTCCTTGACGCGGATTCACCGGGGATGCCCGTGCGGCATCAACATACGGCGCCGTATGTTACATTATCGCCGCTTCGATGAACAAATGAGGATGTCTATGAGTTCGGAACGCAAGCTGGTGCATACGACGCGCATCCCCGTCCGCTGGGGCGACATGGATGCCTACGGGCATTTGAACAACACGATCTATTTCCGCTATTTCGAGCAGGCACGGGTCGAGTGGGTCGAGGACCTCGGCTTTCCGGTCAGACCGGATACCGAGACCGGCGTGGTCATCATTAGCGCCGACTGTACCTTCCGGATGCCGGTCAATTACCCGGCGACCGCGTTGATCAAGGTCTACGCCGGGCAGCCCGGCAGAACCAGCGTGATGAACTGGTATGAGCTCTTTGTCGAAGGTGACGATAAACTGTACGCCGAAGGCTCGGCCAAGCTTGTGTGGATCAACGTCCCGACGGGCAAGGCGGTGGCGCTGCCCGAGGCCGTCATGAAGGCGCTCTGACAGCGTGTCACGCAATCCAATGAGTTCAAGAAGAATGCGAGGAGACGTGAAGTGTTGATGAATCGTGAGAAGTCGGCATTGTTGATCATCGATGTGCAGGCGCGCCTCGCGCCGGCGATCCATGACGGCCAGCAGGTGGTCGACAACTGCATCTGGCTCGCCGGGGTGGCGAGCCAGGTTGGGGTGCCGACCGTCGTGACCGAGCACTGGCCGCAGAAGATCGGCGGGACGGTCGAGGCGGTCAAGGCGGCGACCGCAGACGCCTGTTACGTCTCCAAGGAGTGCTTTTCGGCCGAGTCTGACGGCGCGCTGAAGGGCACACCGGTCGAAGGGCGACGTCAGATCATCATGTGCGGGACCGAGGCCCATGTCTGCGTGCAGCAGACCGCGTTGGAGTTGCGCTGGGCCGGCAAGGAGGTGTTCGTCGTCGCCGATGCCTGTGGTTCGCGTGATCCGGCCAATCGAGATCTTGCCTATGCGCGGATGCGCGCCCATGGCATCGAGATCGTGTCGCGCGAGATGGTCGCGTTCGAATGGTTGCAACGCGGCGGTACCCAGATGTTCAGCGACGTGATGAAGCGTTTCATTCGCTGAAACCGATCGGGTTTGGCGCCCGGCTTTCAGTTCGAATCGAGCGCGAGCGGGAGTTCCACCTGCACCGGCTGAGTAGCCGATTCGGCCAGGTCCGAGATCGGCGTCAGCGACCCGACCCGCACGCCGAGCAGTCGCAGGCGCCGGTCCAGCGGGATGCGCTTGAGGCATTCTCCGGCCGCACGACGAATCGCGGCGGCTTCCATGATCGCGCTGGGTAGCGTCTGGTCCCGCGTTACGGTGCGGAAGTCCTCGTAGCGCAGCTTGAGGCCTATCGTCCGCCCGGCATAGCCCTTGCGTTTCAGGTCTCCAGCGACCCGGATGCACAAATCGGTGAAGATTTCGCTCAACAACGCTTTATCGGCACGTGGGTGGAGATCTCGTTCGAAGGTGGTCTCGCGGCTGATCGACTTGGGCTCGGAGTAGGTGACCACCGGTCGATCATCCTCGCCATTGGCGGCCAGGTGCAGCCATTCCGCGTAGTTGCGCCCGAAGTGGGTTTGCAGCAAGTCCAGCGCAGCCTCGGCCAGTTGGCCGATCCGCGTGATTCCGAGCGCACCGAGTTTTGCGACCGCACGTGGTCCGATGCCGTTGATCCGGTTCACGGGTAGCGGCCAGATCCGGGTGGGAATCTCGCTCTCGGTCAGGATCGTGATCCCGTCCGGTTTATCGAGTTCGGATGCGATCTTGGACAGGAGTTTGTTGGGCGACACGCCGATCGAACAGGTCAGGCCGGTCGCGTCGAGGACCGCGTTCTTGATCGTCGCGCACAGTGCGGCGGTGTCGCCTGGCACCTGGGTCAAGTCGATGTAGATCTCGTCGATGCCCCGGTCTTCGATCTCGGGTGCGATCGTGGCGACCGCCGTCTTGAACAGGCGGGAGTAGTGACGGTAGGCCTCGAAATCGGCCGGTAGCAGATAGGCCGCCGGGGCGAGCCGGGCGGCCTTCATCAGGCCCATGCCGGACGAGACGCCGAGCGCGCGCGCCTCGTAGGTCGCGGTCGTGATGACCCCTCGACCGACATAGCTCGACAGCCGTGGAAAGCGTGACGGTTCGCCTTGTACCGATTGCGCCGCAGCCGCACGCCGGCCTCCGATCACGACCGGCTGCCCGCGCAGTTCCGGATATCGGAGCAGTTCCACCGACGCATAGAAGGCGTCCATGTCGAGATGGGCAATGCGGCGGTCGGACTTCATGATCGGCGGACGATACCCGATTCCGAGAATATTGGGTCATGATCCCTCGGGAGATCGGTGCATCGTCTGGAAGCTCGTGCCGGTGGCAGATCGGTGAGGGTGATCGTCCGTGCGGCTCCGACAGCCACTCGCGCTGCCGCTGTAAGGCGCGCTCCGCTGCGATCCCTGAACTCGCCCTTCGGGCTCAGACAGCAGGGATCGCGGCCGCTACGCGCACCAACAGCGGCATGCGCTCGGGCTGAGTCGCCGCCCGAACGATCACCCTCACCGATCAACGTCACCGTCTTCGTCACCGATCACCCCCAATGACTCTTCACACATTCAGGGTTATCGCCGCTTGTCCCGCTGGCCGGGCGCAGATAATCTGGGACCTCGATTCTGGTCTGACCGGAGGCCTGCGTTGAAAGCTATGCTCGGATTCATCGCGACCGGCCTGGCGGCCTATATCGCTCTGGTCGCGATCATGTATCTGACCCAGTCACGCCAGGTGTATTTCCCGACGTCGGCCCTGGTCACCGATCCGGCGGCGCACGGCATGGCGTACGAGGATGTCTGGCTTGGCACCTCGGATGAGGTGCGATTGCACGGCTGGTTCGTGCCGGCGGACGAACCGAGGGGCACGCTGCTGTTCCTGCATGGCAACGCGGGCAACATCTCCCACCGCATCGACTCGATCCGGATCTTCCGCGAACTCGGCCTTTCGGTGCTGATCATCGATTACCGTGGCTACGGGCAAAGCGAAGGCGCACCGACCGAGGCCGGCACCTACCGTGATGCCGAGGCGGCGCTGGCCTACCTGCGCAGCGAGCGTGGTATCGCGGCCGACGAGGTCGTCGTATTCGGCCGCTCACTCGGCAGTGCGATCGCGGCCCGGTTGGCGGCGACCGAAACGGTCGGCGCGCTGATTCTCGAGTCTGCCTTTACCCGGGCGGTGGATCTCGCGGCCGATCTGATGCCGTGGTTACCCGTTCGCTGGATACTCCGTTTCGAATACGACACGCTCGATGCGGTGAAGAGCATCCATGTGCCCTTGTTGGTGATCCACAGCGTCGGAGACGAGATCGTGCCGTTTCATCATGGGCGTAGGATCTTCGAGACGGCCAACGAACCCAAGCGCTTTCTCGAAATCCAGGGTGGCCACAACGATGGTTTCCTGCGCAGCAAGGCGGCCTACATCGAGGGGCTGTCGGCGTTTCTTGCGATGCCTCGTCAAGCACTACCGGAGTGACGGTCCGGTTCGACCCGGCGGGTGCCGACCGTCCAACCGACCAAGGCGGTTGCGGCGCCAGTCAGCAGGTGCTTGATGGTATGGCCACTGATCATACCGTGGGTGAGCGCGAAGATCGGATCATCCAGCCAGTCCCCCAGCATGCCGACCAGGAATAGCACATAGGCCAGAACATAAAGCTGCCCGCGCGAATAAGGCGTCCGTAGCAACAGTAACGCCGGTGGCAGCAGGAGCATGAACACATGCAGCAGAAAATACGGTCTCAGGTCGCCAGCGCCCACGAGTTCCCCCTGGTACCAGTAGAGCACGCACAGCGGTCCGAAGAGGACCCACGCATGGAGTGTCAGCCGGGACGCACGGTCCAGCGAGATCCGCTCGGCGATCAGCATCGCGGGCAGGGCGGTGAACGCCAGGCTCAGCGGCAGCCGATCCCAGAACAGACGGTCGGTGCCCGGTGAGAGGTGGTACCAGGTCGAGCCTAGCGAAGTCAGCGAGATCGCGGCGAAGAAGGTAAGTGCGAGATGCCGCTCGGTTGCCGTTCTGAAGACACCGTGTCGCAATGTCATCAGCAGACCGAACGCTCCGCCCGCCAGCAGCGCGAGATTGCTCGACACGTCGGCGAAGTTGTTCAGGTCGAAGTGTTCGCGTTGATCCGCGAAGTCGTGGTAGTCGATCGGCTGCGGGATCGGAGCTAGCGAAAACATCGCGATCGACAAGGCCAGCAGATAGCACAGCGGAAGCAGCAGGGGTATCCATTCCAGCCAGTCGGCGGTATGGTCGCGCGCGGCTCGCGTCCGTTCGTGGTCTGGACCTCGCTTGTGCGGATCGTGTCGGAGAGGTGGGGTATTCATCGCTAACGAGGATGACGGATCATCGGGTCCACTTCAAGCGGATGTGTCAGGTGCCGCCGCTTTGAACCCGCTGGTTTCGATTCGTACTTGAGGTGTTCGACGGGTGCCGTCGCGCCGGGCCTGCTTTCGGAGCGACGGCGTCTTCGGTTATCATCGTGCTTTCCCGCATCTGCTTCTTCCATGACCAAATACGTCTTTGTTACCGGTGGTGTCGTGTCCTCTCTGGGCAAGGGCATCGCGGCCGCCTCTCTTGGGGCGATTCTCGAATCCCGCGGTATTCGCGTGACCCATCTCAAGCTGGATCCGTACATCAACGTCGATCCGGGCACGATGAGTCCGTTCCAGCACGGTGAGGTGTTCGTCACCGAGGACGGGGCCGAAACCGATCTCGACCTCGGCCACTACGAGCGCTTCACCAGCGCCAAGATGAGCAAGCGAAACAACTTCACCACCGGCCAGATCTACGAGTCGGTGATCAAGAAGGAGCGGCGCGGCGAATACCTCGGCAAGACCGTGCAGGTGATTCCGCACATCACCGACGAGATCAAGCAGTACATCAAGCGCGGGGCCGAAGGGGCCGACGTCGCGATCATCGAAGTGGGCGGCACGGTCGGTGACATCGAGTCGCTGCCGTTTCTCGAGGCGATCCGCCAGATGGGTTTCGAGGAAGGGCGCAACCGCACCTGCTTCATGCACCTGACGCTGCTGCCTTACATCCCGACCGCCGGCGAGCTGAAGACCAAGCCGACCCAGCACTCGGTCAAGGAGTTGCGCGAGATCGGCATCCAGCCGGACATCCTGCTGTGCCGTGCCGACCGTTCGATCCCGGTGGATGAGCGGCGCAAGATCGCGTTGTTCTGCAACGTCATGCCGGAAGCGGTGATCGAATGCCTCGATGCGACCTCGATCTACAAGATTCCCGGCATGCTGCATGATCAGATGCTGGACGAGATCGTCTGCCACAAGCTCGGCATCCTGGCCAAGGCCGCCGATCTGACCGTGTGGGAGAAACTGATCGACGCGCTCGAGCACCCGAAGCAGACGATCGAGGTCGCCTTCGTCGGCAAGTATGTCGACCTGACCGAATCGTACAAGTCGCTGATCGAGGCGCTCAACCACGCCGGAATGCATACTCAGAGCAAGGTCAACATCCACTACATCGACTCCGAGGACATCGAGCAGGATGGCTGCGGTGTGCTCGAGAAAATGGATGCGATCCTGGTGCCGGGCGGCTTCGGCAAGCGGGGCACCGAGGGCAAGATCTCGGCCATTCGCTATGCGCGTGAGAACAAGGTGCCGTATCTCGGGATCTGCCTCGGCATGCAGCTGGCCGTGGTCGAGTTCGCACGCAACGTGGCCGACATGGAAGGCGCGCATTCCACCGAATTCGATACCGCGTCCCCGCATCCGGTGATTGGCCTGATCACCGAATGGCAGGACCGGACCGGGCGGATCGAAAAGCGTTCGGCCGAGTCCGACCTTGGCGGCACCATGCGTCTGGGTGGCCAGACCTGCCATCTCGCCGACGGTACCCTGGCGCGCGACATCTATGGCGCGCCCTCTATCGTCGAGCGGCATCGGCACCGCTACGAAGTGAACAACACCTTGCTGCCCGCGCTGGAAGAAAAGGGGCTCAAGGTATCCGGTCGTGCGGAAGGCACGGGTTTGTGCGAGATGATCGAACTGCCTGGGCATCCGTGGTTCGTCGGTTGCCAGTTCCACCCGGAGTTCACCTCCAATCCGCGCAAGGGACACCCCTTGTTCACCGCCTACGTCAAGGCGGCGCTGGCACGCAAGACGGGCGCCTGAAGTCAAAGGAGGTCGATCAATGAAGCTGTGCAATTTCGATGTCGGTCTGGACAAGCCGTTTTTCCTGATCTCGGGGCCGTGCGTCATCGAGTCCCGCGAGATGGCGCTGGACACCGCCACCCGGCTTCGTGATATCTGCCTGGAGTTGGGCATCCCCTTCATCTACAAGTCGTCCTACGACAAGGCCAACCGCAGCTCCGGCAAGTCTTATCGTGGGCTCGGGATGGAGAAGGGGTTGGAGATCCTCGCCGAAGTGCGCGAACGCGTCGGTGTGCCGGTGTTGACCGATGTGCATGCGATAGACGAGATCGCGGCGGTGGCAGCCGTCGTGGACGTGCTGCAGACGCCGGCCTTCCTGTGTCGTCAGACCGATTTCATCCATGCGGTGGCGGCCTCCGGCAAGCCGGTCAACATCAAGAAGGGCCAGTTTCTCGCGCCGGGCGACATGAAGCAGGTCGTCCTGAAGGCGCGCGAAGCAGCCGGGGGCACCGACACCATCATGGTGTGCGAGCGGGGCGCCTCATTCGGTTACAACAATCTGGTGTCGGACATGCGCAGTCTTGCGATCATGCGTGAGACCGGGTGTCCGGTGGTGTTCGACGCGACCCATTCGGTGCAGCTGCCTGGCGGCCAGGGCAGTTCGTCCGGCGGTCAGCGTGAATTCGTGCCGGTGCTGGCCCGCGCCGCGGTCGCGGTCGGCGTGGCCGGCGTGTTCATGGAGTCCCACCCGGATCCGGCGAATGCCTTGTCGGACGGACCGAACGCGTGGCCGTTGGACAGAATGCACGCCTTGCTGAGTTCGTTGCGCGATATCGACCGGCTGGTCAAGCAACAGGGTTTCCTGGAGCTGGCTTGAGTTTTCCCGAGCCGGGACTGCTCACGATTCGGAAGAGGACAGGATGCGTCACGCATGAGCAAGCCCGCTTATCTGGTCGTCGACATCAAGGTCGATGATCTTGAACGAATGACGAGGTACCGGACGATTGCTCAGGAAGCCATCGCGAAATTCGGTGGGCATTATCTCGTGCGTGGTGGTACCTCGGAAACGCTCGAAGGACAATGGGATCCGGAGCGCATCGTGATCGTCCGCTTCGATTCCGCTGAGATCGCGCGCCAGTTCTATGATTCACCTGAGTACCGCGAGGCCAAGGAAGCACGGGAAGGCGCGGGTGATTTCCAGATGCTGTTGGTAGAAGGTTTGTGATTCATATTTTTGTAAAACAGGAAAAGTCATGAGTGCAATCGTTGATGTGATCGCCCGCGAGATTCTCGACTCGCGCGGCAACCCGACCGTCGAGGCGGACGTTCTGCTCGAATCCGGCGTGATGGGACGCGCCGCGGTGCCGTCAGGTGCCTCCACCGGCGCGCGTGAGGCGATCGAGTTGCGTGACGGCGATGCCAGCCGCTATCTCGGTAAGGGGGTTCAGCGCGCGGTCGAGAACGTCAATACCGAGATTTCCGAGGCCATCATCGGGCTGGATGCCGAGGAGCAGACCTTCATCGATCGCACCCTGATCGAACTCGACGGCACCGAGAACAAGTCCCGTCTGGGGGCGAACGCAATGCTGGCGGTGTCGATGGCGGTGGCGAAGGCCGCCGCGGAAGAGGCCGGTCTGCCGCTTTACCGCTACTTCGGTGGATCCGGCCCGATGACGATGCCGGTGCCGATGATGAAC
Source organism: Azoarcus sp. (assembly GCA_030604735.1). Classification (GTDB taxonomy): domain Bacteria; phylum Pseudomonadota; class Gammaproteobacteria; order Burkholderiales; family Rhodocyclaceae; genus Azoarcus_F. The sequence goes on from JAUVVG010000010.1 coordinate 58,114, forward strand.
GTGATCAACGGCGGCGCCCACGCCAACAACAGCCTGGACATCCAGGAATGCATGATCATGCCGGTGTCGATGACGAGCTTCCGCGAAGCGCTTCGTTGCGGCACCGAGATCTTCCATCACCTGAAAAAGCTCACCGACAAGCGCGGTTTCCCGACCACGGTCGGAGACGAGGGTGGTTTCGCCCCGAACGTCAGTGGCACCGAGGAAGCGCTCAACCTGATTCAGGAAGCGATTTCCGCCGCCGGCTACGAGCCCGGTACCGATGTCGTGCTGGCACTCGATTGCGCCGCGTCCGAGTTCTACAAGGACGGGCAATACGTGCTGGCCGGTGAAGGGCTGACCCTGTCATCCGAAGGCTTTGCCGACTATCTGGCGACACTGGCCGACCGTTTCCCTATCATCTCGATCGAGGACGGCATGGCCGAGAACGACTGGGCCGGCTGGAAGACGCTGACCGACAAGCTCGGACGCAAGATTCAGCTGGTCGGCGACGACCTGTTCGTCACCAACACCCAGATTCTCGAGCAAGGTATCGAGCAAGGCATCGCGAACTCCATTCTGATCAAGATCAACCAGATCGGCACCTTGTCCGAAACTTTCGCCGCAGTCGAAATGGCCAAACGGGCCGGCTATACCTCCGTGATCTCCCATCGCTCGGGTGAGACCGAGGATTCGACGATCGCCGACATCGCGGTCGGCCTGAACGCGATGCAGATCAAGACTGGCTCGCTATCCCGTTCCGACCGTATCGCCAAGTACAACCAATTGCTCCGGATCGAAGAAGATCTGGGTGATACCGTCAGTTATCCGGGCAAGCGCGCATTCTACAATCTGCGCGTCCGCTGATCTAAATCCACAAGCACTGCTGAATGCGCTGGACGTTAATCATTCTGGTCGGGTTGGTTCTAGCGCTTCAGTATCCACTCTGGATGGGCAAGGGTGGCTGGTTGCGCGTCTGGGAAGTAGACGCGCAACTCGAGGCCCAGCGGGAGGTCAATCGCGGTCTGGAGCAGCGGAACGCCAGTCTCGAGGCCGAGGTGGTCGATCTCAAATCCGGGAACGAAGCGATCGAGGAACGCGCCCGTTTCGATCTTGGCCTGACCAAACCGGATGAAATCTTCGTGCAGGTGCCGGAGCGGGATTGAGACCTTACCTGATCAACGCACCGTACGTCAGGTAGAGGACGCGACCAGGCGTCGCGCGCCGTCTATGCGGGGTCGAAAATAGACATTGTCCAGCCGCTCGATCCGGATCTGACCGCGGCTGGAAGGCGCATGGACAAAGCGGCCTTCGCCCATGTAGATGCCCATGTGCGAGTGGGGTCGATTCAGTGTGTTGAAAAACACCAGGTCGCCCGGACGCAGCTCGGAAACCTTGATCGGTTTGGTGATTCGGGCGATCTGCGCTGCATTGTGGGGCAAATTACGTCCGCTGACCTGCTCGACGATGTAGCTGACCATGCCGCTGCAATCCAGCCCGGCTTCCGGATTGCGGCCGCCGAAACGGTATCCGGTGCCGAGCAGCCCCAGCGCGTAGAGCACCATTTCCTGGGCCGCGACTTCGTCTTCGATCATGAAGTAGTTGCGATGGTCGGCCCCAGGCTTCGCTGAATAGGTCTGCGAGGATTGTCCGCTCGACGTGACCGTCGGCTTGCCTGCACAACCGGCCAGCACGGAGCTGACAAGCAACAGCACCAACCAGCCGGAAAACAGCGAAGCCGGATGACTTGGATTGTTCGGCTTCCAGCTGACGGGCGAGGTGGCAGGGAGGGTGCCGTCCTCGCTGGCTGGTCGGTCACGCATCGTCGAACACCCTGCCTTACGCGTCGATGACGTGGCAGATGCCACGTGGGCTGGGTCCGGACGGTTCGAGCGTCGCCGACTGATCGCCGCTGGTGTGCAGTATCAGATGCCCGTCGGAGAATCGCATATCGGCGCTGCTTTCATCCTTGCCGAGCAGAAAGACACCGGTGCCATGGCGTAACCGGACATGTCCCTGGCGATACTCGACCGTGAATCGGTCTCCGTCTTCGCAGTTGTACGCTACAAGCGTACTCGCGTCCCGGGTATAGGCAGTGCCGGCGAGAGCACCAGCAGCCAGCAGCATCACCCCTGCCGCTAGAATGCGGATTCTCTTCGGGACGTGATATGCGGGGTGTGCGTCCGGCAAGTCGTGGCTCGGAGGTGAAGTCATGATTCGTCAGTCCAGCAATTCGATGGTGCCGTTCACATTCACATTGATCTCGCTTTCACCCCCCTCGAGCGGGGCCGGTGCGGCGGCTTCCATGGCCACCATGTTCGAGCGCATCATCGGATAAATCGGCCCATGCCCCCCGCCATAATTGACCGACAGGTGTTTGAGCCGGTAACGCTTGCCGAGGGTGGACGACAAGGACGCGGCACGCTCCTCGAAGGCGCGTATCGCATCGGTGGCGGCCAGGTCCGCAGCGGCATTCCGGGTGGCGGCAGAAGGCATCATCACCAGGTTGGTGATGGCCAGGGTTTGTTGCAGTTTGCCCAGCAATTCAGACAGCGCAGGAATGTTCTGGCTTTCGAGGCTGATGGCCGAGCGCATCCGCCAGGCCTCAATGGTCTGGCCATTGCGCGCATACACCGGCCAGGTCGAGATGCCGGAGGTGCCGACCTTGACGTCGGGATACTGTTTGGCGGTCTCGAGGGCGGACTGGATGGCTTTATTGACCGTGACCGACAGGGTTGCCGGATCTGGGTCGGTCGCCTCGAAGTAGGCCGAGGCCTGGGCCAGGTCGTTGGCGGCGGTGCGGCTGGCTTCTGCCGACAAATCGATGGTGGCCGGCGATCGGCTTTCCCCGACCTGCGCCTGGGCGAGTCCGCCCGAGAGAAACAAGGCGGTGCAAAGGGTCGCAATCTTGATGTTGCGGACGAGACAGGCGTGCATGGTGTCGGTTCATCCGTTGATCATGATGATCTGAAGTGTAACGCGCTTTTTAACAATCAGATGAAGTTTCTTACGTAAGGTCTTGTAAAAAAACTCTTACTCATCGCCGTAGATTGAAGCCCGAGCGCGTCAGGCAGCGGCTGTCGGCGGGTCAATCCTGACCGCGCCCTTTGCATAGCGGCGTGCATTATCCACATAGTGGGCTGCGTTGGCTCGCAATCCTTCGATGTCGGCATCGCTCAATTCGCGGATGATGCGCCCGGGCGAACCTACCACCAAAGAACGGTCCGGGATCACTTTTCCTTCTGGAATCAGTGCATTGGCGCCGATGATGCATTCCTTTCCGATCACCGCATGGTTCAGGACCACCGCGTTGATACCGATCAGGGAGCCATCGCCGATGGTGCAACCGTGGAGCATGACCATATGGCCGACCGTGACGTTGGAGCCTATCGTCAACGGCACGCCATCGTCGTTGTGCAGGACCGAGCCGTCCTGGATGTTGGTGTTGTCGCCGATCACGATCGGATCGTTGTCGCCGCGCACCACCACGTTGTACCAGATGCTGACGTTCTTGCCGGCCTGCACCCGGCCGATCACGGTGGCGTTGTCGGCGACCCAGCAACCTTCATCGAAGCTCGGTTTGCAATCGTCCAGGGCATAAATGGTCATGGTGGTCTCTCTCTGTTCTTGTAGGGGCAGGTTCCTGATGGAACCGGGCGCCATGATACCAAGACCTCCACGCCTCGTGGCCGGCAGAAGCCGAAGCCGATTGTGCTGGATGCCCGAGTCCCACAGCCGGTGGTAGCATCTGAATCCGGTCCCATACATTCGATCACACTCATTCGAAATTTCATGCTCAGCTACAGACACGCCTTTCATGCTGGAAACCATGCCGATGTGCTGAAGCATTTCGTGCTCATCGAGTTGCTGCGCTACTACAACCGAAAGGACAAGCCATGGTGGTTCGTCGATACCCATGCTGGAGCAGGCTGCTATGCCCTGGCCAGCGAGCAGGCCGGCAAGACCGAGGAGTATCGGGAAGGGATAGGCCGCCTGTGGGACCGGGATGAGCTGCCGGCGGTGTTTGCACCTTATCTCGAGGCGGTCAGCCAGTTCAATCCGCACGGTACGCTGACCTTTTATCCCGGTTCTCCGGCGCTGGCGATGACCCAGCTCCGGTCGCAGGACAAGATGCGTTTGTTCGAACTGCATCCGGCCGATGCGTTGGCGCTGGAAAAGACCTTCGCTCGCGATGCCGACCGGGTCGTGGTCCGCAAGGCGGACGGCTTCAATGCGCTCAAGGGTTTGTTGCCACCGCTGACCCGCCGGGCGGTGGTGTTGATCGATCCGCCCTACGAGGTCAAGGACGACTATCGGCGCGTGGTCGAGGTGGTTCGGGATGCGCTCAGGCGATTTCCCGGTGGCACCTATGCGATCTGGTATCCGATGCTGAGCCGGCCAGAAGCCCAGAAACTGCCGGAGCGATTGAGCCAGATCGGTGGCGATAGCTGGCTGGATGTGCGTCTGAGCGTCAGGACACCGTCGCCGGATGGCTTCGGCATGTTCGGCAGCGGACTTTTCATTTTCAACCCGCCCTGGATACTGCCCGGTCTTCTCGAGCAAGCACTCCCCACGCTGGTCGATTTGTTGGGTGAGGACGACGGAGCGGGCTTCGACCTGGAGCACGTGATCGAATGAGCGAGCGGGATGATTCCCTGGCGGCACTGCGCGAGGCGGTGCGGCGCTTCGCCGAAGAACGCGACTGGACTCGCTTTCACTCGCCCAAGAATCTGGTGATGGCAATGACCGGGGAGGTCGGCGAAGTCGCCGAACACTTCCAATGGTTGAGTGCGGAAGAGTCCGCGGCGCTGGATGACGGCACCCGCGAGGCGGTGGCGCTCGAACTGGCTGACGTGCTGATCTACCTGGTGCGATTGGCCGATGTGCTGGGCGTTGACCTGGACGAGGCCGCCCGGCGCAAGCTCGCGATCAACGCGCTTCGCTACCCGGTCGAGAAGGCCTACGGCAACGCCATCAAGTACGACCAGCTCTGATTCCTGCCTCAGCGGTTTGACCAGACGCAAATAGTCGCCGGATACGCCTGATTTCGTTTGGGTTAAGGAAACATTTCTGAAACAATAGCGCCTTTGATTTTTCTACGGATCAGGCGTGGAACTGAAACACATCAGCGAGTTGGAGCGGGCGACGCAGAAGGGGAGGATCGAGCTCTTCCGTCTCGGCATCGGCTTGCTTTTCATCATCGGTGTGATGCTCTACACCATTGCGCGCGGGGAAGCGCAGGGAAGCCTGTTCATCGTGATCGCGGCGATGATAGGCGGCTACATGGCGATGAACATCGGGGCCAACGATGTCGCCAACAACGTCGGCCCGGCGGTGGGTTCCAAAGCCTTGACACTGGGTGGGGCGCTGGTGATCGCGGCCATCTTCGAAGCCGCCGGCGCGATCATCGCCGGGGGCGAGGTGGTCGGCACCATTCGCAGCGGCATCATCGACCCCAATCAGATTCCGGACGGCGATACCTTCATCTGGGTGATGATGGCTGCCTTGCTTGCAGCCGCGTTGTGGCTCAACATCGCGACCGCGCTCGGTGCGCCGGTTTCTACGACCCACTCCATCGTGGGTGCGGTGCTGGGCGCCGGGATCGCGTCCAGTGGATTGGGCATCGGCAACTGGGATACGGTCGGCCGCATCGTGATCAGCTGGGTGGTGTCGCCGCTGATGGGCGGCGTGATCGCGGCATTCTTCCTCTACGTGATCAAGCGCAGCATCACCTACAAGGCCGACCTGATCGGCGCAGCGAGAAAAACGGTTCCCTACCTGGTCGCGCTGATGGCGTTCGTGTTCGCGGTTTACCTGATGCTCAAGGGCTTCAGCAAGATCTGGAAGGTGAGCGACGCCCAGGCGGTCGTGGTGGGTGCTGCCGTGGGTGTGCTGGTCTTGCTCGTAGTGAGGCCGTTGGTGGCCAAGCGCGCGGCCCACATCGCGAATTCCAAGGACGGCGTCAATCAGTTATTCACCGTACCGCTGATCTTCTCGGCGGCCTTGCTCAGCTTCGCGCATGGCTCCAACGATGTGGCCAATGCGGTCGGACCGCTGGCGGCGATCGTGGAGGTCGTTACTTCCGGCACCGGTGAAATCGCGCGTGCGGCACCCATTCCGATGTGGGTGATGGTGGTCGGCGCGCTCGGCATCGCCGTGGGCCTGGGCTTGTTCGGTCCGCGGGTGATCAAGACGGTGGGTTCCGAGATTACCGAACTCGACAAGATGCGGGCCTACTGCATCGCGATGGCGGCGACGATTACCGTCATCATCGCGAGCCAGTTGGGAATCCCGGTCAGTACCACCCATGTGGCGGTGGGGGCGGTATTCGGGGTCGGTTTCCTGCGCGAATTCCTGAAGAGCAATTATGCCCGCATGCTCGAGGACATCAAGGCGCACCACCCGGAAGGGGATCAGGAAGCGATCGATGCGTTCATGGTTCGTTTCACCAAGGCCTCGGTGGATGAGAAGGGGCGTTTGCTGGCCGAACTCAAACGCCAGTCCAAGCAGCATGAGGACCCGGCCAATTTCTCGAAGACCGAGCGCAAGGGATTGCGCAAGGTGTATCGCAAGGAACTGGTCAAGCGCTCGCAGGTGATGCGCATCGTCGCAGCCTGGGTCATCACGGTGCCTGCTTCGGCGCTGATGGCGGGACTGCTTTTCTTCACCATCAAGGGGATGATGATAGGCGCCTGAGTGATACGCACCGCACTGGTGCAAAGCGAGAACCGAATCGGCGCTCGCGCATCGGGATGGTGCGTTGCAGCATGCGAGTACGCAACATAAGTCGTCACCGCGCTTATCCGCTGCTATGATCGGCGCCCATGTTCAGTTTCGAAGTCATCGCCCTCATCCTGTTGTGTCTTGCCGGCTGGTTCTGGTTCGACACCAATCGCGCGCGCGAGGCGGGCGTGAACGCTGCACGTACCAGTTGCTCGCGCGAAGGCGTGCAACTGCTGGACGATACGGTTTCTTTCCGTTCCCTGCGCTTCGCTCGTGACGAAAACGGCCGAGTGGCTTTACGGCGTGTCTATGACTTCGAATATTCGGGCACCGGGCTGGATCGCTATCGCGGATCGGTGATGCTGTTGGGCAACGAGGTCGTGATGCTGGACATCAGTGAGCACATTGGCCGCTACCTTCAGGGGTGACCGGGGGCTTTGCTCAGCTGGAGTGACCGAAACTGCGCAGAAATTCATTCTTCAACTGGGCCGAGTCGTTGAATGCGCCGCCATAGGCCTGGGTGATCACCCTTTCGTCTCCGCGTCTGTCCTCTCCGAGCAGCAGGCAGAGTTGTTCTGCCTCGATGACACAGGCCGCGCCGCTCGCCTTGCCATGTGTCATCAAGGCATCGACGATGTCCCGCGTCATCCATTCCTGGTAAGTGAAGCGGTGACCGATCGCATCGACGAGGCGCGCGATCCGGCCGAATCCATGCAAGCGTCCGCCCGGCAGGTAGGCGACATGCGCTACGCCTCGGAACGGGACCAGATGGTGCGGGCAGACCCCATGGATCGCGATGCCGCGAATGATCACCATGTCGCGTCGGGCGTCCTCGAAGCCATCGCCGAGCGCTTCGGCCGGGTCCAGCTCATAGCCACCCAGCAGGCGCTTCTGCCATAACTCACACACGCGTTTCGCTGTTCTACCCGTGTGCGCGCCATCGGGCGCGACCCCGCAGGCCTTCAGCAGATCGGCCACCGCTTGTTCAAACGCGGGTGCGTCGAACCCTCCCCGACGTGGAATGCCTATCGTGCCGGTGGTCGGTCCGGGGTGTTCATGGTCATGGCTCATGTCGCTCATCCTGTCGCCTGTTGCTGCCATGATAGCCCAAGCTCGCGACAGGCCTTCGACAAACGGGCATACAAGATGCTTGTCCAAAGCTGCGGGGCGCGCCAGAATCGAGCCACGATCTGGATGACCCAGCCGAACATTCGTGACGGAGATTCCCATGACGACAACCGACATCCGTATTCCGCTGGCCGAAGCCCGGGAGATCTACCGGGTCGAGGATGTGGACCGAGCGATCGAAGAGAGCGCGCCGACGCGCAACGAGGCCTTGGCGGCTTTTTACGAACGCATGAAGAAGCTCGGCGGAACGCGTTTCGTGGTCAAGCCCAGCCGCGCCGATACGCTGGACAGCTTGTACGATCGCTGCCCGAACTTCGACGAAGTCATCGACGATGTGCGCAAGTCGATGGCGCTGGCCGTATCGGGTAACGAGCCGATGTCTTTCGCGCCGATTCTGCTGTTGGGCGAGCCCGGTATCGGCAAGACCCATTTTGCCCGCCTGCTCGCAGACCAGCTCGGCACCGGCTACCACTTCGTGTCCATGAGTTCGCTCACCGCCGGCTGGATTCTGTCCGGCGCGGCGGCACAGTGGAATCACTCCAAGCCGGGCAAGGTCGCCCAGGCGCTGGTGGCCGGAGAGATGGCCAATCCGGTGATCGTGCTGGACGAGGTGGACAAGGCCGGTGGCGACAGTCGTTACGATCCGATGGGGGCGCTCTACGAGTTGTTCGAGCATGATACCGCCAGGCGTTTCCGTGACGAATATGTGGATGTCGAGATCGATGCCAGCCACATCCTCTGGGTCACGACCGCCAACGACGAGCGCGGCATTCCAGAACCGATCCTGAACCGGATGAATGTCTATTCGGTGCCCAGACCCGACGCGTGCGAATCCTTCTCGATCGCGTGCGGGTTGTATCGGGAGATCGTTGCGGCCCACGACTGGGGCTTCCCGGACGATCCGCCCGAAGAGGTGATGGAGCGCCTGGCGACGATGCCACCGCGGGAGCAGCGCCGTGCGCTGATGGCGGCATTCGGCAATGCCAAGTTGTCCGGTCGGGACCAGTTGCTGCCCGAAGACCTGGAGCGCTTCCGCGCCGGGCGCAAGCGCAAGATCGGGTTTTGATGGGCCGAGAGGCCTGAACGCGCTCGGCGTGGTGCCAGGCGTTGGCAAGTGTGGGTCGGCTGACCTGGCGTGCCGGCCCCGATCTGGCCGGTAGAAGAGCCCTCGCAGGCGTGCGGATTCCGCTAGGGTCCGGTCATGCTGGAAATGGCAGGATGCGCCCTGCTCAGGCGATGAAGATCGGGTCCGAAAACACCAGGGTGCCGTCCTTGCGCATCATCAGGTTGTCGGCATTGAGAATGTCGGGCAACACCTGATACTCCTCGACGAAATCCGACAAGGCCTTGAGGGCGGCTTGCATGCTTTCGTTGATGTCGAGCGGATTCACTGCGACGTGATGCAGCGCGATGCGCCCCATATCCATGCCGAGCTGGCTCCATTGCTGGCAGGCGTCCCAATAGAACTCGATTACCCGCAAGGCCAGCGTCGCCGCGGGTGAACCTTCGGTGAGAGGATAAAGTCGTTCCATTTCGAGCAGGTGGAACGGATAGCCCGACTGGGCTCGCCCGATCACACCGTGGTCGGCATAGATGATGGGGAAATGCTTTCCGCCGGGTCGATCGTCGGCGGTGTAGAGAAAGTAATCGGCGGGCGAGCTGACCACCTTGTAGACTCGATCGCTGTCTCCCTTGTCCAGCACAATGCTGTATTCGCCTCGCCCGATCTCCTTGGTGCCCGCCAGCAGCGGGTGTTCGGGAACCGGGTCGGGAAGCGTGACTGTCTGCCGTCCCATCATTGTGCGTACTTGTTCCAGGTTGAGCATGCGTCGAACCCTCTTTCCGGAGCCTGCAGGCCTGCGCGCGCCGACTCCGGCTGTAAAGGGCAGTTACGCCATGATGTTGTAACCCGCATCGACGAAATGCACGCCACCGGTGACCAGTCTGCCTGCGTCCGAGACCAGGAATGCGGTCAGCGCGCCGATGTCTTCCGGCGTCACCAGGCGGTGCATGGGCGAACGCTCGACCGCGGCGGCCATCAGCCCGTCGAAACCGGCGATACCCGATGCAGCACGGGTCATCAGCGGACCCGGCGAGACCGCATTGACCCGGATATTCTTCTGGCCCAGTTCAGCTGCCATGTAGCGGGTGGCCGCTTCGAGCGCGGCCTTGCACAAGCCCATCACGCCATAGTTCGGGATGACCTTTTCGCTGCCAAGATAAGTCATCGTGATCAGGGAGCCGCCGCCGGCCTTTTCCATCAGGGGCTCGACCGTCTTGGCCAAGCGGACGAAAGAGTGGGTCGATACGTCCATCGCCATCGCGAACCCGTCGGGCGACGTGTCCACCACGCGGCCATGGAGGTCGTCGCGTTTCGCGAAGGCCATGCTGTGGATCGCGAAGTCGAGCTTGCCGAACTTGTTCGCGATTTCGTCATAGACTTGTGTCAAGGTTTCGGGGCGGGTGACATCGAGCAGATGCACGTCTTCGACACCGAGTCGATGCAGTACCGGCTCGATGAAGGCTCGGGTCTTCTCGTTCTGGTAGGTGATGATCAGTTTGGCGCCGGCGTCGGTGCAGGCTTCGGCCACGCCGGTCGAAATCGACTTTTCATTGGCGATGCCAGTGATGAGGCCGACTTTTCCTTCGAGATTGACGATGGGTTTCATGAGTTTTTCCGGTTTTGTTTGCGTTGCAACAATTCGAGCATGCCTTGATTGCAGTCGCAAGACAAGTCTCGTCGGTCTTTCCTGTGACATATTTACGACCTGTTTTCGATCCTGCTTGCACGTGATGTCGCAATGCAGCATCCTTGACCCCATCAAGTGCATCACCAATAGAGAGTCCGATCACGAGTCGGTACGGAAATGAGCAAAAAAATATATGTTTTCATGGACTTCGATGGCGTGACCCACCCTTGGGGCGAGGTCGAGGACTTTCGCAGCCTGCCGTTGATCGAATCCGTCATCCGCGATTACGCCGATGCGCGAATCGTGATCTCGTCCGACTGGCGGATGTTGTTCTCTTTGTCCAAGCTGGTGAGCCGCTTCTCGGAAGACATCCGCCCGCGCATCGCCGGCGCTACGCCGCACCTGATTCCCAAGCGTGGGCCGGAATTGCATGGTCTGCGCGAACGGGAGGCGATGCTCTGGTTGGCGCAGCACGAGTCCGACCCGGTATCCGCGCAGTGGTGCGCGCTGGATGACGCGCCGGGTAACTGGCTGACCCGCTCCCGTCTGGTGCTGACCGACTTCAAGCGTGGTTTTACCGAAGAGGACGCCCTGCGGCTACGCCGCCTGTTCGATTCGTTCGCCGAGGGCGTGCAGCATTCGCCGGAAAAAGGGCCTGTGTCGCTGCTGAACTGGGGCTGAGCCCACTGACCCCAAAAGGGCGGTTCGTCGAACGGCGCAGCCTGCTCCTGCAGTTCGAGAATCCGTCCGATGAATCGACCTATCCACTTCAACGTCGAGGGGTCTGACAAAACCGATGTGCGGCCGCCGACCCGCTCAGGGCTAGGGGTCGAGAGCGGCGAACAACTGCATCGTCGCCGCAAAGAGCGGACTCGCCGGATCGGCAAAGGCGTCGCAGACGGTCAGATGATCGCAGGCGGGCATGGGGGTTCCACCGCGCCAGACCGACGGCCAGGTGTCGGCGAGCAACTGGAGCTGGCGCCGGAACTCATCGCTTTCCCGTCCGCCCACCGCGCCGATCAACGGCGCATCCGTCGCCGGGACGAGACGAACCGGGCTCAGCGTCCGTATGCGCTCGGCGGTGAAGTCCAGGTCTGCCTGAAGAAACGGCACATGGGCGAGCGGTGCAAGATCGACCACCGGGCTTAGCGCCACGCCACCACGGACGAGGCCAGTGGGCAGGTCGGCGGAGAGCCGGGACCAATCGGTGGCCAGCATCATGCAGGTCAGGTGCCCGCCGGCGGAGTGACCGGAGACGATCAAGCGACTGCGATCGATCCGGTAATCGGGGTGACTGCGATACAACCAGGCAAGGCTGCGCCGGCACTGATCGACGATGGTCTCAAGTGCCGCAGCCGGGGCGAGGCTGTAATTGACGATCGCCACCGCGACGCCCTGTGCCACATAGGCGGGGGCGATCCAGGAAAAATCATTCTTGTGCAGCTTGCGCCAGAAACCTCCGTGAAAGAAGGTCAGCACGGGTGCGGGCGTGGGATACCTGGCGGGGTCGGGCAGGAACAGGTCCAGCGTCTCGTCGGGATGCGGGCCGTAGGCCAGATCGAAGTGACCCGGCAGCGTCGTCCTTACGGCCTGCGCCCGTTGCGTCCATTCGGCCAGCGCTTCGGCAAAACCCGGAATCCGGCTGCGGACGTCATACTGCATGGCGAGGTCCGGGCGGTGCTGCCATGCGGCCGCCCAGGTGGCTTCGCGTGGGTCGGGGGCTGGCGACATCTTCAGACCCCCATGTAGCGCTGCCAGAGCGACGGATTTGCGGTCAGTGCTTTGGTCGTGCCTGTCCACACGCTCGTACCCTTTTCGATGAACACGTGATGGTCCGCGACGCGCACCAGTTCATTCAGATATTTATCGATCACCAGGATGGACTGGCCATCCCGCTTGAGCTGGGCCAGCACCAGCCAGATTTCGCGCCGGATCATCGGCGACAGGCCCTCGGTGGCTTCGTCCAGGATCAGCAGATGGGGATTGGTCATCAACGCTCGGCCAATGGCCAGCATCTGCTGCTCGCCACCGGAAAGCTGGTTACCCATGTTGTCGGCGCGCTCGGCCAGCCGCGGGAACAGCGTCACTACCCGCTCCAGTGTCCAGGGGTCGGCGCGGCCGCAGCGGTTCTCGGCGAAGGCGACCAGATTTTCCCGCACGGTCAGGTTGGGGAAGATCTGCCGACCTTCCGGTACCAGGGCCAGTCCCATGCGGGCGATGCGCTCGGTCGGCAGGCCGTCGATGCGCTCCCCGAGGAAGCGGATTTCGCCCGACCAGGCAGGCAATTGACCGAACACGGCACGCAAGGTGGTGGTCTTGCCCATGCCGTTACGCCCGAGCAGGGTCGCGACTTCGCCAGGGGCGATGCCGAGGTGCATGCCCGAGAGCACCCGACTCTGACCGTAACCGGTCTCCAGGCCTTCTATGGACAACAGCTCGCTCATGCGCCGATCCCTGTATGACCGGGCAACGGGTGTGCCCTGCCTTCGCTTTCCTCATCATCGCCGAGATAGGCTGCGATGACCTCGGGGTGGCGACGGATGTCGTCCACCGTGCCGGTGGCGATCAGGCGTCCGGCCACCAGCACCGAGATCCGGTCGGCGAGGCGGAACACCGCATCCATGTCGTGCTCGACCAGGATCACGGTGTGCCGGCCGCGCAAGGACAGGATCAGCGTGCCCATCCGTTCGGATTCCTCGGGGTCGGTCCCGGCCATGGGTTCGTCCAGCAACAGCAGGCGGGGATGGCAGGCCAGCGCCACACCGAGTTCGAGTTGTCGCTGGCGGCCGTGAGACAAGGTCCCGACGGTCTGGTCGAGGACATCGAGCAAGCCGACGCGCTCGGCCGCCTCCAGCGCACCGGTCTCCAGATCGGATTCATCCTCGACCGTGCCGAGAAAGTCGAAGGAATGACCGGTCCGGGCCTGGACCGACAGCGCCAGGTTCTCGCGCACGGTGAGTCGATTGAAGAGGCTGGTGATCTGGAATGACCGGGCAATGCCGGCGGCGACCCGGCCATGCACCGGTAGCCGGGTGATGTCACGGCCCTCGAACAGGATGCGTCCCCGGTCCGGCAACAGTTCGCCACTGAGCTGGGCGAGGAGCGTGGTCTTGCCGGCGCCGTTGGGGCCGATCAAGGCGTGGATCTCGCCGCTATGGACTTCGAGCGCGCAGTCATCGGTCGCCACCAGCCCGCCGAAGCGTTTGGTCAGGCCGTGGGTTTCCAGCACCACATGCGGCGGGGTGTCGGCGTGGCTCATGCTGCGGGTGCGCCTTCTTTGGCTGCCTGGGCGCGACGGCGCAGACGACCGCGCAAGCTCATCACCCCGTTCGGGGCGGCCAGGACGATGAACAGCAACAGCAGACCGAGGAACAGATTCCAGTGCTCGGTGCGTTCCGACAGGACCTCTTCGAGCAGCAGGAAGATCGCGGCGCCGCCCAGGCCGCCCCAGAAGTATCCCGATCCGCCGAGGATGACCATGACGATCAGCAGACCGGACTGGTGCCAGGTGAGCATGTGGGGGGTGACCCCGTTGTTGACATTGGCGAGCAGCGCGCCGGCCAGTCCGCACAGTCCGCCGGAAAGGGTGAAGGCCATCAGCTTGAGGCGATAAACCGGGTAGCCGATGGCCGCCATGCGTCGCTCGTTCTCCCGGATCGCGACCAGGGCGCGGCCGAAGCGGGATGCCACCAGCCGATACAGCAGCACGAAGGCGAGCCCGGCGACGAACAGCACGAAGTAGTACATCGCCATCGGGTCGGCCAGGGACAACCCGGGCAACAGACTGCGCACCCGCAGCGGCAAGCCGTCATCGCCGCCGAATTGCGGCAGCGAGATCGCCAGGTAGAAGAACACCTGGGCAAAGGCCAGGGTGATCATGATGAAGTACACCCCGCGGGTGCGCAGGCTGACCAGGCCGATCAGGCAGGCGGTGCCGGCGGCCAGCACGATCGCCACTGGAAAGCTCATCCACGCGGCGAGCCAGCCCTGTTGCCCCATCACCGCCACGGCGTAGCCGCCCACGCCGAAGAAGGCGGCATGGCCGAGGCTGATCATGCCGCCATAACCCAGCGCCAGATTGAGCGCGCTCGCCGCCAGGGCGAACACCAGCACCCGAGCGCCCAGATTGAGGTAGAAAGGCTCGCCCAGCGCGTTGATCACCAGCGGATACAGCGTCAGCGCGATCGCCACCGCGATCGCGGTCCAGGGGCCGGGCAAACCGTCGGTGAGCGGCGTGTGGCCCGGATGCGCGGCGGCGAAGGAGAGTCCGTTCATCGCTCAACCCCGCGCCGGAAAAAGACCGGTCGGCCGGAAATACAGCACCGCCACCATCAGCAGGCTGACCAGCAGCGACGCCATCGTCGGCCCGAGGGTAGAGGCGGTGGCCGGATCGACCACGGCCCGCAAACCGATCGTCAGCAGCAGCTTGCCGACGGTGTCTATCATGCCGACCAGCAAGGCGCCCACCAGCGCGCCGCGTATCGAGCCGATGCCGCCGATCACGATCACCTCGAAGGCCGGGATGAGAATGGACTCCCCCATGCCGATTGACACCGCCAGCAGTGGCCCGAGCAATGCCCCGGCCAGCGCACACAGGGCCGCACCGAGCACGAACACGAAGGTGAACATCGGCCGGATCCGTACCCCCATCACCGCCGCCATCTCGGGATTGGAGGCCCCCGCCCGCATCCACATGCCAAGACGGGTGCGATTGACCAACCCATACAGGCCGAGGGCCACCGCCAGGCCGACCGCGATGATCACCAACCGGTAGGCCGGGTAGTACAGCTCGTCCTCGACCAGTTCCACCGCGCCCGACAGGCTGGCCGGCATGGAAATCATCAGCGGCTGCGCCCCGAACAGGATCTTGATCGTTTCATTGGCGATCAGGATCAGGGCGAAGGTGGCGAGCACCTGCGACAGGTGGCTCATGCGCTGCAAGCGGTAGTACAGCACCCGCTCCAGGATCAGCCCGATCAGGGCCGTCAGCACGATCGCCAGCAACAGCGACGGCAGGAACAAGCCGATCGCCTGGTACAAGGCGGCCGCGACGAAGGCCCCGATCATGTAGAGCGAGCCGTGCGCCAGGTTGATCAGGTCCATGATCCCGAAAACCAGGGTCAGCCCGGCCGCCAGCAGGAACAGCATCAGGCCGTATTGCAGGCCGTTGAGGGCCTGCTCGGCGATCAGGTAGAACATGTCTTACATCTTGCATTCCGGCGCATAGGCGTCGGAATGGTTCTCCATCACCTGCGAGACGAACTGGTTGCGCACGCTCCCATCGGCCTGCTTCACCACCTGACGCAGGTAGTAGTTTTGCACCGGGTAGTGGTTGGGGCCGAAGTGGTAGTCACCCCGCACCGTCGGCGCGTCCACTGTTCGCAGGGCGGTGCGGAACGCATCCTTGTCCTCGATCCGGCCATCGATCGCCTTGACCGCGGCGTCGATCAGCATGGCCGCATCGTAGCCTTGCGAGGCATACAGGGTCGGCAGCCGGCCATGCTCGGCCTCGAAGTCGGCGACGAAGCGCTGGTTCAGCGCGTTGTCCATCTCGCGATACCAGTGGGTGGTGTTGAACACCCCTTCCATGGCGGGTCCGACCGCATTCACCACGTCCTCATCACCCGAAAAACCCGGGGCGAACAGAGGGGTGCGCTGCATCATGCCAGCCGCAGCGTATTGCTTGATGAAGTTGATGCCCATGCCGCCCGGCAGGAAGATGTAGAGCGCTTCGGCACGTGCTGCGCGGATCTGTGCGATTTCGGCGGAGTAGTCGAGCTGGCCGAGCCTGGTGTAGAGCTCATCGGCCACTTCGCCCTGGAAGAAGCGCTTGACCCCGGTCAGCGCGTCCTTGCCCGCCGGGTAATTGGGCGCCAGCAGCACCGCCCGCTTGATGCCGGCGTCCTGCATATGCTTGCCCATCGCCTCGTGCAGGTTGTCGTTCTGCCAGGCGACGTTGAAGAAGTAGGGGTTGCACTCGGCACCCGCGTATTGGCTGGGGCCGGCGTTGGCGCTGATGTAGAAGGTCTGTGCATCGAAGAAGCTCGGGCCCACGCCCAGCATGATGTTGGAGAACACTACCCCGGTGGCCACATCCACCTTGTCGCGCTGGATGAAGCGCTCGGCGATCTGGCGCGCGGTGTCCGGGTTCTGGGCGTCATCGGCCACGATCAGCTCAGTGCTCAATCCGCCCAGCGTGCCGCCCAGGTGCTTCATCGCCAGGTTGAACCCGTCACGGATATCCACCCCCAGCCCCGCACCGGGACCGGACAGGGTGGTCATCATGCCGACCTTGATGCTGTCGGCGGCCTGCAGGCTACCAGCGAGAAGCAGGGCAGGGCCGGCGAGCATGGCCGCGAGAAGGGTCTTCTTCATGGGGTCTCCAGGGGGTGTGGCGCGGGGTGTGGTCGACTACCCGGCCGGCTTGAAATCGGGGGCCTTGCCGCGCAGGAAAGCCGTAGGCAGCAGAGACCGGTCTCGAAATGTAACGAAGGCGAAGGATACTGTGCGGATCGCCAGTCGTCCATACTCGTTTCCTGCGACTCGTAGCGGGCCACCGGGCGCTTGCCACACGATCCCGAAAAGGAACAGGCTTCGCTGCTTGACCGGGGATGAATGACGATACCCGGGAGTCCGGGCGGCAGGCATTGCGGCCCGATCAGCTCACTGGCTCCACAAGGGCGGCTCGTCCATCAGCGCGACCTGTTCGCGAAGCTCGAGAATGCGATCCTGCCAGTAGCGCTGGGTGTTGAACCAGGAAAAGGCGGCCGGGAAGGCAGGATCGTCCCAGCGTCTGGCGATCCAGGACGAATAGTGGATCAGACGCAAGGTGCGCAAGGCTTCCACCAGATGCAGCTCGCGGGTCGAGAAGTCATGGAAATCCTCATAACCGGCGAGAATGTCGCCCAACTGCCGGCTCATCTCCTGACGCTCGCCTGACAGCAGCATCCAGATGTCCTGTATCGCTGGCCCCATCCGGCTATCGTCGAAATCGACGAAATGGGGGCCGGGTGTCTCGCCCGACTCCTGCCACAGCACGTTCCCGACATGGCAGTCTCCGTGCAGGCGGAGCCGCGTGACCTCCCCGGCCCGGTCGAAGCAGCGTCGGACCTTGTCGAGGGCCTGGGCGGTGACGCTTTCCCACGCGTCGCGCAGGTCATCCGGAATGAAATCGTGCGCGAGCAGCCAGCGCCGCGGCGCGTCGCCGAAGCTCTCGATGTCCAGTTGCGGCCTATGACGATAGGGCTCGAGCGCGCCGATGGCGTGAATCCGACCGAGAAAGCGGCCCATCCACTCCAGGGTCGCCGGATCGGACAATTCCGGCGCGCGGCCACCGACGCGCTCGAAAACGGCGAAGCGCAGATCGGCATGATGGTGCAAGGTCTGGCCGTTCAGCCGCAGGGGGGCCGCCACCGGGATCTCCCGTTCGGCCAGGTCGGCCACGAAGCGGTGCTCCTCGATGATCGCCTCGTCCGACCAGCGGCCGGCACGATAGAACTTCACCACACGCATCGGTGCGTCATCGGAGCCGAATTGATACACCCGGTTCTCGTAGCTGTTCAGGCCGAGTATGCGTCCGTCCGGCGCAAGGCCCGCGCTTTCGAGTGCGTCCAGCAGGTGATCTGGCGTCAGGGTGGCAAACGGAGTCATGGCGGAGGGTTCGGTCATTTCGGAGGGCGCCGGAGAAAATGGTAAGCCTCATTGTCGCAGTGAAACGTGACCTGTGCGTGGCGATTCTCTAACCGGCCCCGGCGCCGGGCGAGGACAAGACGAAGATTGCCCAGTCATGGCGCGAAGGCGACAATAGCGGTTTAACCGACAGGCAACCCATGATTACAGACGCTTCCAGTTCGGCTCCCAACGATATCCCGCCCGACACGCTGGCCCGCTACGCACCCCGCGAGGATCAAGCCGAGGCTGCGAGAATGGCCCAGGACGGCTTCTCGGCTGCGTTCAGGCTGACCGTTTCCGAGGACGATGCCGCTCGTATCCAGGGTGTGACCAGGCTGGCCGAAACCATGCAGCAATGGGTCGCCGAGGCGAACGACGAACAGGGCCGCAATCTGCGTATGGCGATGCTGGTGCTCGGGCTGGACCAGTGGGGCGTGGCCTACAGCCGTGCCTTCGAGCTTCAGGCGATTCCCGGTCTGACCGAACTGGTCGGCGCGCTCCGGACTTCGCTAGGTCCGCGTGACGAGGCGCATTTCCAGCGTTTCTTCGAGGCGATCGACAGGGACGAAGGCAATGCGATCGACTTCAAGATCGAGCTGCGCCGCAGCATCCACCTGGCCTTGTGGCACGCGATGATCGCGTGCGAGCAGGCGGATCAGGCGAATGCGATCCTGAGCCCGCTAGGCAGCATGATGTGCGGGCTGGTCAAACTGATGCCCACGCTGGGGTGGCGGCTGGTCGCCGACGCGGTCGCGAACATCCAGATCCAGTGTGTCGCCAATGGACTCGCCACCGAGGGGCTCGCGCGCGAAAGCACCGAGGCGCTGTTCGACGCGATTTCACAGGCCTTGCCCAAGCCACAGCGGGATCTGATCATGGCCCATGCCGCCAAGTCCGTCATCGCCTGGCAACAGGCCAGTCGCGCCTCGTCCGACCAGGTCCACTGAATCCGATGGCACTCAAGGCGACCGTCTACAAGGCGGAACTCTCTATCGCGGACATGGACCGCAACTACTACGGCGAA
This sequence comes from Azoarcus sp., assembly GCA_030604735.1. Classification (GTDB taxonomy): domain Bacteria; phylum Pseudomonadota; class Gammaproteobacteria; order Burkholderiales; family Rhodocyclaceae; genus Azoarcus_F. The sequence continues at coordinate 77,329 of JAUVVG010000010.1, forward strand.
CATCAACTGACGATCGCCCGTCATCCGTCCGAAACCGACGAACGGATGATGGTGCGGCTACTGGCGTTCGCACTCCATGCCGCGGAGGGCCTGGCCTTCGGCAAGGGGCTGTGTGTCGACGACGAGCCCGATCTGTGGCTGCGCGATCTGACCGGTGCGATCGAACTGTGGATCGACGTCGGCCAGCCGGACGAGAAATGGATGCGCAAGGCCTGCGGCCGGGCAAACGAAGTTGTCGTCCTCAGCTATGGCCGCGCGGCCGATGTGTGGTGGGAGGGCGTCCGGAACAAGCTCACGCGTTTGTCCAACCTCACCGTCCTGCGCATCGCCCCGGAGGTCGCCCCGGCGCTGGCCGGCCTGACCGAACGCGGCATGCGTCTGCAATTCACGATTCAGGATGGTCAGGTCTGGGTGACCAACGGGCGCGACACGGTGGTGGTCGAGCCGGTCCGCTTGTACGGCGGGAAAGACTAGTCCAGCGTGCCCCCGGTCTGACGTGCCAGAAAGGCGTCGAGGATGTCGTCCAGGTCGGGGTGGCCGATTTCCTCCAGCGTGTATCTGGCGCGGGCCACCGGCTTGTCGATGTCGATGATGCGCTGCAGGTCGATCGGTGTTCCGACGACCACGCAGTCGCAGTCTGCCGCTCTGATCGTCGCCTCCAACTCGCGCTGTTGGGTCTCGCCGTATCCCATGGCGGGCAACACCCTGCCCAGATGCGGCCAGCGCGCGAAGGTGTCCGCCAGGCTGCCTTGGGCAAAGGGGCGCGGATCGATGATCTCGGCGACGCCGGCAGCCTGGGCCGCGAGCATCCCTGCGCCGAAAGGCATTTCACCATGGGTCAGGGTCGGGCCATCCTCGATCACCAGGGCCCGCTTGCCGGCGACGCACGCGGGTTTGTCCAGCGTGATCCGCGAGTTGGCGCGCACCACCTTCGCACCGGGATTGACCTGCGCGATGTTCTGCTCGAGTTGTACGACCGACCCCGCCGGGGCCGAATCGAGCTTGTTGATCAAGATGACGTCGGCCAGGCGCAGGTTGACCTCTCCGGCGTAGTAGCCGAGTTCATGTCCGGCACGATGTGGGTCGGTCACGGTGATGATGAGATCGGGTCTGAGGAAGGGGGTGTCGTTGTTGCCACCGTCCCAGAGGATCAGGTCACAGCCGTTCGGGTCTTCCTCGGCAGCGGCGAGGATCGCAGCATAATCGACGCCCGCATAAACGACATGGCCCAGTTCGATATGCGGTTCGTATTCCTCCCGCTCCTCGACACTGCAGTTCGCCGCCCGCAGGTCGGCGAGCGTCGCGAAACGCTGCACGCGTTGTTTGACCAGGTCGCCATAGGGCATAGGGTGACGCAGTGTGACGACCCGGATACCACGCACAGCCAGCCGCGATGCGAGCTTGCGACAGGTCTGGCTCTTGCCGGCCCCGGTGCGGGTGGCGACCACCGCGATGACCGGCTTGCGGCTGCGCAACAGGGTCCGCGCCACGCCAGCCAACTGGAAGTCGGCGCCGGCGGCGTTGGCGACGGCCGCTAGATGCATCACCTGCGTGTAGGCGACGTCGCTGTAGGAAAACAGGCACAGATCGACGTCCAGGGAGGCGATCAACTCGGCCAAGGCCGACTCCGGGAAGACCGGAATCCCGTCGGGGTAGTAAGGGCCTGCCAGTGAGGCGGGATAACGACGACCCTCGATACCGGGGATTTGCGTGGCCGTGAAGCCGACCACTTCATGGGTGGAGTCGTCCCGATACAACAGGTTGAAATTGTGGAAGTCGCGGCCTGCGGCGCCGAGAATCAATACACGCGTTCTAGTCGTCATGCCAGTCATTCCCCGATCTTGCCCATGGCGCCGATGCCGGCGCCTACCGGTACCGTCATCGAAAGCCATTAGAATACAGGCACGCCGTCCGTCAGGGCGTCGGCATGTTTTGGAGCCCTATCGTGAGTTTCGCGAGTCAGACCTTCACCATCGTCATTCTCATCGCGTTCAGCGCCTATTTATCCATTTCCGAAATCTCGTTGGCGGCTTCGCGCAAGATCAAGCTCAGGCTGATGGCGCAGCAGGGCAATGCCGCGGCCGAACGCGTGCTTCAATTGCAGGAGAGCCCGGGGCATTTCTTCACCGTGGTCCAGATCGGGTTGAACTCGCTGGCGATTCTGGCCGGTATCGTCGGTGAGTCGGCGCTCGCGCCGGCCTTGTCCGACGTGATCGGACTGGTCTATCAGGGTGAGCATCTGCAGTCGATCAGCTCGGTCAGCGCCTTCGTGCTGATGACCTCGCTGTTCGTATTGTTTGCCGACCTAGTGCCTAAACGGCTGGCGATGATCGCGCCCGAGCGGTTGGCGGTCTTGATCGTCGGGCCGATGCGCTTCTGCGTGGCGCTGTTCATGCCCATCGTATGGCTGTTTGACAGCCTCGCCAACCTGGTGCTGAAGCTGCTGAAGCAGCCCAACGTCCGCGCTGACGACATCACTTCCGAAGAAATCGTCGCGATGGCCGATGCCGGCGCGCAGGCCGGGGTGTTGCTGCGCCAGGAACACCAGCTGATCGCCAACGTGTTCGAGCTCGACTGCCGCACCGTCACCTCGGCGATGACCACCCGGGACAGCCTGGTCTTCTTCACGCTGGACGAATCCGAGGAGAGCATTCGCGGCAAACTGGCCCAGCAACCGCATGCCAAGTTCCCGGTGTGCGAGAACACGATAGACAGCGTGGTCGGCTATGTCAGCGCCAAGGACGTCTATGCCCGCATCCTGGCCGGGCAGAAGCTTTCGCTGCTGGCCGATCCGGCGATGCGCGACATTCTGGTGATTCCGGATACGCTGACCCTGTTCGAGGCGCTGGAGCGCTTCCGGGCCGCGAAGGAGGACTTCGCGCTGATCGTCAACGAATATGCCCTCATCGTCGGCCTGCTGACCTTGCAGGACATCATGAATACCGTGATGGGCGACCTGGGCAGTTCGACCGAGGAGGAACTGATCGTCGAGCGCAGCGAGGGGTCATGGCTGATCGACGGATTGACCCCGATCGAGGACGTGATGCAGGCGCTGGGGATCGATGTGTTCGAGGGGGCGGAGAACTACGAGACCATCGCCGGCTTCATGATGTACCGCTTGCGCAAGGTGCCCAAGCGCACGGATTCCGTGATCTATAGTGGCTTCAAGTTCGAGGTGGTCGATATCGACAACTACCGTATTGATCAACTGCTGGTCACCCGCGCCGGCGATACGGTCGCCACGCCGGATGCGGCCGGTCAGGCGTCATCGTCCTCGCTCGGCCTCGGGTCACGCTTGAACTGAAAGAGCAGGGTGTTGCAGTCGGCGCAGGAGACGATGCGGGTGTCGTCTTCGCCGTGCAGCAGGCCGATCTCGCGCATATTGGCCGAATCACAGCTCTTGCAGGCGGGCTCCTGCCGGCCTTGCTCGGCGAGGTAATGATCGCGCTCGGGTAATTCTCGCTGCCGCTTCTGGTAGCGCTGATGCAGATTCAGCAGAAAGCTCGCACCAAGGAAGAAGAAGAAGGCGACGTAGATCGGGAGCGGGATGTTGAACATGGGCCTGGTCCGTTGAAGTAGCGGTCCAAGCTTAACCGTCCCGTAAGCTCAAAAAATTGGCTCGAATCAAGTTTTGGGCGAAATCAATAGACGAAGCGGTCGTGCAGGGCCCTCAGGTTGAGTTCGTTCAGGATTGTTTCGGCGCGCGCCCGCGCATTGCCCCGTCGCTGGCCAGTGGCGCGGGCGATGATGAGTTCATTCTTCATCGAGTGCTCCCAGCCGACCAGCTCGGTGACGGTGAGCTGGTAGCCATGGGCCTCGAGCAGCAGGCAGCGCAACACGTTGGTGATCTGGCTGCCGAATTCGCGGGTATGGATAGGATGGCGCCAGATCTCGGCGAGCGGGGTGCGCGACAGCGATTCGTTCTTGAACTGGCGCAGCGTCGCCGCGACCTCCGCCTGGCAGCACGGCACCAGTACGATGAACTCCGCCTGCTTGGCCAGCGCGAAACGGATCGCATCGTCGGTGGCGGTGTTGCAGGCGTGCAGTGCGGTGACGATGTCCACCTTGTCCGGCAGCGCGGCCGACGCGATCGATTCGCTGACGCTGAGGTTAAGGAAGCGCATCCGCTCGAACCCGAGCTTGTCGGCCAGTTCGCGCGAGCGCTCGACCAGTTCGTCGCGGGTCTCGATGCCGAACACGGTGCCGACCTCGCCGGCCTTCAGGAACAGGTCGTAGAGGATGAAACCCAGGTAGGACTTCCCTGCGCCATGGTCGACCAAGGTGAGGTCGCCGGTCGCTTCCAGCCGCTCCCTGATCAGCGGCTCGATGAAATTGCACAGGTGGTAGACCTGCTTGAGCTTGCGCCGGCTGTCCTGGTTGAGCTTCCCGTCCCGGGTCAGGATGTGCAGCGCCTTGAGGAGGTCGATCGATTGCCCCGGGCGCAGTTCGCCGGCCAGCTGCGTGGCCGCGTCCGCCTTTTTGGCAGTCCCCGGCGTCCCGCGCGGTTTGCGGTCCTTCTCCAGACTTCTCTTCCGCTCTTTCGCCTGGCCAGACTCGCGGTTCATCTTGCGATCTCCTTCACCGCTCATTTCCCATCCTCGACCGGGTCGTACAGACCCAGGTCGCGCCATCCCTGGCGGCCGAGCTTCTTGAGCGTCTCGATGTTGCGCTTGTAGATGTCCTCCGGATCGCTGGGGAACGAGGCGAGCGCCTTGGCCAGGCTGTCCTCGCGGATCAGGTGCAGCGTGGGGTAGGGCGCCCGGTTGGTGTAGTTGCCGATCTCGTCCTCCTCGGTCCCCTCGAAACGGAAGCGTGGATGAAAGCTTGCCACCTGCAACACGCCGTCCAGTTCATGCTCCAGCACCGCCTCCTCGGCGATGCCGACCACTTCGTTGAAGGTCTCGAAATCGTCGAACAGGGTCGGGTGGATCAACAAGGTGGTGTCCACCTGGGCCGGATCGGTCTCGGCGAGCAGATCCAGTTCATCGTCCAGTTGCTCGAGAAAGGCATCCAGATGCTTGGCCTCGCTGACCACGAAGCGTACCTGATCGCGCACATAGACTTGCCGGGCGAACGGGCACAACTCCAGCCCGATCACTGCCTTCTCCAACCACAGCCGCATCGCGGCCAATACCTCGTCCCGGTTCATGGGGTGTCCTGCAAGGGGAAAACGCGTATTTTGCCGGAAGAAGGGGGTGGCGCGCAGGTCGATGGAAAGTGCCCGACCCGGTTCAGTGGCCGGATTGCCAGGCTGCGATCAGCGCGTCGCGGTGCGCGCCTAGCTCCGAGACGTCGACGCCGATCACCGGCCCCGAGATCGTCTGCCCCGATAGGGTCGCGGGCAGCGACACGTCAGCCCTGGCTGCCCGCACTCGCAGTGTTGCCTGGTTGGGCTTCAGGCGTTGCTTGCGATCCTTCTCGTCCACGATGACCGCGCCGTTGGTCAGGTTGAGCCCTGCGGCCAGCTCGATGATTCCACCGCTGGTGAGCTCGGCGCTGACCAGGCACTCGACCATGCGCATGTCGCTCACCATCGTCAGCGCCTTTCGGCGCAGTAGGCGGCGGGTTTCGTCGTCCGAGTCCGGTGTCTTGCCCACCATCGACCGGTTCAGCGTGTCCAGTTCGCTGTCGGTCAGGTGCGGCGCCGCGGAAACCAGCAGTTCTCGTGGAATCGCCTTTCCCCCGAGTTTTGACGCGTCGATGTGCGCATGATGATGCAGCAGACTGATATCGCTCTTGCCGAGCTGTTTAGCCGAGACCGTGGGCATGCCCTGCATCACGGTCGGCCCGAGCGCAGCCTGCAGCGCCTTCAGCAAGGGTTCGTGGTCCAGCGCCAGCAGGGGGCCGGGAACCTCCAGGTCGAAATCGAAGGTGATGCGTAGTTTTACGTTGGCAATGGACATTGGTGGCTTCCGGCATGGAAAGGGGAAGGATGTTAGCAAGGTATATGGAGCGTGCCGAGCAGTTCGTGATCCCCCTGTGCGGCTCCGATTCCGGGATAATCGCCCCTTTCAAAAAGATTCGTTTCCTCATGGCCATTCAGTGGTTCCCCGGTCACATGACGTCGGCGCGCAAGAAAGCGTCCGACACCATGGCTAGAACCGATCTCGTGATCGAGGTGCTCGATGCCCGCATTCCAATGGCGAGCAGCAATCCGATGATCGAGGAGTTGCGCACCTTCCGCCAGCGGCCGTGCCTGAAGCTGCTGAACAAGTCGGATCTCGCCGATCCTGCGGTCACGCGTGCCTGGCTAGACCATTACAACCGGCAGGACGGGGTGACTGCGGTCGCGCTGTCGTGCAAGAAACCGTCTGACGTGGCACGGGTTCCGAAGCTGTGCCAGTCACTCGCACCGCACCGCAATGATCGCACCAAGCTGCTGCGGATCATGATCATGGGCATTCCCAACGTCGGCAAATCGACGCTGATGAATGCGTTGCTCAAGCGGCGGGTGGCCAAGGTCGGCGACGAGCCGGCTGTGACCAAGTCGCAACAGACCTTCGACCTCGGCGAGTACATGACGATTACCGACACACCGGGGATGATGTGGCCCAAGATCGAATACGATTCGGACGGCTTCATGCTGGCGGTCTGTCACGCGATCGGGCGCAATGCGGTGATCGACGAGGAGGTGGCGGTGTTTCTCGCCGGCCTGCTGCTCGCGCGCTACCCGGCGCAGCTCGCGGCGCGCTACCGGCTCGATCTGGATGATCTGGATGATCTGGATGATCTGGACGCGCCGGCGGTGATCGAGGCGATCGCAAGACGTCGCGGCTGCCTGCTCAAGGGCGGACGCCTGGACAGGGAAAAGGCGTCGTTGATCCTGCTGGACGATTTTCGCAGTGGCGCGCTCGGCCAGATCAGCCTCGAAACCCCTGAAACCCGGGCCGCGATGGTGGCGCAGGTGGCGGCAAGTGCGTCCGGCGAGGGCATCGAGGGCGCCGAGGATTCGGCAGTGGGCACGGCGGGCGCCACCGATGGCGATTCCGCCGCCCCTTGAGGCCTAGGGCCATAGGCCGGGAGACGACAATGGAAGACCGCCTCGAACGCATCGAGACCAAGATCAGCTTCGCCGAAGACTTGCTCGAGGAGCTCAACCTGACCGTGTATCGGCAACAACAGCAGATCGACCGCCTCGTCGCGCAGGTCGCGCGGCTGACCGAGCAGATCGGCGAGCTGCGTGCCCCCTCTCGGCCGGGTGACCTGCGCGACGACATTCCGCCGCATTATTGATGCATCCCAACCCCCGCGCGGCGAAAAACGTTCCCAAGGAAAACAAGAGCTTGTAGAACGTTTTCTCAGAAGTGCGAACCGCGACGACCTGTGGCGCGCTCCCGGTGATGCTTGTCGTCGTATGGCGCTAACCCGCGCTTATCGATTGGTCAGCTTGAGCTCGATCCGGCGGTTGCGCGCATAGGCTTCAGCGGTGTCGGCGGCATCGAGCGGGTGATACTCGCCGTAGCCGGTCGCGGCCAGCCGTTGTGCCGGAATGCCCTGGTCACGCAGGAACTTCACGATCGCCAGCGCGCGGGCGGTGCTGAGTTCCCAGTTCGACGGAAAACGCGCGGTCGAGATCGGTCGCCGGTCGGTATGGCCGTCCACCTGCAGCACCCAGGGCAGATCGTCCGGAATGTCCCGCGAGACCGTTTTGAGCGTTTCGGCCAGGCGCAACAATTGGCGCAAGCCTTCCTCGCTGACCTCGTCCGATGCGCTGGGAAACAACACTTCGCTGGCGAAGATGAAACGGTCGCCGACGATCTGAACGTCGGAGCGGTCACCCAGCACGGCGCGTAGCCGTCCGAAGAAGTCCGAGCGGTAGCGATCCAGCTCCTGGACCCGGGCGGCCAGTGCGATGTTGAGCTCGCGCCCGAGGTCCTCGATCTGGATGTCCCGCTCGGCGATGGCTTCACGCGCGACCGCGAGCGCCTGCATCAGCTCTTCGAGCTGGGTCCGCACCGCCGAGATCTGCCGGTTCAGCAACTCGATCTGGGCGATGGCCTGCTCGGAGACTTCGGTCTGGTCCTTAAGCGAGCGCTCGGAGTCGTCCAGCGAACTGGCCAGTCGAGCGACCTCGCTTTCCAGTTCGGCCTTGAGGCGCTCCAGCGCGGCGATGTTGGCGCCGAGTCGGGCCGCTTCCTCGAGCTGTTCGGCCAGGGCTTCCTCGCTGTCGGCCAGCACGGCACGGGTCTGCTCCAGCGAACCCGCCAGCCGGTCGCGGTCGGCGCGTGTGCTGTCCAGCGCCGAAGACAGCGTGTCCCGCTCGCTGCGCGAGCGGGCAAGGCTTGCGGAGAGTTCGCCAATCTGGGTTTCGGCCGCAGTACGGGCGGCGGACTCCAGGCTCAGCGTCTGCGCCAGCGCAGCCAGTTCCGCGTTGAGCCGGGCCAGCGCCCGGTCACGGCCGCTGACCGCGTCGGACAACACGAACTGGCCGATCACGAAGATCAGGATGACGAATACCATCACCATCAACAGCGCGGCGAGGGCATCCACGAAACCGGGCCAGAAATCCAGGCTCCGGCGGCGGCGTGACAGGACGGCCATCGTGTCAGTCTGCCTTGTGACCGCTCAGCGCGGCGGCGATGGTACGCGACATCAGGCGCAGCTCCGAGCGCAGATCCTCCGAGAACTGGGCGTTCTCGCTGGGGCGCTGCGCGATCTGACGCAGCAGCGCGCGCAAGTCGTCCTGGGTTTCGGTTACCGAAGTCAGACCGCGTGATTCGCGGCTGATCATCTCGGACAGCCGGTTGAGCTGGTGACTGAGTTCGCTCAGCTGATCGACGGTCGCACGGCGCTCCCGCTCCGAGTCCTGTATCGACCGCTGCATGCGTTCGAGGCTTTCGGCGGTCTGCTCCAGCAAGGCCTGCACATAGGCCGGCACGCCGCCGTCGCCGTCGCTGCCCATCGCCGACGACGGGATGCGGGTGATGTTGGAGAGCCACTCTTCCAGTTCGTTGTAGAAGCGGTTCTGGGCGTGTCCGGACTGCAGGTCGAGGAAACCCACCACCAGCGAGCCGGCCAGGCCGAACAGCGAGGTGGAAAACGCGGTCGACATCCCGCTCAGCGGTTCGTCGAGCTTGATCTTGAGGGCCTCGAACATCGCGACCGCATCGGCGCCGCCGCTCATGCCGCCGATGATCTCGCCCACCGAGCGGATCGTCACCAGCAGGCCCCAGAAGGTGCCGAGCAGGCCGAGGAAGATCAGCAGGCCGATCAGGTAGCGACTCAGGTCGCGCTGCTCCTCGAGCCGGATCTGCACGCTGTCGAGGATGGTGCGCATCGAAGCCGGGCTGAGGTTCAGCTTGCCGCGCTCGCGGCTGGACAGCATCTTCGCCATCGGGGCGAGCAGGACCGGACGGCCCAGAGAGGGCCGCTCGGGGTCGGTCTGATGAAAGCTTTCGATCCAGATCACTTCCCGCTGCAGCCGCCACACCTGGCGCAGATTGACCGCGATGCCCACCGCCAGCACGAACAGGATCACGCTGTTGAAGGCCATGTTGGCCATGAACACGTGCTTGAGCTGAGGAACCAGAACCGCGGCAAGCGCCGCAACCAATGCGAGAAAGACGCCCATCCATGTGGTGACATGAATCGGCTTGGTGAACTCCTTGCGGTTCATCGGCGCAAATCCTATTCGTGTTCGTGCAGTGAGGCGATCCGGACGATCGGGACAAAACGGGTGAAAGTCTAACGGAATCCGCGGTTTTTTGCCGATTTGCTCACACGCCGACGCGTCGACCGCTGACGCTTCGGGCCGAACTCCTGCCGGGCGATCAGCCCGCGTGATGGCCTCGCCTGGCCCGGGACAGCAGGGTCAGCGAGATCCATGCAAGCAATACACCGGAGGCGTCGGCGAGCCAATCCCACGGGTCGCCCATGCGATGCTCGGTCAGGGACTGGGCGAACTCCATCGCGGCGCCATGGCCCAGCAGCAGGACGAGCACGAAGCCCCGGTGTCGTGGCCATGCGATCATCCCCAATAACCCGAGGCCCAGATAGGCCAGAAAATGCCCTATCTTGTCCTGATGGGCGAGCAGGTCCGGCGTCTCGGCAGGCTGGATCAGTCCGAGCGCGAAAACTGCAGCCATGGCCGCCAGGAACGACAGGCGCAACAGGGTCAGCATGGATTCAGTCGTTTTTCGTTTGGTCCGGATCGCTCTCGGACTTCGTTTCGGTGCCGGACTCGGGGGCGACATCGGACTGAGGCGACCGGTTCAACAAAGGGTCGAGCAGCAAGGCGAAGTCGGCCGGGGCGACATACTGCAGGACTTCCTTGCCGCGCCGGTTCAACGCGATGTCCAGGCCCAGGCCCGGGTAGAGAAAGTGCTCGGTATCGTCGTCGAAACGGATTCTGCGTTCAGGCGGGCCGAAGCGCGCGACGATGACCTGTTCGTCCAGGTCGGCCGAAGGGATGAAGGTGATCACCCGGATCGGCATCCGTCTGGCCTCGGCGAGATCGTCGGGATGGAGCTTGACCTTGCGGGTCACGCTTTCCATGTAGCTCTCCTTTAGCGCGCGGGCGCGCATCTCGCCTATCGTGTCCTCGTCGACATCGGCGGTCAGGATCATCCGACCGGTGATGAATCCGGCGTTGACGTTCTCGTAATAGGCTTCGAGCAGGGGCGGTCGCCCAGGCGGGGCGACGATCGCGATCTCGACATCCGGTCCGAACAACGGTCTGGCGTCATCAAGGACGCTTTGCCCGGTTTGCAGTCCGAACACCTGCGAGCCTCCGTCTTCGCGTATCTCGATCTGCCAGGGCAGCATCGGGCTCGCTTCCGGTGCGGTCGTGTCGTCCCCTGGCCAGAGCAGGGGGATCGTCACGATGGCGAGGACGAAGATGACGCAAGCGGCGATGAGTTTGGTCATGCTGTGGGTTATCCGGCTGTAGCAGGGTCGGCTATTCTGCCAAAGGGAAGACAAAGGCGCGAATCCAAGGTTCGGGTGCGGGTGTAGCTTGCGCGCGACGAGCGCGCAGGTCGCAGACCGGGGACGCGATGCGAGGGCCGGGGCGATGTCGCTTCGGGAACCGTAAAACAGTGGCTCGCGAATGTGCCAATCTGAACTCGGTCCTCGTCGCTTTGTCGTTAAGGTGTCCGGAACGCGCCGTGGCGGACAGGCCGCGAACAGATCATCGTTGCGTGCCGTGCCCGCATCGCGGCAGCAGCGCCCTTTACCGATCATGAACAAGGAGTCCTGGTATGCCAACAAGAAGATCAGCATTTGCCGCCTTCATCGCCAGTTGTGCGTTAGTGATGGGGACAAGCTCGAGCGGAGCGCTCGCCCAGACGAGTGTGGCCTCGGAAACCGGCCGGATCGACGTGGTCACCGTCGCGGAGGGCTTGCGCTCACCTTGGGGCCTGGCGTTTCTGCCGGATGGCCGGATGTTGGTGACCGAAAGGCCCGGTACGATGCGTATTGTCAGTGCGTCCGGGGCATTGTCCGAGCCGCTGGCCGGTGTACCGGCGGTGCATGCACAAGGGCAGGGGGGATTGCTCGATGTCGTGCTCGGTCCGGATTTCGGCAATGATCGCCGGATCTATTTCAGCTCCGCCGAACCTACCCGCAGGGGCGCCAGAACGGCGATCGCGCGGGCGGTGCTTGACGCGGATGCCCTCAAGCTCGAGCAGGTCGAGATCATATTCACTCAGAGCGAGGACCCTTCCGGTCGCCATCATTTTGGTTCCCGGCTCGCGTTCGCGCCGGATGGCTCGCTGTTCGCCGGTCTCGGCGACCGCTCGTCGCATCGTGACCGGGCGCAGGATCTGGACAGCCATCTCGGCAAGATCATCAGAATCATGCCGGACGGATCTGTCCCGGAGGATAACCCTTTCGTCGGTCGTTCAGGCGTGCTGCCGGAAATCTGGTCTTATGGTCACCGCAACATCCAGGGGGCGGCGATCCATCCCGAGACTGGTGTGATATGGACTAATGAGCATGGGCCGCAGGGCGGTGACGAGGTCAACGCCGGCAAACCGGGGGCGAACTACGGCTGGCCGGTGATCACGCACGGACGCGAGTACGGAACCGGTTTCAGGATAGGCGAGGGCACCGAGCGCGATGATGTCGAACCGTCGGTGCATTACTGGACACCGTCGATCGCGCCGGCCGGAATGGCCTTCTATACCGGCGACGTATTTCCGCAATGGCGTGGCAACCTCTTCGTCGGGGCGCTGCGCGGACAATTGCTGTCGCGCCTGGTGCTCGACGGAGAACGGGTCGTCCATGAGGAACGTTTGCTGACCGGGCTTGGCAGCCGTCTGCGCGACGTTCGCCAGGGGCCGGACGGCCATCTTTACCTGCTCGACGAGTCCAACGGCCGCATTCTGCGTCTCGATCCGGTTTGAGACCGAGATGGCCGCTATCGATCAGCGGCCGTCGGGCCGTACCTTGTTCAGGAACGGTACGGGGATCGGCGCGACCTTTCGTCTGGTGTAATCGAAGAACACGATGCCGGTTTTGCCGCGAGCGACTTCCTTGTCGCCGCCCTTGACGTTGATCCGGTACACCAGGTCGCAACCGTACTTGTTGAAATCGCTCGCGGTCATTTCGACGACGAGCGTCTCGCCGTGGAACGCTTCGGCCAGGTACTGCACCGCGGCGTCGCTGACCACGATGCCGACACCCTCTATGTCCAACTGGCTATAGCCGAGGGATCGGAAGAATCGCTGCCGCGCTTCCGAAACCAGGGTCAGCAACAAGGCGTTGTCTAAATGGCCGGCTTCGTTGATGTGGCTTTGGTAGATCTCGAGTTCGGTGGAAAAGAGAAAGTGCTGAGGCAGCTCTATGCTTACGCGTGACATCGTCTTCGATTGTGTTGTGGGAGGGCGGCGCGCGCATTATAGATGCGCGCCGGCTCGGGCGGTCCATCCGGCTGGAAACCGAACGGCCGCCGCATCGGGAAGTGACGAAGCTTCGCTTACGGCGCTCAGCCGTGCAGGCTGGCATTGAGCTGGTCTACGACTTCGGCCCAGTCGGCGTCCTCGAGAATTTCCTCACGCAGGAAGGTGGCCTGTGCTGGCGTCCAAAATGGCGCATCGGAGAGTCGCATGTTATCGGGCAGAGGCGAGTGGGTCACGATGAATTCATCTATCGAGGCCTGGTCGGTCGGAAGCCCGAGTTGGGCGAACAGGTTGCGGATAGAGTGAAGAGGTGGCTCCATGATTGGATCTCCTGTGTGGTTCGGTCCTGGCGTGTCGTCATCTCCGCTGCGGCTTGGACCGGCTGGCGCAAGATGACCACTACAAGACATCATGGATCGCGACGCCAGGGACTGCAAGTGCTTACCATTTAGCGCTGCGGTGCGGTGGGATGACGATGGTAAGCTGGGTTGGTCGCGCTGTGACCGCGCTGTAGCTGCCTGCGACGGCCGTATCGACGAGATCGGCTGCCGTTGCGGCGTCGGTGAGGCGCGCAATATTTCAGAGGGAAGAAAATGATTCCAGCCAGACGAAAAAGCC
>JAUVVG010000007.1 GCA_030604735.1 Azoarcus sp.
CGCACGCTCATCGAGTGCCTTCATGATCGGCGGCCACACGAATTTCATCGTGAACCAGCCGAGAATGAAGAACACAACGATCTGGGCTATCAGGGTTGCGTTCAAATTCACTGTTCTAGGCCCTCGGTTGAGTTAGACGGAGGGTTCGATCAAGCGACGACGAACGGGTTGGCGAAGGCGAACATCATCGCGATACCGACACCGATCAGGAACGCGGCGTCGATCAGACCGGCCAGCAGGAACATCTTGGTCTGCAGCGCGTTCATCAGCTCAGGCTGACGAGCGGACGCTTCGAGGTACTTCGAACCCATGATGCCGATACCGATACAAGCACCGATAGCACCCAGACCAATGATCAGACCAGCAGCCAGCGCGACAAAACCCAGGGTAAGTTCCATGACAACTCCTTCAAGTAAAGGTGACTAAGTTAAAAACCCGTGATGATACAGAAATCAATGCCCTTCATGCGCCTGGCCGACATAGACCAGGGTCAGCATCATGAAGATGAAGGCCTGAAGCACGATGATCAGGATGTGGAAGATCGCCCAGATCGAGCCTGCGATCAGATGACCTATGAAACCGAACACCGTCGCGGTACCGCCCAGCAGCGCGATCAGCACGAACAGCAGCTCGCCGGCGAACAGGTTCCCGAACAGACGCAGACCATGCGAAACGGTCTTGGCCAGGAATTCGATCATCTGCATCACGAAGTTGATCGGCCACAGCACCGGATGACTGCCGAAAGGCGCGGTGAAGAGCTCATGCACCCAACCACCGAAACCTTTGATCTTGATGTTGTAGTAGAAGCACATGATCAGGACCGAGATCGCCATGCCGAGCGGGACGTTGATGTCTGCGGTCGGCACGATACGCATGTAGGCATCGCCCGGACTCTCGACGAAACCCATCGCGGTCAGCGCACCGCCCCACATCATCGGAACCAGATCCACCGGGATCAAGTCCATGAAGTTCATCAGGAACACCCAGATGAACACGGTCAGCGCCAACGGCGCGACGAACTTGCGTGACTCGGGACTATGGATGATGTTCTTGGCCTGATCGTTGACCATCTCGACCAGCAACTCGATGAAACCCTGGAATCGCCCCGGCACACCGGAGGTCACGCGCTGAGCGACGCGCCACAGGATATACACCGTCAAGATGCCGAGACCGAAGCCCCAGAACACCGAATCGAGGTTGATGTAGCTCCAGTCGACGATGTCCTTCTGGGCATGACCGGTCTGATTCAGGTTGGTCAGGTGGTGAGTTACGTACTCTGAAGCGGTGGGAGCGTTTCCAGCCATTTTTATGTCTTCACCAAAAATGCAAATAAATTCGCCTTCAGCGCCAGAATCAGGCCGACGAACAACCCTCCCCAGTGGAGGTCATCGTACAGCGCCCAAATCGACACCAGTAATCCCACTATCGTCGCGATCTTGATGAACTCGCCGACGAGAAAGACAGCCGCACTGGGTGATCCGCCCTTGGCCGCACTCAGGCCGAGCCGGAGTGCGAACAGTGCATTCGGCACCACGCAGACCAGTCCGGCCAGACCGGCCGAGATCGCTCCATGCACCCCGAAAAAAACGGCCGATATGGCCGTTGCTACGAGGGTTGCACCGAATTGCAGGAGTACCATCTTGAACATCGGTTCACTGGCGCCCTGCAGTTATTGCGCCGACTGCCTCTAAAAAATTTTCGCAATGGTAGGGGTTAACCACCACAAAGTCAAACCGGTTTTGCAGTGCACCATCAAAATTCGGCGCAGTCCTGCATCTTATACATGATTAATCGATCCATGAGTTCGGCATTCCTTAACCTGTCATATATTTCGCATATCGGAACTTCTCCGATTCTGCTATTCCTTAACGTTTCGCCATGACAGGAGAGGCCCCATGATCGCAACCCGGAAAGCGGGTCGGCGCGAGATTTTCGGCTGGTGCATGTTCGATTTTGCGAATCAGGCCTACACCCTGCTGATCATTACGGTGATCTTCGGCGACCTCTACAGCCGCATCATCGTCGGCGACGCGCCGGACTACCGGATCGGCAACCTGCTGTGGAGTCTCGCGCTGTGCCTGAGCTATCTACTGGTCGTCCTCAGCGCACCGCTGCTGGGCGCGGTCATGGACTATGCCCGGGCCAAGAAGCGGATGCTGTTCCTCAGCTACATCCTGACGGTCATCAGTACAGGCCTGCTCTATTTCGTCGCCCCGGGTCATATCTGGCTTGGCTTCATCCTGATCGTGATCTCCAACACGGCCTACTCGATCGGTGAATCGTTCATCGCCAGCTTCCTGCCTTTTCTCGGCGACCAGGACGAACTGGGCAAGATCTCCGGTCTGGGATGGGCCCTGGGCTATGCCGGTGGACTGGTCGCCGCGGCCTTCGCGTTGGCCTTTCTCGGTACGGTCAGCGCCGAAAACTTCGACCGTATCCGCTGGGTGGGGCCGTTCGCGGCGGTGTTCTTCCTGCTGGCCGCGATCCCGACCTTCCTCTGGGTCCGTGAACCGGCGGTCGGCGTCAGACGCGCGCTGAGCCCCGGCTTTCTGTCGACTGGCTATGCCAGGTTGCGTGACACCCTGCATGCGATCGGTCGCTTTCCCGATCTCACCCGCCTGTTCGTTTCCATCCTGTTCGCGATGGCCGGGGTCTACGTGATCGTCGCCTTTTCCTTTATCTATGGCGCCCAGGTCATAGGCTGGAGCGAAGGCACGCGCACCCTGATGTTCATCGTGGTCCAGATCACCGCGCTGCTTGGGGCCCTGTTCTTCGGTTGGGTACAGGGCCGGCTTGGTGGCAGGACGACCTATGCGGTCACGCTGTTGCTATGGATCTGCGCCATTCTGGCGATCTTCTTCGTCCGCGAACTGACAACCGCGATCAACCATGCCTTCGATACCGCGCTTTCGGTCGAGCAGGTCTTTCTGTTTGCCGGCTTGCTGTCCGGCCTGAGCCTCGGCTCGAGCCAGTCGGTCGGGCGGGCCCTGGTCGGCGCATTCTCGCCGGAAGGACGGGCAGCGGAGTTCTTCGGCTTCTGGGGCCTGTTCTCCAAGCTCGCCGCCATTTTCGGGCTGTTCGGGGTCGGTCTGCTGCAGTTCGTGTTCGGGCTGGAGGGCGCGGTGCTGTTCTGCATCGTGCTTTTTGCGGCCGCGCTCGTTCCGCTTGCCGGGGTGGACGAGAGGCGCGGCCGGAAGGCCGCAATGCGAAGCTGAATTCGGATCAGCGCAGGCGTGACAACAGGCCGTCGAGCTGGTCGAGGTTGCCGAAGCGGATGCTGACCTCGCCTGCGCCCTTGCGGTTGGCCTTGATCCTGACCGTCGCGCCAAGGGTATCGGCGATTTCTTCCTGCAGGCGCAGCAGGTCCCGGTCGGGTTCGGTCCGGCCTCGCTGCGCCTTGGGATTGAGCAGCTTGTGCACCAGGCGTTCGGTGTCCCGGACCGAGAAGCCGCGTGCGGCGACCTGGTTGCCGACCTGGATCTGGCTGGCCGCATCGAGCGGTAGCAAGGCCCGTGCATGACCCATGTCGATATCGCCTGCCATCAACAATTCCTGCACCGGCCGGGCGAGGTTGAGCAGGCGCAGCAGGTTGGACGCCGCCGGGCGCGAGCGTCCGACCGCGTCGGCTGCCTGCTGGTGGGTCATGCCGAACTCGTCGATCAGACGCTGGATGCCGCCGGCCTCCTCGAGCGGGTTGAGGTTCTCGCGCTGGATGTTCTCGATCAGCGACATCGCAAGGGCCGCCTCGTCCGGGATCTCCCGAACAAGACACGGTACCTCGTCGAGCTCGGCGATCTGCGCGGCACGCCAGCGGCGCTCGCCGGCGATGATCTCGTAGGCATCCTCCCCGACCGGGCGCACCAGAATCGGCTGCATCACCCCTTGCGCCTTGATCGAAGCGGCCAGCTCCTCCAGCGAACCGGGATCCATGCGGGTCCTGGGCTGGTACTTGCCCGGCTGCAGCTGACTCACCGGCAGGGTCTGCAGTTCGCCCTTGTCGGCCTCGTCGTCACGATTGCCGGAGAGCAGCGCATCGAGGCCGCGTCCCAGTCCCTTGAGTTTCGGTCGGGTCATCGTCGTCCTGTCGGAATCAAAGGGTTTTCATGCGTTCGATCATCTCGGCGGCGAAGGCCATGTAGGCCTGCGCACCCTTGGCGTTGCGGTCGAACACCACACCCGGCATGCCGTGGCTGGGCGCCTCGGCGAGCCGGACGTTGCGCGGCACGATCGCGCGGAACACCTTGTCGCCGAAGTGATCCTCCAGTTGCGCCGAGACCTGCTGCTGCAAGGTCATCCGGGCGTCGAACATCACCCGCAGCAGGCCGATGATCTTGAGGTCGCGGTTCAGGTTGGCATGGACCTTCTTGATCGTATTGACCAGATCCGACAAGCCCTCGAGCGCGTAATATTCGCATTGCATCGGGATGATCACGCCATGAGCGGCGCACAGCCCGTTCAGCGTCAGCATCGACAGCGACGGCGGGCAGTCGATCAACACGAAGTCGTAGTCGGCGTCGTAGTCCTTGAGCGCCTGCTTGAGCCGCTTCTCGCGCTGCTCGAGCGCGACCAGCTCGACCTCGGCGCCGGCGAGTTCGCGATTGGCCGGCAACACGTCGAAGCCGCCGCTGGGCGACGGGGTGCGGACCTGATCCAGTGTGGCCAGTCCGACCAGCAGGTGATAGACCGAAAGGGCCAGCTCGCGCTTGTCCACGCCGCTACCCATGGTCGCATTGCCTTGCGGGTCGAGATCGACCAGCAGCGTGCGCTGCCCTGCCTCCTGCAAGGCGGCCGCAAGGTTGACACAGGTCGTGGTCTTGCCCACGCCCCCTTTCTGGTTCGCGATACAGAAAATTCGGGCCATCAGACGGGATCCAGGATCAGCAGGTGTCGCTCGGCACCCAGGCCGGGCACATCCAGATTCAGGCTTTCGCGCAGCCGGACCGATTCGGGCAGGCGGGCGATCTCGGCATCAGGATACACGCCCTTCATCGCCAGAAAGTATCCGCCCGGTGCGAGCAGGTGAGCAGTGAGCGCGACGAAGTCGGCGAGTTCGGAAAAGGCACGCGAGATCACGACATCGAAGAGCGGCTCGGCACGGACGTTCTCGACCCGCTCGTTCAACACCGAGAAGTTGTCCAGGCCGAGCTCTATCCTGGCCTGCTGCTGAAAGGCCGCCTTCTTGCTGACGGTCTCGATCGACACCACGGTGAGGGTCGGGCACGCGATCGCGAGTGGGATGCCGGGCAAGCCGCCGCCCGATCCGACATCGGCGAGGCGCGCGACCCCGCCTACATGCGGGACGACCGCAAGCGAGTCGAGCAGGTGGTGGGTGATGACCTGCTCGGGGTCACGGATCGCGGTCAGGTTGTAGACCCGGTTCCATTTGAGCAACAGGGCTGCATAGGCGAGCAGACGCTCACGCGCGCCGGACGACAACGAGAGGCCGAGCGCCTCGACGCCGCGGTCGAATCGGTCGGCGTTCATGCGGTTTTCTTCTCGTCCTGGGTGGCGTTCCGCATCAGCTCGTTGCGCTTGAGCCAGACCAGCAGCAGCGACACAGCGGCCGGGGTCACGCCCTGAATGCGCCCAGCCTGGCCGATGGTCTCGGGCCGGTGCTGATTGAGTTTCTGCTGGACTTCCTTGGACAGCCCACGCACCTGTCCGTAGTCGAAGTCGGCCGGGAGACGGGTAGACTCGGCCTGCAACTGGCGGGCGACTTCGTCCTGCTGGCGGTCGATGTAACCCTGATACTTGGCGGCGATTTCGATCTGCTCGATCACCTGTGGATCCTGGACCGGCTCCTCGGGCGCGCCAGGGAGCGTCATCAGATCGACATAGCGGGTGCCGGGCCGGCGCAACAGATCGAAATAGCGGTACTCGCGCTCCAGTGCCTTGCCGAACAGGCTTTCGACCGCCTCCGTCGGCAGGCGCTCGGGATGCGCCCAGGTCGCGCGCAGCCGCGCGGTTTCCCGCTCGATCGCGTCCCGTTTGGTGCAGAACGCAGCCCAGCGGATGTCATCGACCAGACCCAGCTCACGCCCTTTCTCGGTCAGGCGCAGGTCCGCATTGTCTTCACGCAGTTGCAGGCGGTATTCCGCCCGCGACGTGAACATCCGGTAGGGCTCGGCCACCCCGCGGGTGATCAGGTCGTCCACCAGCACGCCGAGGTAGGCTTCGTCACGGCGCGGGCACCAGGCGTCACGCCCGAGTACCTGCAGCGCAGCGTTGGCGCCGGCAAGCAGGCCTTGTGCCGCGGCTTCTTCGTAGCCGGTGGTGCCGTTGATCTGGCCGGCGAAGAACAGGCCCTGGAAGGTCTTGGTCTCCAGCGAGGACTTCAGGTTGCGCGGATCGAAGTAGTCATACTCGATCGCATAGCCCGGCCGCAGGATGTGGGCATTCTCCATGCCGCGGATCGAGCGCACCACGGCCAGCTGCACATCGAAGGGCAACGAGGTCGAGATCCCGTTCGGATACAGCTCGTGGGTGTCCAGACCCTCCGGCTCGAGGAAGATGTTGTGGCTGGTCTTGTCCGCGAAACGGTGGATCTTGTCCTCGATCGACGGGCAGTAACGCGGCCCGACGCCTTCGATCACGCCGGAATACATCGGCGAACGGTCGAGGTTGTTGCGGATGATCTCGTGGGTCGCTTCGTTGGTGTGGGTGATCCAGCAGGGCAGCTGGCGCGGGTGCTGCGTCGCCGAGCCGAGAAAGCTGAACACCGGCACCGGATCGTCGCCGGGCTGCTCCTGCATCACCGAGAAATCGACGCTGCGCCCGTCGATGCGCGGCGGCGTGCCGGTCTTCAAGCGACCTTGCGGCAGCGCGAGTTCCTTGAGACGGCGCCCGAGCGAAATCGCCGGCGGATCGCCGGCACGGCCGGCGGAATAGTTGTCCAGCCCGACATGGATCAAGCCATTGAGGACGGTGCCGGCGGTCAGCACCACCGTCGGCGCGGCGAAGCGGACGCCGAGCTGGGTCACCACGCCGGTTACCCGGTCACCCTCGACCGTGAGGTCGTCCACCGCTTGCTGGAACAGGGTCAGGTTGGTCTGGTTCTCGAGCCGGCGGCGGATCGCGGCCTTGTACAGCACCCGGTCGGCCTGGGCACGGGTGGCACGAACCGCCGGACCCTTGGAGGCGTTGAGGATACGGAACTGGATCCCGCCTTCGTCGGTGGCCGCGGCCATCGCGCCGCCGAGCGCGTCGACTTCCTTGACCAGATGACCCTTGCCGATTCCGCCGATCGACGGGTTGCAGCTCATCGCGCCGAGCGTCTCGATGTTGTGGGTCAGCAGCAGGGTCTGTACGCCCATACGGGCGGCTGCGAGCGCAGCCTCGGTCCCGGCATGGCCGCCGCCGACTACGATGACATCGAAACGGGTGGGATAAAGCATGGCGCACCCCGGTGAAGGCAATTCTGGAAGGGAACGCATTCTACGCTGCTGCGCTGCAAAAGCCTAGTGTTCCGCGGATTGTTTCACGAAAAAGTTTATAACAAACAGGGTGTTGTTCGTTTGATCTCGCAATTGCAGTGGAGTGCTTGTTTGCGGCGGTGCGGGTGGCCCGCGATCCGGGCGGGGGGTTTCCCTCCGCTCCGACAGCCACTCGCGCTGCCGCTGTAAGGCGCGCTTCGCTGCGATCCCTGAACCCGCCCTTCGGGCTCAGACAGCAGGGATCGCGGCCGCTACGCGCACCAACAGCGGCATGCGCTCGGGCTGAGTCGCTTTGGGAACCCCCCCGCCCGGATCGCTACGATGTTCGGAGCGCAATGGATCTGCGGGATCTGGGGTGAAGGTGGTGCAGACAAGACTGGAATCGGCGCGAGTCCGACGTCCAGGCGGACAACCATCCTTGGGCCTTGCGGGCTGTCGCGCGAGGTGACTGCGACAGCCCGCGGATCCTGCACGGAGGGATTACTTCAGCGCAGCCAGCGCAGCGGCGTAGTTCGGCTCGTTCTTGATCTCCGGCACCATTTCGGAATGGATCACCTTGTTGTTCTCGTCCAGTACGACGACCGCACGTGCAGTCAGGCCAGCGAGCGGGCCGGAGGTGATCTCGACGCCGTAGTTTTTCATGAACTCGCGACCACGCATGGTCGACAGGCTGACCACGTTGGCCAGGCCCTCGGTTTCGCAAAAACGCTTCATCGCGAACGGCAGGTCGGCCGCGACTACCAGTACCACGGTGTTATCCAGCGCACCGGCCTCTGCATTGAACTTGCGGGTCGAGGTCTGGCAGGTCGGGGTGTCGAGGCTGGGTACGATGTTCAGTACCTTGCGCTTGCCGGCATAGGTATCCAGCGTCACGTCCGCCAGGTCGGTACCGACCAGCGAGAAGGCGGGGGCGGTATCGCCCGGTTGCGGAAGCTTGCCTGCGACGTCGATCGGATTGCCGGCGAGGGTTACGGTTGTCATTGTTTGGGTCTCCTGCGAGGTTGTCGGGGGTTGAGTGTGTCCGCGTATCGGTCAGCAGCACGCCGTATCGGACTTTCCTAAGGGTGCAGCAGTTCGCTGCCAACGGCAAGTGCAGGCACCGATGCGGGTTAGAATCCTGTGCATGGTGGCCCGCGCCAGATGAAACACTTTCCGCCAGGCCGTATCCGGAGACATGAAGACACGATGGGCATCACGACAAGACCCTTGATGAGCAACGCCAGCCGGGCGTTGACGATCACGATCCCGGCCGAGAACGAACATGGCGAGGTGGTGCCGACCTCGATCGCCGGCGAGTATCCACTGACCCTCTATGTAGACAAGCGCGAAATCGTCACGCTGATGACGCTGGGAGCGGCCCCGGAGGCCTTGACCATCGGTTGGCTGCGTAACCAGCGTCTGATCGGCAGCCTGGACGAGATCGCTTCGGTCCAGGTCGACTGGGAAGTCGATTCGGTTTCGGTGACCACCCACAACGGCCTGCGCGATGTAGAGGAGAAGCTCGGCACCCGCACCGTCACCACCGGCTGCGGACAGGGTACGGTGTTCGGTGACCTGATGGCGGAAGTCGACGAGATCCGTCTGCCGAAAGACATTCATTTCAGCGAGGCCCGGTTGTATTCGCTGATGGATGCGGTGCGCAAGCACGAGTCCATCTACAAGCAGGCCGGCGCGGTGCATGGTTGCGCACTGGCCGTCGGGCAAGGGGACGCGTGCGAGATCCTGATGTTCTTCGAGGATGTCGGGCGTCACAACGCGGTGGACGCGATCGCCGGTCAGATGTGGCTGGACGGACACGAGGGCGGCGACAAGATCTTCTACACCACGGGCCGGCTGACCTCGGAGATGGTGATCAAGACCGCCCAGATGGGCATTCCGGTGCTGGTATCCCGCTCCGGCCTGACCCAGATGGGCTGGGAGATCGCACGGCGCATCGGCCTGACCATGATAGGCCGGGCACAGGGCAAGCACTACCTGCTGTTCTCAGGACAGGAGCGATTCACACGATGAGCAGGGCGGAAAAGATCAGCGCGGTGATCCTGGCCGGCGGGCAAGGGCGGCGCATGGGCGGGGTGGACAAGGGTCTGGTCGAACTGCAAGGCCGACCCATGGTCGAGTGGGTGCTGGAACGTCTTCGCCCGCAGGTCGATGAGATCGCGATCAACGCCAACCAGAACCAGGAGCGCTACCGCGCCTTCGGCGTTCCGGTCTTTGCGGATGCGATCGGTGGCTTCGCCGGCCCGCTGGCCGGCCTGCATGCCGGGCTCGGCCAGGCGAACCATCCGCTGGTCGTCACCGCGCCGTGCGACTCGCCTTTCCTGCCGACCGACCTGGTCGCACGCCTGGCCGACGCGCTCGCCCGGCAGGGCGCCGACCTCGCCGTCGCCCACACCTTCGACCAGGCACACCCGGTGTTCTGCCTGTGCCGGCGCGAAGTGCTGCCCCACCTGGAAGCCTTCCTGTCGGCCGGCGGGCGCAAGATCGACCGGTGGTACGAAACCCTGAAGGTGGTCTCGGTGCAGTTCGACGACCAGGAAGACGCGTTTCGGAACATCAACACCCGCGAGGAACTCGGCGCGCTGGAGACGCCCGACGCGGGTTGATCGTCGGATGGGGAGCGTACCCTATCCGTCGGCACGCGCCTCCTGCGGATTTCGACATGCCGGGGCGACCGGGCTGGGCGCGTTCCACCAAGCCTAAGCCTCAGGCCCCGGGCAGTTGTCCCGGATCCTGCCCCGGGCCTTAACCAGCCTCGTCCCTTGTCCGCATGCTCAAGCCTTGCCGTTGTCCGGAAACATGTCCCAGATGCGGATCTCGCCGCTCTCCCCGGCCCAGTCGGCGACCTGCTGGCGCGGCATGACCCGCTTGAACGATTCGTGGATGCCTTCGTCGTCCACCTCGCGCTCGACCGTTAACATGGTGCCGGGTTCGTATTCGCACAGACCCGCCGCGTAATCGACTTCCTGGCGAGCCACCGGCAGCGCCTCGTCCAGCGAAGGGGCACCGTAACGCACCATCAGGTGCTGGGCCAGCGCCTCGATGGCGGACTGGTATTCGCGTTCACCGACCTCGGCGATCTTGACCACGGTCGCCCAGCCGAAACTCTCCAGCCCGAGGAAGCCCGACCGGAAGGCCTGCTTCGGTTTGCCCGACAGCAAGGCCGGATCGTCATCGGAAAAGCTGAACACGAAACTGCCTGCGACCGCGAGTTCACCGGCCTGTGCCGCATGCTCGTAGACATGCTCATCGCTATCGTCCAGGCGAGCGACCCTGGGAAGTTTCATGCTGACTCCACGCTGTTGCATTCGAACTGTCATGTCTGAACAGAAGGGCGACAGGAGCCTCGACCCCTGTCGCCCCGACTTGCTTGCCGACCGTCGCGAAGCGCCGACCCGACAACAGGCCGGCACCCACCATCCCGATGGTCAATGGCTCGGCTGCCCCACCGGTGGCACGGCCCCGGCAGATGCGGAAGCGCTCTCGGCTGGCAACGGCTTCACGCCCTTGGCCAATTCCTGCTCCAGCCACAGGTCGTGGTGCTGCTTGGCCCAATTGACGTCCACCCGACCGGTGGTCATGCCCTCCAGCGCGCCCTCGGTCCCCAGCGTACCGATGTAGGCATGGCCGAAAAAGAAGCCGATCCACAACAGCGAGGTGACCGCATGGATGACCTGGTACAAGGCCATGTCGGCGCGAGTCTGGCCGAACAGCGGGAAGTTCAGCAGGAAGCCCGAGACGCCGACCGCGGTGCCGAAGATCACGATCCCGACCCAGAACCAGACCTTCTCGCCGCCATTGAACTTGCCGGCAGACGGATGGCTCTTGCCGAAGATGCCGCCACCCGCAGCGAACCACTTGAGATCGGTCTTGTTCGGAATGTTGTGCTTGACCCACAACACGATCATCAGCAACACCGCGATCGAGAAGGCCGGGCCGATGTAGTTGTGGACCACCTTGCCGACATCCGCGTAGGCGGCGAAGGCCTGATGTCCCATCAACGGAATCAGCACGCTGCGCCCGAACAACAGGCTCAGACCGGTGATCGCAAGCAGGATGAAGCTGATCGCGGTAAACCAGTGCAGGAAACGCTCGAACGGCTTCCATCGCTGGATCGTCATGCCGGCCCGGCCATGGCTGAGCTTGATCCGGCCGACGAAGGTGAACACCAGCGCCACCAGCACCAGCGCGCCGATCAACAGGTAACCGCCATAGGTGATCAACGGCCCCATGCGGAACTGCCGCCAGGTCTCACCGGTGTTCGAGATCATGGTGTTGGTCACATACGGACCGGTCTGGGTGGTGAAACCACCCTGTCCCTCGCGCGCGTCCCGCCACATGTCCGAACGCGGGTTGGTGGCCCGCTCCTGGCCGAAGCGCTGCTGTTGCTGCATCTGCTGGCGCTGTTGCTGCTGGACACCCTGGCCACCCGACTGGGCGAGCGCGTAGCCGAGCGGCAGCACGATCGACAGCAACAGGATGAAGGCGAAGCTCCACAGCATGGCGCGACGCCTGCGCTGACGCGCATGGCTTACGGTTGAATCACTCATGGCAAAGACTCCTAGCGGTCGGTCATGCCGGTCATGGCGCGTTCGCGCAATTGATCCTGCCTGCGCTGCGCGGCCTCCTGGGTCGCCGTTTCGTCGTGCTTGCCTTTGTAAACCCCTGGCTCGTGGAACACGACCTCCTGGTCGCAAGCGGTCAACAGGGACAGGCTGGTAACCGCCAGCGCTACAAGCATCGCTTTGTACGGCATGTTTTGAACTCCTCTCGTCATTCTGCTTATTCGCCCTGCAGCGGACGGACACCCGGCGGGGCATCCGTCCGCACCGGATCAGGCGTTACCGTAAGCCGCCTGCCAGCCCCAGGTCTGCGGACGACCGCCGCGGCGCATCACGCGCTGGCGGTAGATGTCCGAGACCACGTCACCGTCGCCGGCGAGCAAGGCCTTGGTCGAGCACATCTCGGCACACAGCGGCAGCTTGCCTTCGGCAATCCGGTTGGAGCCGTACTTGACGTACTCCGCCTCGGAGTGCGCTTCTTCCGGGCCACCGGCACAGAAGGTGCACTTGTCCATCTTGCCGCGCACACCAAAGGCCGACTGCTGCGGATACTGCGGCGCGCCGAAGGGGCAGGCGTAGAAGCAGTAACCGCAGCCGATACACAGATCCTTGTCGTGCAGCACGATGCCATCGGCGGTGGTGTAGAAACAATCCACCGGACAGACCGCGGCGCACGGCGCGTCACTGCAGTGCATGCAGGCCACCGACACCGACTTTTCACCCGGTACGCCGTCATCCATCACGATGACCCGGCGGCGGTTCACGCCCCAGGGCACCTCGTGCTCGCTCTTGCAAGCGGTAACGCAGGCCTGGCATTCGATGCAGCGCTCCGCGTCACAGAGAAACTTCATTCTGGCCATAATGGCTCTCCTCCATCCGTTTTATGCGGGCACCACACGGCAAAGCGTGGTCTTGGTTTCCTGCATCATCGTGACTGCGTCGTAACCGTAGGTGGTCGCGGTGTTGTTGGATTCACCACGCACATACGGCGCCGACCCCTCGGGGTATTTCGCCAGCAGATCCTCGCCCTGGAAGTGACCACCGAAGTGGAAGGGCGTGAACACCGTGCCACGGCCGACTCTTGGGGTCACCAAAGCCTTGATCTTGATGCGGCCGCCTTCCGGCCCCTCCAGCCACACCGTCTGCCCGTCGCGCACATTGGCGTTGTTGGCGTCGGCCGGGTTGATCTCGACGAACATGTCCTGCTTGAGCTCGGCCAGATACGGGTTGGAACGGGTTTCCTCGCCGGCTCCCTCGTATTCGACCAGACGGCCCGAGGTATGGATCAGCGGGAACTCGCGCGAGTAGTCGCGCGCCTGGACCGACTTCCAGCGGGTCGGCAGGCGATAGAACACCGCACGATCCTCGTAAGTCGGGTAGTCGGCGGTCAGGTCGTGGCGTGGCGTGTAAAGCGGCTCGCGGTGAACCGGCACCGGGTCCGGGAAGTTCCACACCAGGGCGCGCGCCTTGGCGTTGCCGAACGGATGGCAGCCGTGCTGCATCGCAACGCGGATGATGCCGCCGGACAGGTCGGTGGTCCAGGACTTGCCTTCAGCCTCGGCCTTCTCTTCCGGGGTCAGGTCGTCCCACCAGCCTAGCTGCTTGAGCAGGGCATGGTCGAACTGCGGGTAGCCACCCTGGATCTCGGCCCCCTTGGACCAGGAACCCTCGGCCAGCAGGGTTTCGCCGTCCCGCTCGGTCCCGAAGTTGGCGCGGAAGTTGCCGCCGCCTTCCATCACGTGCTTGCTGGTGTCGTAGAGCACGTGCGTGCCCGGATGCTTGAGCTCCGGCGTGCCGTAGCACGGCCATGGCAGGCAGTAGGTCTCGCCGTCCAACGGTCCGCCCTCCGCTTTCAGGGTCACCACATCGAAATGACGCTGGTTGGCCATATGCGCCTTCAGACGCTCCGGGCTCTGACCGGTGTAGCCGATCGACCAAGCGCCTCGGTTGATCTCGCGCAACACGCTTTCCGGGGTCGGCATGTTGTTCACGATCTCGTAGTTCTTGAACATCTCGTCGGCGAATCCGAGTTTCTTCGCCAGCAGATAGGCGATCTCGGAGTCCGCCTTGTGCTCGTAGAGCGGAGCGATCACCTGGTCGCGCCACTGGATGGAACGGTTGGACGCGGTACAGGAACCCGCCTGCTCGAACTGCGTCGCCGCCGGCAACAGGTAGGTGTTCTCCTTGCGGTCGTGCATGACCGCTGCAACGGTCGGATACGGATCGATGACGACCAGCAGGTCGAGCTTTTCGAAGGCCTTCTTCATCTCGGGACCACGGGTCTGCGAGTTCGGACCCATGCCCCAGAACATCACCGCACGGATGTTGTCCCGCTGGGCGACATTGGCCTTGTCTTCGAGTACGCCGTCGATCCAGCGTGACACGGTGATGCCGGGGGTGAAGATCGGCTTGGTGGTACCGCCACGACCGTCGCTGTATTCGGTCTGCTCGAAGCGCGCCGCCAGCCAGTCATAATCGACGCCCCATACCCGGGACCAGTGACGCCAGCCACCTTCGGCCAACGGATAGTAGCCGGGCAGGTTGTCAGGGTTGGGCCCGACGTCGGTCGCGCCCTGCACGTTGTCATGTCCGCGGAAAATGTTGGCGCCGCCGCCTTCGACCCCGATGTTGCCCAGCGCGAGTTGCAGGCAGTTGTAGGCGCGCACATAGTTGCTGCCGATGGTGTGCTGGGTACCGCCCATGCACCAGACGAAGGTGCCGGGGCGATTCTCGGCCATCAGCTTGGCGACTTCGTACATCGCGTCACGGCCTACGCCGGTCACCCGCTCGACTTCCTGCGGATTCCACTTGGCGACTTCGGCACGCACATGCTCCATACCATACACACGCTGGCGGATGTATTCCTTGTCTTCCCACTCGTTCTCGAAGACATGCCAGAGGATGCCCCACATCAGCGCGACGTCGGTACCGGAACGGAAGCGCACATAGACATCGGAATGGGCCGCGGTGCGGGTGAAGCGCGGGTCCATCACGATCAGCTTGGCACCGCCTTCCTTGGCACGCAGAATCATCTGCATCGCCACCGGGTGGGCCTCGGCGGCGTTGGAGCCGCACATGATGATGGCCTTGGCCTTGTTGATGTCGTTGTAGGAGTTGGTCTGCGCGCCGTAACCCCAGGTGTTGGCCACGCCGGCCACCGTGGTGGAGTGGCAGATCCTGGCCTGGTGGTCGCAGTTGTTCGAACCCCAGAAGGCGGCGAATTTGCGCTGCAGGTAGGCCCCCTCGTTATTGGCCTTGGACGAGCCGGCGAACCACAGCGCATCCGGACCGGACTCCTCGCGGATCGCGAGCAGCTTGTCACCGATCTCGTTGATCGCCTGCTCCCAGCTGATGCGCTGCCAGCGGCCGCCCACCATCTTCATCGGATACTTGGTGCGCTTCAGGCTGTGGCCGTGGTTGCGCAGCGCGGCGCCCTTGGCACAGTGGGCGCCGAGGTTGATCGGGCTGTCGAAAGCCGGCTCCTGGCCGATCCATACGCCATTCTGTACTTCGGCGATGGTGCTGCAACCGACCGAACAGTGGCCGCACACCGTCTTGACCTGTTTGACCTCGGCACGCGGGTCGGGCACCCGCTTGGCCGCCCTGGCCTGCTTGACCATGGTGCCCGGTACGACACCGGCTACCGCAGCCCCGCCCACCGCCAGGCCGGAGTTGCGCAGAAACGCCCGCCGACTCAGAGGCTTGCCGAGCAATCCGGCGCCGGAAGGCGCCGCAGCTGCACCGCTTTTCTTGACCAATTTCATGGTGAGTCTCCTTCACTGACGACCGTGGCGACCACGGTCACGGCCATCCTAGAACTGCGCCCTGGCGTAGTAATCCCTGATGTGCTGGGTTTCGTGATACCCGGCCGGTTCTTGCGCGGCCAGCGCCTCGGGTGTCTCGGCCTGCCCCGCCGTGACCTGGCCCATGGACGCGGCTACCGCCACACCACCACCGGTCAAGGCCATCGATTTCAGGAATTTTCTCCGGGACTCGCGCCCTTCATCATCTCTCTGTTTCATCACGGACTCCTTCTCTTCGCTGACTCGGAAGCGATTATTCGTCGCACCTTTCTGCTCTGGCCGACTCATGCCGGCATTTCGTAAAACCGACTTTCCTCGTTCAGGAGCGCACGCCCCAGCGCGGCCACGGAACGATAGAAATTCGCACTTGGCGCGACCTCGACATCATCGAAGAAACGCGCCATCCAGCTCGCCACATGGCGACGGAACAAATCCCGCTGCCAGTCGAGATCCACATCCGGGTCCTGAATGATCAAGGCCATCAGTTCGCACAAGGCGGCAGCATGATCCTCGGGTTCGCCACAGTCTTCGCGCGCCGCCATACCCAGTTGCACCAGGTCTTCGCGCAACTGCACCAGAGGCCTGTCCATCAAGGTCCCGGTCAGGTACCACGAGGCATAAGGGGTGACCTCGCCCCCGCCCACGCCGATGAAGACATTCTGGAATTCGACCTGCAACGCGTCCGGGTCGACTTCGAGCGCCGCTTCGCGCAAGGTCGACCAGGCTTGGGCAAGCGGGTCACTGGCCAAGCCGTCATCGCCATCCAGCGGCGCGATCCCGCGCAGGCGCTGCAAAATGTCAGGCTCAGGTTCGTCCATCAGCAGGCGTCCGAGCAGCGTCCAGGTTCCGGCGCGCAGGCTGTTCGCCTCGTCCTCGTCGATCACGGCTTCGGGACGGTCGGTTATTGTCGTCGTCATCGTCATCACGCCTTGGGTCCCAGCCAGCGCGGCTTGGAGCCACCTTCCAGGTCTTTCGCGAACATATCCACGACGCGGCAGTCGCCACACATCTTCAAACGCCTGACTGCCTCCTCGGACTGGAACATGTGGTGGCCCTGCAGCTTCTCTGTCATCCGGCCGATCATGCTCTGGGTCGCGAAGGGTTTGCCGCAACTGATGCAGCAGAACGGCTCTTCCTCGTTCAGAACGATGGGCTTGCGCCTTTGTTCCCAGTCGAACACGAAGCGCGGTTCGAGCGTGATCGCGCTTTCCGGACAGGCTTTTGCGCACAGCCCACACTGCACGCACAAGTCCTCGGTAAAGGACAACCTGGGGGTGTCGCCGGCATCGGTCAGGGCGCGGGTCGGACACACCTGCGGACAGGACATGCACAAGGTACAGGCCTGACGGTCCACGATGACTTGGCCGAACGGGGCACCGCTCGGCAACACGGCCTGGGCCGGTTGCTCTGGCGCCTGCCGGTAAAGATGCTCCAGCGCGAGACGCAGCGTGCCGCGCTTCTCGTCGTAGGTGTCGAAACTGGCCGGCTGCGCCACCGCCGGCGTGCGCATCGAGGCGAAGTAAGCGACCACATCACAGTCGTGACCCAGCCAGTCCAGCCGGCCACCGTCCAGCCCCATCGCGTCGAGCAGCGGACGAGCGAAATCGAGTTGGGCCCGCATCGCGGCGCGCACCGTCGGGGCCACCGCTTCCGCATCGAGCAGCCAGACTCCGGATGCGCCATAGGCCAGCGCGGAGAACCACACATCCATGCCGACCGCACCGATTTCGCTGATCTGGACCGGTAGCACCCGCTCCGGCAGCGCGGACGCCATCGCCATCAGGCGCTCTAGCCCGGCCTCCTCATCGTGGAACAGGATGACCGGCGACTCGCCGCCGGCCTCGCGGTAGGCCGCCAGCATCCGCTTGATCCGGCCGATCTGGTCGCGCGGCACCGGATGCGCGTACGTCATCGCACCGGACGGGCAGACGCTGGCACAGGTGCCCGCGCCCTGGCAGATATACGGGTCGACCTCGACCAGGTCGCCGATCGAGCGGATCGCGCCGGTCGGACAGGCGTCGAGGCAACGGGTGCAGCCGGTCAGGCCGCTGTCTCCATGGGCACAGATGTCCGGGTTGTAGGCGAAGAAGCGGGGTTTTTCGAACTCGCCGACCATGTCCGGCATCGCGGCCAGCATGCGATGGAGCTTGTCGGCGTCGCCAGCCGGGGCGTAGTAACCGAAAGGAGGAATCTCGTGACGGAGGCCCGGCTGCCGCCGCAGGTCGAGCACCAGGTCGAAAAACGGATGATCGGGACGGGTCAGCGAGGCCGGCGACACCGACTGACCGTCGGGCAGGGTCATCGTCGCCGTGAACTGCCCGAGGTGGCCGGCCAGCTCACCGGGTTGGCCGTACAGGACCACCACCCGCAACGCGTCGGCACGCGCTGCGATGGCCTCATCGGACAATCCGCTGCCAGCCGCTTCGGTCGCGATCAGCGTGCAGTGAAGCTGCGCGCGCAGTTGCGCCGCGCATTCAAGACCATCACGCTCGCCACCGATGATCAGCACATGGCCGGCAGACCGATAGCCGACCACGGCCGATGGCTCGACGACGACCTCGCCCCCGGCCTTCAGCGCGGCCAGGCGCGCCTGACCAGCCAGGCCGGCATGCTGGAAAAGGGAGTCCGGATAGGTACCGACTGGATCTGTCATGTTCTCTCTGTCGTTGTCCGCAACACGGGTTGCGGGGGCTGCTGTGGGGTCAGGGGGTGCTTCCTCGCCGGGCTTGAACTTAATGGGACGCGATCGAAATGCTGGCCGCCACCCAAGGCCGTGTCCTGATGACCTCCGAAATGCCCCGGGCGATCCGCATGAGCGGCGTCGGTCTCCTGAACTAGCGATCCGCCATCGACTTCATCGACCGGATCCTGCGCCTCGGCCAAGGCTTGCGCACGCGCCTGTTCGGCCTCGATCGCGATCTGCTCCCAGTCGGGCTCTGGCATCGCCTCGCCGCGAAACTCGGCGGCCGCCCTGGCCTCGGCTTCCTCCGGCGTGATCTGGAGACCACGCTCTGCAAAACGCTGCAACAACTTGCCACCCTCTCGCACGATCGCCTGCTTCAGGTCGTGCGGCACGATGTCGCCGAGCGGCAAGAAATTGGTGTAGTCATCGGCGTACTCTGCGCACAGGCAGACCTGGTTGAACTTGGTCGAATGAAAGACCTTGGTCAGCGCTTTCATCCGCAGGGCCTGCGAAACTTTCCCGGCCATGAAGACAGACAGGTCCGAATCCTGATCCAGCGTCTCGAGGTCGGGCATGTCCTCGTCGGTCAACTCGGAAATCGGCTTGCCGGTGCGCGGGTCGATCCGCTCGGCCGGCGGCTGCGGCTCGTCGACAACGACCTGGCTGGCATCGGCACCGACCGGCGCCATGTTCGATCCGTTGTCGAGCCCCGGCTCCGGTGTCTCATGCAGCGTCGCCTCGACCGGCGCTACGACCGCATCGCCACGCTTGAGTCGCGACCAGCGTGACAGGAACGGCAACGGCTCGCCCTCGGGTGGCAGCATTTGCGCACCACGACTGCCGTCGGTTTCCATCCAGGTCCGGCCGTCGACGCTCATGTCTCGTCTCCGACAAAATCCCCGACTTCACCGTCGTAGATCGCTTTGCTGCGCCGCTTGCCACGCCCCTTGCCCTTGCGACGCGGCTGGTAATGCGTGCTGACGAAGTCGTCCAGCCAACAGATGATCTCGTGCGGCATGGTCGCGCTCATCACGATCTCGTCGGGACTGCGCAAGTCGGTGGAGTCGATCTGCTGGGCGTGATCCAGGCTGACCGTGACTTCCAGCGGTTCGACCCCGGTATGCGGATCGAAACGCGCGATCACATAGACCTCGGGACGGTCACCGCCCAAGTTCAAGGCGTAGTCCTCGGCCTGGCTCGGGCGCAGGCGCAGTGTGAAGCCACGCCACAGGTACAGGTCACCATGCGGCCCGGAACGCACCTGCACCCCCTCGCGGGTGTCGCTGGCGAATTGCTCGCCGGCCACGACACCGGTGACATGCCACAGCATCGAATCGCCGGCGAGCTCGCGCGCAGGCGACGCGATCATCACCGCGACTGGCAATACCGCATCATGCGACCAGATCGCCTGGTCGGAATCGGGAAGCTGCGTGCCCGAACTCACGTTCTCTGTCTCCAGCCTATGCATGTTTATTCTTATCCCTGCCTTTTGGGTTATAGACCATAGCAACACACATGCCAAACCTGCGCACTCCCAGAAACCGCATCAATACTGGGGTTTCAGCTTGTGTCTCGGGCCCGGAACATGGAAGAATTGACCCAACCTAACAATTTGTCGGACAAAATGACCCATGGTGCACAACAGCACTGCCGAGGCTGAAGTACTGACCCACGGGGAGACCGAAGCGGCCGAGGAACTGGTCGGCCAAAGCGCGCCGATGCGGGCGCTGCGGGACTGGATTGGTCGTGTCGCCCCCTCCGGATCGACCGTGCTGATCGAGGGCGAGTCCGGTGTCGGCAAGGAGTTGGTCGCCGCCACCCTGCACCGGCTAAGCGGGCGTCCCGGCCCCTTCGTCGCGGTCAATTGCGGCTCGATGTCGGCCGAGCTGCTGGACAGCGAGCTGTTCGGGCATGCCGCCGGTGCCTTCACCGGGGCGAGCCAGCCGCGTCAAGGCCTGTTGCGACATGCCGAGGGCGGCACCCTGTTCCTGGACGAAATCGGCGAGCTACCGCTTTTTCTGCAGGCCAAATTATTGCGGGTGCTCGAAACCCAGACGGTCCGACCGGTCGGGCTGGATCGCGAGGTCGCGATCGACGTGCGTTTCGTCGCCGCGACCAACCGCGACATGGCGATGCAGGTCGCGCGCGGCGCCTTCCGCGAGGACTTGTACTATCGCTTGAATGTGCTGGCGCTGAAGGTGCCGCCACTGCGCGAGCGCAGCGACGACATCGCAGCCCTGTTCGCCCGTTTCGCCCAGGGCTTCGCCACCACGCTGAAGCTGCTGCCACCCCGACTCGATCGCGCCGCTCTGCGCAAGCTGCAGGCTCACACCTGGCCGGGCAACGTGCGCGAGCTGCGCAATCTGGTCGAGCGGGCGATGCTGCTGGGGCAGACGCCCGAAGCCTGCCTGCGCCTCATACAGCGTGACAGCGTCGCGATGCAGGCCGAAGGCGCCAGCGGCTACCCGCCCGACCTGCCGCTGGCCGAAGTCCGCAGACGCCATATCGAGCAGGTCTTGCGCGCCTGCCACGGCAACAAGTCGGAAGCGGCGCGCCGGATGGGCATCTCGCGCAAAACCCTGGATCGCCAGCTCGCCGGACAGTAGCCGCCTCGTCAGGTGTTCGCGATCGTGATCTTCGGAAACGCGCCGGCACTCTTCTTGGCGGACAGCGACAGCCTCGCCATCATCTTGCGCGCGATCTGCCGGTAGGACGCAGCCAGGGCACCGTCGGGATCGGCGACCACGGTAGGCATGCCGGTGTCGGCCTGTTCGCGGATGCGGATGTCTAGCGGCAGCGAACCGAGCAGGTCGAGGCCGTACTTCTCGGCCATGCGCTGGCCGCCGCCATCGCCGAAAACATGCTCCTCGTGGCCGCACTGGCTGCACAAGTGCATCGCCATGTTCTCGATCACGCCGAGCACCGGTACCCCGACCTTCTCGAACATCTTCAGGCCGCGGGTTGCATCGAGCAGGGCGATGTCCTGCGGCGTGGTCACCACCACCGCCCCGGCAACCTTGATCTTCTGCGCCAGGGTGAGCTGGATGTCGCCGGTACCGGGCGGCATGTCGACGATCAGGTAGTCGACATCGTGCCAGTCGGTCTCGCGCATCAGTTGTTCCAGCGCCTGCGTCACCATGGAGCCGCGCCAGATCATCGGTTCTTCCTCGTCGATCAGGAAGCCGGCGGACATCGCCTGCAGGCCGTAATTCATCAACGGCTGGAAGCGCTTGCCGTCGTAGGAACGAGGCCGGCCTGACAGGCCGAGCATGCGCGGCAGGCTGGGGCCGTAGATGTCGGCATCGAGCACACCGACCCGTGCCCCCTCGTCCGACAAGGCCAGCGCAAGATTGACCGCGGTGGTGGACTTGCCGACACCGCCCTTGCCGGACGACACCGCGATCACGTTGCGCACCCCGGCCACGACGGTCGGATCGCTCGGGTCGGGCTCTACCGCTGCGATCCGGCCACTCAGCCGGAGCTCGACCGCGGTCACGCCGGGCAACGCAGCCAAGTGCCGGCCCACCGCCTCCCGGATCTCGGCCTGGGCGCGCTTGATCGGATAGCCAAAACGCAGCGACACCGCGACCTTGCCGCCGTCGAGCGCGATCGACTCGACGCAACCGGCCGAGACCGGGTCCCGTCCCAGGTAGGGATCCTGATACGCCGCCAGCGCCGATTCGACCGCCGCGGAAGAAACTTCTGTCATGCTCGACTCCTCTGAATCCGGGATGAGCGATTGGCACAAAGCCACGCTGGTCTGCCCGGAAGGGTATGGTTATGGATGGTTCGTTACCGAATGGGGGATTCCGTGAAGCGCAACCGACCCTGCCTCCACCTGCTGCATCATGCCGTGCTCGTGCTCGGTCTCGTCGTCTTCGCCACCAGCGCCGCCCAGGCTTCCGGCGAAGCCCTGCTCAATGCGATCATCGACCGACAACCACAACGTGTCGCGATCCTGCTCGACCAGGGCGTGTCGCCCGAGGCGGTGAGCGGACTGGGCGAGTTCGAAGGCAAGTCCGCGCTGATGTGGGCGGCCGAGTCCGGCCAGGTTGTGATGATCGACCTCTTGCTGCAATACGGCGCGCAGGTCGATCGGAGCAACCCCAAGGGCGGTACCGCGCTGATGTATGCCGCAGTGGCCGGGCAGGTCGAGGCGATCCGGGCTTTGATCGAAGCTGGTGCCAACCCGGACCACAAGGTCCGGCATGGCTGGACCCCGCTGCTGCTGGCCACGTCCAAGGGCCATGTCGCGAGCGTGCGCGCACTGGCCGAACTCGGGGCCGACCTGAACACCCGCGACGTCTATGGCTGGACCCTGCTGATGCGCGCCACCGAACGCGGCGATACCGAGATGGTCACGACCCTGCTCGAACTCGGACTGGACCCGCAGGACGCCGACACTACCGGTACCAGCGCGATCACGCTGGCGCGCCGGATCAACACCCCGGAACTGTTGCGCCTGCTCGAGACCGCCTCGGGCCGCCTGTGACGCCGGGGTCAGCATGACACGACGTTGGCGCTGAAATCCTCCATCCGGCGGACCTCGGTCGCCCCGTCCAGCAGGGTGCGGGCATTGCCATTGGGATACTCGAGACTCAGGCGGGCTTCGAACTCGGTGAAGAAACGCTGAAACTGCTCGCCGCCCAGCGTGCCTACCGCATGCAGGCCGTCACTGGCCGGATCGTGTTCCAACAGAATCGCCGCCAGCGGCTGGGGCGCCGGGCCGGACAGGACGGTCGCACCCGCAAACGGGTCGTACTGGCTGTTCTCGGCGCAACAACTGATCACACCTGTCGCGGGATCGTCATCCAGGCGCGGGGGCCGGTAACTGATGTAGCTGATTCCCCGGGTCGGATGGGCCAGTTTGTGGGCGCAAATAGCCGAATAGGCGACCACCGTGCGGTCCGGCCCGACGCCGCCCGGCCAGTCGTAACGCGCGCCGGCTTCGGTCTCCAGGCCCTCGCGTCCCGGAGCGGGGCGACCGAGATCCAGCAGGAAGCATGGTGTCGCCGGAAAAGGGTAGGCGAAAACATATTGCGCGCCGGCCTCCAGCTCCGCAGTCCGCAAGGGCTGGCCTCGTTCATTCAACAACTGCACCCGCGGGTAGCTGCGCGGACTCGCATCCGCAGGCATGGCCGCCAGCGCCGGACCTCCAGCAAGCAAGCTGGCCGCAACGGTACAGCCCTTCACGAACGAGCGCCTGTCCATTCCACCTCCCGTGAATGCTTTCAGCCCACCGGGCTGACGACCGCCTGGCGGCCGAAACAATGCGCCTGCACGAAATCGGCCACCGCCTCGGGCGCGTTGATGTCCAACCGGGGCAGGCGGCCGGTGTCCAGCGTCACCGAGTTGGTCGCGACCGCGACGATGTTCGGGTCGCCCGGAAACAGCAGCGATTCGCACACCCCTTCGCGGTAAACCTCGACCTTGGGGATAGGCGCCCGCTTGAAGCCCTCGACCAGCGCGATATCGCAGGCGGACAGCTGGGCGAGCAGGTCGTCGAGCGACATCTCCTCCTCGTCACGCAGCTCATGCACCAGCGACCAGCGATTGCGCGAGCTGATCAGCACTTCCCGGCAGCCGGCCTGGCGATGGCGCCACGAGTCCTTGCCCCGGTGGTCGATGTCGAAGCTGTGATGGGCGTGCTTGACCAGCGACACGACCACGCCACGCGCGGTCAGGATGCGGACCACCTGCTCGACCAGCGTCGTCTTGCCGCTGCCCGACCAGCCCGCGAAGCCGATGACTTTCATGACCACGCTCCTTTCTCACGGAAGATGCAATCGTTCATGCCGTGTTCTCGCTCCAGTCGGCGCACTTGCGGTCCAGCGTCTTGCGCGATACGCCCAGGCGTCGTGCCGCCTCGGCGCGGTTGCCACCGCAATCTTCCAGGGTATCGAGGATATGCCGCTTCTCGACCTCCTCCAGAGACAGCAAGGCGTCGGCCGGGCGGTGCCGGACCGGCGCCGCGGCGATCAGACCCTCCAGCGCGAAGCTGCCCAGAATCAGCGACCGCTCGACCAGGTTGCGCAGCTCGCGCACGTTGCCAGGCCAGTGATAACGGCACAAGGCATCGATCACGCGCTCGCTCAGCACCAGCGGCGCGACACCGAGACGTTGTGACAACACGCTCATGAAGTGCCTGACCAGCGCGGCGATGTCGCCGCTTCGCTCTCGCAGCGGCGGAATGCGCAGGTCGACCACGGCCAGGCGAAAATAGAGATCTTCGCGAAACGAGCCGGACCGCACCGCTTCGAGCAGGTCGCGGTTGGAGGCCGCGACGATGCGTACATCGACCTGGACCTCGCGCTCCGAGCCAACCGGGCGCAAGCGACGCTCCTCCAGCACCCGTAGCAGGCGGCTTTGCATGGCCAGTGGCAGCTCGCTGATCTCATCCAGAAACAGCGTACCGCCATGGGCATAGTAGAACAGGCCGTTGCGGTGGCCTGCGGCCCCGGTAAAAGCCCCCTTCACATGGCCGAACAGTTCGCTTTCAATCAGTTCCGACGGAATCGCGGCACAGTTGATCGGCACGAAGGCACGCGCGCGGCGTGGGCTGAGCTGGTGCAGCGCCCGCGCGACCACCTCCTTGCCGGTGCCGGATTCGCCTTGCAGCAAAACGGTGGACGGGGTACGCGCGACCCGGTGCAACACCGCCCGCAACTGATTCATGGGCTCGGAGGTGCCGACCAGACCGTCCAGGCCGTCATCCCGGTCGGACAACACCCGCCGCAACACGAAATTCTCGCGTGCCAGGCTGGCACGCTGGAAACAGTTCTTGATCGAATTCAGGATCTGGTCGAGGCGGAAGGGCTTCAGGATGAAGTCGGACGCCCCGGCGCGCAGCGCGGTGATCGCGCTGTCGAGATCGGCAAAGGCGGTGATCAGGATCACGTCGCCGGCAAAGCCCTGTTCGCGCAGCTCATGCAGCCATTCGATTCCGGACTTGCCCGGCAACGCGATGTCCAGGATCAGCAGGTCGAAATGGACCCGCTCGATCAGGGGCGCCGCCTCTTCGACATCGGCCACCACTTCGACCCGGGCGCAGCGCGGACGCAGCGCCCGCTCGAGAAAATTGCGCATCCCGGCTTCGTCGTCGACGACCAGGATCGAGTGCGCCTGCCAGACGAGGGTTTCCTGATCCCCCTGAGCAGCCTGCTCGGGATCGACTTCGGTCAGGTGTGGCTGCAGCATCCAACGGTCTCCATGCCGGCCTTGGGGCGAATTCGATGCGCACTGGCCGATCCTTGTAAGGTGACGCCAACAACTATTCGCGAAGGATCATACCGGACCATCCCGGTCCGGCGAAATCTCGCGAGCAAGTCAGACTCAGACCGCAGCGCGCGACCGAGTTCCGCAGTTGGACCGGGCCACGGGGTCAAACCGAGGTCGACTGCCAGCGCTTCATGAAGCCCGGCGCCTCCGGTCCGGTACGGAAACGTGCTTCGCTCAGCAGGCGCAACTCGAATTCCGCTCCGTGACCGGGTTCGCTGCGGGCGACGATCTGCCCGCCGTAGCGTTCGACGATCGCGTAGCTGACCGACAGACCCAGCCCGGTGCCGCTCTCCTTCTTCGTGGTGAAGAACGGATCGAAGATGGTCGGCAGATGCTCCGGGGCGATGCCTTGGCCGGTATCGGACACGACCAGCCGCACCCCTTCGAGCCGACCCTGGTCATCCCGCCAGTCCTCGCTGGTGATCCGCAGTGTGCCGCCTTGCGCCATCGCATGCGCCGCATTGACGATCAGGTTGATCAACACCTGCTGCAACTCGCTGCGATTGATCTCGACCGTCGTGGTGGTGGCGAAATCGGTCCGGATCTCGATGTCGCTGCGCGCGAGGGTGTGGCGGGTCAGCACCAGGCAGTCGGCGACGACCTCGCCGACGTCGACCGCCTCGGTATAGCCCGCGAAATCACCCGGACGGGCGAATTGCAACAGCTTGGTGACGATCTGGCGGATCCGGTCCACCTGTTGGTGGATCAGCCGGATCTCCTCGCGCACCGGCTCGGCGGCCGGGCCGAGCAGATCCCGCATCAGGTCGAGATTGCCCTGGATCACCGCCACCGGGTTGTTCACCTCGTGCGCGACCCCGGCGGTCAGTTCGCCGATCGCCGCCAGCTTCTCGGTCATCACCAGCTGCTGCTGGGCACGCCGCAAGGTCTCGTTGGCTTCGCGCAACTCGGCCGTGCGCTCGGCCACCTTGCGATCCAGTTCGTCCGCCCAGCGCTGCAGTTCGGCCCGCTTGGCCGCGAGATTGTCGAGCAAATGATCGAACTCCACCGCCAGCCGGCCGAGTTCATCCCGGCTCTCCACCGCGCCGACCCGGGCCGAGGCATCGCCGCGCTCGATCGTCTGGATCACCCGATTCATCCGCTCGATCGGTTGGAACACGCTGCGCGCCCAGCGCAGGCTGAGCAGCGAGCCGCCTATGCTGATCAGCACGAACACCCCGAACAAGGCCAGCATTGCCTGGCGCATCGCCTCGCGCAGCGGCGCCTCCAGAAAACCCACATACAACATGCCGATCCGCTCGCCACGCCCATCGACGATGGGCTCGTAGCCGGACACATAGTCGTCATTGACAACGAAGGCGGTGCCCAGCCAGGGTTCGCCCCGACCCAGCACCTGGTCGCGCACCGCCTGCGAAACCCGCGTGCCGAGCGCGCGCTCGCCCGCGAACAGGCGCACGTTGGTCGCAATCCGGGTATCGTCCAGAAACAGCGTGGCGGTGCCGCGACTGCCCAGCGGGAGCGAGCCTTCCCGATAGACGATCGCATTGATCCGGTCCACCAGTTCGAGATTGCCGTTGAGCAACACCCCGCCTTCGAGCACACCGACCCGCTCGCCGGTGCGGTCATACACCGGGGCCGCCGCATGGATGACCATG
Source organism: Azoarcus sp. (assembly GCA_030604735.1). Taxonomy (GTDB): domain Bacteria; phylum Pseudomonadota; class Gammaproteobacteria; order Burkholderiales; family Rhodocyclaceae; genus Azoarcus_F. The sequence goes on from JAUVVG010000007.1 coordinate 27,370, forward strand.
CCTCTATCCTCGGCAGTGCGGGGGTCGGGTGCCGCGGCGACGGTCGGCACCAGCGGCTGCCAGGCACGCCGCCGCAGTTCCGGCGCGATCGCCTCCAGCGCCTCGGGCGCGAAACGCTCCAGCGTCACATGCGCTCGCGCCGCCAGGGCGGCCTCGACCACTGGCCAGTCGGCACGCTCCCCGGCTGGGGGACGGGTATCTCGGGAACTCGCGCGCGGCTGGGCATGGGTGTCCAGAAACAACAGGAAGTCCAGCCCACGCTGCTCGGCAAGCAGGGATAGCAGCTCGGAAAACTCGATCTGGCCGGCGGCATCGACGCTGATCACCAGATGGCTGGACGAGGCCAGCGCGCTGACATCGCGCCCGACCCCGACCTTGACCCGCTCGAAGTACTCCTGCGCGGTGATCATGTCGGAGCCGACCTTGTAGGTCAGCAGGCGCTCATAGGCCTGGCTGCCCCAAACCCAGACCAGCGCCAGCAACAACGGCACACCGAACAACAGCGGAGCGAGCACCAGCGCGATCAGCTTGAGCCGGACCGAGCTGCGGAACCGGCCAGACAGCGTGGTGCCTAGCCCACGGTCCCCGACGGTCAAACGCCCGCCCCAGCGGAACGGGCGTCGAAGGACAGGACCCTGGCCGGGCGACTAGCGCGCATCGATGCGAAGGAGCCTACGCTGCAATGCTGGAGCGGGTCAGACCCTGCCGACCATCGCCCGCAACTTTGCGATCCGGTCCTGGGTCGCCGGATGGGTCGAGAACAGGCCGCGCAAACCACCGCCCGAGAGCGGATTCATGATCATCATCTGAGCAGTTTCCGGGTGCTGCTCGGCGGCCTGCATCGGGATACCCTTGGCGTAGGCTTCGATCTTGGCCAGCGCGCTGGCCAGCGCTTCCGGGTCGCCGGAAATCTCGGCCCCGCCGCGATCGGCGCCGAACTCGCGAGTGCGGGAGATCGCCATCTGGATGATCATCGCGGCCATCGGCGCCAGGATCATCATCAGGATCGCGAACACCGGATGCGGGCGGTTCTCGCCGCGTCCGCCGAAGAACATGCCGAACTGGGCCAGCATCGAGATCGCGCCGGCCACGGTCGCCGACATGGTCGAGATCAGGATGTCGCGGTTCTTCACATGCGCCAGTTCATGCGCCATCACCCCGCGCAGTTCGCGCTCGGACAGCATGCGGATGATGCCGGTGGTCGCCGCGACCGCGGCATTGTCCGGGTTGCGCCCGGTCGCGAAGGCGTTCGGCTGGGCCTCGTCGATGATGTAGACCTTGGGCATGGGCAGGTTGGCGCGCTGGGCGAGCTCCCGCACCATGTTGTACAGGTAGGGCGACGAGCTCGCGTCGATCTGGCGCGCGTTGTACATCTTGAGCACCATCTTGTCCGAAAACCAGTAGGCCCAGACGTTCATCGCGCCGCCGAACACGAGCGCCATCAACATGCCATCGCGGCCGCCGATCATCGCACCGACCGCGCCGAACAGCGCGACGATGCCTGCCATCAGGATGGAGGTCTTTACCCAGTTACCGAACATTGCCGTGTTTCCTGTCTGTGTCAGTCGATTGCATTCAAGATGGGGACGTCGCGTGGGCTTTCAAGCCGTGCCGGGAGCCGAAGCAGCGGGCCTGGCGCTCAAGACAACGTGAAGGATTCGCCCGGAGAGACAGGAAATCCGCGCAGGAATTCCCCTGCCGACATGCGCCGGCTCCCCGGGCGTTGCAAATCGATCAGGCGCAGGGCGCCCTCGCCGCAGGCCACCCGCACGCCCTTGCCGTCCGCGCCCAGCACCTCGCCCGGCGCACCGCCACCCTCGACCGGCTCGGCCTGCCATATCTTGATCACGGTGTCGCTCAGACGGCCGGTCGCCACCGGGAAAGGGTTGAAGGCCCGCACCGCGCGGTCGAGTTCGATCGCGGGACGACGCCAGTCGATCGCCGCTTCTTCGCGGCTGATCTTGTCGGCATAAGTCACGCCGGCCTCGGGCTGCGGGGTTTCGGTCAGTGGCCCGGCCGAGAGTTGCAGCAGGGTCTCGACGATCATCTCGGCGCCGAGCGCGGCGAGCTTGTCATGCAGGCTGGCGGTGGTGTCCCGCGGCAGGATGGGCAGCGCGCGCATCGCCAGCATCGGCCCGGTATCCAGGCCTTCATCCATGCGCATGATGGTGATGCCGGTTTCAGCGTCGCCGGCTTCGATCGCGCGGTGGATGGGCGCCGCTCCGCGCCAGCGCGGCAGCAGCGAGGCATGGATGTTGATGCAGCCCAGCCGCGGCAAGGCAAGCACTGGGGGAGGCAGGATCAGGCCGTAGGCCGCGACCACCAGCACGTCCGGCGCAGACGCCGCCAGCGCGGCGCGCTGCGCATCGGTGCGCAGTCTCTCGGGCTGATCCACCGCGATGCCGTGCGCGAGCGCGAGCTGCTTGACCGGACTGGCGACCAGCTTCATGCCACGCCCGGCTGGGCGATCCGGCTGGGTGAGCACCAAGGGCACCTCGAAACCCGCCTCGATAATCGCCTCCAGGGCCGCCGAGGCGAAAGCCGGTGTCCCCGCGAACGCCACTTTCAGGGACACGCCCGACCCCGACGCCTGCCCGCCGGAGGGTATTTGGTTCGTCGGCGTCACGCGGTGATCCGGGCTTTTTTGGCGAGCTTGCTCTTGATCCGGTTGAGCTTGAGGTTGGATAGATACTCGACGAAGACCTTGCCGTCGAGATGATCGATCTCGTGCTGCACGCAGACCGAAAGCAAGCCCTCTGCTTCGAACTCGAACGGCTGGCCGTTCGCGTCCAGCGCGCGCACCCTGACATGCTCGGCCCGGGTCACGCTCTCGTAGATGCCGGGCACCGACAAACAGCCTTCCTCGTAAGTCTGTTCGCCATCCTTCTCGATGATCTCGGGGTTGATCAAGGCCATCAGCTCGGACTTGTCCTCGGAGACATCGATGACGATGACGCGTTCATGGACATTGACCTGGGTGGCCGCCAGGCCGATGCCGGGCGCCTCGTACATGGTCTCGGCCATGTCGGCGATCAATTGCCGGATTCGGTCATCCACCACCTTCACCGGCACCGCGCGGGTGTGGAGTCTGGGGTCGGGATAGCGGAGAATGGGTAGGAGTGCCATAAGAATGCTTGCCGGGTTATGTCTTTACGTGCAGAATTTCAAGTGCTTTGGCATGCCAAGCAGAGTTGTCCCGCGTGTTTGCGCCAATTCTATCGGCAATTGAATCGAGACTGCGGATTGGACCCATTGCCGGTCGCCTGTGTTCCGGCCTCGGGATTGTCCGGTCTGCTCCAATCGGAAGCGAGCAATGATCCGCATTATATTCCCTCTCCTGTTCGCCGTTGCGGCCCTTGCGAGCACCCCGGCCCTCTCCCAGTCCGGCCAGCCGGTCGCCCTGGCCGACAATGCGCCAGATTCCTACACCGTGGTGCGCGGCGACACGCTGTGGGGGATTTCGGGGCGCTTCCTGCAACAACCCTGGCGCTGGCCGGAAGTCTGGCGCCTCAACCGCGAGCAGATCCGCAACCCGCATCTGATCTACCCGGGGCAGGTCATCTTCCTCGATCGCAGCGGACCCTACCTCTCGATCGGGCGCCGCATCGGTGGCGACCAGCGGCTGTCGCCACAGGTCTATTCCGAACCGCTGGACGACGCGATCGCGAGCATTCCGCTGCAGGACATCGAGCCCTTCCTGACCAGGCCGCTGATCGTGGACGAAGCCGATCTGGTCAATGCGGCGACCGTCGTCGCGACCGAAACCAGCCGGGTGTTCATGGGCAACGGCGACACCATCTTCGCCAAGGACATCACCCCGGGCGGCGGTACTTGGCAGATTTTCCGTCAGGCCAAGCCACTTAACGACCCACTCACCGGCGAGTTGCTCGCCTACGAAGCCGATTTTCTCGGATCTGCCCGTGTCGTCGAACTCGGTCGGGCGCCGCCGCAGGAAGCCACCCCCACCCAGATCGTGTGGCGGCACCCTAGCGAGCTCGCCCCGGGGGAAGAGCCCTGGGACGATCCAGAAGCCGCCAAGCGCAGTAGCTTCGGCGGCACCCCGGCCACCCTCCACATCATCAGTGCGGTCGAGGAGATCGGCACCGGGGACAAATTGCTCCTCAGTGACCGTCCGCAAGTCTTCGCCTATGTGCCACGCGCGCCGGAAACACAGATCGACGGACGCCTGATCGGCATCTATCGGGGCGTGATCGCCGCCGGCCGGCACAGCGTGGTGACCCTCAACGTCGGCGCTCGCGACGGTCTGGAGCAAGGCCACGTGCTCGCGCTGTACCGCAACCGGGGCAGCGTGAACTACACCGAAAAGGGGGTGACCGAGACCTTCGATCTGCCCGAGAACCGCTACGGCCTGGCCTTCGTGTTCCGTGTCTTCGATCGGGTCGCCTATGCACTGGTGATGGACAGCGACGGACAGGTCACGATCGGCGACAGCATCCGCACGCCCTGATCCCGAAGCCGATCTGATCCATTGCGGAGCGGGCGCCGGACGTCCCTCCGCAGTGCTGCTTCCTTGATTCACTTTCAAGCCCCATCGCGATGAGCGACCACGCCGACTGGCTCAGGCTGACCCTGACACCGGGCCTGGGCCCGACCGCGCAGCGCGCACTGCTGGCTGCGTTCGGTCTGCCCGGGCAAATCTTCGCGGCGGCACGCAGCGCAATCGTCTCGATTGCCGGCGCCGAGGCGACCGAGCGGCTGTTGTCACCCCCGGACCGCACCCAGATCGATCAGACCCTGACCTGGATCGCCGAGCCGGGTCATCACTTGGTCACGCTGGCCGACGCCGACTACCCGCAGGCCCTGCTGACGATTGCTGATCCGCCGGTACTGCTTTATGTCATAGGCGATCGGGGCGCCTTGAACCGGGCCGGGCTCGCGATCGTCGGCGCGCGCTCATCGACCGCCCAGGGTGTCGCCAACGCGGAAGCCTTCGCCACCAGCCTCGCCGAAGCCGGGCTGGGCATCATCAGCGGACTGGCGCTGGGCATAGACGCGGCCGCCCACCGCGGGGCCCTCGCGGCACCCGACGGCTGCACGATCGCGGTCATCGGCACCGGCGCGGACCGGGTCTATCCGGCGCGCAACCGGACGCTCGCACACACCATCGCGACCCGTGGTGCAATCATCAGCGAGTATCCGCTCGGCACACCGCCTTTGCCCCACAACTTTCCGCGGCGCAACCGGATCATCGCCGGCCTCGGGCTGGGCGTGCTGGTGGTCGAAGCGGCCTTGAACAGTGGCTCGCTGATCACCGCCCGTCTCGCGGCCGAAGCCGGGCGCGAGGTGTTCGCAATCCCGGGATCGATCCATTCGCCGACCGCGCGCGGCTGCCATCGCCTGATCCGGGATGGCGCCAAGCTGGTCGAAACCGCCTCCGACATTCTGGAGGAGCTGCGCCTCGCCGACCCGCCCACCGCCTTGCAAGCGACCTCACGACGAGGTCGGCCGGCAACAAGCCCGCGTCGGCAGGAGACCCTCGGACCCGTGCCGCCTGCCGACCCGGACAGCGTGCGCGTACTCGCGGCACTCGGTCACGACCCAGCCGATATCGACACCCTGGCTACCCGATCCGGCTTGACGCTGGATGCGCTGTACGCCATCCTGCTGCCATTGGAACTGGACGGCCACATCAGCCGTTTGCCGGGAGGCCGGTTCCAGCGCCTATGAATTCCCTGTGCTGAGCCCATGTTCGACATCCTCGTCTATCTCTTCGAAAACTACGTCCGCGCCGAGGCCTGTCCCGAATCCGAACATCTCGCGCGCAAGCTGACCGCCGCCGGATTCGAGCACGAGGAGATCTCCGAAGCGCTGGAATGGCTGTCCGGGCTGCGCGAAAGCACCGCATCGCGACCGACCATCGTCGCGCCCCGTTCGGACACGGTGCGCATCTATGCGCCGGAAGAGGAGTCCCGCATCGACGTCGAATGCCGTGGCTTTCTGGTTTTCCTTGAAAGCGCCGGCGTGCTGGACCCGACCATGCGCGAGTTGATCATCGACCGCGCCCTGGCCCTGGACGGTTTCAGCCTCAATCTCCATCGTCTGAAGGTGATCGTGCTGATCGTGATGTGGCAGCAGGATCGTGCGCTGGACACGCTGATCCTGGACGAATTGCTGACCGGCGAAGGGGACGAGGAATACATCGTCCTGCAGTAGGTTCGGACCGGCTCGAACCATGACGCGCGACTTGCAGCAACGCGGCCGCGCTTGCAAGCCCTGCATCGGCGTGCTTATCATGCGCCGCATCGGAGGTCCGCTGGCATAAGCTGCGGGTCGTGTCGTGGATGGCGACCTGACCGTCCTCCAGCCCATGGTCATGTCTTCATCCGCTCGGCAATCGCAATCGGTCATGGTCTGAACCAGATGCAGATCACGCAGTCCAGACTGTTCGTCTGAACCGAATACCATTAACTCGGGAGCCCGCCAGGCTCCCCAAGGTAGCCCCACAGCATGAGCAAGCAACTGATCATCGCGGAAAAGCCCTCGGTCGCGCAGGACATCGCCCGCGCGCTGGGCGGGTTCACCAAGGAGAAGGATTACTTCGAGTCCGACGACTACGTGCTGTCCTCCGCGGTCGGCCACCTGCTCGAGCTGGTCGTGCCGGAAGAGTTCGAGGTCAAGCGGGGGAAATGGACCTTCGCCCATCTTCCGGTCGTGCCGCCCCATTTCTCGTTGAAGCCGATCGAAAAGACCAACGACCGGCTCAAACTGCTGACCCGGCTGATCAAGCGCAAGGATGTCGAGGGCCTGATCAACGCCTGCGACGCGGGTCGCGAGGGTGAGCTGATCTTCAACTTCATCGTCGAGCATGCCAAAAGCAGGAAGCCTGTCCATCGGCTGTGGCTGCAATCGATGACTGCGGCTGCGATCCGTGACGGCTTTGCCCAGTTGAAGAGCGCCGAAGAGGTCGAAGGCCTGCGCTCGGCCGCGGTCTGCCGGGCCGAGAGCGATTGGCTGATCGGCATCAATGGCACCCGCGCGATGACCGCGTTCAACTCCAAGACCGGCGGCTTCCACCTGACCACGGTGGGGCGGGTCCAGACTCCGACGCTGGCCCTGGTGGTCGAGCGTGAAAACCGTATCCGCAAGTTCAAGCCCAAGGACTACTGGGAGCTGGAAGCGAGCTTCGGCTGCCAGGCGGGCAGCTATGTCGGCCGTTGGTTCGACGAGAAGTTCCGCAAGCCGGAGGGCGACGAGCATGCGACCGCGTTCCGGCTGTGGAAGGCCGACAAGGCCGAGGCGATCCGGGCCAAGTGCGAAGGCAAGCCGGGCCAGGTCAGCGAGGAAGCCAAGCCCTCGACCCAGCTCTCGCCGCTGCTGTTCGATCTGACCAGCTTGCAGCGCGAGGCCAACGGCCGCTTCGGCTTCTCGGCGCGGGCCACGCTGCAGATCGCCCAGGCACTTTACGAACGCCACAAGGTACTGACCTACCCGCGTACCGACGCCCGCGCCCTGCCCGAGGACTACATTGACACGGTCGCTGCGGTGATGCGCGACCTGCCCCAGACCTACGCGCCGTTCGCCAACGAAATCGTCAAGAACGGCTGGATACGGCCAAACAAACGCATCTTCAACAACGCCAAGGTCTCGGACCACTTCGCGATCATCCCCACCGGTACCGTGCCGAAGAGCCTGTCCGAACCGGAACAGAAGATCTACGACCTGGTCACCCGCCGCTTCCTGTCGGTGTTCTACCCGGCGGCCGAATACCGGATCACCACCCGCATCACCCGGGTCGAAGGCGAGGCCTTCAAGACCGAGGGCAAGGTGCTGGTCAATCCGGGCTGGCTCACGGTCTATGGCAAGGAAGCCGCCAAGGCCGACGACGACAAGGACGGCGGCGTCCAGTTGGTGCCGGTCACGCCGAACGAAACGGTGTCGACCGACGAGATTCTGGTCAAGGCGCTGGCGACCAAACCGCCGGCACGCTTCAACGAAGCGACCCTGCTGTCGGCAATGGAGGGCGCCGGCAAGATGGTGGACGACGAGGAGCTGCGCGCCGCGATGGCAGACCGCGGCCTCGGTACCCCGGCGACCCGGGCACAGATCATCGAAGGCCTGATCGCCGAGCAATACCTGCACCGCGAGGGCCGCGAACTCATCCCCTCGGCCAAGGCCTTCTCGCTGATCACGCTGTTGAAGGGTCTCGACATCAAGTCGCTGACCTCGCCGGAGCTCACCGGCGAATGGGAACACAAGCTCGCCAGCATGGAGCGGGGCAAGCTGTCGCGCCCCGAGTTCATGACCGAGATCGCCGAGATGGCGCGCGAGATCGTCGAGCGGGCCAAGCGCTTCGAGTCCGACACCGTGCCGGGCGACTTCGTCACGCTGTCGGTGCCGTGCCCGAAGTGCGGGGGCGTGGTCAAGGAGAACTACAAGAAGTTCGCCTGCCAGTCCTGCGACTGGAACACCTGGAAGATCGTCGCCAGCCGCCAGTTCGAGATCGAAGAGATCGAGACCCTGCTGCGCGACGGCAAGGTCGGTCCGCTGACCGGCTTCCGCAGCAAGATGGGGCGCTTGTTCAACGCCGAGATCCGGCTCAACGAGGACAAGCAGCCCGCCTTCGATTTCGGCCAACCCAAGGAGGGCGAGGCCGAAGATGCGGTGGACTTCTCGGACCAGACCCCGCTAGGCACCTGCCCGAAATGCAGTGCGCGGGTGTTCGAGCACGGCATGGCCTATGTCTGCGAGAAATCGGTCGGGCCGGACAAATCCTGCGATTTCCGTTCCGGCAAGATCATCCTGCAACAGCCGGTCGATCGTGGCCAGATGGCCAAACTGCTGAGCGAAGGGCGGACCGACTTGTTGAAGGAGTTCGTTTCGGCCCGGACCCGGCGCAAGTTTTCGGCATTTCTGGTCACCGGCAAGGACGGCAAGGTCGGCTTCGAGTTCGAGCCGCGCAAGCCCAAGGTCGGCAAGGACGAGGGCACGACCGAGAAGGCCGCAGCGAAAGCAGCCGCCAAGAAAGCGACGAACCGTTCCTGAGCAAGACCAACCAGCGACTGCGGCCTGTCCGTTACGCTTGTTCCATCCAGTCGAATAGATTACGCGCGGGCGACAAGAGTCCACCTGCTTTGCAACGAACCGCCGTTCGTGATCACGGGGCACCTCCCCCTTGTGATCAGATCACGCGTCTGAACTCGGCCTCGGCCTGATCGACCGTATCACCGACCAGCGCAAAGCCACGGCAGTCACCATGACGGTCGTGGAAGAAGGCGCGCACGCCCTTGGGTGTCGCGGTCTCCTGCCACTCGCCGGAAACCGGTGGTGGCTCGCACAACACGATGGGGCAGGCCTCGACCTGGAGGCGGTGCAGGCGCGGACGCCATCGCATCGCCGCTGGCGCTCCGGCCAGCCGCTCTGCCACGATGCGCGCCCCAGACTCGATATCGTCGGGCGCCTCGAAGAGCTTGCCACCCAGCTCGGCACAGCGACCGACCGCAAAAATGTCGGGATCGCTGCTGCACAGGCCGGCATCGACCTGAATGCCGCGTCCGACTGCGAGGCCGGCAGCGCGTGCGAGATCGATCCTGGGACGGCTCCCGAGCACCGCGATCACCACATCGGTGGCGAAACGCGCGCCGGACAAGGTGGTCAGCAGCAGCCCGTCCTCGCCCTGATCCACCCGGGCCAGACCATCTTCCAGCGTGATCCGCACCCCCGTCCTGCCCAGCAGGCGGGCGAGCCGCGACGCGCACAGGGTCGGCAGGCGTTCCCCGAGCAGACGGCTGCCCGGCTCGAACAGATTGACCGCACAACCGGCCCGGACCAGATGGTCGGCGAACTCGCAGCCGGCCACGTCGCCACCGAGCAGGGTCACCCGGCGGCGGCCTGCCAGTTCGTGTCGAAGGTAACGATACTCGTCGAGGCTGGACAGGGTCAGCACCTGATCGACGGCGCTACCGCGCAGCGTGGTCGGACGCAGCGGCTCGGCGCCACAGGCCAGCACCAGCCGGGAATAGGGGACCATCGCCCTATCGGTCACCAGCACCCGCTCGCCACGCTCGACCCGGATCACCCGGGTACGGGTACGGACGGAGATATCGAAACGGTAGGCCATCTGTTCGGCAGTCGCAAGCACCAGCTCGCGCGCCTCCTGGCTAGCCGATAGCGCGAAGGGAAACTGGGCACGGGAATAGGCGGCGCCATCATCGGCAGTGATCAGCAGCAGCTTGCCAGAGGAATCCCGTTGCCTGTAGGCGCGCACCACACTGTAGCCGGCCAGACCGGTTCCGATGATGACGAGGGGTCGCTGGTCACTGGACATGTGTTTACCACTTTGCGCGCAAAGCCGAGGGAAAAGCAAGCTGGGCGGTGTATCGCCAAAAACGCTGGAGTGTTGGTGCGCAGCGACCCGGAAAAGGCGTCGCGGATGATCAAGCGGCTTCGACCGAAGGCAGACCACCGACCGGCAACACACCCGGCAGGGCACTCTCGAGGATCGCGGTGCGCAACACGTCGATCGCCCCGCTGCGCGGGTAGGTCACCCGCCATGCGAGTGCGACCCGGCGCATCGGCTGCGGATCGGAGAACGGCCGCACCGCGACCAGTGCATTCTGCTCGGGCAAGTCGTCGGCGGCAGCACTAGGGAGCACGGTCACACCGAGTCCGGTCGCGACCATGTGGCGAATCGTCTCGAGCGAACTGCCCTCCAGCGTGCGTTGCAGGCCGCTGACATTGCGGCAATGGGGGCAGACCTCGAGCACCTGATCCCGAAAACAGTTCCCGGCCCCGAGCAGCAGCAGTTGGTCGTTGGCGAGTTCATCAGGGTCGATCCGGTCCAGGGCGGTCCAGCGATGATCGGCCGGCATCAGCACCCTGAACGGCTCGTCGTAGACCGACTGGGCCACGATGCCCGGTTCGTCGAAAGGCAGCGACAGAACGATGACATCGAGCTCACCACGCTTGAGCGACTCGACCAGTCGGGTGGTGTAGTTTTCCTGGATCACCAGCGGCATGCGCGGTGCATGCCGATGAACCAGCGGAATCAGGCGTGGCAGCAGATAGGGACCGATGGTGTAGATCACCCCCAGACGCAGAGGTCCGGACAGCGGGTCCTTGCCGGCCGCGGCGATCTCCGGGATCTGGGCGGCTTCGAGCAAGACCTTTTCGGCCTGGTTGACAATGCGCTGACCGGTCGCGGTGATCTTGACTTCGGTCGCGCTGCGCTCGAACAACTGTACGCCGAGTTCCTCCTCGACCTTCTTGATCGCAACCGACAGAGTCGGCTGGCTGACATGGCATTTCTCGGCGGCACGGCCGAAGTGGCGCTCCCGGGCGAGGGCGACGAGGTAACGAAGATCGGTAAGCGTCATCGTGAAATCGGGCTTTGCATTGCCAGGAATCGAGTTGATGAATGATGACACGTTAGTGCGCTGCTTGGCACGCCGGTTCGACACATATTCCCGGCGTCGCAGACAATCCGGTGAAGCGCGGGTGCACGACTCGGGAACACCACGCGCGGCGGCCCGTCTACTCGTGCTGATTCACAAACCGAATGGATTGACCACTATGCGAAAAATGATCCTGACCACTGCCGCCGCCTTGCTGCTGACGCTAGGCCTGCCCGGCAGTCCACTGGTTTCCAGCGCGCTCGCCGACAATCACGGCGCGCTGGTGCAGCCGAACCGCTTCGGATTACCCGATTTCGGCGACCTCGTCGAAGAGGTCGGTAACGCTGTCGTCAATATCAGCGTGGTCCGCCGCGTCGCCGCGACCGAACGCAGCGCCCCGGCACCGGACGATCCGATGTTCGACCTGTTGCGCCGCTTCGGCATCCCAGTGCCCGACTTTCCCGGCCAGGAGCGCGGCCCGCGCAGCAGCCGTGGCATCGGCTCCGGCTTCATCGTCAGCGCAGACGGCTATGTGCTGACCAACGCGCACGTGGTCGCCGAACGAGGTGCCGACACCGAAGTCACGGTGCGCCTGATCGACCGGCGCGAGTTCACCGCCGAAGTCATCGGCACCGACCCGCGCACCGACATCGCATTGCTCAAGATCGACGCGGCCGATCTCCCCACGGTACGCATAGGCGATCCCGAGCAATCCCGGGTCGGGGAATGGGTGGTCGCGATGGGATCGCCATTCGGCTTCGACAACACGGTCACCGCCGGCATCATCTCGGCCAAGGCGCGTCGGCTGCCGGCCGAAACCTACGTCCCGTTCATCCAGACCGATGTCGCGATCAATCCGGGCAACTCGGGCGGTCCGCTGTTCAACCTGGACGGCGAGGTGATCGGCATCAACGCCCAGATCTACTCCCGTTCGGGTGGCTTCATGGGCATCTCGTTCGCGATCCCCATCGATGTCGCGATGAACGTGAAGGATCAGTTGACCGAGTTCGGCCGGGTCCAGCGCGGCAAGCTCGGCGTGACCATCCAGCCGGTCGATCGCGACCTCGCCCAGACCTTCGGCCTGTCCGAACCCACCGGTGCCCTGGTGTCCAGCGTCGAACCGGGCAGCGCGGCAGAATCGGCCGGACTGCAACCGGGCGATGTCGTGCTGGCGGTCGATGGCCTCAAGGTCAACGAATCGGCCGATCTGCCGCGCATCATCGGAGAGAAGCGCCCCGGCACCGAAATTCAGCTCGATATCTGGCGCGACGGACGCAGCGTCCGGGTCACCGCGACCCTGGACGAGATGCAGCCGGACGTAGTCGCGTCGGCGGAGCCGGCACAACCACGCCAGGGCGAGGACATTGGCGGACGGCTCGGGCTGACCGCGCGGGCACTGACCAACAGCGAATCCAGCCAGCTCGGCATTCGTGGCGGGGTCAGGGTCGAGAGCGTCAGCGGTCCGGCCGCGAACGCCGGACTGCGCACAGGCGACGTCATTCTGGCGCTGAACAATCAGCCGGTCACGACCATGAACGAGTTCCGTCGCCAGGTAGCCAATGCCGGCAACCGTTTCGCGCTGCTGATCCAGCGCGGAAGCTCACGGATCTTCGTTCCGATCCGGATCGAGTAATCGTGTTCGCGATGATCCGTGGCGCGCCACGCTCCGCCAGACCCTGTTGTCCAAGGCCCCGGATCATCGCACTTGCCAGGCAGCGTCGGTTTTCGCGGCTTGCGCCGCTCCCACACCTGCCCCAAACGCATCAACTTCCTGTGGGAGCCGTGCAAGCGGCGAACGAGCGCCGATATCCGCGTTGGCGATCGAATTACCACTCGGTTTCGCGGCTTGCGCCGCTCCTACACCTACCCCAAACGCATCAACGGACTGTGTGAGCGCCGCAAGGCGCGAGTCGCGTTTGCTGCGCCTCACACCTTGAAGCGCGACACCGCATCCTGAAGCCGCGCGGCCAGATCCTGGAGGACACGCGCAGCCTCGACCGTTTCCTCGATCGCCCGGTTGTTCTGCTGCGCCATGTCGGCAATGGCCTCGATGCTGGCGGTGACCGACTGACTGGAACTTCGCTGGGCTTCGGTCGCAGCCGCAATCCGGTCCAGCCCCTGTCCGACCTCGGCGACCGAACTGTTCGCAGCATCCAGCACACCGGATACCTGGTCGGCCGCCTTGCGGCTGGAATCCAGATGGACCAGGCCCTTCGCGATCGACTGCTGCACCGAGCCCGACTGTCGGGTGATCTGCTGCGTGATCGCATCGATCTCGCCGGCCGAGCGGGCCGACTTTTCGGCGAGCTTGCGTACCTCGTCGGCCACGACCGCGAAGCCACGTCCCTGTTCACCGGCACGCGCCGCCTCGATGGCCGCGTTAAGGGCGAGCAGATTGGTCTGCTCGGCGATCTCCCGAACCTCGCTGGTCATCTTGGTGATCGCCTCGGTGGAATGCACGAAGGCATCGACCGACTCGGCCATGTGGCGCACGGCCAGCTCGACCTCGGCCACCTCCCGGATCAGTTCTCCCAGGCTTTGCTTGCCCTCGCTCGAGCGCGCCACGCTGTCGCGGGAGCGCTCTCGCACGTCCTCGGTGCTGGCCGCGATGTGGGTGATGTTGTCGCTCAGGCCTTCGACCGCGCTGGCCGCGCTGAGCGACTGGTCGTTCTGGCGGTGCGAGCTTTCGGCCACGCTGGCGGCGCTATCAGCCAGACTGCGCGCGGAACTGGTGACCTCGGCAGCCGACATGCCGACCTGGCGGACCAGACCAGCGATCGCAGACAGCATCTGGTTGAAGGTCTGTGCCGTGCGTCCGATCTCGTCGTTTCTTTCGATCTCGAGACGGCGGGTCAGGTCGCCCTCTCCCTGAGCGATCTCGGCCAGACTGCCGCTCAAGTGCGACAACGGACGGATCACGAAACGCTGGATGAAGAGATAGACGAAACCGATCAGCGGCAGCGAAACCACGAGCGCCAGCAGGATGCTCTGGTTGCGGAAGGTGGTCACCGCCTCGTTGACCCGGTCCAGCGAGATCCGCATCGACACCGCGCCGAGCACCTCGTTCTCGGTCGCCTGATGGCAGACGATGCAATCCTTCCCCAGATAATTGGGCGACGCAAGCGACGGGAACACCACCCTCAGATGCTCCCCATGCTGCGCATCCTGCTCGACACTGATGAAGGTCTCGCCACTCGCGAGCACGCCACGTTCGATCGCGTCTTCTGCGACTTCGGTCGTCTTGCCAGGACCGTAAATGCGACTGACCGCCTCGCCACGCAGCACCTTCAGATCACGTACCAACGACAATTCCTTGATCTGGTCCAGGAATACGTCACGCTGGTCGATCGTGCCGGTGATCATCATCCCGGTCAGCCCGGCCATGGTCATCTCGTTGACCGTACTCGCGAAATCGGTGGCCTGCTCGATCGCGATGCCACGGTTGACCCGGGTTTCCCAGGCGATCATCGAGCCCCAGGCCAAAACCAGCATCAACCAGATGGCTCCGGTCAGTCGCACCCAGATCGGTGTATCGGACAAGACTCTCATGATGTTTCCCCGCTCCATGGCTGACTGGCAAGATGCATCCGATCCGGATCGGATAAAGCCACCGTCCGCCATATCAATGTAATCTGATATGCTGAAATTCTGGATTTTGACGACTTGCTGCGCATGTTACTTTAGTCAAGCGAAACCAAAAGCCTGAAAAGGACCGCTTTATCCGGGCGATTCGGATGAACCTATCCGGCAACGAAGGGTCGATTCAAATCCCATAGTCATCCTTCAACCATGCAAAGAGGCCTACCCATGAATAAAAATGTCATTCGCACCGCCCTCGGAATTCTCGCACTGTCGCTCACCGCAGTCGCTCAGGCACAGGTCAGCGCCGAGGACATGGTCAAGTTTCGCCAGTCCGGTTACACCTTCATGAACTGGAATATGGGCAAGATCAAAGCGATGGCAGTCGATGGTGCGATGCCTTACAACCAGGACCAGGTCATTGCCGCCGCGAATGTGGTCGCCGCAACCGCCAACTCCGGCATGGGCGCGCTGTTTTCACCGGAAACGCTGAATCAGACCGGCTGGAAACAGACCCGCCTCCAGGCGAATTTCTTCGACGAGCAGGACAAGGTTCGCGATATCGCGGTCAACTTCATCCAGCAAGCGAACAAGCTGCAGGAAGTCGCGATGAATGGTGATCAGCAAGCGGTGGCGGCCCAGTTCAACGAAGTGGTCGAGTCTTGCCGCGCCTGTCATCAGAACTACCGAGCCGACTGATCGACCCTGATAGATGATTGTTCAGCCCTGCCCGGCCATATTTGACGATGGCCAGACGGGGCTTTCTGTTGGATACCGACGTCAGTCCCGCCCACCCGGGACGACCAAGCCCGAGCCGCCAAGTCGAGGCGCGCCTTACCAGCCGAGATCTGGCGGCGGGGGTAGCGGTGCAATCCAGCTCCCGCTGGAGGCCCACATCGCCAAACCGGTGATGGCGATCGCAACGATGAATTCGATCAATCCGCCTCCACGGGCAGGCTCGGCTTCCTGTTCCGCGACCTTCTTTCTCCCGGTGATCATCGGCGTGATCAGATTGTCCTTCTTGAAAAGCGCGTAGTACAGCACGGCAAGCACGTGCAGCGCGATCAGCGCATAGATGTACCACTCCATTTGGCGGTGGAGCGCACTCAAGTCGTTGCTGGTCGAGCTGGACACCGCTCGGTAAAGCGGTCCGCTGAAGACGATGTCGTCATTGGCGAACAGGCCGGTTGTCGCCTGGAAACCGATCACCCCCAGCAACGCGAACACCGACAGCGCGCCCAGCGGATTGTGTCCGAGACCACGCCACTGCCCGCGCAAATAGGCGATCAGCCGCGACGGGGTCGGCGCGAAGTTCCAGAACCGCGCATGGGTAGACCCGACCACGCCCCACACGATACGGAATACGATCAGTCCGAAGATCAGGTGGCCGAAACGGCCATGCCAGACCATCGCGTCGCCACCGATCTTGATCGTGACCAGCGCCCCGACCACCAACAGCGCCAGCAGCCAGTGAAACACGCGGGTCGGCGCATCCCAGACCCTGACCAGACGTTCATTCATTACGCTTGCTCTCCCACTTTGCCAGTCAGTGCGACATTCACTGCCTGACCGGGTTCATTCGTACATCGGCTCGACGCCCACCGTCCTGACCGGCCCGGACAGGCGCAACCACGACGGAACACCTGTCCGGGCGGAAGCTCACTCGCGGACGAGCGGACGAGCGCCCGAGCTCCGCTGCCGGCGCAGCCCACTCACCCATCGACCCCGGCCGCTCCCACCCGGCGCTGCGACATGAAATCACGCAGTATCCGGGTGGTATGTGAATCGGCATTTTCACATATTCCGTCGACATCGCCCTGCGCGACGATCTCGCCGCCGTTCTCGCCCCCTTCCGGGCCAAGATCGATCAGCCAGTCGGCCTCGGCCATCAGGTCGAGATCGTGCTCGATCACCAGCACGGTATGGCCGGCATCGACCAGGCGGTGCAGCACCCGGATCAGCTTCTCGACATCGGCCATGTGCAGCCCGACGGTCGGCTCGTCCAGCACGTACAGGGTGTGCTTCTCGGGCGGCAGGGGCCGGCCGCCGGTCGCGGCCGACTCGCCGGCCCGGCCGCGCACCTTGGCCAGTTCGGTGACCAGCTTGATCCGCTGCGCCTCGCCACCGGACAGGGTCGGGCTGGGCTGGCCCAGGGTCAGGTAGCCCAGCCCGACATCCTGCAGCAGCGATAGCGGATGGGCGATGGCCGGATGGGCGGCGAAGAACTCGAGCGCCTCCTCGACCGGCATCGCCAGCACCTCGGCGATGGTCTTGCCGCGCCAGGTCACGGCGAGGGTCTCGGCGTTGAAGCGGCCCCCACCACAGGCGTCGCAGGGCAGCTTGACGTTGGGCAGGAAGTTCATCTCCACCGTGATCTGGCCCTGGCCCTCGCACACCGGGCAGCGCCCGACGCCGGTGTTGAACGAGAAGCGCGATGCGGTCCAGCCGCTGGCGCGGGCATCGAAGCTGTCGGCGAAGAGCTTGCGGATCGCATCCCAGAATCCGACATAGGTCGCCGGGCAGGAACGCGGGGTCTTGCCGATCGGGGTCTGGTCGACTTCCAGCACCCGCCCGACCGCCTCCCAGCCATGAATCGTGTCGCAGCCCAGGGGCTGGAAGGTGGCGGCCGACACCGCGACCGCGGTGGCCGCATTCGAGACCGCCGCACCGGCACGCCCGCGCTTCGACCCGCGGGCGTCGGCCGGTCGTGCCGCACGCGCAGCCTGCTTGTCGGCGCGTGCGCTCGCCTCGCCCCGCACCAGCGAGGCCAGCAGCACGTCGCGCGCCAGCGTGGATTTTCCCGAACCGGACACGCCGGTCACCACGGTCAACCGTGCCAGCGGCACCCGCGCCCGCAGCGACTTGAGGTTGTGCAATCGCGCACCCTCGACGACCAGGGACGGATGATCGTCGGGCACCGCCCGTCGCGGCTGCAACGGATGCACCAGCGGCTTACGAAAGCAGGCGCCGGTGGTCGATTCGGGTGAAGCGATCAGATCGGCCAGGAGACCCTCGGCGACCACCCGGCCGCCCCGCACGCCGGCGCCGGGACCGAGGTCGATCACGTGGTCGGCGCGGCGGATCGTGTCCTCGTCATGCTCGACCACCAGCAGGGTATTGCCACGGTCGCGCAGCGCCTCGAGCGTGTCGAGCAGCAACTGGTTGTCGCGCGGATGCAGGCCTATGGTCGGCTCGTCGAGGATGTAGCAGACGCCGCGCAGGTTGGAGCCGAGCTGGGCGGCCAGCCGGATGCGCTGCGCCTCGCCGCCGGACAGGGTCGGCGCGGCGCGGTCCAGCGCCAGGTAGCCAAGCCCGACTTTCTGCAGGAAGGCGAGCCGGCCCCGGATCTCGTCGGTCAGGTCGCGCCCGATGTCGATTTCGCGCCCGGCCAGCGCCAGCGACGCGAAAAAGGCCGCGACCCGGTCCACCGACAGCGCCGACACCTCGTGGATGCCCAGCTGGCGGAAGCGAACCGCCCGCGCGACCGGGTTCAGCCGCGCCCCGTCGCAGGCCGGGCAGGGCTCACCGTCGATGACCTCGCCGCCGGGCTCGCCGCTCGCATCCAGATCCAGCGCGTTGGGGTCCTCGACCTTGCCCGCCAGCTTCAGCCCGGTGCCATAACAGGCCGGGCACCAGCCGTGTTTGGCGTTGTACGAAAACAGGCGCGGATCCGGCTCCGGGAAGCTGGTACCGCAGCTGGGGCAGGCGCGCTTGGTCGAGAAGGTCAGCGGCATCGCGCCGACCTCGCCGAGCGGCAGCAGCTTGACCACGCCCTTGCCGTGCTCCAGCGCGTCGGCGAGCTGGGTGCGCAAGGTCGCTTCATGCTCCGGTTTGACCACCACCATGCCGACCGGCAGGTCGATCACATGCTCCTTGTAGCGGTCCAGCCGCGGCCACTTGCGGGTCGGCAGATACTCGCCATCGACCCGCAACTGCTCGAAGCCCTTGCCGCGGGCCCACTTGGCAAGATCGGTGTACAAGCCCTTGCGGTTGACGATCAAGGGAGCCAGCACCTCGACCGACTGGCCGGCGAAGTCGCGCAGGATCTGTGCCGCGATCGCGTCGAAGCTCTGCGGCGTCACCGGCACCGCGCAGTCGGGGCAATACTGGGTGCCGAGCTTCACATACATCAGCCGCAAAAAGGGCTGGATCTCGGTCAGCGTGCCGACCGTGCTCTTGCGCCCGCCCCGGCTCACCCGCTGCTCGATCGCGACCGTCGGCGGAATGCCGAACAGCCCGTCCACGTCCGGCCGGCTGGCCGGCTGGACGAACTGGCGCGCGTAGGCGTTGAGCGACTCGAGGTAACGACGCTGGCCCTCGCCGAACACGATGTCGAAAGCCAGCGTGGATTTGCCCGAGCCGGACAGGCCGGTGATCACGGTGAACTTGTCACGCGGAATACGCAGGCTGACATCCTTGAGGTTATGCTCGCGCGCATGACGGATCGTGATCGCGTTGTCCGGGGCCACGACCGGACGGTAGCTTGCCCGCGCTTCGGCCACGCCTGCCGCTACCCTCTCGGCCGCCCCTATCCCGTTGAAGCCCGTTACGACATCCGCCGTCGCGGCACTCGTCCCGGACGCAAGCGTCGCTTCGTTTTCCTCTGTCGCGATGGGCCTCGGATCTGCATACGTCGTGAGGGCGGTCGTGATGGCGCGCCCACCGGCCGAGTGCTCCACACTGACCCGCGCGCCCTTCACCGGGGAAGGTTTCGCCTCCGCCGCGGCCAGCGCCGCCTGCCAGGCCTGCATCGCCCGGCCGGTGTGCGAGGTCGAGCAGGCCATGACCGTGTCCGGCGAGCCGTAACAGACGATCCCGCCCCCTTCGTCGCCGCCTTCGGGGCCGAGGTCGATGATCCAGTCGGCGGCGAGCAACACGTCGAGGTTGTGCTCGATCACGACCAGCGCATGGCCGGCGTCTAGGAGCTTGTCGAAGGCCCGCAACAACACCGCGACATCCTGGAAGTGCAATCCGGTGGTCGGCTCGTCGAACAGGAACAGCAGGCGCTCGGCGGCGGCCTGGCCGCGCTTGCTACCCCCGCCAGCCTTGGCCGATGTCGAGCCAGGCTTGGCCGACGCGGCAGCCGCCGCAGCCTTGCGCGCCGGCTTCTTGCGGCCGGCCTCGGCCAGGTGGCCGGCCAGCTTGAGGCGCTGCGCCTCGCCGCCGGACAGGGTCGGTACCGGCTGGCCCAGCCGCAGGTAGTCCAGCCCGACATCGGCCAGCGGCGCGAGCACCCGCTGGATCTCGTCGTCGTCGGCGAAAAAGCCCAAGGCCTCGGACACGGTCATGTCTAGCACGTCGGCGACCGACTTGCCCCGCACCTGCAACTCCAGCACCTCGGGACGATAACGCTTGCCATCGCAATCCGGGCAGCGCAGATAGACGTCCGACAGGAACTGCATCTCGACATGCTCGAAACCGGAGCCGGTGCAGGTCGGGCAACGGCCGGTGCCGGCGTTGAAGCTGAAGGTGCCGGGCGTATAGCCCCGGCTTTTCGCCTCGGGCAAGGCGGCGAACTGCTTGCGGATCGCATCCCAGGCGCCGACATGGCTGACCGGATTGGAGCGGGCGCTCTTGCCGATCGGCGACTGATCGACCATGACCACGCCGGCGAGATGTTCCAGCCCCTCCAGCGCCCGGAACGCGCCCGGCGCTTCGCCCGCCTGGCCGAAGTGGCGGGCCAGCGCCGGATGGAGCACGTCCTGGATCAGCGTCGACTTGCCCGAACCGGACACCCCGCCGATGCAGACCAGGCCCCCCAGCGGAATCCGCACATCGATGTCACACAGGTTGTGCTGGCTCGCGCCGCGCAAGGTGATGGCCGGCGCGGCCGGGTCCACCGGGCGGGCACGCCGGCCGGCATCGACCCGGCGCTTGCCAGCCAGGTAGGCGCCGGTGGTCGACGCCGGGTTCGCGGCGATCTCGGCCGGCGTCGCATAGGCGACGATCTCGCCGCCGCGCTCGCCGGGCCCCGGCCCGATGTCGAGGAGGCGGTCGGCCGCCAGCATCACCTGCGGGTCGTGCTCGACCACCACCAGCGTGTTGCCAGCGTCGCGCAGACGGGTCATCACCCCGAGGATGCGATCGATGTCGCGCGGGTGCAGGCCGATCGACGGTTCATCGAGCACGAACAAGGTGTTGACCAGCGAGGTGCCGAGCGCGGTAGTCAGGTTGATGCGCTGCACCTCGCCGCCGGACAGCGTGCGCGACTGTCGGTCCAGCGTCGGGTAGGACAGGCCCACATCGCCGAGATAATCGAGCCGACTACGGATCTCGCCGAGCAGCATGTCGGTGGCTTCGTCCAGCGGTGCCGGAAGCGTGAGTTGGTCTACGAAGCGACGAACCTTGCTGATCGGCAAGGCCATCAACTCATTGATCGCGAGGCCGCTTATCCGCTGGCTCAGCGATTCTGCCCCGGGTGCAGGGTCGGTCGTGGCGACGCCTCTGCCTCGCAGTGAAGGTGCTGCGATCGACCCCGTGCCCGGTGCCGCACTGCCGTCGCCTTCCGAAGGCCCGAACACGCCCAGACGCCACAACAAGGCTTCCGGCTTCAATCGCGCGCCGTGACAGGCCGGACACTCGGTGTAGCTGCGATAGCGCGACAGCAGCACCCGGATGTGCATCTTGTAGGCCTTGGTCTCCAGCCACTCGAAGAATCGCCGTACCCCATACCACTTGCGCGGCCAGGACGACTCCCAGCTCTTCCAGGTGTCGTCGCCCTCGAACAGCCAGTGGCGGTGTTCCGGCGGCAGGTCGCGCACCGGGATGTCCATCGCCACGCCGTACTGCCTGGCCATCTTGGCCAGGTCGTCCTGGCACTCGCGAAAGCTCGGACTTTGCCACGGCTTGACCGCGCCTTCGGCCAGCGTTTTCGACTCGTCCGGCACCACCAGCGAGAAA
Organism: Azoarcus sp.; assembly: GCA_030604735.1. Lineage (GTDB taxonomy): Bacteria > Pseudomonadota > Gammaproteobacteria > Burkholderiales > Rhodocyclaceae > Azoarcus_F. Next base: position 49,200 of record JAUVVG010000007.1, read on the forward strand.
TCGACCCCGATCACCCGGCCGAAACCGCGGCAGGTGTCGCAAGCGCCGACCGCCGAGTTGAACGAGAACAGGCCCGGGGTCGGGTCCGCATAATGGATGTCGCAGTCGGCGCAATGCAGGTCGCGGCTGTAGCGCCAAACCTGCTCGCTGCCGTCGCCGACGCCTCCGCCGTCACCGGCCCCTCCGCCACCCGTATCCGCGCCGCCGCTGGCATGGACCGCGATCCGGCCCTTGCCATGCCCAAGCGCGGTCTCGACCGCCTCGGCCACCCGGCTGCGTTCGGCCTTGCCGAAGCGGAAGCGGTCCTGCACCACATGCAGGATGTCGCCGCCACGCGCCGACTCCCGGCCATGGATGCGGGTATAACCCTGGCGGTTGAGCAGGCCGGTGATCTCGTCCTCGCTGAAGTTCGCCGGCACCGGCACCGGGAAGGTCACCACCAGGCGCGGATCGTCATGGCGGCAACGCTCGGCCAGGCTGCGCACGATGCTGTCGGTGTCGTCCCGGCTGACCGGTTGGCCACAGCCCCGGCAATGCAGTCTGGCCGCCCGGGCGTAGAGCAGCTTGAAGTGGTCGGCCAGCTCGGTCATGGTGCCGACGGTCGAGCGCGAGGTCCGAACCGGATTGGTCTGGTCGATCGCGATCGCGGGTGGCACGCCTTCGATCCGGTCCACCCGCGGCCTGTCCTGCCGATCGAGGAACTGGCGCGCATATGGCGAGAAGGTCTCGACATAGCGCCGCTGCCCCTCGGCGTACAAGGTGTCGAACACCAGCGACGACTTGCCCGAGCCGGACACACCCGTGACCACCGTGAGCTGATTCAGCGGCAGGTCGAGCGAGAGATTCTTGAGGTTGTTCTGATTGGCGCCGCGGACGCGGATGGTGTCGGACATGGAAGGGGAGCAGACCTGGACTGGAGGGAATCGATGACTGATTCTATCCCTGCCGCCGGGTTCCCGTCCGACACAGAACAAAGCGCGAGCCTCCATGCCCGGCGCCATGGCGCGATCGAATCCACCCAGGCTTGCGTGCGAGCACCGCCATCACCCCCATCCATCACCGTTAGCCAGCCCACCGTCGATCTGCATCAGCCGTCGTCGCCGATAATCGAGCGGGTGTTCGCCAGCACACCTGTGTGCATACTGCAGGCCATACACAATGAACACCGTAGACGGAAAAACCCCCGGAGGTTTTCACCGCCGGGGGTTTCGGGTACTGCGGAAGCCGGAATTACTTGCCGAACTTCTGGAACTGGGCCATTGCGTTCTGGCTGGCTTCGGTCGCCAGCGCGGTGAAGGCTTCACCCTGGGACTTCATCAGGCTGAACAGGCGGGTGTTGGCGTCGACGTTGAATTTGACGACATCTTCCGGGGTCTTCAGCGCTTTGGCTTTTTCCACTTCGGTCTGGAAGAAGGCCATCAGCTCTTCGCCGGCCTTTTTCTGGAGTTCGATGGACTTGCCGATGGCTTCGGCTTGCATGGCCATAAGAGTCTGGATGGCTTCGACCGGCTTCTGGAAATCGAGTTTGGCGCTCATGTGTTTTCTCCTGTAATTGATGCTGCAAGAATTTTTGCTGCAGTGCACAATTCACACTATATACCCTGTCGACGAATAGTCAAGGGCAAGTATCCAAAAAGTTTTCCACTGCTTCGCCGGGTATCGACATCCGTTTCGCATTCTCCGGTGGAGCGGTCACCGGGCCATCCGGCCGGCGGGCGGTTATCATGCCGGTCCATCGATTCGTTCCCGAGGATCGCGATGCCGCAGACGGACGCCCCCCCGCAAACAATGCCCAACTTCGCGCGCACGCTCTCACTGACCGTGCTCGCGATGATCGCGTTCGCCGGCAACTCGATCCTGTGCCGGCTGGCCTTGGCCCACACCGACATCGACGCCGCGAGCTTCACGACGCTGCGCCTCGCATCCGGTGCGCTGACGCTGTGGTTGATCGTCGCCTGGCGCGACCGTGAAACCCGGGTCGCCGGCAACTGGGCTTCGGCCTTCGCGCTGTTCGCCTATGCCGCGGCATTCTCGTTCGCCTACCTCAGTCTCAGCGCAGCGACCGGCGCACTGCTGTTGTTCGGCGCGGTGCAGGCGACGATGATCGCCTACGGACTTTGGCGCGGCGAACGTTTCAACCGACAGCAGGGCATCGGCTTCGCGCTGGCGGTCGGCGGGCTGGTCGGCTTGCTGCTGCCCGGATTGTCGGCACCGCCGTTAATCGGTGCAGTCCTGATGCTCGCCGCCGGCATCGCGTGGGGCGTGTATTCACTGCGCGGCCGCGGCGGCGGCGATCCGACCCGGGTCACCGCGGGCAACTTCGTGCGCGCCGTGCCGTTCACCCTCGCACTCAGTCTGGTCGCGCTGTCACGCTTCGAGATCGATCTGGCCGGCGTCGTGTATGCGCTGTTGTCCGGCGCGATCGCGTCCGGTCTAGGCTATGCGGTCTGGTATACCGCGCTGCGCGGCCTGACTGCGACCAACGCGGCGACGGTGCAGTTGAGCGTGCCGGTGATCGCGGCGCTCGGCGGTGTCGCGCTGCTTGGCGAACCAATCACGCTGCGCCTGGTGTTGGCCTCGATCGCAATCCTCGGCGGGGTCGCGGTCGTGATCCTGGCCAAAAGATCGCCACGCTGAGTGACCCGATACCCTGAATCACTCGATACCGGCGTTACGGCCATTCTCTTCATCCATCCCGTCCCTGCTGCGGACAGAATTTACGATCGCCGCGGTACGCATCCCGGCACGGTGAAGCGATCCAGCAGCCGGCCGGCCGCGCGGCCGAGGCTCACATGCCCAGCGACTTGAGCAAATCGTCGGTATCGTCCGAGGACGCGGACGACTGCGCGGCCTGCGACGCCCCTGACGGTTTGGCTTCACCGTTACCGTGTTCCTCGAGCAAGGCATCCGGATCGGCGGCGGCCTCCGGTTCGAAGTCGCGCAGCTTGACGAATTCGGTGCGGTCGATCGCGAGCTCGAGGTAGAAAATATTGTTGGCACCGGTGTAGAAGGTGACCCGTCGCGCTTCCGGTTCGTCCAGGTTGGTATCCACGCTGAGCAGCACCTGCTTGTTCAGCGCCAGCATCTTGGGCTGATTCTGGGTGATGTGGGTTTGCAGCTCGCGGCGGACCTTGCCGGTGAAGTCGCCGACGATCTGGTTCATCAGCTCGCCCATGATGTTGCCGACCTCGTCCGAGGTGAACGAACTGGCCAGATCGCCCTTGGCCATGCCCATCTTCAGCATGTAGCGCTCATACAACTCCATCGCCGCCTGGGACGAGAAGTTCAGGATCACCAGACCGGAGAACCCCCCGTCGAACAGAACGAAACAGCCAATGTCGGGCTTGAGGCAGGTACGAGTGATCCGCTGCACCATGCCGGAGTACTGGACCTGGCTGTCGGTCGCGACCGTCAATACCCGGGTCACCGAGTTGCACAGGCTGATCAGCAGGTCGTCGGTGTCATACACCGTCGGTCTTTCGGTCTTGTTCATCTTCCCCCCCGAAAAGCACAATTTTTGGACAGACCGATATTACACAGTCCTGAGCCACTGGTCGGGGATCTGTTTCGCTGACCTGCCCGACGACGCGGATGAACATTTTGCTCATCCCATGGACAATAGGAGAAGAACGACAACAAGGGGGGAGCATGCGCACGACAGCAGCAACTGGCCAGGCTATAGTGTCGAGTCGGTTCTGGACCCGCTTCGCCGCCCGCTGCAGCGCATTGGCCGGGCTGTGGTGGATCCTCACCGAGGGGAGCGGCGGCTGGGGCTTTGCGGCCACGGTGATCCCGCTCATCGCATGGCTCGGCCTGAGGTCCGCGCCCGCCCGGGCTCACCGGATCCGGCCAAGCCGCTTGCCGGTCTTCATCGTCTTCTTCCTGCATCAGTCCTTGCGTGCCGGCGTCGATGTTGCGGCGCGCACCCTGAAGCCGTCGCTACCCCTGCAACCGGCGCTGCTGCGAGTCCCCGTGGCGCTGCCAGCCGGTGCGCCGACCTGGTGGTTGATGCTGATCATCAGCCTGCTGCCCGGTACCTTGAGCGTGCGCCTGGAAGGGCGGATGCTGGAGTTCCACTGCCTGGACGACAGACTGGCCGTCGAGCGCGACCTGCGCCACACCGAAGCCCGGATCGCCGACCTCTTCGGCTGCGACCGCAAGCGGCCAGGAGTGTCTGCACCATGACGACCGCGCTCGACCTGCTGCTGCTCGCACTGCTGCTCTCGCTGATCGTCGGGCTCGGCCGGGTCTGGCGTGGCCCGGGTTTCGCCGACCGGATGCTGGCCGCCCAGTTGCTCGGCACGACCGGGGTCGCGATGCTGATCGTGCTGGCCGAGCGATTCGCCCAGCCGGCCCTGCGCGATGTCGCGCTGGTGCTCGCGCTGCTGGCGCTGCTCGCGGTCCTGGCCTTTGTCGCCCGGGTGTGGGACCCGGACGATGCGGTCGAGCCCACCGCATCGGCGGATGGCGCCGGCAGCACTGGACTCGTCGGAGAGCCTGGCGCGGCCGCATCAGGCAGCGACGGCCCGTCGTCGGGTGATCACCGCCCGCGCCAATCGAATGGAGTCGGAGACGACCATGGCTGATTCGATCATGGACGGGGTCCGCCTGCTGCTGATCACGGCCGGTGTCGCCTTTTTCATCATCGGCTCGATCGGCCTGATCCGTTTTCCGGATGTGTATACCCGCATCCATGCGCTGACCAAGGCGGACAACCTCGGACTGGGCCTGATCGTGATCGGCCTGCTGCTCGGGGCCGGTTCGCTCGCGACCAGCGCCAAGCTGGTGTTGATCTGGCTGCTCACGCTGGTCGCGTCGGCCAGTGCCGGCTACCTGGTCGCCCGGGCGGCACGGCGACGCGGGGTGAAGCCCTGGCAAGCCAAGGACACCCCTCCCGCCAAGGGCGACGACACGCCGCCACCGCAATCGGGAGGGCATTGATGGGCTGGCTGGATCTGCTGCTCGGGCTGACACTGGTCACCACCGCCGGCCTCGCGCTGGCATCGCGCGATCTCTTTCGCGCGGTGGTGATGTTCATCGTGTTCGGCCTGCTGATGGCGCTGGTGTGGGTACGCCTGCAGGCACCGGACATCGCCTTGGCCGAGGCAGCGATCGGCGCCGGGCTGACCGGCGTCTTGCTGCTCGACACATTGGGCTATCTGAAAAGGCGTTTCGAACCGACCGGCACCAACGAGCGTCGGCCTACGCCCACCACCGAAGGGCGAGGAGACGCGCGATGAGCCGCGTCATCGTCGCTGCGATCGCAAGCCTGATCATCACCATCGCGCTCGCCCTGGCCGTGCTGGAACGCCCCACGCCCACCCTGTCCCTGCCGAACCTCGCCTCAACTGCGATTACTCCGGGCGAGGCTGGCGTCCTGCACCCGATCACCGCCGTCCTGCTCGAGTTCCGCAGCATCGACACCTTGCTCGAAATCGCAGTGCTACTGGTCGCGGTGGTGGTCGCGCTGGCTTTGCGCGAAGCCCAACCGGACGGTGCCGACCGGATGGGGCTGGACAATCCGCTGCTGCATGCGGTGGTCAAGCTGCTGTTACCGTTGATGCTGCTGGTCGCCGCCTACCTGCTGTGGGCCGGCAGTACCCGTCCCGGGGGTGCCTTCCAGGCCGGTGCAGTGCTGGCCGGATGCGGGGTGCTCCTGCGTCTGGCCGGTACGTCCTTGCACGGACTCGAGCGACCACGATGGCTGCAGGGGGGACGGGTGCTCGGTCTGCTCGTGTTCGTATCGGTCGGGATCCCTCCAATGCTGGCCGGGCGGGCCTTTCTCGATTATCCGGCCGACCTCGCCGGCGGATTGATCCTGTTGATAGAAGCCGCACTGACCCTGTCGATCGCACTGGCGCTGCTGAGCCTGTTCCGGCTCGCCCCGCCCCAATCGGACAGTCCGGCCTTTCCCGATCGTCGCAAACGGAGGCGCGCATGAGCACCGACCTCTTCTTCGCCTGGATCGGCGTCGCGCTGTGCGGACTGGGCCTGTTCGGCTTCATCGTCCACCACCACCTGATGCGCCGCCTGCTCGCCTTCAACATCATGGGCAGCGGCAGCTTCCTGCTGCTGGTCGGACTGGCGCAGGACGGACGCGGTCCGGATCCGGTACCGCAGGCACTGGTGCTGACCGGCATCGTGATCGCGGTCGCCTCGACCGCGCTGGCGCTGGTGGTGTTGCGCCGCTGGTACCGTGTCAGCGGCGAGAGCAGCCTGCCGGAGGACGTGTGAGCGGCGGTGAGGCCTTGTCCTGGCTGCTCGTCGTGCCACTGCTGGCGGCGATCGCGACCCTGCTCGCGCCGGGCCGTTGGCGAGGGTGGGGCAGCCTGGCCGCGCTGCCCTTGCTGTGGCTGGCGTTCACGCCGGTGCTGGCCGCCTTCCTGCATCAGGGCACGCTGACGACTCCGCTTGGCGGCTGGTCACCCCCACTCGGGATCGCGCTCATCGGCGACGGCCTCGCGCTCGGCCTGGTCGGGCTCACGCTGGGGGTGTTCTCGCTGTGCGCGCTCTTCGCCGCGGCCGACCCCGACCCGGAGGATCACAGCCACCTGTGGCCGCTGGCCTGGTTCCTGATCGCAGCGCTGAACGGCATCTGGCTGTCCGGCGACGTATTCAACCTGTATGTCGGACTGGAGCTGCTCGGCCTCGCCGCGGTGGGGCTGGTCGCGCTCAAGGGCAGCGCCGAAGCGCTGGCGGCGGCGATGCGCTACCTGCTCGCGGCGCTGCTCGGTTCGCTCGCCTACCTGATCGGCGTCGCACTGCTGTACGCCGCGGCCGGCAGCCTCGCGCTGGCCGACCTGGCGCAGCTCGACGGCGGCGACACCACGGTACGGGTCGCGCTGGCACTGATGGCGGTCGGGCTGATGCTCAAGACCGCCCTGTTTCCGCTGCATGGCTGGCTGCCGGCCGCCCACGGCGGGGCGCTGCCGGCGGTCAGCGCGCTGTTGTCGGCGCTGGTGGTCAAGGCCTCGTTCATCATCCTGTTGCGGCTGTGGCTGGCCCTGGATGCCGACCCGCTCGCGGTGGTCGCGGCGCAGGCTATCGGCTTGCTCGGCGCTGGCGCGGTGTTCTGGGGCGGCTGGATGGCATGGCGTCAGGCCCGGCTCAAGTACCTGGTCGCCTACTCGACGGTCGCGCAGATCGGCTACCTGTTCCTGTTCTTTCCGCTGATCACCGGTACCGGTACGGACGCCGCCCGGCTCGCCTGGGACGGTACGCTGCTGATGCTGTTCGCCCACGCGCTGGCCAAGGCCGGGATGTTTCTCGCCGCCGGCAACCTGGTCCGTGCGGTCGGCAGCGCGCAGATCGCCGACCTCGCCGGGGTCGGGCGTTTCCGCCCGCTGTCGCTGCTGAGCTTCGGCATCGCCGGCGTCAGCATCATGGGGCTGCCGCCCAGTGGCGGCTTCACCGCCAAATGGCTGCTGCTGCAAAGTGCGCTGGCCAGCGGGCAATGGCCGTGGCTGATCGTCTTGATGGGCGGCGGGCTGCTCAGCGCGGTCTATGTATTCAAGGTCTTGCGCCATGCCTTCGTCGAGGGCCCGACACGGGACACCTTTCGCTCGCCGCCGACCGCGGCCGAACTGGCGGCGCTGACCTTGGCGCTTTCCAGCCTGGTGCTGGGTGTGGCTGCCCATGGCTTGCTCGCGCTGATGCGTCCGGATGCCTTGTCCGCCGTCCTGGAGGGGGCGGGATGAGCGGCTGGAGCCCGGTCAACGCCTGGCTGCCGCTGATCGTGGTCGGCACCTCGCTGGTCGCCGCGGCCGGCATCTTCCTGCTCAAGGAACACCGCCACGGCCTGCGCACCGTGTTCAACCTGAGCGCGGCGGTGATCAAGCTCGGGCTGGTGATCTGGATGGCGCTCGGCGTGCTCGACGAGGTCGCGTTCGAGACCCGCTATGTGCTGGTCGATGGGGTCAGCTTCATCCTTCGGGCCGATCCGCTCGGCATCATGTTCACTGGCCTGTCCTCGCTGCTGTGGTTGTTCACGACCATCTACGCGATCGGTTACCTGGAGGACGCCCCCAACCGCAGTCGGTTCTTCGGCTTCTTCAGCCTGTGCGTCGCGAGCACGGTCGGCATCGCGCTGGCTGGCAACCTGTTTACCTTCTTCCTGTTCTACGAGCTGCTGACGCTGTCCACCTACCCGTTGGTCGTGCACCGCGGCACCGAGAAGGCGATGCGTGCCGGCAAGGTTTACTTGGCCTACACGCTGGGCGGCGGCGCGGTGCTGTTGCTCGGCGTCGCCGGCCTGCATGCGCTGGTCGGCGAAATCGAGTTCGCTGCCGGCGCCGGACTGCGTGATCTCGACACGGCTTTGAACCCGGTGCTGACGCTGATCTTCGTGCTGCTCGTGATCGGACTCGGGGTCAAGGCCGCGCTGCTGCCCCTTCATGGCTGGTTGCCGACCGCGATGGTCGCGCCGGCACCGGTCAGCGCCTTGTTGCACGCGGTCGCGGTGGTCAAGGCCGGCGCCTTCGGCATCGTACGGGTGGTCTACGACGTGTTCGGCATCGAGTTCACCTGGCAGCTCGGCCTGCTCCAACCGCTGGCCTGGCTGGCCTGTGCGACCATTTTGTACGGCTCGATCCGGGCCTTGTGGCAGACCGACCTGAAGCGTCGGCTCGCCTACTCCACCATCAGCCAGGTGTCCTACATCGTGCTCGGCACCGCGCTGTTCGGTCCGGTCGGCACGGTCGGCGGACTGGTCCATCTCCTCCATCAGGGGCTGATGAAGATCACGCTGTTCTTCTGCGCCGGCAACTACGCCGAGACCCTGGGGGTGCACCGGATCGACGAACTCGACGGCACCGGCCGCCGCATGCCGGCGACCAGCGTGGCCTTCACGCTCGGCGCCTTCGGCATGATCGGCGTGCCGCCGCTGGCCGGCTTCGTGACCAAGTGGTACCTGGGCATCGGCGCGCTCGACACCGGCATGGCCTGGGTGATCGCGGTGCTGGTCGCAAGCAGCCTGCTCAATGCGGCCTACTTCCTGCCCATCCTGCACCGGATCTGGTTCCGCCCGCAGCGCGCGCCGTGGCCGGACGAACATTTCCGCGACTGCCGCGACACCCATCCTTGGCTGCTGCTGCCGACGCTCGCGACCGCGACCTTCAGCCTCGCCGCCGGGCTGCTGGCCGGCATGCCGTTCTCGCCGCTGTACTGGGCCGAGGTCGTGGTGCTCAGGGAGTACCTGCCATGATCGATCACAGGCGTGGCGTGCCCACGAACAGAAACCTTCCCGTGGGCCTTGCTCCGGCCGGCCATGGTACGGCGACGCACTCTACCGAACACGCTGGCCGCGCGATGGGTGGAGAGGGGCGGTCCTACAGGCGGAACAGGTGGGGGGCGCCATGAACACCGCGATCGACGCCTTCGGCCTAGTACTTGCGCCGGCGCTGCCGCTGATCATGTTGCTCGCCGCCTGCGTGCCGGGCTTCCGCGGCCGGATCGCGTGCTGGCTGCCGTATGCCGCGGTGCCGGCGCTGCTGCTCGCCTTGGGCGGGCAGACCGACGCGGTGGCGCGACTGGACTGGCTGCTGTTCGGCACGGTGCTGGCGCTGGACGAGCTGAACCGGGTGTTCCTCGCCTTCACCGCGCTGCTGTGGCTGGGCGCCGGCTGGCATGCGCGCGGCCATCTCGCCGGCGACGCGCGGGCCGACGGCTTCCGCCTGCTGTGGTTCGCGACAATGTCCGGCAACTTCGGGCTGATCCTTGCGCAGGATGTGGCGAGCTTTTACGCGGCGTTCGCGTTGATGACCTTCGCCGTCTACGGCCTGGTGATCCACCGTCGCAGCGCCGAGGCGATCCGGGCCGGCCGGGTCTATCTGGTCATGGCCATTCTCGGCGAGGGCCTGATCCTGAGCGGGCTGTTGCTGGCCGCGGCCGGGAGCGGCGCACCGCTGATGGCGTTGGTGTCCGATCTCCCCGGGGCGATCGCGGTGTCACCGCGGCGCGACCTGATCATCGCCTGCCTGTTCGCCGGCTTCGGCGTCAAGGCCGGGCTGCCGCTGCTGCATCTGTGGTTGCCGCTCGCACACCCGGTCGCCCCGGTGCCGGCCAGCGCGGTCCTGTCCGGTGCGATGATCAAGGCCGGCCTGCTCGGCTGGATGACGACCCTGCCGCTGGGTCTGGTCAGCCTGCCGGGCTGGAGCCTGCTGGTGATGCTGACCGGCTTCGTCGCCGCCTTCGGTGCCGCGCTGATCGGGGTGAACCAGCGCACACCGAAGACCGTGCTGGCCTACTCCAGCGTCAGCCAGATGGGCTTGATCACGGTCGGCGTCGGTGCTGCCCTGCAAGCGCCGGAAGCCTGGCCGGTGCTGTCCGCCGCGATCGCGCTGTATGCGCTGCACCACGGACTGGCCAAGGGCGCGCTGTTCCTCGGGGTCGGCATCGCCGGCCAGGCCGGGGGCCGCCTGTCCGGGCCGGGCGCGCGCGGCTTGTGGCTCGCGCTGGCGCTGCCCGGTGTATCGTTGGCCGGCCCGATGGTGAGCGGAATGGCGGCCAAGACCAGCCTCAAGGCCGCCTTCGAGGCCGGGATGCAGTTGCCGGCCTGGTGGGCCCACCTGCCGATGCTAATGGGGCTGGCCGCGATCGGCACCACCACGCTGATCGCACGCCACCTCTGGTTGTTGCGCGACATGAAACCAGGCGCAGCCGCGAGCCGCTCGGAGTGGCTGGGCTGGGGCTTCACCCTGGCCGCCAGCAGCCTCGGCCTGATCCTGCTGCCGTGGTTGCCGGTGCCGACCCCGTGGCCGGAGGCGCTGCGCGCCTTGCCCGACCTGCTCTGGCCGGTGGTCGCCGGCACCCTGCTCGGCGTGCTGGCCCACCGCTACCTGCGCGCCTGGCCGATTCCGGCTGGCGACGCGCTGGTGCCGATTTCGGCCGCGCTCCGGCAGCTGCGAATCGCGATGTGCCTGACCCTCCGCGCCCTCCGACGACAGCTACGCCCCCTCGGTCGACGCCTGAGCGCCTGGACCGAAGGCCTTCGGGCGGATGGCGAACAGGCCTCGCCGCTGGAGCATACCGCACGCCGCGAAGCCGGCTTGATCTTCGCTGTCCTGCTGGCGCTGATGTTGCTGGCCCTGACGATGGGGTGAATCCACACTTGTAAGCCGGTCATTCGCGGAAGACGCTGACTGCCCCCGTCACGAGGGCTTGGTTGCGAGCGTCTGTCCGCCACGCCCGCCAATTTGTGCGTTTGATCACGCGTCGCGGCGATTCAGCCGCAATTCCTACAAGGTATCCAGCCGCTCGAGGTAGAACGTGGCCTGGGCCAGCGTCGCGCGGCGTTCGTCCTCCGGCAGGCGGATCCAGTTGCGGTAGGGCATGGCCATGCGGGGATTGGAGGCGAAACGCGCTTCATGGCGCAGCAGGAAGTCCCAGTACAGGCTGTTGAACGGGCAGGCACGTTCGCCGTGGCGGCGCTTCGCATCGTAGCGGCAGCCGCGGCAGTAGTCCGACTGACGGCCGATGTACGCGGCCGACGCAGCGTAGGGCTTGCTCGCGATCAGGCCGCCGTCGGCGTACTGGCTCATGCCGCGGGTGTTGGGTAGTTCGACCCATTCGAAAGCGTCGATGTAGATGCCCAGGTACCAGGTGTCGACCTCGTCCGGCGCACAGCCGGCGAGCAGCGCGAAGTTGCCGGTCAGCATCAGGCGCTGGATGTGGTGGGCGTAGGCAAGCTGCAACGACTGGCCGATCGCATGCTTCAGACAGGCCATGCCGGTGTCGCCGGTCCAGAACCAGGCGGGCAGGGGTCGGGTCGCAACGAGCGCATTGAGACCGGCGTAGTCCGGCATGCGCGCCCAATACACGCCGCGCACGAACTCGCGCCAGCCGATGATCTGGCGCAAGAAACCCTCGCACGCAGCGAGATCGACCCGGCCGGCCTCGAACGCGGCGATCGCGGCCTGCACCACCTCGACCGGCTGCAGCAGCTTGACGTTGAGCGCGAAGGACAGTGCCGAGTGGAACAGCAAGTCCTCGCGCGGGCTCATCGCGTCCTGGAAGCGGCCGAAATGCGGCAGGACCGTTTCGACGAAATGCGCCAGCCCGGCCCTGGCCTCGCGCCGGGTCAGCGGCCAGGCCAGGCGGTCGGCTTGCGGCTCGCCGATCGTCTCGACCCCGGCCGCGACGATCTCGGTCCAGAGATCGCTGCAGTCCTTCGGTTGCCACGGCCAGGCCGGGGCCGCCGGGGTGCCGGGCCATTTCACGCGGTTGTCGGCATCGAAGTTCCACTGGCCGCCGAGCGGCGCATCGTCCGCATCGAGCAACAGCCGATGGCGACGCCGCATGTCGCGGTAGAAAGTCTCCATGCGCGGCACCCGCGTCGCGAAGCGCTGCGCCAGCTCGGCCCGGTCGCACAGGAAGTGCGCGGCATCGACCGTCTCGACCGGCAGGCCGGTGTGTGCGGACAGCGCGGCCAGCGCCTGCTCGACCCGCCATTCGTCCGCCTCGATCCGCTCGATCCGGGTCGCACCGCGCTCGGCCGCCACCGCCACCACGTTGTCCACCAAGGTCTGGCGGTTGGCCGGGTCACCGATGCGCAGGTAATGCACCCGGTGGCCGGACGTGCGCAAGGCATCGGCGAAGGCCCGCATCGCGGCGAAGATCGCAAGCACCTTTTGCGCATGATGGCGGACGTAGTCGGTTTCGCTCCGGACCTCCATCATCAGGTAGACGACGTCGTCACTGACCTCGCGAAACCAGGGATGGCCGGCGTTGAGCTGGTCACCCAGGACCAGCCGCAGAATCGTCATGATGATCCTATGAACCGCTGTTGGACGCGCAGGAGCACGGTGCTTACGTCTGGCGCATGCGCCGACTTGTTTCGCTCGCGGCGACAGCGGTCCGAGCAGTAGCGGACCTCGTCCCAGACCTTCGCCCACTTGCGCCGCCACGCGAAGGGACGGCCACAGACCGCGCAGGGTTTTTCGGGCAGGTGCGGCTTGCGGTGCATCAGACAGATTCCGGCCAGACAGAACAGGCTACACGCAACGGCCTGTGGTCGCGCAAACTCAGGTCGCGCTTGAACCAGACGACAAGGCCCGGATTCAAGATCGCGACGATCAGACGACCGTCAGCCCGCCGACCAGGATGCACAGGCTCGCCACCGTGGTCAGCCCGAAGCGCAGCGGCAGGTACCACGCCGGCAGTTCGGCCCGGCGGGCCAGGATGCGATCCTGCAGGTAGTGGATCCAGAAGCCGACGATCAGCATCGCCACCGCGGTCAGTGGCTGGAAGGCCATCATGATCAGCGCCGCCCAACCGATCAATGGCGGCATCACGCTCCAGATGAAGCGGCCGCTACGCTCGGCATCGGACAGGCCATCGACCGTCATTGCGAACGCCCAGTGCAGGGCACCGACGAAACTCAGGATGATCGCGCCATAGGCCATCAAGGCCTGGGTCCACAGAATCGCCCGACCGCCATCGAGCAGCGCCGCCACGGCCAGCGCGACAAAGGGAATCAGGCCGCCGAGGCCAAGCCAGCGGGCGGCATCGGGAATGCGGCTGTGTGCATAGGTGTTCATCGAAGACTCCATCACTGACGGGGTGGTCGTGTTACGAGCGCTTGAACACGACGAATAGGAAGCTTTTTGTCCTAGACAATTATCGCCAATGGAGTTCCTCGACGCACCGGGTTTCGTGCACCGAACCTGCGGTTTGTCGTAAGAAAGCGACAGAAGAGCGTCTCCAAGAACCCTGCGACTCGCCGGTTCAGTCACTGCAAGTAGCGAATCCATAAAGGACCGACTTCCGACAGCGAGGTTTCTCTTAGCGCCCAGAACGGGATTGGCGGGTTGGCGCTGGGCGACTCAGCCCGAGCGCATGCCGCTGTTGGTGCGCGTAGCGGCCGCTATCCCTGCTGTCTGAGCCCGTAGGGCGAGTTCAGGGATCGCAGCCAAGCGCGCCTTACAGCGGCAGCGCGAGGGGCTGTCGGAGCCCGGCGCCAACCCGCCAATCCCGGGCACACCGGCCGAACCCCGGGACGATGCGCCCCCAAACCGTCTCATCCGGCTGAACGCCCCCGCTGCTGATAAATCACCCCGACGATGATCATCGTGAGGCCGATCCAGGTCGCCGGCACGATGGCTTCACCGAGGAAGGTGCTGATGAAGAACAGCGACAGGAACGGCGACAGGAAAATCAGGTTGCTGACCCGGGCGACCTGCTCGGCACGGCGCATCGCAGCGAGCCACAGCATGAAGGTGACGCCCATCTCGAACAGGCCGACATAGGCCGCACCGGCCAGCGCCGGCCCGGTCGGCAGGGCCAGTTCCCCCTGCCAGGCCATCACCGCCCAGACCATCGGCGTACCGAGTGCGAAGCACAGGAACAGCGTGACCGCGGCCGGCGCGGTGGCGCGGGTGTTCAGGATCCAGTACAGCGCCCACAACACCGTGCTGAAGAGCGCCAGCATGACCCCGAGGCCGCTGTCGAAGGCCATCGCGAACACGTCGCCGCGGGTCGCGATCACCACCGCGCCGGCATAGCCTATCGTCAGCGCCAGCAGGTCGCGCCCGGTGAGGCGCTGCTTCAGCAGCGGCACGGCCAGCAGCGCGAGGGTCAGTGCCCAGGTGTAGTTCAGCGCCTGGGCCTGCTGCGCAGGAAGCAGGTCATAGGCCCGGAACAGCACCAGGTAGTAGAAACAGGGGTTCAATGCGCCGAGCGCGACGTAATACGTCGGCCGCTCGCGCAAGGCCGCGCCGACCGCCGGCCACTGCCGATTGACGCTGACGAACCCGGCCAGCACAAGGGTCGACACCAGACCGGCCCAGGCGAGCAACTGGGTCGCCGTCATCACCTGCAGCGACAGCTTGAACGCGGTCGCGACCGTGGACCACAGGATCACCGCCGCGATACCGTACAACATCGCCTGGCGCTGGTTGGTCTGATGCATCGGAATCTCGCTCGAATTTCCGGAAAGGACGCGGGGACCGCAAGCCTAACCGAAACCTCGCTGCGCCCGTCAACGATGCCCTCATCAGCGATGACGCCAGAACGCGCTGGACTGGAAGCGCGAATTCAACCACCACGCCCTGTCATTGACCGCATAGCGGAAGTTGCTGACCCCGGCCTGCGACTCGACCGGCCGGATCACCCCGCCAGCCGCATCCCGGCGCGCGACGAAATCCTCATGCTCCGGCACGACCGCGGTGATGTGGCCGGACTGGTTCAGGTCGCGGCGCTTGGCGACGATCAGGCAGACTTCGCCCGCGTTCGCTGCCGCCTGCAGCGTGGTCAGGTCGATCTCGCGAACCCAGCCAAAGGCCGGGCCATGATCTTCCAGCCAGTCATGCAAGGCATTTGCGTTGAGCTCGCGCACGGTCTCGCCATAGCGGACCGGCACGGTCTCCCCACGCGCCATGCGCATGATTGCCGCATCGGTCCACCACACCCGGGGCAGATAGGCACCGGCCAGCGTGCATAGATCGTAAGCGTAGATGTTGCAGAAGGTAGTGCTTCCCCGTGGTTTGTAGCGAAGGTGGCCGGGTGAAGCACTGTCGAGATAATCGATGATCGCGCGCAGCTGCGTCACACGCTCGCCCGCATCGTCCGACGTCCGCCGCGGGCGTCCCGGCTCACCCAGCGGAAAAGCCCGTCCGCCGTCGAAGCGGCGGGTGATGTCGGCGCGGTTCTCGCGCAGGTGCACCGGCTGCACCGACTGAGCAGGCGGCAGTGGCGAGGGCAGGGTGTCCGACTGCCGCGGCCGCGACTCGCGTGGTCCGGACGGGGCTGGAGTCGTGGTGCCCCGTTCCTGCGACGAGCCTGCGGTGGCACTCGATGCCGCTGCGGGGTCGGCGGTCCGCCTTCCGGCCCCCTCTCCGGCGCGGCCTCCAGCCGAAGCGACCGCCGGCTGCGGGCCCGTCTGTGGCTGCGGCAGCGGCAAGGGCGAGAGGTAGCGCGCCGATACCAGCCCCTCGCGCAGGATACCGTTCAAGTCCACCCGCACCCGCACCCAGCCCGGTGCGCCCCCTTCGCCGACGACTTGCGCCTTGGCGCCCTGCGGCAAGGTCGCGATCCAGGTGGACGGGACGACCCGAGGCGCGCTGCGCAGGTTGAGCTGGGTCGCAGCCACGCGGTGAGTCGGGGCCAACATGGCTTCCGGCAGCGCCGTCACGACCAGGTCTGCGCGCGCGTCCTCCGCGGCACGCTCCGAGCTTCGCGCCAGCACCGCCTTGGCCTTCTCGAGTAGCTGGAAGCGGTCGTCGAACCCGTTCAAGCCCCCGTTGATCCGCCGCGTGATCGTGACGGTGTCGTCCACATCGGCCAGGGGATTCAGGGCATGGGTATCCCAGAAAAACACCGCCGACTGGACCGCATACCTTTCCGAGACTCGCTCCGGATGGGCCACCACGTCGTCGCCGACCCATTGCGAGAACGCCCGGTAGTTGTTCTTGCCGGTGAGCTGGATCAGACCGCGTCCGCGGTAGCGGTAACCGTCCCCGGACGCCTCGTCGCCATTTCCCATACGCCCGCCATAGACCCGGTTGCCGATTCTCTCCGGCTGGCGAGCATAGGCCTGTGCCTCGGCGAGGCTACCGAAGTAACGCGGAAACACCTGCAACAGCCGCTCGGCCGAGTAGCTCATGCCCTCGACGACGTGTTGCATCCGCGACGATTCATGCACGACCTGGGCGAGAAAGTGGGCGACCCGCAGCGGGGTATCGATCGCATGCAGGACCGTCGACGCCTGCAGCGCCTCCAGGTAGCGTGCAATGTTCGCTTCGGCGACACCGAGTGCCGCCAGCAATTCACGTGTCAAGAGCATGATCTTCTCCCTGAAAGGGCATCCTCACCCCGCAGTCATCGAGCGGAACCGCTCGGTCCGGCCTGCGCCGGGCGGAAGCGCGGGTCCATCCGTTCGATCACGATCCGCGCCAGTTCGGACTGGACACCGAGTTCGGCGAACAGCGCGAGCTGCCCGCGGGCCGCGTCCCAGGCGAACGGCTTGTCGGCCGGAATCGCATCCTCGTAGGCCTTGACCACCCGCTCGGCGCGACAGCCGACGGTCAGGAACAACAGGTCTGCGGCACTGATCGCCGCCCAGACCCGCTCCGGCGCCTCCGCGCTCATCCGGCCTCGTGCGACCTCGATCGCCATCGACACCACCGCACGCAGATCGGCGATCCTGCGTTCCAGCTGCGCCCGGTAGGTCTCGGCCTCGGCATCGGAATGGAACATGTCGTACCACGGGTCGCCGGTGGCGAGCTCGAACAACAGCGTCGCGGCCTGCAGTGCGTTCAGGCCGGGATAGAAGTGATTCAAGTCCTCGCGAAACGCCGCCTCGTAGAGTTCGAAGCAGCGCCTGAGACCGGGCCGGGTCGCCGCCCGACGTCGCGCATCGAGTCCGGTCAGCCCCTGAAAACCCGCGCGCCAGCGGGTCTTCTCGTTGCGGGCGCGTAGCGATAGCGCCTCGGCCAGTTGCCGCGACGGTATCGTGGCCTGCGCCGCGATCACCCGGTCGAGTGCCTGATCGGAGCGCGTCAGCAGCGCCGCCTGACCCGGTCGCCGACTGAGGCGCTCGTAGAGATTGGCCAGTGCGAGATTGGCTGGAACGTCCTGCGGATAGAGTTCGCGCAGCGCCTCCCAGCTCGCCTGCGCACCGTCGAGATCGCCCAGATCCCACTGCGCGGTGGCGATCAGCCGTAGCGCCTCCCACTGGAAGCGTAGCCCCCTGACCGTATCGGCGAGCATCTGCAGGGCTTCGGTCGAACGCGCGGCGCGGGCCGCGTCCACCTGTTCGACCAGGGTCATCGGCACCACCACCAGATTGCCGACTTCCACCTCGCGCAGTGCCGGCAGCATCTGGAAAACCGGGCTGTCGGAGTCGCGCTCGGATTGCAGGGTCGCGACCAGCGTCGCGCTCAGCCGCGCC
Source organism: Azoarcus sp. (assembly GCA_030604735.1). Taxonomy (GTDB): domain Bacteria; phylum Pseudomonadota; class Gammaproteobacteria; order Burkholderiales; family Rhodocyclaceae; genus Azoarcus_F. Next base: position 67,084 of record JAUVVG010000007.1, read on the forward strand.
AGCGCATCGGCCGGTGCGCTGACCGGATAATCCAGGTAACGGTCGGTGAGCAGATCGAAAGGCGTACCGTCGGAGGTCGGCTTGCCCTTGATCATCACCGTTCGCCGCCGACGCAAGGCATGGCGGATGCCGAGCTCATAGAACACGTTGGCGTTGTGCAGCGTGATGTCGCACACGACCAGGTCGGCCTCCAGAATCAGCGCGAACATGTCGGCGCGGATATTGCCGGCATCGATGATCTCGCCGGTCGTCCCGCCTGCCAGCCCAGCCGCCTTCAGGGCCGGATCGACCAGCTCGCGATGCACCCGTTCGAAGTCGATGAACTGCCCCGATCCATCGGTCTTCTGTCCGAACGGCCGGATCACGAACGCACGCGCCATGTCCTCCTCCGCAAAGCCCCCTCACGGGCAAGTGTCGTCACGCTCGTACATCGACTCGAACTTGTCCGCTCCCATGCAATAGGCATCACCACCGTCTTTCTCGTTATAGACCAGGTAGTCGCCGGCCCGATAGTGCGACTTACCTTCCTTGGTCGCCACCCAGCCTTCGCTCTCGGCACGCTCGGCCCACACCGGCGTTGTCTTCAGATAACGACCGGGTTCGACTTCGCGGTAGGTTCGGGCAAACACCGCGGCATCCACCGTATAGGTCTCACCGGCGTTGCTAACCAGCCAGTCGCCGGCCTTGCAACGCTGCTCGCCCCCCCACTTGCGGTAACGGAAGCCGTCGGTGTCGAGATCCAGCCTCACCGCAGTGACAACCTGGTCGGCGCGTTTACGGTAGCGCCGCCTGCCCGTATCGATGCTCATCCCTTCGTCCTGTGGTCGTCTTCAGGTCAGGTCGAAGTGTGCCGGAAAATCCCCCGCCTTCACCGACTGCTCGCCCACCACCGTGCCGATACGATGCAGCAAGGGCATGTTCTCCGGGGCATCCATCGCAGTCAGCGACTTGATCCGGCGGGTATCGGTGAGCTCAGGCAGCAGCGCCCTGACGCACTCAACGCTCAAATCGGCGTTGTAGCGCAGGTAGGTCATCAAGGGCGTACCACCGATCAGGTCGTGGCGCAGGTCACCGAGCTCGCGGTCTATCTGGCGCGCGGTCGGACTGGCCGACATCCATTGCAACAGGACTTCCTGCAGCTCGGCACAGTCCTGCATTAGCGACAGCAGGGCGTTGATCGCCTGCTTGGCGGCCAGGCTGGACCGCTCGACCGAAGGGTCGCCGCTGCCGGTGCCGATCGATACCAGCATCAGCTTGTCCGATCCGGTCGGCCAGCCGACCCGGTAACCATCGAGCGTCGCGTACATGAAAGCCTGCAGGGCCGGATTGTTGAACGGGCTGACCCCACCGTCGACGAACTCCCCGACCACCGGCTTCATGTCGGGCCGCTCGACGATGGTGATCTTCTCGGGGTCGAAGTAGGCCGGCGCCGCGGTCGAGGCGCGCACCACCTGCCACAGCGGATACTCGCTGTTACCAATGGTCCCGCCCGGTCGCGATGCATAGTACTGGCCGCGGGGATTGTTGGCGATCGGCCACGGACTACCGGAATCGATCCGCTTGGCCATGATCAGAAGACCGGTACGGATTTCGCCGCTGCCCAGTGTGGTCGCGTGGCCCAGGGCCTTTTTCAGCGCATCGGCGAGCTTGGCTTCGTCATACTTGGCGCGTATGAAACCCTTGCGCAGCAGGCTCTTCTCGAACACCGCTTCGCCGAGCGCGAAGTACTCGTTCCGGACCGCCTCGACGGTCCAGCCCTTGGCCAGCGCGGCCGCGATGATCGCACCGGTCGAGGTACCGGCGATCAGGTCGAAATAGTCGCACAACCTGAAATCCGCCGCGCCGCCATGGCGTTCGCGCAATACATCCTCGAGCCGCTGCAGGATACCGACGCTCAGGATGCCGCGCAAACCGCCACCATCGAGCGCAAGAATGCGTTTCGGGCGTCCGTCGTTACCGAGGTGTTCGTCTCGCGACCGCGGAAGGTAGGGCATCGGTATCTCCTCGCTGCGATGAAGGGCAAACCGGCCGCGACGGCATCGACCGGCGAAACCGCGCCGTCGATATCTCACTGGCATTGATCCACGTTAGCTCATGATTCCCAACTTGCAAGTCCGACCGCTTCCACGGGTCGATTGACGGGTCGGGGGTCGCGGTTCGATCGGCAGGAACACGCCAACGCCGTGGGCCGCCATTTCCGGCGACAATGGTGCCTGACCCACCCGCAGGCTGAACCCGATGACCAGACGCTTATCCGCCATGACACTGATCGCTGCGACGGTGACCGCGGCGGTCGCAGCCGACCCTCCCACCGCGCCCGCAATCGTGCCAATGATGATCGTCTGCGCCGAGCTGGCCGACACCGACCGCACGCGGGTGGTGATGACGGTGGCAGACGCAGTCACCCGCTTCGAGCTGGTGACACCGGAGTTCCTGTGGCCACATCCCGATCAGCCGGAGAGCCGGCGTTTCGCTGCTGGATTCAGCGATGTCTCGCCCGACCTGGTGACCGAAGCGGCGATAGCGATCTCGACCACGGTCGACGCCCACGGGCAGTTGCGCATCGTCGATTTCGCGTCGCGCTCACCAGAGACCCCGGCCCTGGCCGGCCTGCGCGGCTCGCTGGTGCTGCACGACAGCTGGCTGGACCGTCGCGCCCCGGCCTCGCTCTACTACACCGGTTCGGACCATCCCACGTCGATCACAGCGCTGATGTGTACCCGTTACGGTGGTCTAGGCTGAACGCTGCGGCAGCCACTCGGCCATCGGCGTAGGCCGCCCGTATAGATAGCCCTGGAAGAAGACACAACCATGCTCGGCCAGCACATCGCGCTGTGACGCGGTCTCGACGCCCTCGGCGATCGCTTGGATGGCCAGCGAATCGCTCATCGCGAGAATCGCCCGCACGATGGCCCGGCTGCTGACATCGCTCATCATGTCCCGGACGAAGGACTGGTCGATCTTGAGCTGGTCGATAGGCAAGCGCTTGAGGTACGACAAGGACGAATAGCCGGTGCCGAAATCGTCCAGCGCGAAGCGGATTCCCATTTCCCTGATCTGATTCATCCTCACAATCGTGTCCTCGACCTCGCCGAGAATCACGCTCTCGGTCAATTCAAGCTTCAAGCCGGATGCGTCGATGCCATGGCGGGCGATACTAGCCCCCAGTTGGGCGACGAAATCCGGCTGGCGAAACTGCCTGGCGCTGACATTGACCGCAATCGACAGATGCCGGGTGGCCGGCTGGTCCTGCCATTGCCTGAGCTGGACGCAGGCGGTATCGACCACCCACTGGCCGATCGGCACGATCAGACCGGTCTCTTCGGCGAGCGGGATGAACTCGGCCGGCGACACCATTTTGCCGTCAACGCCTATCCAGCGGATCAGGGCTTCGGCGCCGACCACCTGCCCGTCCTTGTCCACCTGTGGCTGGTAGTAAAGCTGGAACCCTCCGTGGGCCAGCGCCTCGCGCAAGCCATGCTCCATCGTCGCTCGCGCATCGACCACCGCCTGCATCGCCGGATTGTAGAAGCGGATCGCGTTGCGGCCATCGTCCTTGGCCTGATACAGCGCGACTTCGACCTGTTTCAGCAAGACCTCGACACCTGCACCCGGTCCGCTGAACAAGGTGATGCCTATGCTTTGGGTTGCGTAGTGGGGACCGGCCTCGCCACCCAGGTCGTAGGGTTCACCGAGATCGTCATGGATCTTGCGTGCGATCAGCTCGGCATGGGCGATCGCCGCCGCCTCGTCTTCGCCGATATCCTCGATCACAACCGCAAAGTCGTCGTCACCCTGGCGGGCGACGGTATCTTCCTGCCGGACCGACTTGCGCAAGCGATTGGCCGTTTCCAGCAGCAAGGCATCGCCGGCCTCATGGCCCCGGGTGTCGTTCAACATCTTGAAGCGATCGATGTCGACCAGCAACAGCATGCCATAGGTCTGCGCACGCGCGCTGGCGAGCACCGCCTGGCCGAGCCGGTCGCGCAACAGACTGCGATTGGCCAGGCCGGTCAAGGTGTCGTAATAGGCAAGATGGTGGAGGCGCTCCTCGGCACGCCTGCGCAGCGTGATGTCTTCCTTGACCGCGACATAGTGGGTCACCTGGCCATCGGACTGCTTGATCGGGGCGATCGTGGCCAGCTCGACATACTCGCTGCCATCCTTGCGTGTGTTGTGGAATTCTCCGCGCCAGACTTCTCCTCGTTCCAGGGTCTGCCATAAGTCCTGATAAACCTCTTTCGGCGTCTTGCCCCGGTTCAGGATGCGCGGGTTCTGTCCGATCACTTCCTCGCGGGTATAGCCAGTGGTACGGACGAAGGCATCATTGACGTAATCGATACGGGCCTCGATATCGGTGATCACGATGCATTCCGGGCTTTGCTCGATCGCCATCGACAAGCGTCTCAACTCGACTTCATGGCGCTCGAGTGCGGCCGCCATCGCATTGACCCCGTGCTCGACCCTGGCCAGCTCGCTCGCCTTCGAAAATTCGCCGATCCGGGTGTCCAGCCTGCCACTGGCAATGCGGTCGATCGCCTCCCGCAGCCGGACCGCCCACACCTCGACCAACTTGTAGATATAGAACCGCGCGGCCAGCGCGGAAACGATCAGAATGCCTATCAGGAGCGCCAGCCTGAACTGGAAGGCGCGGTCTACCTTAGACAGGGTCCGGCCCAGCGGTGCGCCCACCAGCTTCACGATGCGTCCATCACTGATACCGACCGGGTCGATGCCATAGACCCGCATCTGGCCGTCCAGACCGACCATCTCCACTACCGATTCACCGCTTGCAAGTACGCGCTCGATCCGCTGCAGCATCTCCGGCGGAACGGTTTGTCCGGTCCAGCGCATCTGATTCGGGTAATCCGAGAGAACCTGGCCATCGCGCGAGATCAGGCTGACCGCCCACCCCTCCGGCGCCTCGATCCCGGCCACCAGTCGTTCGAACCATCCCAGACCGGCGGACACATACAATACCGCGCGAAGCGTCCCGGCCGGATCGCGCAGCGGATAACCGAAGGCCAGGCTGGGCCGACCCGAGAACCGCCCGATCACGAAGTCGCCAGCGCTGACATCGTGGCCGAGCAAGGCCTGCTGGAACCAGGCCCGGTCCGACACATCGACGCTCCGGATCGTTGGCACGGCACTGCAAAACACCGTGCCACCGGGATGCACCGCGCCGATATTCACGAACTCGCTGACGGTTTCCATCAGTCGTGTCGACAAGCCGACACAGTCTTCCGGGTCGAGGCTGCGCAGGTTGTCCGAGCGGGCCATGATCTCGAGCACGACGCGAACGGTATCGAACATATGCCGCTGTTCCGATCGCCCGGCGGCCAACATCGATGACACCTCGTGCTCGAGCTGCGCGACTGCCGCTTCGCGCTGATGGCGGTAATCGCTCAACGTCAGCAGGAACACCGGCACCACCATCAAGGCGATCACCAACCACAAGCGAAGGTGCAGGGAGAATCCGGCGGCGCGCTTCATCGAGAGGTCGTCAGTCGTGCTTTGATTGTGAAGCATTCATGGTAACCGTGATTGCCCAAATTGAGTCGAAACGATTCCGGGGCAAGTCACTGCGCTGATCCGGGCGCCGGGAGGTCATCTCACTCGGGCGATCAGTACGAGCCGAGTGGGAAAGCGTGGTCAGAGTCGACCCATTTTGAGGAGCATGGTGGTTCTATGCAACGAAGAATCGGGCATATCCGAACGTGCTCATGTCAAACCTGTGCAATAGGTCACGCCCCGACAGACCTACTCGGCCTTGAAGCGATACATGTTGCGGCCGATGTCGAAATTCAGACGGGATTCGGCGAAATCGCCGTTGAAGGCTTCCTCGAAGAACTTGCGCACCTGCGGATTGCGCAAGGGCCGGTCCTCGAAATAAGCGTGCGAGGTGGTCACCTGTGGCTGATCGGTGAAATCGACATAGACCGCCTGGCGGGAATCGAGCCGGTAGGGGTGGTGTCCCAGGCGGGCCTTCTGCTGTTCGCCCAGCTTCATCCGCGACGCCGACAAGGCCGAATCACGCTCGTTGATCGTGATGTAGATCCTGCCCCGGCACTGGATCCGATCCACCCATTCGGCGTGGTCCTCGTTGTTGGTGTCGGCGGCGACCAGCACGACGTTGTCGAAAACGAGCTGGTCGCCGCGATAGACCGACGACTTCAACACATGTTTGAACACGTAGTTGCCCATGCTGTGCAGCATCATGTTGATGGTGAATGGGCACCACTTCTGCGCCTGCGCGCTGAAAAAGCGATCCCACTTCTCGGCATCGTCGGGAAAGCGCCGGGTGGCTTCGGCCTCGACGCTGCGCACATGCTCCTCGTGGATGCCCTGCAGGATCTCGCCCAGTCGCGCGATACTGCGGTCCAGCGCACCGGTCGACGCCATGGCATCCCGTTTGTCGCTCTTGTAGCTGACCACGCCCCGCGCGCCACCGCCATTGGCCGGCCAGGTGAAGGGAATCACCTCGACCCCGTAGTTCTGTTCCAGCAGTGCGGCCCGGTTCAGCACTGCCTCCACATCGTTGTTGAAACCATGGACGAAGAACAACAGGTTGCGACCCTTGCCCGACCCGCCCATGAGCTTGGGATTGACCCGCGCCAACACCCTGCGCGCGACATAGCTGCTGGCATAGACCGGTGGGGCCGCGTCACCATCGGCTGGGTCGGGCAGTGTCAGCCCGACTTCCCTGGCCATGGCCGGGGTCACCCGGTCGGGCAGGATCCGGACCTGCCAGCGCCTGCCAACCCGGACCGCCTCGGCAAAACGCAGCTCGTTCGGGCCAAGGATATTCGGATGGGACTTGAAGGCCTTGTCGACCTCGGTCTGGCTCTCGTCAACTTCGCGATTGGTCACGATGAACATGGGCGTCTCCGGCGTATGAAACGGATCGGATGCCAGATTCATCGCCGTGAAAACAAGCCCACCGGCTGGCACCGATTATCCATTTGTCTTGAATGGAATGATGCCCTTCACTATAGCCGCCCAAGCGTGACTTGCAACCGTAGCGCCGTCACCCGGTCGTGATCACCATCGGGACGAATCGAACGACTTGCCCGGAAGCTTGTGCTTCACGCGCCTGCTTGCGGACTACTTTGTCGCGAACGGGGCCGAGTGCCTGGCTTGGCGACAAGCACGTATGCCGATACCGGGATACCCCCGCCGGCTCGGGCCGACACCGCAGAATGTCGGAAATGCGGAATCGCATCAATGAGGCTGCGGGTGTAGTCTGCCTTGGGCGCGCGCAGCACGTCGGTGGCATCACCGGTTTCGACGATCTTCCCGCGGTTCATGACTATGACCCGTTCGCACAGCAGGCGCACCACGTTGAGGTCATGCGAGACAAAGATGCAACTCATCCCCAGTTCGCGTTTGAGGCGGTCTTGCAGTTGCAGCACCACTGCCTGTACCGACACGTCCAGTGCCGAGGTCGGCTCATCGAGACGCTGGTGAGCCGCTATGGGGAGGCGTGAGCAACAAATCGCCGCCTTTCGCGCAAAAAAAATGATAAAAATACCGTCAAGCACAAAAAATCCTGGCGCCGCGCAAGAAATCCCCGTGTGCTGAACCACCTCCGAAAGGGAATTGCATCATGCAACCGGTCGGTTACAGCCGTCTGCTTCAGGAGCCTACCGTCCGGGCAATACCGCCTGGACGCCTGGCCGAAATACGCACAGTCACGCGTAAAGAAGTGATTGGCCAGACACTGGCTATCCCGACCAGCATGGCCCCATCGCCTGACGACCTGCTCGGTCATGTGCTGTTCGCGCTCAAGCACGAGGGCATCGACCTGGCGATACTCGCACAAGCCCTGCCCCTGATTCCCGAGACAGTCATCCGTGCCGCCATCGACGCCAGCCCTGCCAGCCAGTACCTGCGCAAAGCCTGCTACCTGTGGGAGCACTTCACCGGTCAACACATCCAGCGTCATGGTGAAACCCAGCGCACTGCCTACGTGCCACTTTTTGACGCGGCCCAATACATCACAAGCGCCGGCGAGAAGAACAGCCGCTGGCGGGTACAGTTCAACGGCATCGGCAACCTGGACTACTGCATCACGCTGCGCCGTACCGACGAGCTCCAGGCGCTGCTCAAACTCGACCTGCTAAAGCTGGCTACCGAGTTCAGCGAATCACTTCCCAGCGACATGCTCAATCGGGCGCTTGCCTGGGCCTATCTGCATGAAACTCGCGACTCCTACGCCATCGAAAGGGAAAATCCCAGCGAGGACAAGGCCAGTCGCTTCGTCAAACTGTTGAGACAGGCCCATCAGCCCCGCCTGCTGGACGAGGACTATCTGGTCGAGTTGCAGAACGCAGTCATCAGCAACGCGTACGCCCAAGCAGCGGCCTTCCGCCATGAGCAGAACTACCTCAGCAACGGCCTGCGGGGTGCCCTCGGCGTGAGCTATGTGCCGCCGACACCGGAGTTGAGTCGCGAGTTGATGGCGCACCTGATGCAGCTGGCCAATCAACCTCCCCAGGATCTCGATCCGCTGCTGCTGGCCAGCATTGTTTCCTTCGGTTTTGTCTTCCTCCACCCCTTCATGGATGGCAACGGCCGCTTGTCGCGATTTCTTTTCCATCAGGTGCTGTGCCAACGCGGTGCGCTCAAGCACGGCCTGCTGCTGCCAGTCTCGGTGGTGATGCGTGAGAAAGAAACTGACTATCTGGCCACGCTTCAAAGCTTTTCCGAGCCAGCGCGGCGTTTGTGGGAAGTGACCTTCGTCGACGAGGACCAGTTCGCCTTCGACTTCATGGGCCATCCCGCGATTTACCGCTACTGGGATGGCACTGCCTGCGCAGAATTCATGCTGCGTGCCAGCGAGCAGGCCCTCGAACGCCACCTCAAAGCAGAAACACTCTTCCTCAATCGCTACGACGCGATCTACCGGCGCATCGATCAACAGTTCGACATCCCCAACAACATTCTGTCGCGTCTGGTGATGTTCTGCCTCGACCACCACGGCAAGCTCTCACTCAACCGCCGCAAGCAATACCAACATCAAGTACCCGAAGCGGTCTTCGATGCCCTGGAGGCTGCCTGGCGGGAGGTGCTGGAAGAGGCTTGATTTCGATCGGGCACGGGATGACCACAGGTCCTCACTGGCACCCTATTTCCCGTTCCTGGACCGGTCGAACAACTTCCCGGGCAGGTCGCGCAGCAAGCGCCCGGTGGCGGTCAGTTGGCGTGCGAGCAGGGTCCAGTTTTCGGCGCGGCGGCGGGTTTCCATGCAGCGTAGCAGGCGACTGCGGGTGGCCGCGTCCTGCTCGGCAAGCACGGTCGCCCACAAGCCGTCGTCGACGTTGTACACCCGGCCCTCGGCCAGGCAGACGGGCACGATCCGTGCTATCGCGATGTCCAGATCTTCACCGAGCGCCCCCACCGCGGCGCGGATGTTCACCGCCTTGGGCCGTTGCGGGTCGGCCAGGTCGTAGGGGGGTGCCCATTCGGCCGCGGGCCGCAGCTGGTCAATCCGGGTCGCGACCAGGATCAGCGGCGGCGGACGTCGCTGCGGGCTGGCAGCGAGATGGGCCCGGATGCGGTCCAGCACCTCGCGCTCCTGCTGCCGGTCGGGGCGGTTGACCGCACTGACCCACAGGATCAGGTCGGCCTCCCGTGCGGCACGCTCGATCCGTTCCGGATCGAACAGCGCGGTGTCACAGCCCGGGCTGTCGAACACCAGCGCCCGGGTCAGACCTTCGCGCTCGAGGGTGTAGGGCATTAGCGACCGGGTGGTGTCCGGAAGCGCGTCGGTCGCGCTGACCAGGCGACCGAACAAGGCGTTGATCAGGCTGGACTTGCCGGCATTGGCCCGGCCGAGCAGCAGGATGCGCAGCGGCTCGGCCTCGTCGTCCGCGCTGCGCGTGATGGCTTCCGCGCGGTCGGCCTTCGAGCCGGCGCTCACCCCCTGCGCCGGGTCTGCGTCGTCCAGCGGCACGCGACCGCTGTAGAGGTCGATCGCGTAGTAGCCGACCTTGCGCACGAAGGCGCGCAGCAGCCAGCGGTGGATCTCGTTGCGCGCCAGGCCGAAGCTGCGTTCGCGAAGATGACGCCAGGCCTCGCCGATCAAGGCGTCGAGCGGATTGATCACCATCCGCCCGGCGCGATAGACATCGAAGGCCTTCTCGGCGGTGTCCTTCCAGCGCTGCATCCGCAGCAGGTCGCCCATCGTCAGGCGGTGGCTGAAAGGGATCTGCTCGGTCACGTCGCGACGCAGGTCGCGACAGGCGCGCTCGACGATCAACAGCGCATGCGGCACGGTCAGTTCGAGCAAGGGCTGATCGACTTCCGGGTGATAGGCTCGCGCGACCTCGTCCAGGGTACGACGCCCGAGTTCGAGCACACGGCTGCCGTCGTCCAGCGGCCAGTCTGCCGGATCGCAGCCAGCGGCGAGGGCGTCCACCTTTTCCCATACTGCATCGGCGCTGGGTGGCCAGTCCGGGTTCGGCTCGGTCACTGCATCGGCGAGCAGGCGCCGGTCGCGTTTCACCAGCCACTGCTGCAAGCCGAAGCCCACCCCGCCACAGAGCGCGAAGCCGACCAGCCACCACAGGACCTGGTCAGCCTGCCACAGCCAGAACAGGCCGAGGCCGAACACGATCAGGCCGGGCAGCACCAGCAACAGCAGCGCGGTCAGCCGCAACGGGTCGAGGCGGGCGAAGAGCGCCAGGAAACCTTTCATTCGCGTTTTCCACCAAAGCGGCTCTTCAGCATCTCGCGACCGGCATCGAGTTCATCGGCATAGACCTTGCGCAGGGTCTCGGCGTCGACCGGCAGGCCCTCGCGCCGACGCGAAAAGAAATAGACCGCCGCCTTGCCCAGTGCATAGGTGCTGGCGCCACTCGCACTGGCGCCCCACACGGCACCGACCGTCTGGCCCCAGTAGGGCACCAGCTTCGCCACGCTGCGTCCGATGACATGGGCGAGGTAGCCGGCGGCAAAACCGGTCCCGATCAAGCCGAGAAACTGGCTGGCCACCTGCCGGTCCAGCGACTGCCCGTACAACACCGCCAGTGCATGCATCAGCTTGGCCTGCACCGCGGTGACCGCCACCAGGTCCACCACCGGCAGCGCTCCCAGGCCGGCCGCGGTGACCGCATGGCCGACGATGTGCTGGTGCGCCGCGCGGGCGAACACGTCGTGCACCGACCGGTCACCGACCAGTTGCTGGCGCAGGCCGAACGAAGACAAGGCCTCGATCTCGTGCCACAAGGCTTCCAGTCCATAGTCCGGCGGCGAAAAGCCGTCTTCTGGCAACGTCAGATCGATCGCGACCGCACGAAGCGGCGCGAAACCGGGCAGGGCGTCGAAGAGCTCGCGCTGCGCAGCCAGCGCCCGGCGCAGGTCGGCCGGCACCGCATCCGGCAACGGATCGCGGTCGAAGAGCCAGGGCTGGAGATGGTCGTCGCCGGGTCGGTAGAGTTCATGCAGGCCGGTCTGCGCCAGCAGCACCGGCCAATCAGGATGGCGACCGCGCACCTCGCGCAAGACCTCGAAGATGGCCTGCTGGTCCAGGTCGGCGACCTTCATCACCGCCAGCACCAGGTGCGCGCGCGCTTCGCAATAGGCGATATCCTCGGCCGGATCGTAGGCGCGTTCGCCCAGACCGCGCGTATCCAGAAAACGTACGATGGGCGCCCCGGCCGGATGATCGTAGATCGCCGCACTACGGGTACAGGGCTGGAAACCATTGCCGATCTCCGCCGCCGGGCTGTCGGTGAGGGCGCGGATGATCGAGGTCTTGCCGGCCTGGGTCTTGCCTAGCAACCACAGCACCGGCACCTGCGCCCGCGCCCGCGCCGCACGCAGCGAGGCTTCGAGCGCGGTCTCGTCCACGGTGGGATTGAGCAGCGCCTCGCGCAGACGTTTCCAGTAATCGGTCCAGCGGATGTCGCTTACCTTCATCGGCACTCGGCCCGGAAATCCTTTAGACAGGGAATCATCCTGGGATCATTCCGTGGAGCACGGGCCGGGGAGAGGGGCGCGCGGGTGGTGGCCTCGGCCGGCTGGAGTGCCGACCTGCCGAACCCACCCGCCTACCGCCGATGCCGTTGGCAGTGCTTTCATCACCCAACGGAGCCTGAGCTTTACCTGAGACAGCTTCGAGTTCTTCGTACCCGGTAGACCCGGACTTCCACTTCCAGCGCCTTTCTCTTTCCGTCTTTGTACGCCGTGTTTCTCTGATCGTCGTTCTCCGTCGAATCGAGCTTGTCGCCGATGAATTCTACGCTTTCCTCTTTCGCCTGGTATTCGCCTCACCCATGACTCGGCCGAGCTGGGACACACGTTTCCGCTTAGTCGTTCCCATCCGCCATCGGACCCCGGGACGAACCCCTGAGCCGCTTACACCGCAGTAGTGCCCGATTGAAATGTAGACCCGGCGGACCGCACATTCAAGCCTCGAAGACGCCACCACCCGCCGCGCGCACTGCCTCCACCCCGACCGATGCACCGCGGAAGGATGAGGGGCGACCGGCGGAAGCGAGGTCATGCCCTGCGGCCGGAACCCGGTCAGACGATTTGTCCGATCAAGCCGCGCAATACCCGGGCCGGATCGACATCCGGAATCTCGAACTGCACCTGGTCGAGCCGGACTTCGAAGGGTTCGCCCTCGCGGTAACGCACCGGCATGCTGAGACCAAAGCGATATCCGGAACCGAAGCGGTATGACGCCAGGGCCCAACGCCTGTCGTAAAGGCTGAAGCCGAGCGCGCGCGCGCTGACATAGCCGGAAATGTCGAAGGTGAAACTCGGCTGCGCGTACACCCCGATCGCGGCACGCAGATCCAGCCCATCGACCGGGGTCCATTCGACCGCGACACCGGCCTCGGCAGCCCCCTCCACCCCCAGTGTACCGCCAATCTCGAGCCCCCCGGTCACACTCGCGCCGGTGATCCCGACCCCGACGCCGGCACGCGCCGCCAGCCGCAGGCCGGCATCGGCCGGCACGCGCAACGCGGCATCGCCGCTGATCCGGGTTTCCTCCTCTCTGGCCGGGTCGTAGCGGATGCCCAGGCTGAGCCGCTCCAGCCGGCCGGGACCGATGCCGGCGACGGCGGACAAGCCGCCCCCGATCTCGGCGACGATGCCGGGAATGACAGGCACCTGGACCGCGACGTTGAACAGCGACTTGTCGACCTGGCGCCGTGGAAAGATCTCGACCGCGCCTGGCAGGCCGATTTCTCCGGTCACGGTGACCCCGCCATCGGGCGCGAAGCGGATCCCGACGGTTCCCTGCAGCCACGGCGCGATCCTCACGGCGACTTCGCCGCCGCCATAGACGACGATCGGGCCGTCCGGCTCGGCCTGACCGGTCGGTTGTCCGTCGTCGTCGAGTGCACGATTGCTCGCCCCGACGCTGACCGACCCGGACAGCATGCCGCGACGATAGGCGCCGTCGAAGCTCGCAGTGAAGGCCCCGTCTTCGTAATCGACGGCAAGTTCGGAATCAACGCCCGGAATCGCCGGCTGCGCCGCCCCGCTCGCGACGACTTTCCACTGCTCGCCGTCGCGTGTCACGCTGACCTCGATCGCACCCGAGCGTATGCCCGGCGTCTGCGACGACAGCGCGACCCGCCCGCCTATCACCAGCCCCCCGTCCTCGCTGTACGACACGGTGAGGCCGGCCTCCTCGATACCGGGGATGTCCGGCTCGACGTTGCCGGACGCCGAAAGGCGGCCTTCGCCGAAGCCCACCGTCAACTCGGCCGAGCGAATGCCGCGAATCCTGTCCGGGCTGTCTATGCCTATCGTGCCTTCGCCGCCAAACGCGCCGTCGCGGTAGTGGATGCGGATCTCGGCCCGGTCGAACAACCGGGCATCGAAGCCGAACTGGCCGCTGGCCTCGAACGCGCCATCGGCACCGACCCCGGCCAGCAGACTCCCGCGGCCGAGGTGCGCAATGCTGAACAGGACTGCACCACTCGCACCGAAGCCGTCGCGGGCACTATAGGCCAGGGTCAACAGCGATTCGTCGATGCTGAGCCCGGGCAGATCGAGGCGGAGTTGGTCGGGCGCATACTCGATCCGGAACTGGATGTCGTTGCCGGTCAACTGCATCACGATCTCGGTGCCGGCGATCAGGGGCAGGGACGGGACGATCCGGCCTTCGGCATGCAACCCGCCATCGCGGATCTCGATTTCGCCGAACACCCCATCGCTCGCCCCTTCGAAATGCGCATCCAGCGGCGGGATCATGCCCAGGTGGCCGACATAGGGCCGGATCGCGATCAGCGGGATCCGTGGGCTGGTCTGCGGGGTCCATTTCGATGGCAGGTCCCACTGCGCGGACACGCTGCCTATCACGGCACCGGCCTCGGCCGACTCGACCGTCGGTTCGAGTGCGATCGACTCCATCGTCAAGCCGGCGATACTTTTCGCCGCGGCACCGGAGGGGCTGACACCCAGATCGACGTAGCGGTAGCGGCCGATCTCGATGCCGCCCGGCCCGGACGCGAGCACGAATTCGCCCGGCTGGCCTTCCAGCGGGGTCTCGGGCAGCGGCCTCACGCCGTCCAGCGGCATGGCCGCCTCGATCTCGGCACGGCTCCACCACGACGAATCGCCCTCCGACACGTTGCCTCCCCCGCCTATCGCCACGCTTTCGAACACGATGTCGTGATGGCGCAGCCATGCCGTCTTGTCGGGATTGCCGGGCAGGGTCGCGAGATAGGCCTCCACCCGGGCATGAATGCCGTTCATGATCAAGGCACCGGAACTGGCATTGGCTGGCTGATCGAGCAACTCCATGTTCTCGATGCTGTTGCCGGTGCCGGTACCCTGCTCGCCCGACACCTGGAGTTCGACGATGTGATCGACCTGATAGTTGATCGGATGGCGACCGCGACGGCTCCAGTTCGGGATGCGCAGCCGGTCGGCGAGAAGGCTGGCCTTGGTGCCATCGAAGCGCAGATCTCCGAGCTGGAAGCTGATCCGGCCACGGTCACCGTCCGGCAGCGTGATCCCTCGTCCCGCCAGTTTCTCGCGGACCCCCTCCTCGGCCACCGTCACGTTGCCTCGCCATACGCCGACCTGCGCCGGCCTGCCACGGGTGTAGCCGCGCACGCGCTTCAGGTGTCCGGCAGCCGCCAGGGTCTCGTACAACGGTCGATGGCGCTGCTTGATCGGCGGTATCACCAGTCGCGACAACTGATCCAGGGCACGTTGACTCGGTGTTCCGGGCGGGTGCGGCGGATTCGGGGCCGGCTCGAGCCGGGCCTGAATCCGCGCGATACCGTCCCCCTGCTGCACCACGTGCGTGAGCTCGTGCGCAAGCAGCTCACGCCCGGCCGGCGTCTCGGGCGCATATTCGCCCGATGCGAAGAAGATGTCGCGCCCGACCGTGAAGGCCCGCGCATTCAGCGCCCGGCACAGCTCGGCCGCCTCGGCGTCGGTATGGATGCCGACACCACCGAAGTCCTGGCCAAAGCGTGCCTCGAGCGCTTCGCGCACCGACACCCCGAGCCCCTGCCCCGTCCCGCGGCGGGCATCGATCCGCTGCGCGATCCCGTCGTCTATCTCGCTCGCCGGAACGCCGGGATCGCGCTCACGACGACGCAGGCGTCGTGCCGACGGAACCGGCGACGCGCCGATCACCGTCTCGTTCCCGACCGGGCTGGTCACGGCCTCGTTCGACCTCTCCGCCACCTCGCGCGCGACCTGGTCGGCCTCCCGCTCCTCGGCATCCTGCGGCTGACCGAGCACCAGCTTGCGCCGCAGATAAGCCGGTACGCCGGGCTTGCGTGGTGAATGCGCAACCGGCTTGTCGGGCTCCGCCCGGCCCGGTTTCGTGCGGTGCATTGGCGCTGCGGATTCCATCGTCTCACTTCTCCCGTGCGTCGAGCTGCGGCGGCAACGCACGACCGAGCTTCTGGTACTCGCGTCGGATGGCACGCACCAGGCTCTCCTCGGTCAGCGGGGCATCGCCGCGGGTTGCGCTGCCCGCCGCACTCAACACCGCGTTGCGTATCTGGCCGCCGCTGAAATCGCAGTAGCTGGCCAGCATGTGACAGACCGCCGGGTCCGGGCAGCGTGCGCCGAGATGGACTTGCCAGAGCGCCAGCCGCTCCGCGAATCCAGGCAACGGAAACTCGATGATCGCGTCCAGCCTGCGGGTGAACGCCGGGTCGATCCGCTCGCGGCTGTTGGTGGTCAGGATCACGATGCCGGGGTGCTGCTCGATCGCGGTCAGCAGGTAGTTCGTCAGCATGTTGGCGTAGCGTTCGCCGCTGTGCCGGGCGTCATTGCGCCGGCCGAACAGCGAATCGGCCTCGTCGAACAGCAGCACCGCGTCGACCGCGATTGCCCGGTCGAGCAGCAGTGCGAGATTCTTCTCGGATTCTCCGATGTACTTGTTCATCACCGACGACAGGTCGACGCGGTACAAGGGTGCGCCCAACTCGGACGCGAAGAAGCTGGCGGCAAGCGACTTTCCCGTGCCACTGTCGCCGACGAACAGCGCCCGCAGACCGGTCCCCTGCGTCGCCTGCAAGGTGGGACCCAGACCCTGCCATATCGATTCCCGCCGCTTCGCCCGCGACACCAGATCGGCCAGGTGGCGATCGACCAGCGGTGAGAACACCACCGCCTCGCGGCCGACCCGGTGCCCGACCGGTTGCGCCAGCAAGCGCAGCGCTTCTGCCCCGACATCCAGGCGTGCGGCGGCGACATGAACCTCCGTCAGCGGCTCACCGGCATGACTGGCCATCAGGCGGGCGCTGCCGGCCACCCCGTCGATGACCCCGGCACTCAACCTGGCGCGCCCAGCCATCGATTCGGCGAGGGCCGGATCGCCCAGGCCGTGCCGCCATAGTGCGCGGCGCTCGTCTTCGTCCGGTACGCCGACCTCGATCTCCAGCGTGTCCCGGCCGGCAACCGCACCACTCGAGCCGATCGCGACGATCACGGCTTGATCATCGACGCCCTCGCCGAGATCCAGCGTCTCTCCGACCGCCAGGTCGGCCTGGATCACCGGCAGCCATCCGGCATGATGGCAGGCGACGGCGAACGCGGGACATCGCCGCCAGACCTCGAGCGGGACGGTGATCGCCTGGCGGCCAAGCAGTTCGGCCAGGGCCACCGCACAGCCGCGCCGACCGCTGCCGGCATGACCCCGCACCACCAGCGTCCGCACCGCGCCGTCGCCGAGCAAGGTCGCGAGCTGCGGCAGGCGCGCACGCAGCGCCCGCGGCAAGCGGTCCTGACCGACTTTCGGCAGCACCGCACAACCGGGCCACAACACGGTCTGGCCACGGATCACCGCCCACAACACCGGTTCCATGCGAACGCTGCGCAGGGGCAGCGGACCGTCCCCATCGACGATCAGTACGCCGCGCTGCGACAAACCACCATGGGCCAGCGACAGCGGCCCGGGCGCCCCCGCGCCGAACAAGGTCTCGAGAATCGCGACCACCAGATGAATACCGGCCCGCGCCCCGCCTTCGGCACCCTGCAGTTCGGCAAGGGCGAGCGTCACCGTATGATCGACCTCGACTTCGCCCAACAGCGCCAGCAGAAAGGCTTCCGGCACGCTCAAGGCCTGTTCCCGGACGAGACGGGTAAACCTTCGTGCCCCCGCGAAGTGCTCCGGACCCGGCGGCCAATCCGCTTCGATCCGCTCACGCAAGGCCGGCCAGTCGCCGGGCGGCCCGCCGTTCAGACCGGCGGCCCGCTCGTGCAACAGGCCGGGCCAGCCGGCCTGGCCCGGCATCGACTGCGCCCAGAAATGGGCCAGCCCGACCCGCACCCATACCGCCGGCGCGCAGCCATGCCTGGCCTCGGCGGATCGGTGGGTCACGGCGCTTGTCTGCATGGTCGACACTCACTCGAAATGGAAGCGCACCACCCGCCCCAGCCACGGCAGCCAACCGGGATCGAGGTCCAGGCCAGCCAGACGGACATCGAGGCGCACGCTGTCGAGTGGCGCATGGATGTCCACGTGGCTGGCCGTGTGGTCCACCCGGGCATCGAGTGCCAGCAACGCCGGCTGCCATAGCCCACTTCGGCCATACCAGGCCGTGGCCAGCGCGAGCAGGCCCGCCCGGGCCGGCAAGGGGGGAAGATCGGCGAGCGATCCCGGGTCGGCCAGTCCGATCTGATCGGCGATGAAGGCCGTCACCGGATCCTGCTCGTCCAGCGACAGGGCTTGGCCGAGACGGTAGAGCCAGGCCCAGCCATTGGGCAGCACCGCCCAGTGACGGCGCATCAGCGCTTGCGCTTCCGGCCGGTTCAGCATGTTGAGCAGACGGAACAAGCCGGCCTGCGCGGTCGCGAATCGATCGTGAGCGGTACCGACGCCGGCGGCGGGATCGACGGCGATCCGCGCTGCCGACGCCGGCGCGGTCCGACGCGTCGGGGTCGCGTCGGACCGATCGGTGGTCGCTCCGGCGTCCACACCGGCCACCGCGTCGTCTTCACGCCGACGATCGGCGCGCTGCGCCGGCGTCGTACCCGAACGCGGCAAGGCACCGGGCTGTCGCGGTCCGTTTCGTAACGCCGACATGGACGCGACGCGGGCATCCGGCCCGGCCAACATCCCCCTGCGCGACCCGACGTCGCCGTCGCCGGCCGCTGATCGTCCGTCGTCCACGCCGTGGGACCCCGCGTCGCCCCGCTTCGGGGCAGGGGTTCCGGATGGGTCGGTGCGCGCCCGGCCAGGGCGGCCGCGATCATCCAATCCAGCCCCGGCTCGCTGTCCCGGGTCCACGCCCGACCCCGGCCGGGCGGCCGTGTCCTGCCTGTCACCGATCGAGCCGAATGGCGCGGCAATGCCCCCGGCGGGCATCGTCGTCGGCGATGGGTCGGGTGCGCCATCACGCCGGAAGCAGGCGGAAAGGCAACCCAGCGTTTCCGCGGGTGCGCGGATCAGGGCCATCGGCATGATCTCGCCAGCGATCAGCTGCAGGGCGAGTCGCCGCCGCGGATCCCATTCGTCCAGGTCCTCGAGCACGCCCCGCCAGCGCGCGCTCACCGCGACCGGCAGCGACCCGCCGTGCAACAGCGAAACCGGGCCGGGTCGGGCGGACACGACCGCCCTGTCGCGCCCGTCCCCTTTGCCCGGCACGGGCAGCCGGTAACGATAATGGGCGGCGAGGCGCTGCCCGAGATCGATCGCATCGCTGTAATGGAGGGCTTGCCAGACCGCCGCCAGACCGCCCCGGGTGGCGAGTCGGACACTGAGTGCCGCCAGGCGGACCAGATGCTCGCGCAGCAACCGGCCGATCGCCTCAGCGACGGGAAGTCGGGTGAGGGCAGCCCACCGACGCCATACCCATCGCTCGCCGGCGCGGCCATCGATCAGGTCGACGAGCAGGGCCGCAACCATGTCCTCCTCGGACGCGTAACGCACCACCCGGCTGTCATCGGCGCTACACCCCAGCGTATCGCGCAGCGCGGCGGCGATACGCGCGGGAAGGACCGACGCCGGGGCGCGGACCCCGAGATTGCGGACGAACACCCATTCGTCACCGCTCGGACGCGGCCAGTCGGCCTGCCGCAGCGCATCGGCCAGGTGGAGCCGCGCACCGACATCGATGCCGCGCATCGTCAGGCGTGCGATCGTGAGCTCGTCGGGACGGCGGCTGGCCAACATGCCTCAGACCCGCTGCAGGCCGGTCCTGGACGACACCACGCTGTAGCGGGTGTCGATCGCGACTCCGGGGCGCAGCAGCTGCGCGATGCGAACCTCGGTCGCTTCACCGGCACGATCCTCGACCGTCAGCATCGCCACCAGTTGCTGGCGATCATCGAGCAGCTGCAGCGACGTGCCCGGTGCAAGCGCATGATCCAGGGTCACCTGAAGCCGCTCGCCCACCACCGCCCGACGCGGCGGCACCCTGACCCTGCCGGCCACGATGTCGGTCGGATCACCGAGCGCAGCGCGGATCAGCGTCGCACGGATCATGTTGCCCATCGCCGCCCGGCTGTCTGCCGAAGCGTCCGGCTCGAGCTGCCGGAACCACCACGCGACCAGTTCTGCGACGCTGCGGGTCGCGTTGAAGGCGGCGCGCTCGGCCCGCTCCAGACCAGGCCACCGGGCCACCTCGTCGATCCGCAGGCTGCCGTCACCGGCCAACTGCGCCCACTGCAGCCGCAACGACGGTGGCAGCTGACCAAGCCTGTCGAGCAGGCAGTATTGACACTGTTCCAGACGCTGGTGCAACTGCTCGGCGTCACGGCGCAATGACGCAGTGCCCTGCGCGACCAGATCGTTCAGCGACAGCACCGAGGCGAGCCTGTGCCGGGTCCGGTTGTCACCGACCGGGTCCACGGCGGGCAGGGGCGCGCTGGCGAAATGCTGCATCACCACCCGATTCTGCAACTGGACCGGGGCCAAGCGGGCCTGAAGTGTCGCGGCACCGGCAAGAACGACCGGCTGCAGATGACGATGCTCGAAACGCGCCTTGCGCAAGGCCGAAAGTGGATCGAGACGGTCCAGCGGCAGGCGCGGAACCTGCGCCTTCAGGACCGCCCAGTCGGCCATCGGGATCTCGCACACGGTATCGAAGAAGGGCTGGAGCTCGCCCGGCAGGTCGACATCCCGCTCCACCCCGCAACCCGGCACGATGTCGTCGATGCGCCCGTGACGCAGGACCAGCGGATCGGCCGGCGCCTCGCTGACCGCCGCCGACAGCGGACGCACGTAGTACAGCCCGCGCAAACCGGTGCTCAGGATGCGCCGACGTTCGAGGTTGCGATCATGGCAGCGGCGCCAGTCCTCGTCCAGCAGCCGTTGCGCGAGCCCGTACTCGCCGAGCTGTTCGAGCCGTCGCCGGTCCAGGCCTTCCAGCGTCTCGCGCGCTGCGCGGATCAGCGCAGCGAGCTTGCGCAACTCGGCCGTCCGGTTCGCCTGCTCGCGCAGCAGGCCCTCGAGTCGCCGCTCGATACCGTTGTAGCGCGCCTCGACGATCGCAATCCACTGGGTCAGGATCTTGCCGGCCTTGAACAAGGCCTCGTAGGTGTACTGGACCGCGACCACGTCACGCCAGGAGCGACGCTGCTGGTCCGACGTGGCGGCGGCAAGCTGGCGGTTGGCGTCGGCGGTGATCCTGCGCTCAAGCGCGACCGGGTCCTCCAGCCGTCGTGCCAGCTGCTCGGGTCGCAAGGTCACCGAACCATCGGCCTGCAACGCCCCGGCCAGGTCGAGTGACTTGCGCAAGCGTCGCGCATCGGGAAGATCGAACAGGTCGGTCAGCGTGTTTCGCAAGTCCTGCATGCCGCGGAATGCCTTCGCGTATTCATTGACTTCGGGCCGGATGTGCTCCATCACCCCGAATTGGTGCGCCCTGGTCTGGAAGGCCGGGGTGGACACCGTTTCCTTGGCGACCCGCGAGATCAGGTCGAGCCGGGCGTTGTCGATGCCGAGCTCGATCGCGGAAAAACTCCTGGGTTGGCTCGCCAGCGCGCTCGACGCGCTCGTGGCCACACCAAGCTTGAGTGCCGAATTCAACAGGCTGGTGTTGAAGGTGTTCGATCCGGCAACGACCGGCGCCACCGGAGTCGGACCGGAACTGCGCGTTGCGGTCTGCGTCGCGAACAAGGCGGAGCCCACCAGCGGCGACGACTTCGCAGTCGTGCTCGAAAACGCGGATGCGGTCAGCGGAGCGGTCGTGACACTCGTCGTACTCAGCGGCATCGCCATCATCGCAACCGAACCGGTTGCGAATCGGCCCAACGAAGCAGTCACGGACGGCGCGGCACTCAGCGGAGGCTGTGGCGCGTCCGCCGCCGGCGGACTCGGCAACTCGCTGTCCATCCGGGCAAAGGGCAACCAGCGCGCGACTTTCAGGCCGCTACCGTCGCCGGCGACGCCCCCCGCCAGCGCGGCCAGCGCCACCGTCTGAGAATCCAGTTGCTGGCGCTGCAGCAACAGCACGTCACGGGTTTTCTCCAGCCGGGCGCGGGTGGCGCGAATCCGGTTGTCCAGTGCCTCGAGCTCGCGCAGTCCGATCGCGTAGCGCACCACCAAGCCATCCTCGGTCGGTTCGGGCACCGGTGGTGGGACGGCCATCCCCTCCACGGTGACCCGCCAGCTTCGATAGTCGGTCGGCATGGCGGAGGGATCACGATGGTAGGGATGGGGCAGGGCATCACCTTCTTCACCGCGGAGCGACTCGCCGACTTCGGTGATCTGCCGCTGGAATACCGCTTCGGGCAACGGTGGCGGTGGCTCGGGGTCGGGCAGGCCCAGCGCGCGGATGGCGGCCGGATCCAGCGCCGCGGCTTCATCGAGGTGATAGAGCAGGTCGAACTGACGACGCCAGTCGGCCCAGGCCGACCAGGCCTGCATGAACATGCGGTAGATGTCCTGCTCCAGCGCGGCATCGGTGGGCGGTATGTCGAGCAGATCGGGACGATAGTCGGCTTCGCCGACTGCGAGCAGCAGGCGTATCCGCTCGCCACTCGGCTGGCGCAGGTCGATGACCCGGCGCGCGAGATGACGCTCGAGCAGTTCGACCACCGCCTCTTCCGGCACCGGCACCATGTCGACCGCGACATGCGCCGGCCACCATAGCAGCGATGGGGACGCCGACGCCGGATCGCGCAACCACGACAGCGGCAACTGGCCGGTCGCCGGCATAAAGTCCAGACGCAGGTTCTCAGCGAGGAAGTCCGCGAACGCATCGACCGTACCGCCCGCCACACCACCGGCGAGCTCGGCCGAGGCCCGCTGCATGACCCCGCGCATGGCGGCGCTGACCTGATCGAGCAGTGCCCGATAACCGGCTTCCGGGACCGCCTCGTAGCGGCCCGCCTCGGGCGAGATCCAGCGCACCGCCGGCGCGGCCGCCTCACCGCCGATCGCGACCAACGCCAACGGGACCGCTGCACCCAGTGCCTGCAGGAAGCCGCCATCGACCCGGTCGGCGACGACATGGTTGGCAATCCGCTCGGCCGGCCAGGTGTCGACCAGGGCCGGATCGAGGGCGAGGCGGCTCAGGCCGAGTCGTCCGATCACGACCAGCCTCGAGTCGCGGGTTGGATCGAACTCGGTCCGCCGGCAGGGATCGACGCCAGGGACATCGACACCGCGGGTCGCCCGGTGCAGGGTCAGGTAGTGGATGCCGCGCACGTCGTCGCTGCCGGTGCGCGCCAGATAGTCATCGATCAACCCGGACCAGTCGGCACGCAAGGGCGCATACAAACCGATCGCGACGCCCTCGGCCGACACCGCCAGGCCGGGCGAGACGGTGACACCTTCACCGGCCGCGTCCGAGCGCACCGCCAGACCGGTGACCACGCCGGGTCGGGCTGCGCGCAGCAGGGGCGCCAGCCGGGCATCGGCATGGTCCTGCTCGCGGTCGAAGTCGGTTTCACCGAGCGCACGACCGGGAAACATGTTGACCCGCTGCAAGCGCGGGTGGCCAGCCACCGGCCGATGGAGTGCGATCAGGGCCATGCCGTCATCCTCCGGATGCGTTGTTCACAGGTCACTCCGGCGAGCCAGGGCGAGCCACTGCTCCAGCAGTGCCTGGTCCAGACCGGCCTCCCGACCGAGTTCGACGACTTGCTCCACCGTCGCCGCGGCGTCATCGCCGACCGCCAGGCCACTCCGAAAACCACCGAGTGTTCCGGCAGCGGCCAGTCCGCCCAGGGTCTGCCAGATCACCGCGTCGAAACGCCGCTCCACGACCAGCAGCACCGCAAGGCAATCGTGCATCACCGTCGCGTCGGCGCCGTGCGCTTCGAGCAGCGCACGCCGGGCCGACTCGGCCTCGCGCGAGGTCGGCGGGCGCATCTCGGTCAGCCGGGCGAACCCCAGCCGGCGCAGGAACACCGTGTCCTCGTCCTCGATCAAGCCCCCGCGATCGGCCGGGCTGGCAGGCAGCGACAGTGGCTCGCCGGACGTCAGCGTGGTACGGGTGCCGAGGGTCGCCGTGCCACCGCCCAGGATCGTGCCCGTCGTCCCGCCGGTCGAAGGCAATACCGGCACCGGCTGAGGCTGCAGCGGCGCGGGGGAAACGGCGGGCGCCGATGGCCGTGCGGCGCCGAGCGCGAGCACGATCGCGCTGAGGCCGGTTTCGGCCGCACGGGTGGGGCGACGGATGAACAGAAACCGGCCGCCGATCACACGCTCGCCGATCGCACGCCAGACCGACGCATCGGTGTCGAGCACATGGACCGGACGGACCGGGTGTCGGCGCAAGCGCAGCGGGTCGATGCGCTCGAGCAGACGGGGATCGTCACCGTTGCGACGCTCGAGCTGGAGTGCGTAGTGGCCATAGTCGGCCGCGGACAACGGGGCAAGCACCATGATGTTGACCGGCTCCCGCTGGGCCAGATCGATGGCCGGCAGCACCATCGACTCGGCCCGCAGTTGCTCGACATCGGACATCCGGACCGGTGCGACCGAGACCTGGAAATGCTCGGGGAAGAAGCCCTGGCGACCGCCGACCGGATCGATCGCGGCCATCGGCACGCTGCCGACCGGAGGCAGCAGCGAGAAATGCTCGGCCGCGGCGAAATCCTCGCCCAGACCGCCACTGGAGCGGAAAGCGAGCAGATCGGAAAGCAGGGCCTCGTAATGTCGCGACAGGTCCGCCTGGAGGTCGCCCAGGGCCGCGTCCTTGCGCAGCGGATGACGCAGCAGTTCGGCGTCCAGCCAGGCCGGCCGGTCGTCCCGGATCGCGACCACGCCCAGCGGCACCGCATCTTCCGGGATCAGTCCGCGCACCTGACCGTCGCCGAGAAACTCCCGGACCAGGCGGGCACGAATCTGCAAAGGGCTCTGTTCGGCCAGTGGCGTCGGCAGCGGCACCAGGCCGAGCTGCACCGCTTCCGAGATCCGCGCGAACTGCGAAGCGCGCTTGTCGCCGAGGTCGGTCGGGAAGACCTCGGCCCGGTCGGTCCCGATCTCGACATGACGCAGGACCACGGCGTACAGACCACGGTCGAAGCGGCTGTACCGGCCCTGGTTCAATTGCGAGATCAGGGCGCGGTCGGACAAGGTCACGGTCAATCGACGGCTCAGATCGAGCACCCGGCCGGCCGGGGTGACGGCGCTACCCGGTTCCAGCACCAGCTCGCCGGCAAAGATGTCGAGCGTCAGCGTCAGCCCGCGGACGACACCACTGCCGAGCACGCGGCCGACTTCACGCAGGCGTTGATCGAGGTAGATCTGGTCACGGGTCAGGTCCTCGGCGGTCAGCAGGCGGCCGTCGAAGTAATGGGTGCGGGTCAGACGCGGATCGATGTCGGCGAGGGTGCCGAGGCCCGGTATGCCGGTGACCGGATTGCCCAAGGGTTGGAACAGGATGTCAGCCATGACGAGCCTCCGGGTTCAGGGCTGGCGTGCAAGCCAGGCCAGCTGACTGGCGCTGACGACGAAAGGCCGCACCAGGTTGTTGATCGAGATGCGCTGTGGATTGACGACGATGTCGGCAGGATCGGAGACCGCCAGGCTGATCCGGGCAAGCAGCACACGCGCACCCTCCTCGAGGTCGGCGGCGAGTTCTCGGGGTGCGACCCCGCCGCCGTCCAGCGCATGCAGCAACCGGGCATGCAGTCGCAGCTGGGCCGCACGGACGCCGTCGGCGGCGGCCAGCGTCGCCTGTTCGGCCTCGGTCAGCGGCGGATCGTCGGCGACGGGTCCATGACAGGCCCATGGATCGTAGCGCTGATCGTCCACCGCGGTCGGCGGCAGTTCCGGTATCAGCTCGAGCTGCACGCTGTCCGCGATTCGGCTGGGTTGCACCGCATCGGTGCCGAGATTGAGCTTGCGCGCGAGTACCGGCTGGCGCGCGATGGCGCAGTCCTTGTGTCGAATCTTCACGGCGAGCCAGAGGAGGCCGGCGCCCGCATCGAAGCCTTCATGCAGCCGCGTCGTCGTTTGTGCCGCGAGCCAGTCGCCGAGATGAACGCAATACGGTTCGTGCATCAGGATCTCGCGTCCCAGTCCGTCGATGCCGAGACCGGGACTGACGATGACCCGTACCGTGATCGTGTCGTCCGGGTTCGGATGGCTGACCGGACTGATGCCGACCACCATGCCGGCGAGCGTGCCATGGCCATGCAGCCAGTATTGCTGGCGGCTCAATCGGCGGCGGTGGTACTGCTGCTCGTCGCGGACCGCCTCGAGACCCAGCATCATGCCGGCCTCGTAGGCGACGCGTCGCAGCGGGTCGTTCAAACGGGCATCCTGATCCAGCGTGGAATGGTCTTCGATCGGTGCAGACATGATGACTCCCGAATCAGCTCGGACCGGCCGAGACAGTGAGTTCGTGGGGCGAGAAGGCAGCTGGATTGCGCAGGCTTCCTTCGTGACCGAGCCGGGTATCGTCGAGCACGACGGGCTGCGGCGGCGGTGCCGTCTCGACGAAGGTATCGATCGCGAGCAAGGGCGAAACCCCGAGCACGAAGGGGTGTTCGGTTTCGATGACGCGCCAGCGCACGTGCGCCGGCATCTCGGCGCGCAACACCTCCTCGACGGTCGCGCGCAGGCGGGCACCGGCTCCATGCAGCAGGATGCTGACCTGGTTCGCGTAGCCGGCGAAGAAGGCTTCGACCTGCTCGCGCTCGGGGGCGCTTGCCAGCGCCGGCGAGAACAGCGCAAGAAAATTGCGTACATCGGCCTCGGCCAGGATCAGCGTGTCGCCGATCAGACTGTTGCCACTCATCCCGGTGCCCAGCGTCAGCGGGTGATCGCGATCGTCCATGTCGATGCCGAGCACGGTCGCCAGGGTGCGCCGCAGGCGGAAATTCTCCAGTGCCACCACCTCGCCGCGCTGCACCGCACCGTCGGTCGCGATGTCGAGCGCGAGATTCAGGCCGGCCAGCGTACCGCGCCACTGTTGCACCAGGGTGGCCTTGCGCAGCAGCCGGCGCTGGCGCGGTAGCGGCCAGTGGGTCGGCAGGCGGACGCCAATCGCCGCGGCCAGGCCGGCCAGCAGCGCCGGCGGGGCGGAATCCGGATGGACCAGCTGGTCCGACGCCGCGACCCGGCCCTCGACAGGGGTCAGCATGCCCTCGAAGCTCGCGAGCAGGCGCTCACGCACGTCGGCACCGTTGGCCGGTCCGACCGCATCGTCATGCGCCTGCTGCTCCTGGCGGAAGAACTCCGGCAGATAAGCCTCCTGCCACGACAGGCGCGGAAAATACACCCGCAACGCATGCAGGCTGGGCGTCTCGCGCCCATTGCCCTGGAAACGTAGCTGCAGCTGCAGGTAGCGCCCACTGATTCGCCGTACCGGACCGTCCGGACGCTGGATCAACAGTTCGAACAAGCCGCTCTCACCCGGGATCCGCTCGGCGATGCCGTCGGCAAACGGCAGCTCCGACGATAGCGGACTCCATACCGGCGGGGGCTGCAGCCACACCGGGCTGCTGCCGCGCTGCGCCGGCGCGTCGAACACGCGCACACCGATACGGATACTGCAACCACGCGGAATGCAGGCATCCAGGTAGATCCGGTGCCAGACCGTGTCGGGTTGACCGGAGTCCAGCACCCGGGTCAGCAGACTGCTTGCCTCGAGGCGGTAGGCCGGGCGCGCGAGCGGCACCAGCAGGCGCGGACGCGGACTGTGCGCCGGTGCATCCGCATCGGCATCGGCCGGGTAGCGCAGCTGGCGATCGGCACTGGCGACGAAGCGCGGCACCGCCAGGGACAGCATCGGGTAGCGCTCGCGCAACAGTCTGGCCTCGCCAGCCACGCCCGCCGACCCATCGAGCAGATCGACGACCGCACAATCACGCTGGGTGAACTCGACATCGGCCGCGGGCCGCGGAGACAGCAGCGCCAACCGTGTGGACGAAAGCCTTCCGACATCGATTGCGAAAGGCACACCGATGCCGGTATCGAAGCGGGCAAAGGGCCGCTCCGCGGTGCCGCCGAGCGGACGGGTCAGAATGGACTGTCGGCCCTCCCCATCGTGACACAGGATGAACAGGCGGTCTGCGTCGGCCGTCAGCGCCAGCGCCGACAGTCCGTCCGGCAAGGGCTGTTCGAAATCGAGCCGCAAGGGGCGTGGATTGATCGTCAGCGGCTCGAAGCGGGCCGGATCCGGCAGGTACGGAAGCGGCAGGGGCTCACCGCTGCAACACATCAGACGGTCGGACCCGATGCACCACAGCCGCGCCATGTCATCCACCCAGACGCGGCGCGGCGCGACCGGCAACTCACACCCGCTTTGCCAACGGCGTCCCAGGTGGAACACCAGCAAGCCGTGGTGGTCCAAGCCGTCGGTCCACGCTGCGGCCAGCCGGCCTTCCGCACCCAGGGCGAGATCGACGAAGCGTCCGGCCGGTGCCAGCACCGGGTCGAGTTCACCGTCGCGCAGCGGTGCCCAACCCTGGCCACCGTTGCACTCGATCACGTCACCCGCGTCGCCGATCCGTGCGAGCTGGCCGAAGGCGTCGAGTGCGAGCGGTCGGCTGTCGCTCCAGGCGGCGAGCGCTTCGTCCGGATCGGACGCCGGAAGCCACAGCACCTGATTCGGTGCCAGGGTCAATGCCCGCCGCCCGGGATGCCAGGCCAGACGGGTCGACGCGTTGGCGAAATCGGCCCGATCGCGATACAGGAACCAGCGGGTGTTGTTGACGTCCATGACGACCTGCCCTCAACACACGTCCGGGATCACCGGCACCGGCACGAGGCGCGGCCCGGCCTCCGTCGGACCGTCACCTGCGATCGGCCCGATGCCCGCCGGCAGGGCAGGCGTGCCTCCGTCGCCGGATTCGACCCGTACGCCGACCAATTCGGGCAACTGGTATGTCGCCAGCGGGAGCACCTCACCTGCCGACATACGACGCCAGCCGGCCTCGGCCTCGACGAACAAGGCTTCGGCGTTGATCGCCAGCACGCCATCTACCCGCGCCGCACGGGCGCTCAGCTCGTTGGGCCGGATGGTACCGCCCATCGGCCAGCCGCGTCCTTCGATCCCCCCCGGGGCATGGACCCACAACATCTCGACCATCGCCTGCCGCACGGCGCGCAAGGTCTGCTGCTCGGTCGCGACGTCCCGAACCGTGACGATCAGGCTGAACGCAACCGGCACGAACTGCGGACTGAGTACGTAGAGTTCGGTCCCGACCGCGACCCGGGGCACGAGATAGTCGAACACGTCCTTCAGCAGCCGTCGGGTCGGCTTGGGCGTCCGGCCCAAAGCCGGTTCGCCCGGCGGCAACACGAACACGCTGACGACGCCGGGGACCCCCTCACGGGCGGCGAGCAGCGCCGCACCCGGTAAAAAACCTTCGCGTACTTCGGCACGTGCCACCGCCACGACCGGGTTGGTCTCGGTGATCACCCGGTAGTCGTCGCGGGTGACCGCCCGGTTGCGATGGGTGAGGAACTGCGGAATCCGCTGTTCGGCCTGCTCAACCGTTTCCGCATCCACCCCGCCGCGCAGGGGCCATGCATGGCGGACACGGTGGCGCGGACTGCCGTCCACGATGCTGCGCACGCTGCCAGCCGGCAGGTTCCCGGCGACCCCACCACCGTGGCGATAGGACTGGATGCGGATGCGACGCCCGCCCGGCGGCGGCCGGCCGGCGGAAACGCCGTCACCGAAGAAGACCTGACCGGCCGCGGCATCGAGACGATAGACCCGCGCCGACGGATCCTGACCGGCGAGAAAATCGACGCGCTCCCAGGGAACCCACGCACCATCCTCCTCGACCTCGAGTCGCAACGATCCGGGATCGATGTCGGTGTCGGGCAGTGCCAACGACTGCGCCGGCTGGCCCGTGCCGATACCGACGATGAGGTCGCGGCGAAGGCCCTGAGCAAGCACCTCGACCGCATTGACATCGAGGTAACCGAGCGGAAGATCCGGCACATCCGGGCTGCGCAGGCGCAGCCAGAATGCCACCCGGGCCGGTTCGATCTCGTCCACCAGCTCAGGAGGACTCTCACCGACACCTGCAAACATCGGATCGGTGACCGCAAAGTCCCTGAACAGGGCGGGATTGCGCGGCAGGCGTAACCTCACCACACCGCACTCGCGCCCTCCCAGGGAGGTGTCGGACAAGACCTCGAGGGGTAGATACAGGATGCCGCCATCGGGTGCGGTGCTGATCAGCGCCCATTCGAGCCCCCAGGCCTTGTCGCGCAGTTCGTGCGGCTGCGCTTCCGGTTCGTGGGCCTCGTCGAAGGGGGCCAATGCGAGATTCAGCGTCAGCCCGGCCAAGCGCTCACGCACGGTCGCGATGTTGCCCTGCAGCTGTCGCGGCACCGAGAAGGCGAGGTAGTAGGCCTTGTCCAGGCTGTCGACCAGGCTGAGTTTCCCCTGACCGGGCTGGAAGCTGCGCGGACGAAACGGCTCGGCCTGTTCGCCGGGACGAAGGCCGAACTGCTCGCGCAGCTGCTGCAGCGAGAAGCCGAGCCTGACCAGCGCGTCCGGATCCAGCCGCTCCTTGATCGCGACCTGCAGCGACAAGGGCGTGGGCTGCAACTCGCCGACACAGGTCAAGGCCTGGTCTCCGGCCAGCAGCTGGCTGCCGTCACGCACCAGTGGCGTCAACGCGACGCTGGTCGGGCTCGCGTCTATGCACACCAGTCCGCGGGCCGGCCGCGCCGGACGTACCGGTATCTGCAGCAGGTTCAGGAACAGCCGGCGCTGGCGCTCCGGAATCAGGTTGGCCCGGTAGAGGATGGTCTCGGTGAACCACGCGAACAGGTCGACCAAGGCATGCACCGGGTCACCCGGGCTGAGCCGGGTCAGCTCGGGCAGATGCGCCGCGAGCCTGGCCCTGGCCTCATCGACCAGGTCATCGAAACGGCGATCATCCAGATTCGGTACGGGTAGCGGCATGAGTGCTCACCCCTTCATCGGTTTTTCATCAGGCCGTCGGTCCGAGATCGAGCATGAGGCCCAATTCGGCCTGAACCGGACTGTGGCGCAGCCGATAGGCGATCCGGACATGGACTTCGGCAGGGCTCGCGCGGCTGGGCAGAACCTCCACCGCCTCGACCACCACGCGCGCCTCCCAGCGCGCGAGTGCCTTGCGCACCACCCCGGCAATCAGGTTGCGGGTGGTCTCGTTGTTCGGTTGGTGAACGAAGCCGAGCAATCCCGCGCCGAATTCGGGCCGCATCAGTCGTTCTCCCGGTCGGGTCAGCAAGATGTTCAGCATCGATTCGCGCACGCTGTGATCGTCGCGCGACCAGTCGAGGCGGCCGTCGTCGGCCACACCACCCAGCGGCCAGCTCAGCGTGCGCGGAAACGGCGGGCGGGGCGCGCTCATCCCGACGGTCCTCCCTTGATCTTGGGCAGGGGCAGGCAGATCCTGACCCACGGCATCCAGAAGAACAGCAGGTTCAGGATCGACACCATGATCATCAGCAGAATCATCGCGACCAGCGTGATGACCGGCAGACTGAACGAGCACACCCATTGCAGCCCGTTGCCGCCGCCCGGCGCGTCCTCGGGCAAGGCGTCCGGACTTGCACCCTTGCTGAGTTTCAGGCTGTTCATCATCGCGAAGGTATCGGCCGGCGTGATCATGCTGACCCCGCGCGCCACACCGCGCTTGAGATCCGACATCGCCGGCATCTGGATCAGGGCCGGACGACTCGCCTCCGGATCGAATGGCGTCGCAACCCGGAAGCGGGGACTGCGTGCGCCGTACTCGGCCCAGTGCAGCCGCTCGCAGCCGTCGTCATCGAGCGCACGGACGAATGGGACGATCTGAAACAGGTCGGCATCGCCACGATCGAACTTCGGCAACGGGATCTCGCGTACTTGGGCCAGTGACTGGTCGAGCAGGCGCTGGCCCAGCAGTTCGCGCATTTCCTGCGCATCGGCCGCACCGACGACCAGCGTCATGGTCGCCCCGCTTTGGCCATCGGGCATCGGCAGGGCGTGCAGCGGTGGTGCTTCGGGCAGATCAGCGGCGGCCTCGAGGACCTGCTCCTGCCGGGCGATCCAGGCGACCAGAGGATTGTCGCCACCCCGCGCGAAACAGGCCCGCAAGTAACCCCCCAGCGATGTGACCCGTCCATCCGGGACCGATGGCTGCCACGCAGGCCGGTCCGGCACGTCGAAGACGAGCCGGTCGCACAGCCCGAGCAAGGCCTCGTTGTCGGCGATACCGCTTTCGCCGAGATGGTAGCGCGACACCAGCAGGCGCAGCAGCTCGAACATCGGCCTACCCGGCACGCCACCGTGCACGACCTGCGTGCCGGTGTCACCAGCCGACGTGAAACGGTCGACAGGCGTCGCCCTGACCCCGGCCGTCCGCCTGGATCGGTTGTCGTCACGATATCCGAAGGGCCAGGGCAGGGCTTTGTCCGAGGCCTCGGCGAGCGCGCGCCGGGCCTCGTCGTCGACGCCGTCCAGCGGGCGACGCAGGTAATAGGAGCCGCCCAGCGGCAGGTAGCCGAACAACAGCGTATGGCGACGACCGCCCGCATCGGTCGCGTTCAGCACATGCAGCGGATGGGTCTCCTCGCCGTTGTATGCGGGCGGATCGGGAAGACGGTGCACGATCCCGCTCGCGCACAGTCGACGATAGAGATCCGGGTCGCGCTGCTCGGTGGCGGCGGCCTGCCAGCCAAGCGCAACCCCGTCCTCGACCATCCAGGCCTGCTCCGGGTCCGCACCCACCCGGCGGATCACGAAACCGGCCGAGCGGATCCGGTCCGGATCCAGCGCGGGCTGGCCGATCCGGTCGCACACGATCTCGCAGCAGAATACATGGAAGGTCTTGTGCAGCGGCAGTCGCAGGACCGGTTCGCCCCCGTCGGTCGGGCTGTCCTCGGCGATCCAGGCGGAGAACTGAGGCTTGTCGAAACTTCGCCGCAGCACATCCTGGCGGAAGCGGTTGATGAAATCCGGATCGAGATAGCGGTGAAGACCGGACTGACCGGCAGGGGCATAAAACGGTGCAACCAGGCGGAGGGGGTGGGACGGGCCATGCTGGATCATCGTTTCGCTCCTACCAGATGTTCCCGGCGCCGGGAGAGTAAGAACTCGATACCACCGCATTGGTGATCACGGTATCGGCCTGGACCACGCCACTGAACCTGGACATGCCGGCATTGACCTCCAGCATCGCCGCATTGATCGTCACCTTGCTTCCCTCTATGGTCACGTTCGCGCCGCTACGGATCGTGATCTCGGACGGCGTCATGGTGATGCTCTGCCCACCGAGGCTGACGTTGACCGATCCACCCCCCCCTTCGGTCACGGTAATCCGGTGTCCACTGGGTGTCTGCATCTCGATCAACGGTCCGTTCTCGTCATCGAATCGAAAAACCGAGCCGGCCGGGGTGCGGATCACGTAATGGTGTTCCGGGGTCATGGCCTCGGGTGGAACGCTGCCGAAGCCGGACCAGACACTGCCCAGCACCAGCGGGAAGTCGGGACTGACGAAGCCGATCACGACGATCTCGCCTACCCGGGGCACGAAGCTGACGCCGTATCCGGCGCCGGCAGACGGCGCGATCACGCTCGCCCAGACTTCGACCGGCAACGCATGCAGGCCGACCTTGACCCGACCGCGCTGCTCCGGATCGTGGTTATCGATCACCCGCCCCAGTTGCAGGCTGTCGAGCTGACCAGGCGCATGGGGATTCATGCGGCCTCCAGATCGGGTCGGCTGACCCGCAGCCGGGTCTCGAAACCGGTGAGGTTGTCGAAGCGATGCACCGCCTGGTCGATGCGGTAACGGCCGTTGAAGCGCGCCGACGCACCGCGGACCGCGACCTGCTGCCCGGGCCGCAGCGAGGCCATGCCGATGCAGTGCATTTCACCGTGCACGAAGCGCCGTGCCTGCCGGCTGAAATGCCCGGTACTCCACGCCACTGCCTCGGCCTGGTTGCGCGCGAACGGTTGCGGCACGCGCTCCGCGCCCTGCCAGGCCAGGCGGCCCAGCACCGTCGCGGCGCTTTCGCCCGCCGCGGGTGGGTCCAGATCCGCATGACTGTAGTCCGCTTCCTGGTCGAGACCGAGGTCGAATCCGCTCACCCGGGACGCGACCGGCTGATGGTTGAGGTCGGCGATCAGCCTCGCCCGGAGCACGTCGATGCTCATCGACAGCTCGATCGGCGCACCGCCGACCTCGACCCGACGGGCATGCAACCGCCCGTCCTGCAGGCGCAACGGGACGTCGAAACCGGTCAGCAAGCGGGTCAGAAAGGCCAGATCACTCTCGTTGAGCTGATGCCAGGTACCGGTCATCAGCGAGACGTCGACGTCGGCCCCCAGCCCGGCATCGGATGCGATCGCACGGACCACGTCGTCCGGGCTGCGCTCCTCGAACACGCGGCTGTTCCGCGACCGCGCCAGCCGGTGCAGACCATCCTGGATCAACAGGACCTTGACCGGCGCGCCCTCACCGTAGCGTTCCTCGATCGCGGTGATCTCGGCGTCGATCAGCGTCGAAGGCCTGCCGGCACGGTCGTCATCCACGGTGATCGCAATCCGGTCACCCAGCGCGATGTCATCGAAGGTGAAGCGGACGCCGCCATCCGGCGTCACGCCCCAGTTGGCGAAGTGCAGCTCGCCGTGCGCACTACCGGCCCGCGGCAGACTCAATACCATCGATCCGAGCGCCTGCCCCAGGTCCGGACGTCGCTCGCCGGCAAGCATGAAGGTGGGGCGGGTGCTGAGAAAGGCTGTTTCGCTCATCGTCAATCCACCCTCAGTCTTGCCTCACGTTCGGCCAGCAGCGCGAGCTGCTGCGCAAGCGCAAGCTCATCGGCCACGGCCGCATGTGGATCCGCTCGGACCGCGGCGTCGGCGGGACGTCCGGCGGACTCGGTGTCGCTCTCGACGATCAGTTCCTCGATGATCACGGGCATCAGTCCTTCCTCCAGTCAGTCGAAACCCACCCCGGTTCCGTTGATCCGCCCTTTCGTGTCGGCACGCGGGGTCGGGACGGTGAGGGTTGCCGAGAGCGATTGCGGTCTTGCCGGGTCCCCGAAGGCGCCCTGGATGCCGGTACCGACACTGGCCGAGGCGCCGAAGCGAAACGCGGGCGGTGGCGCACCCGAACCCGAGCCGATAGCCACGCCAGCGGAAAGGTTCGGCACCGCCAGCGCGGCCACGGACGGCATGCGCGGCGATTCGACCCCATTGAACAAGGCGGTCTGCCGCCAGTTGCGTTGCTCGCTCGCACTCCCACCCGATGCCGGCAGGACATCCGGACGCGATGCAGCACCCGCCGGGGTGTTCGCGTCTGCACCCGCAGCGGCGAAGGCGGGGGTATCGCGCTGAGCCAGCTCGAGCTCGCGACTGCGAAACTGGTAGCGGGACTCGCTCAGGCGGAGCGCGACCGTCGCACGCAAGGGACGCCCTTCGGGCGAGAAGAAGTCGAGGGTCTCGTCGAAGCTCTGTACCAGACCGAGAAACTCGAACGCCCCCCACTGGAACAGGCAACGCTTGGGCGCGAGAAGCTGGTCACCCTGCTCCACCGGCTTGATGAAAGTGTCGGCAATCCGGCTGGTCAGCTTGCGTACGTCGGATCCGGCCGCGACGTCTTCCGCGCTGCGGCCCTCGCCCGCCGCCCGCTCACGATGCACCCGTGCGACATCCTGGTCGATCCAGGTGGTATCGAACACGAGCTCGACGCTGAGCGTGGACGAACTCTTGTCCACGAACTGCGCGGCGCGGTTATTGCCGGCATTCCGGTTTTCCTTGAGGGTGTTCGATAGCGCGACCTTCAACGTAGCCGGATTGAACTGCACCTCGATCGCATTGGGGAGGTCCGGCGTATCCTCGGTGCCGTCGACCGGAATCAGCTTGGCGTGCTCGGGAACGATCATGTGCCGCCTCCGTCCGGTCTTTCCAGTTCCAGTCCTTCGTGCACGAGGTGCAACTCCTCGATCGCCACCTGGCTGGCGGTGGCCGACAGGTCCGGTCCCTTGAACTTGATCGGCAGCACGCCATGGAGCTTCCAGATCATCATCGGATTGTCCTCCACGCCCTGCACACCGTGCTGGCCGCGCGACACGGTGGTGAGCGGATTTCCCAGTACCAGGATGTGTCCGATCAAACGGTAGCCGTAGTGGGCACGCCGGGTCGTGATGTCGAACCAGGACCACAAGTCGTTCAGGGTGGTGACGCCGCGCCTCAAGACCATGGGCGCGAAGCGGGTCTGGCCGCTGCGCTGGATCTCACCCCAGTTGCGTCCTCCTTCGCGGATACTCTTGGGCTCCATGGTCAGCTCGAAACCGCTGACTTCACTGAAATAGCCACCACACAGCAGGGTCCCGCCCTCGGTATCGAACAGGCTGACCTTGAAGCGAAACGGCACGAACTCAGACACCTGGCCCCTCCAGGTGCCAGCCGGCACCACGATTGATGAAAGTCAGACTCAGCCTGTCGATCGGGAACGCCGGCGCGATCTCGATCTCGAACAGCAGCACGCCTTCGCTCGCCGGCCGTCGGGTGACGCGGAACGCCTCCTGCGGCAAGGCACCGCGCAAGGCTCCGCGGGCATGCAGGCTGCGCAGAAAATCCTGAAGCAGGCGTTGCGGACGCGGATCATCCGGGTCCGAGTCGAAGACCAGTTGTTCGCCCAGTGCCTGCAAGCGCCGTTTCAGGAATCCCAGAAAACGCATCAGCTCGCCAGACCGATACCCGTTGAATCGCGCCAGCTCGCGCCCGGCAAGATCGGATTGCGGAAGCGCCGGCACGAGCAGCCGTTCGTCGTCCACGCTGACCCGCCCGTTACGAACCCTGAGCAGCGCGACGCCCGGATCCTCGCGCAAGCCGACCAGTGTCGCCTGGCCGATTCGCGGCCAGGGCAAGGCATCGGTCACCATCGCTCGCGCCGCCATCGACCGCCACGGCCCCGACGTCGCGGCCACCTGCGACTGGAGGCCGGCCACGATGCCCACCGCACTGCACAGACGGTGGCGAGGCCCGCGCAAGTACGGGAACAGACACTGCAGGTGGCGCAACACCTGGCCGTCACGATCGGAACGACGCCGCAAACCGGACAACAAGGCCCGGGCCGACGGATCCAGAACGGGCACATCCAGCGTGTCGGAATACGCCAGCGGCAGCGTCATCAGGCACTGCATGTCGGGCCGGTGTCTGGCGATCGGGCCGACGATGCCGGCGAGCACGCGCTCGAGCGCGAGCGGCGGATGGGTCACCGGCAACTCGTGCGGATGGCGCCGTTCGCGATGATCATCATCGAGCTCGCTGCCGCAGGGTAGGAAGCGCGGCACCGGGTTCTCCAGCCGGACCCGCGGGATGTCCGGCAAGCGGGCCGGGATCTGCAGGCGCTCGAGGTCGGGAAAGGCGACCAGCCCGATGGACGGAATCGACAGGACGACGTCGAGGCCGCGCAAGCCATCCTGATCATGCAATCGACTGCCGTCCGACGCCAGGAAGTGTTCGTGCGGCGACGGACCTTGCTCTGGAAGCCGGATCACCCACAGCTTCTCCCCTCCGTTGGCGAAGAAGTCGTCTACCGCCTGGGCCAGCCAGGCGCGATCGCCCGCCAGAATGCTGACGTAATCGCTTGGCGCGCGCGCGGCATCCGGAAAAATGTCGTGAAACTCCGCCGCCGCACACAGCGGTAGCGGTACATGGTGAAGCCCGGCCCGTTCGCCGGCCTGCAGCCTCTCGACCGTGGTCGAGAAGCCGGCCGCACGCATGTCCTCCAGCGCGGCCGGCAAGGCGAGCAGCCGCTCCGGTCTGCTTCGGCCCGGGCAGTGCCCGAGCATGGCGACCTCGAGTACCGCTGCCGCCCGACGGGTCGGCCGGGGTGTGAGCGCGATACGCGATCCGAGCAGGGTCTGCACGAGGGGATCCCCGATCGGCCCGATCAGCTCTGCTCGATATGCTCGACCGACAACACCAGCTCTTCCATCGCGACATCGCTGCCGCCCTTGGCGGTCAGCGTCGGACCGGTCCATTTGATGGGCATGGCGTTGATCAGCTTCCAGCTCAGCACCGTGCCCGAGCGGTCTTCACTGACCAGGTTGATCACCACATTGCGTTTGGCCTTGACGTCCCCGGCGCGGATCTGGTCGAGCCAGTTGTAGATGTTCTCGGCGCCGATCACGCCGCGCTTCAAGGTCACGTCGCCGGCCTTGTGGATGGCCGGCACCTTGCTGACATAATTGGTCTTGGCGTTGCCATTGCGGTACTCCGCCACCGTGATCTCGGCGTTGAGCCCCGACACTTCCGCAAACCCCCCCTGCACCTCACCCTCGGTGCCGTCGCCGAGATTTACCAGGAAATTGA
The DNA here is from genome assembly GCA_030604735.1 of Azoarcus sp. Lineage (GTDB taxonomy): Bacteria > Pseudomonadota > Gammaproteobacteria > Burkholderiales > Rhodocyclaceae > Azoarcus_F. The sequence goes on from JAUVVG010000007.1 coordinate 105,240, forward strand.
ATACCCCGTAAGGGGTCTCTCTGAGTTCAGCCATGATTCGGTCCTCCCTTGTCGGTGGGTGCTAGGGGATCAGGCGTCGGCCGTCTTCTGGCCAATGCGGAAGATCACGAATTCGGCCGGACGCAGCGGCGCGACGCCGATTTCACACACCAGACGGCCATTGTCGAGATCGTTCTGGGTCATCGTGCTCCGGTCGCAGCGCACGAAATAGGCCTGCTTGGGTGAAGAGCCCAGCAGACGTCCGTTGAACCATTCGTTGTAGAGGAAATCCTCGACCGTGGTGCGCACATTCGCCCACAGACGTTCGCCGTTCGGCTCGAACACGACCCACTGGGTCGACTTGTCGATCGAGCGCTCGAGGTACAGGAAGTAGCGGCGGACATTGACGTACTTCCATTCGGGGTCGCTGGACAGGGTACGGCCACCCCAGACCCGATGCCCCCGTCCAGGGAAGGAGCGCAGGCAGTTGATCCCGACCGGGTTCAGCAACTCCTGCTGGAACCGGTTGATCTCCTGGGCGAAGCGCAGTGCGCCTATCACCGGTTCGTTGGCGGGCGCCTTGTGCACGCCGCGCTGCACATCGGTACTGGCATACACACCCGCGACGAAACCGGCCGGGGGAACCTGTATCGTATCGGTGACACGGCGCGGATCGGCAACGACGACCCACGGGTAGTAGAGCGCGAGCCGGGAGTCGTCGAAATTGTCACGGAAGCTGCGGATTTCCGAGATCGACATGCCTTCGCGGGCATCGACGATACCGACGCGGTAGCGCATCTTGCGGCAATGACGCTGCATCTCGACGACCGTGCCCCGATGAGCGGTCTCGCCCATCGCGCTCGCGGCCGGCGCCATCACGATCGCGATGTCCTCGATGTCTTCGAGGGCGGCGAAGCCACTGCTTCCGCTGACCAGGTTCACGCTACCGGCGAAATCGCTCGCGGTCGGCACCGCACCATCCGTGCCACCGGCCAGCGTGATCAGGAAGCGCGGACCTTCCACCGACAGCGGTCCGGGCGTCACCGCCGTGGCGTCGAACAGGCTGTTCAGCGCGGTACCGATGGTCTCCGTCGTTGCCTCGTCACCGAGCGCGCAGCTGATCGGGCTGGACAGGAAATCATGGCGCTTGTTCGGAAAAGCCGGCAGGATCGCAGCCAGGCTGTTCGCCGCGGCCGGATCGGTCGATACGCCACCGTAGGTATAGATCGCCGGCCCGTCCGGTCCGCCGGTCCGTACCGTGATGTCGAACAGTGTCCGCTCGGCATTGCGCCAATCGATCTCCAGTGTGACATTGCCCATCGCACCGGGAAAGCGGGCGCTGAAGCTGACGATACCGTCGGCATCGGCCACACTGGCGGCAGTCGGTGCAGTGGCGGTACTGGCGATTCGCGCTACGAAGAGCTGCTTGCCGCCACCATCGAAAAACGCCTTTGCCGCCAGCGCAGTATGGTTCAGCACGCCATTGCCACCCAGATTCAGGTCGAGTACATCACCGTAAACCCGCGAGAACTCTCCGAAGCTGGTGACGACTTCCGGTACCCCGGTCAGCGGCCCGTAACGGGTCGGGCCGACGATTCCGGCGACGCTGGTACCAACGCCCTCGATCGACTTGGCGCGGAAGCTGACCTCCTCGACGAATACACCGGGTGCAAGATATTCAGGCATGGTCTTCTCCCCTCGGTTGATTCAAACGGCTTGTACGGAAAGGTGATTCCGGCCAAAGGATCGGAGTGGTCGTATTTCGCCCGGCACCAGACGGATGGCGAGCGTGTCGGAAAACAGACCGGGCGAATCGACATCGGCTATCTGAACGGGCGGTAGTGCATCGGGGTCCGCCACCTCATCCCCGCCCTGCGTGATGTCGGCCGCAATGCCCAGCGTCGCGGCGTAATCGACGATGCTCTCCGGTAACGGAGGCAGGCGTCCGGTCGGCAGCAGAAAGTCTCCATGCGTATTGCTCTGCGCGCGGAAGACCAGGGTTTCACCGAAGGGGGTGACGGCCGACACGGTGAGCAGGGCCCATCGCACGGGCTCCCCGTCACTACGCCGGAGGGTGCCGATCAAGCCACCCGCGTGGCCGAACCGGACCGCGGCCGGGCTTGGATAAAGCACGATGGCATGACCCTGACCATCGCCCAGGGTGAGCATGAACCGTCTGGAATTGAATCGGCCCCGCGGATCGACGACCCGCCCCTCGACCGGAAAAGTCGACACATTCGGACGCGTGCGTTCGCTCTCGCTGGCCCGGCCGGGGAAGAGGTCGGACTGGGATGTACGCCAGAAAGCGGTTCGCCCTGGCCGGTGAAGCCATCGCAGATCGGTTGGTGAATCGCTCAATTCGATCACAAGCGGATGCTCGACCCGGGCCATGCGATGCGACTCGGCCGCACTGCCGCCGTCCAGCCAATGAATGAAGTCACTCGCGTGCAGGACAGAAGTTTCGAGCACAGTGAGGGCCATCAGATCCGTCCTCCAGGAAACACCCGTGTCACCACCGGTGGCCCCTCGCTGCGCTCTTCGTCCAGACGCAGGCGGATGGTACGAGCCACGTAAGGCACACTCATGGTGTAAGGCGACTCGAAGACGTCCCAGATTCGCATCAAGTCCTCGGTACTCATCTCGTCCGGGCTGATGGTCAGGATCTCCCGCTCGCTCCAGTCGTCGTCGATGTCATGCAGGTGCGAGACGTCGAGCTGACTCTGGTTGGCCAGCGCGACCATCGCCCATGCGATCAGGTCGGCCTCGATGGTCGCACTGCTGGCGTTGGCGATCAGAAGGAAATGCAGATTGACCGGCAGTTCCGGATATCGTCCGGTAGGCGGAAGACCTTGCGACGAAAACCCGCGGCTACGGCCGTGCGGATCGATGGTGAGCCGGTGCAGATAGATACCGAGCAAGTTGCCGGAAAGGCGGTCACTAACATCGGCACTGCCGAGCAGTGTGACATGGGCATTGACGGGTTCGGCGCGCAAGTCGGCAGGAAGTCGACGTGCGAAAAAATCCTCGAGGGCGGTCAACACCGCCTTCACGCCGCGATAGGAAGCCATTCCTCCCCCTTGTCATGAATCCTGTCAGCTCAAGGACACGTGCCTGGAATCGCATCGATCCCGGATCACGATGAGCCGCGGTGTATTCAATATAGATGGGAGGTCATCAAACGCAAGCCGACTCGCGCGATAAAAATTGTAAGAACGACCCGGGCAACAAGCGGCATGTAACTTGCGTTAATTCCACCGCGCAAACACGAACTTGCGCTTGCGCAGATCCTGATCCGCTAAAAATATAACGACGAATCAGGTAGTTGATGTTCGAATACCGAACTCTTGAGAACAGATCGGATCGATCATCGAGGACGCCAATGCGCCAGACTGGTGCGGGTACTTCCCGAATCAGTGCATTGACTGGCGAAAAGCGGTGTCCAGCGACTGGAGGTGACAGCCATGTTGAGCCTGACCGATTGTCTCGACTTCATCGATCTCGATCGCGACACGATAGACGTGATTTCCGAGCATCAGCATATACCGGAGGTGGTCGCGGCCGAACTCGGCGACAAGCTGCTGGGTAGCTTGAAAGGGATCTACCGGATCCACGAAATGCATCTCGACCTGATCGCACACGCGGCCGAAACCGGTCATCTGGCAAGGGAGAAGGAATTGCGGCGTGTCTACGCCGCATTCATGCGCAAATACCCCAAGCCCAGGCACTTCTGACACGGATAAAAGGCTCAGTCGGCGATCATCTCGACGTCGCCATTCGCGGCGAGTTCGCCGGTCGCATTGGTCCCATCGGCGTCGTCGTTGCGGACAGTGCTTTCGCGCACCGACTGCACCGCGCCCAGGCCGACTTCCTTGATCTTGTTGGCAGCGCCTAGCGTGACATCGAGGATCTTGCGTGCCGCTTCCTCGGCAGCCTCCTTCGCATCGCGGACATTGTCATCCCGCGGCGCGGCGGCCTGCGCCGCTGCCGTGGACTCTGCCGGCTCGGCAGCAGCGTTGGCGGTGGGCGTGTTCTGGGCGTCGGCGGCTGGCGCCGGATCGGACGAGGCTTGCGCCACGCCTCGTGCCAGAACGGTCGGGCCGGGGGGAGCCGAGGTTTCGGACACATGACTGCGCGCATTCGTCTGCGTCGTGTTGTCAGTCGTCTCTGTCGGCTTGTCCAGCGCGCATGCCGAAAGCCAGACCCCGATTGTCGCGGCCGTCACGACCGCACCCCGTCTCATCGTTCCCACTCCAGAATAAAATTGAAAGCTACGTTCCCAACTTATTCTTCTGACAGGAAAAATCAAGGTGAATTCGCGGGAATGCAACACGATGTTGCATTTTTATAACACTCGATGTGAAAAAAGCCCGCACAAGGCGGGCCATAGGCCGGTTTGCCGACCACATCGAGCGCAAATCCTGACGGCCAGCGTTAACGTGAAAGTCGCCGTGGCCGTTCAACAGGATTCCGCCAGCCGACTCAGGCGCCTGCGCGGCACCGAACCGGTCCAGCGTGGGCTTACTTGACCCGGTTCTTGTACTCGTCGGTACGGGTGTCGATCTCGATCTTGTCGCCGATCTCGACGAAGGCCGGCACCATCAACTCGAAGCCGGTGGAGATCTTGGCCGGCTTGAGCACCTTACCCGAAGTGTCGCCCTTGACCGCTGGTTCGGTATAGGTGACTTCGCGCACGACCGAGTTCGGCAGTTCGACCGAGATCGCCTTGCCGTTGTAGAACACCACTTCGCAGGCCAGGCCGTCTTCCAGATACTTCAGCGCGTCGGTCATGTTGTCGGCTTCGACCTCGTACTGGTTGTACTCTTCGTCCATGAAGACATACATCGGGTCGGCGAAGTACGAGTAGGTGACTTCCTTGCGCTCGAGCATGACCATCTCGAACTTGTCGTCCGCCTTGTACACCGACTCCGACGGGTTGCCGGACAGCAGGTTCTTGAGCTTCATCTTGACCACGGCGGCGTTGCGGCCAGACTTGTTGTATTCGGTCTTCTGCACCACGAGCGGGTCGGTGCCGACCATGATGACGTTACCGGAGCGGAGTTCCTGAGCGGTTTTCATGCTGTTTCCTGGAGGTGGGTCGTCAGTGGTGCTTGCCACCCGGCTCGCTACCGTTCATACGACTTTGAAAAACCTGCGATTTTACAGCATCTTCGTAAAACTTGACCAGTGTCCCGGCGAGATCGTGCCGGGCGCCGAGACGGTCACGCCAACGGCGATGGTGAGCGGCCAGATTCGGCAGCGCGGCCTGGAAAACCGCCCAGGTCGCTGCCAGCGATCCGACACCGTTCCAGGCCAGCCAGAAGGCACGCAAGGCCTCGGCGGTGGGCGGATCCATCGTTTCGCAATAGCGCGCCATGAAGGCGTCCAGCTTGACAAGATGGGCGTCATCGGCCTGACGGTAGATGTGCCAGACGAACGGAGCGTCGGCCCACTGAGCGCGCACGAAGGAATCTTCGCCGCGCACGAAGTTGAGATCACAACACCACAGCAAACGGTCGTAGTCGCGCTGGGCGAGAAACGGGATGCGCGTCACCGTGAGCCGGCCGACCCCCCTGCGTCGATCCGATCCGCGCGCATGCGTGTCCAGCCAGCGTGATACGTCCCGCACCACCCGTCCATCCGGGACCAACAGCTCGACCGGACACGCGCCCGACGCCCACTCATCGAGCAGCTCGCCCAGAGGAGCTTGTTCGTAGGCAAACAGGGAGACCAGGCGCGCCAAAGGCGAGGGCGGTTGACCGCACAGCCCGGCCAGGAAGGCGCTGCGTGCGTCGGCGTCGGCAACGAATCGATTTCGCTCCTCGAACAGGTCCGGCTCACGGATCAGCCCCCCCGTGCCGGCCACAAACCCGGGGAAGACGAAAACCTTTTCCAGCCCGAGACGGGGATGGCGCGAATGCAGGCCGTGGCACTCCGAAGCCCAGGACTCGGCGGTCAGGTACTCGAGATTCACCCATAGCGGCGACGACGCGCGGCGGCGCATCGCATCCAGATAGGATTCCGGGGGATCACAGGCAAAGGCTTCGATCACACAGTCGGCGACTTCGACTGCCGGAAACGGATCACTCCATTCGCATACTTCGACCCGGTCGTAACGGGTCACGCGCCTGTCCACCACGAACGCTGCCGGCGCGTCCGGACAGAGACGGTAGAACGCCGCGAAATCATCCAGCCACAGCCTGACCGAGATGCCGTGGTGCAGGGCCAGAGTCCGCGCCAGCCGCCAGCAGACGCCGATATCCCCCATGTTATCCACAAGCCGGCAGAAGATGTCCCAGCGTGGCGCGGAGCGATCGGTCGATTCGTTCATTCGTCATGTATAGCTGCGGTATCAGCTGTGAAAGCATTGTGGATAAAGGACTTGCGGCCCGTATCCGGAAAAAGCGGCCACAATTCGGACACATCGATCCCACCCGCTTATCAACCCAGGCATCCCGCAGCAGATGGCGCGTCAAGAAAGGAGAAAGCCGGCTTATCCACAGAAAAAGGACTTACGTAAACGTTGTTGTTATTTATATAAATACAAGTCAACAACAACTGCAGCAATCCACGGACACTTCGGCCGAGGGGACAGTCGAACCAGCACTCGCCGGAAGAAAGTCCAAAAAGAAACTTGTCGAGGTCGCCTCGCACCAAAGCACTTTCATCGCTTCGATGCAGGCATGAACCCGGTTTCTCGATCCAGAGATTCCCGCTTCTGCCGGAATGACGGTTGTTTCGACATTCCGAAAGCCGCGTCGAACCGGAAACGGAAAATCAGTCCGTGAAAGCGGACAGCGTCGCCAGGTCTTCGGGCTCCAGCCAGCGCCACTGACCCGGCGCGAGATCGGTCGGCAAGGCCAAACCCCCTACCTGCGAGCGATGCAGCCCTTCGACCCGATTGCCGACCGCGGCGATCATGCGCTTGACCTGGTGGTACTTGCCCTCGGTGACGGTCAAACGCAGGGTGTGCTCGCCGGTGCGTTCGCAGGCCTTGGCCACGATCGGCGTCGGCTCGTCATGGAGCTGCACCCCGGCCAGCAGGCTCGCGACCATCTCGTCACTGACCGGATGCTTGGCGGTGACCTCATACACCTTGGGGATGCGCTTCTTGCCCGAACTCCAGAAATGGATGAACTGACCATCGTCCGAGAGCAGCATCAGGCCGGTTGTGTCGTGGTCTAACCGACCGACGCACTGTACGTCCCGCCGCACCAGCTCGACCGGCAACAGCGAGAAGATAGACAGATGGTGTTGCGGCTTGTGCGAACACTCGTAGTCGGTCGGCTTGTGCAGGACCAGGTAGGCTTTTTCGCGATACCGCCAGCGCTGGCCATCGACCTCGAACTCGAGATCGCCGAGATCGACCTCGGCGATCTCGGCGAAGGGATCGTCGATGACTTCGCCGCCGATACTGAGCAGACCGGCACGGATGATGGCACGGCAGTCCTTGCGGCTGCCGAAACCCTGAGATTGAAGAAGGCGTTCTGTTTTCATCCGGCGATGTTACCGCTCGCGATTGCGAGCGCAAGAATTTTCGGGCGAAACGGTGCACAAGTCATTGCACCGATGCTGTAGCAATTGTGGGTAAGCGGCAGCTGGAGCGGGTCGACGCGAAAGCGACCACATTCTCCCCACACCCCGTCCCCTGGCTTATGAGCCCTCTTTTCCCGTGTTCAAGGCGTTGATCGGAAGATACAAAAACGACTTATCCACAGAATCGGGCCTTACATAATAGTCTTTGTTTTTTATATACATACAGTACATAACAACAGCAGAAGCTGCGCCGATCGACAACGTGAAACAGATTTTCCCGACCGCCAAAAGCGGGTTAAACTGCGCCCGCCGAATCAGGAGTCGCAGCATTGAATTTTGAGCACGTAGTGATCATCAACCAGCCGGACAACCCACTGGTGATGGATCTCAGCCGGGAGGAGCTTTGGTTTGGGCTGTTGTGCCGTGCAGAGAATCCGCGTCCGTTCCTGCCCGGCCTGGAAGCGTGCATGATCGTCGAGCGCGACGACAATCGCTTGGTACGGGATCTGCATTTCGGTGATGTGGTGATCCGCGACCGGGTGACGCTGTCGCCGATGGAATCGGTGATCTTCGAGTCCGAGCGTACCGACGAGCATGCCGGTGGTCGTCTGACGATCAGCATCGAGGAGCCGACACCCGACGAGCTGGTGTTGCGTTTCCGCTACCAGACCACGCTCGCCGAACACACCCAGGATCCCGACGGGCCTTATGCGGCCTTCGTCAAATCGGCTTATCACGAATCCGACCTCGATACCGTGCGGGTCATCCGCATGATTATCGAATCGACCCGGATCCAGTAGTCACACGATTTTCAATTATTCCGGGGCCGGGAAACACGGCCTCGATCACGTTTTGGGAAGTCCGATCATGTGGTTCAGAAATCTTCAGATCTACCGTCTGCCGGCCAAGTGGGACATGAGCGCCGATCATCTCGAAGAGCAGCTCGCGCGCAAGCGTTTCCATCCCTGCGGCAGCCAGGATCAGGAAACCCGCGGCTGGGTCTCACCGACCGGTGACGACGTGCTGGTCCATCGCGTCGGCGGCCATTGGCTGATCGCGCTCGGCTTCGAACAGCGTCTGCTGCCGTCGTCGGTGGTCAAGCAGGAGGCCGAGGAGCGCGCCGAGGAGATCGCCGCCCAGCAAGGCTACAAGCCGGGTCGCAAGCAGATGAAGGAGCTGCGGGAGCAGATCATGCAGGAGTTCCTGCCGCGCGCCTTCACCCGCCGGCGCAAGGTGTTCGCCTGGATCGATCCGGCCAATGGCTGGCTGGGCATCGATGCACCCAGCCAGGCCCGCGCCGAGGACGTGCTGGAGGCCTTGCGCCAGGCCATGGACGCCTTGCCGCTGTCGTTGTTGCGCACCGAGGTCTCACCGACCTCGGCGATGGCCGACTGGCTGGCCGGAAACGAGGCCCCGGCGGGCTTCACCATCGACCAGGACTGCGAGCTGCGTTCGGTGACCGAGGACAAGGCGGCGGTGCGCTATGTGCGTCATACGCTGGAAGGCGACGAGGTGCGCGGCCACCTCGAAGCCGGCAAACTGCCGACCCGGCTGGCCCTGACCTTCGACGAGCGCCTGAGCTTCGTGCTGACCGAAAAGCTCGAGATCAAGCGGCTGGACTTCCTCGACGTGGTCAAGGAGAAGGTCGAGGAGTCCGGTGCCGAGGACGCCCGCGCCATCTTCGACGCCGGCTTCATGCTGATGGCGGCCGAACTGGCGAACATGCTGCCGGCCCTGGTCGAAGCGCTCGGCGGCGAGATGAAGGTCGCCGAGCCGCTCGCGATGGCGGCCTGACAAGGAGCGCTGACGGTTCGTGCGCAAGCCTGTGGTGTCGGGGTTTGTCTGTCCGGCTCCGACAGCCCCTCGCGCTGTCGCTGTAAGGCGCGCTTCGCTGCGATCCCTGAACTCGGCCTATCGGCCTCAAACAGCAGGGATCGCGGCCGCTTCGCGCACCAACAGCGGCATGCGCTCGGGCTGAGTCGCGGGACAAACAAACCCCGACACCGAGCGATGACTAAGCGGTGACTTTCGCCGAAGAAATGTCCCGGCTTTACTGTGGCTCCACGTTCCTTGAGCGATCAGACGATCCCGTCCTGTCTGAGCCGATCGATCTCGTCTGGCTTGAGCTTGAGCAGCGAGGCCAGTACCTGGTCGGTGTGTTCGCCCAGCAGTGGGGGCGGGCTGCGGTACTCGACCGGGGTTTCCGATAACCGGAAGGGGCTGGCGACCTGGGGAATCGGGCCGATGTCCGGGTGGCGCATCGTGACCATCAGGCCGCGATGCTTCACCTGTGCGTCCTCGAACACGTCGGCGACGGTGTTGATCGGGCCGCAAGGCACGCCGACCTTCTCCAGCGTCACGATCCAGTCGGCGGTGCTGCGCTGGATGGTCAGTTTGTTCAGCAGCGGGATCAGCGTGGCCCGGTTCGCCACCCGAGCCTTGTTGGTCGCATAACGGGGGTCGCGGGCGAGTTCCGGCCGCCCGGCCGCCTCGCACAAGCGGGCGAATTGCCCGTCGTTACCGACGGTGACGATCATGTAGCCGTCGTCGGTCGGAAAATCCTGGTAGGGCACGATGTTGGGGTGGGCATTTCCGAGCCGGCCCGGAACCTGGCCGGAGCCGAGGTAGTTCATGGCCTGGTTGGCGAGGCAGGCGACCTGCACGTCTAGCAGCGCGAGGTCGATGTATTGGCCCTGGCCGCTGCGTTCCCGCCAGGCGAGCGCCGCCTGGACCGCGTTGGCGGCGTAGAGGCCGGTCAGGATGTCGGTCAGCGCGACGCCGACCTTCATCGGACCGCCACCGGGCTCATGATCGGGGTGGCCGGTGATGCTCATCAGCCCGCCCAGGCCCTGGATCAGGAAGTCGTAGCCGGCGCGCGCCGCATACGGCCCGTCCTGGCCGAAGCCGGTGATCGAGCAATACACCAGACGCGGATTGATCGCCTTCAGCGAGGCGTAGTCCAGCCCGTAGCGGACCAGCCCGTCCTTCTTGAAGTTCTCCAGCACCACATCGGACTGCGCCGCCAGCTCTTGCAGCAGGCGCTGGCCTTCCGGCCGGGTCATGTCCACCGTGATCGAGCGCTTGTTGCGGTTCGCGCAAAGGAAGTAGGCCGCGGTCGAGGTGTCCTCGCCGGCGGCGTCCTTCAGGTAGGGCGGGCCCCAGCTGCGGGTGTCGTCGCCGGCGCCGGGTCGCTCGACCTTGATCACGTCGGCGCCGAGATCGGCGAGGATCTGGCCCGCCCAGGGGCCGGCCAGGATTCGGGAAAGATCGAGTACGCGGATATGTGAAAGCGCGCCTGCCATCAGGCTATCTCCTATTGCGGGACTGCCGTGCATCACATGAATACATGACGGCTCCCCAACGTCTTTATCGCGGCTTGCGTCGCTCCCACACCCACCCCGAACGCATCCACTCCCTGTAGGAGCCGCGCAAGCGGCGAATCACGGCATGCGAAATCAGCACCATGCAATCACCGCCGCAATTCGCGGCTCGCGCCGCTCCTACACCCACCCCGAACGCCACCACAACCTGTGGCGGCTCAAGCCGCGAATTGCGCCCGGTACCTGTTTATCGTCAATTCGCCGCGAATCGCACTGGATGCTAGGGCGCCGAATCGCGCTGGATACCTGCGCGCCGTCAGTTCGAGAATGCCGCGATGTCGGTGATTGCGCGTCCCAGAATCAGCGCGTGGATGTCGTGCGTGCCTTCATAGGTATTGACGACTTCCAGGTTCACCAGGTGGCGGGCGACGCAATACTCGTCCGAGATGCCGTTGCCGCCGAGCATGTCGCGCGCGACCCGGGCGATATCGAGCGCCTTGCCGCAGGAGTTGCGCTTCATGATCGAGGTGACCTCGATCGGGGCGTTGCCGGCGTCCTTCATCCGGCCCAGTTGCAGGCAGCCCTGCAGGCCCAGCGTGATCTCGGTCAGCATGTCGGCGAGCTTTTTCTGGATCAGCTGGTTGGCGGCCAACGGCCGGCCGAACTGCTGGCGGTCCAGCACGTACTGGCGGGCGGTCTCGTAGCAGGCTTCGGCAGCACCCAGGGCGCCCCAGGCGATGCCGTAGCGGGCCGAGTTGAGGCAGGTGAAGGGGCCTTTCAGGCCGGTGACTTCCGGGAACATGTTTTCGGCCGGCACGAACACCTCGTCCATCACGATCTCGCCGGTGATCGAAGCGCGCAGGCCGACCTTGCCGTGGATCGTCGGCGCGGAGAGTCCCTTCCAGCCCTTCTCGAGGATGAAACCGCGGATCTTGCCGTCGTCGGTCTTGGCCCAGACCACGAACACGTCGGCGATCGGGCTGTTGCTGATCCACATCTTGGCGCCGGACAGGCTGTAGCCACCGTCGACGCTGCGCGCACGGGTGACCATGCTGCCCGGGTCGGAGCCGTGGTTGGGTTCGGTCAGGCCGAAGCAGCCGACCCATTCGCCAGTGGCGAGCTTGGGCAGGTACTTCTTCTTCTGTTCTTCGGTGCCGAACTCGTTGATCGGCACCATCACCAGCGAGGACTGCACGCTCATCATCGAGCGATAGCCGGAATCGACCCGCTCGATCTCGCG